>NZ_JBFTZM010000010.1:0-250324 GCF_056406795.1 Neorhizobium sp. P1_A6 | reverse complement strand
GATATAGGCAAAGGCCGTGCTGGGGTTCTCGGGATCGGCCGCGGAGGCGCGCCGCAGATCGGTGATCAGCAGCGACAACGGCAGGATGGCCAGCATATTGGAAAAGAAAGCGCCCCGCACCTGCAGCAGCGCGATTCCCCATGATGCCCCGATCAGCGCCAGCAGCATGAGATGGAGTTCCGTCTCCTCGCGTTTCAGGCTGCGGACAAGGCAGACGACGATCGCAAAGAGCCCAACGGCGTAGAACCCACCGACCATTTCCGGCTCTGCCTGGGCTTCGGCGAAGACCGAGCGTGCTTCCGTGACACCGTTCAGCCATAGCTCGACCAATAGCGGATCGAGCGTGCCGAGCGGATCGCCGAGGCATTGCGGCGCGATGACGCGGGCCGTCAGCAGCAGCACCCCGCCGGTGACACCCGCCAGGGCGACACGGAAAGGGCGACTGCGCTGTTTCGGCGGGCTTGCGAGGAGAAAGAGCGCAGCTCCTCCCAGTGCGGAAAGGGCATAGAAGCCGAGCGAAAAGTTATCGCAGGTGACGACCGCATAGGCGCGCGGCGGGATCGTCAGGAAGAAAGCCGCCGAGACGGACAACGCCAGCGACAGGCCGAAGAAACGGGCCGGCCGGGAAAATGCCTGGCCATGCCAAACCCACTGAAGCGCGACGCAGACGCAAACGACGGCAACAAAAGGTGTCGTTTCGACCCCGATTGCCAATGCCAGCGCGCAGGCGACGGCAGCGACGACATAGCTCGATGCGCGCTTCTGCGGATCGACCAGCATGGCGGCGATCCACATGACGAGCGTGAGCTGGACGTTGTGGTGGTCGACGGAACCGGGCTTGAAGCGGACGCAGCCGAGGACGAACAGTGCCCCAAGGCCGAGCGCGATGTGCATGGTCGCAACGCCGGCCAGTCTGCGGACAGCCAGGCCGAGCGGCAGGAGCAGAAGCGGCGCCAGAAGCAGAGGCCAGATCGTGACGACGACGGCTTCGGCCTTGCCCGGGGATAGGAAGAGCGAAAACAGCCGGATCAGCAGCGCGATCGGCAGATCGATCAACCGCGACCAATGCATCAGTGTGCCGCCCTCGATACCGAGCCGGTACTGGGTCAGGTCGAACCAGTTCTGGCCGCCGAGAAAATCCCTGATCTCGACGAGCCGCATGACGTCGTCATTGTCGGCTCCGACGTAATCCTTGGCATCCGAGAGAAAAAACGCGAGAGCTATGACGGCGGCGATGGCCGCATAAAGGACCACCGCCGGCAGAAGCCGCGACAGTAGCGGCACAGCGGGCTGGCCTGCCGCCCTCAATAGGGATCTGTCTGCCATGTTTTCCGTCATCTTGGTGCGGACTTTTCGCCTGTTCGAGGGTTGAGGAAACCTAGCCTTAACCTTCCCAAGAAATAGTAAAGCCTGCGGCACGGGAAATTCCCGCGTTCGGTTTTCCGTGTATCGAGTGAAAAACATGACCGACGCCCTGACCGGCCATTTCGACATCGCGATCCTGCTGCCCTGCTATAACGAGGCGATGACCATCGCCGGCGTGGTGCGCGGTTTCCGCGAGGCGCTTCCCGGTGCCCGGATCTATGTCTACGACAACAATTCCACGGATGGCACCGCACTCCAGGCGATGCTCGCGGGCGCCCTCGTCATGCGCGAGCGCCGGCAGGGCAAGGGCCATGTGGTGCGCCGCATGTTCGCCGACATCGAGGCGGATATCTACATCATGGCCGACGGGGACGGCACCTATACGCCGCAGGATGCGGAGGAACTGGTCCGCACGCTCTTGACCGAGCGCGCCGACATGGTGGTCGGCACCCGGCGCGGGGTGCATGCGGATGCAGGTCGGCAGGGCCATGCGGCCGGCAACCGGCTGTTCAACTTCCTCTACCGGACGATGTTCGCGTCCGACTTCACCGATATCTTCTCCGGTTACCGGGCCTTCTCGCGCCGGTTCGTGAAGAGTTTCCCGGCTGTCTCCGGCGGATTCGAGATCGAGACCGAAATGTCGGTGCATGCCTCGCTGCTGAAGCTGCCGGTCTGCGAGATTGAGCTCGATTACGGAAGGCGGCCCGAAGGCTCGCATTCCAAGCTCTCGACCTTCAAGGACGGCGCCAGGATCCTCTGGATGTTCGCGATGCTGATGAAGGAAACGCGGCCGTTCGCCTTTTTCGGCCTGATCAGCGGCGCCTTCATGGCGGCGAGCCTGATCTTCATGGCGCCGGTCCTGGTTGCTTATTTCCAGACCGGCCTCGTGGAGCGCATGCCCACCTGGGTGTTCTCGCTGGTGCTGATGCTGGTTTCCTTGCTGATCTTCACCGCCGGCCTGATACTCGATTCCGTGTCGCGCGCCCGCGCCGAACAGCTTCGTATCCACTACATGAGCCTGCCGGCCAGCGTGCATGTCGCCGATCCGGCACAGATCGCGGTCCGGGGACCCAAGCCCGAGCGGCGCAGGACCAAAGCCGCATGAACCGGGAAACCACCAACCGCATCCGCTTCGTCATCGAAGACCTGCTGCCGCCGATCCTCAGGGATTCGCCGCTTTTCCTCTGGCTCGCCAAGCGCGTCTGGGGCGACCATATCAGCCATCTCGCCAGTTTTCGGGAGCGGGCGCCGTTCCTGACGGAGGAGGAATACGCGGACCTCTACCGCAACCATCCGCGCGTCCATGAGGGCACGGACAATTCGGCGGCCTGCATCCGGCGGATCAATTCGATGATTACCGGCACAAGCGTCTGCGACGTCGGATGTGGCACCGGTGCGCTGCTCACCCATATCCGCGCCGCCCATCCCGAACTCACGCGTCTCGTCGGCGTCGATTTCGTCGTCGAGGATGCGGCCGCGATCGAAGGTGTCGAATATGTCGCCGCCAAGATTGAGGACCTGCCGTTTGCCGACGGCGAGTTCGATACCGTAGTCTGCACCCATGTGATCGAGCATGTGCTGGAATACAGGGAGGCGATTGCGGAACTCAGGCGGATCGCCAGAAAGCGGCTGATCATCGTCGTGCCCCGCGAACGGGAATCCCGCTACACGTTCAACCCGCATTTCAACTTCTTCGCCTACACCCATTCTTTCCTGCGCGCCGCCCATCCGGTGCCGGAGGTCTATGTCTGCGAGGATATCGGCCGCGACATCTTCTACAGCGAAGACCGGCCGGGCTGAGGATATTCGATGTTCGCCTCGCTTTCCCCTATCACCTGGCTCGGGCTTCTCGGAACGCCGCTGCTGATCGCCATGGGCCAGGTCCTGTTCAAGATGACCAGCTCCACCGCCGGTGACTTTTCGGTGCGCGGGCTCCTCGCGCTCGCCGCCAATCCGGTGCTGCTCGCCGCACTGGCGCTTTACGGTTTCGGCACGGTCGTCTGGATCTATGTGCTGAAATCCGTGCCGCTGACGCTCGCCTATTCCTTCATGGGGCTGACATTCTGTTTCGTGCCGCTGCTGGCGCAGCTTTTCTTCGGCGAACCGCTGACGTTCCGATATGCGCTTGGGACCGTGCTGATCTTTGCCGGTCTGCTGGCCATCAACGGCTGACCGCACGATGACCAGCCGCGCCCGGTTTGCCATTCTCCTCGTGCTGCTGATCATTATCGATGCACTGCTACTGCAGGTCCTGGCCACAGAGACCGAGGCCGGCACACTTGTAGACCGCCTAATGTCGCTGAGCGGCGGTCTTGTTGCTGCGCTGGCCCTGCATAGAATATTGCGCCCGGCTTCGGATCACGTGCGCCAGCCAGGTTTCTGGCCGCTCGTCACGATCGGCCTTGTGCTGAACTACGGAATTTTCGCAGCGCTGGCGTCACGCGCGCCGCAGGTGCAGCCGCTCGTGCATTTCGGCTTCGCCTGGGCCTGCGCGCTCGTCTTCGGCGGTTTCGGGCTCTACCGCATCCGTCGCTGGCGGGACTAGACCGTTTCCCACCCGTCGTGGCCGCCAGCACGGTAGATGGCGTCGATGAACCTCTGGTTCTTCAGCGAATTCTCGAGTGTCACGACTTCGACCGGCTCACCCTTGACTGCCTTCGCGAAGGCTTCTGCCTGGCGCTTGTACTGGCGGCTATCGGGGAAGCGGAAGATTTGCGACACCGCATGGTTCTGATTGGTGAGCTCGATTTCCTCAGCGCCCCAGCGGCCGGCATTGAACGGCGACTTGACCTCGATGTAGCCCTCGGTGCCGTGGAAGACCATCAGTTGGCGGGCGGCCATCTGAGTGGCAATATAAAACGTCATTTCGAATGAACCGAAATCCGCCTTGACGCTGGAATAGATATCCGTGCCGAAACCGGGATCGCGTTCCACCCGCGCCTGTATCCGCCGCGGTTCCTGGCCGGTCACGAAACGTGTGGTGATCGTTGGATAGACGCCGATATCCGGCAGGGCTCCGCCGCCGAGTTCCGGGATATTGCGCATGTTGGACGGGTCGCGGTTGAAATAGCTGAACGAGCCCTGCACGTGCTTCAACTCGCCGATCGCCTTTTGGCTCAGCAGTTCGCGCACCTTCAGCCAGACCGGTGCGTAAGTGACCATGAACGCTTCGCAGATCAGCTTGCCGGTGCGGTCGCGCACCTTGATCAGGTCCTCGATCTCGCTCGCCTTGATCGCGATCGGCTTTTCGGACAGCACGTGCTTGCCGGCTTCGGCGGCCTTGATCGACCATTCGACATGCTGGCTGGACGGCAGCGGAATATAGACGGCGTCGATGACGTCGGAGGCCAGCATCTCTTCGTAGGAACCGAAGGCGTGCGGGGCACCGAAGCGGTCGGCGAGCGCCCGCGCCTTGGCGAGATCACGGCTGGCAAAGGCGGTGACGACGCAATTTTCCGCATCCTGGATCGCCGGCACCACTTGTTCATGACCGATCCTGGCAGTCGACAGGATTCCGAAACGCAGCATGTGAACCTCCCCATGGCATTGTTGCCGCACCTTATTGGCCTGCCGACACCCACGCAACGGCATGCCTAATGCGGCGCTTGAAAAAGTGATCGTCCGCCCAAAATAGGGGCTGGTCGGCGGCGGAACATCGGCTAATCTCAGGCTCCTTTCCCAGGCTCATCCCACTCACTTAAAAATTTTGGAGGAATATCATGGAGCTGCGCGCACTCGGCCGGACCGGCCTTTCCATTTCCCCCGTCGTTCTCGGCGGCAACGTGTTCGGCTGGACCGCCGACGAGAGGACGTCGTTCGACATCCTCGACCGGTTCTTCGATGCCGGCTTCAACACGATCGATACGGCCGACAGCTACAATCGCTGGGTGCCCGGCCATGTCGGTGGCGAGTCCGAAGCGATCATCGGCAAATGGCTGAAGAGCGGCGGCACCTCCCGCGACAAGGCAATCATCGTCACCAAGGTCGGATCCGACATGGGCCAGGGCAAGAAGGACCTGTCGGCCAAGTGGATCCTCGAAGAGGTGGAAAATTCCCTGCGTCGCCTGCAGACCGACCATATCGACCTCTATCTCGCCCACTGGCCGGACGAGACCGTGCCCTACGAGGAGACGCTCGGCGCCTTCGCCAAGCTGAAGGAACAGGGCAAGATCCGGGCGATCGGCTGCTCCAACCTCGACGCGAAAATGCTGCAGGATAGTTTCGACGCTGCCAAGAAAGCCGGCCTGCCGCGCTACGACGTGCTGCAGCCGCAATACAATCTCTATGACCGCGACACGTTCGAAGGCCCGCTTGCGGATCTGTGCGTAAGCCAAGAGATCGGCGTCATCAACTACTACGGCCTCGCCTCCGGCTTCCTGACCGGCAAATACCGCGATAAGGCCGACACCGAGGGCAAGGCGCGCGGCGGCAAGGCGCTCGGTTATCTCAACGACAAGGGCCTGCGCATCCTCGCAGCCCTCGACGAGGTCTCGGTCGAAACCAATGCCGAGGTCGCCTCGATCGCGCTCGCGTGGCTGATCCAGACCCGCGGCGTCACCGCGCCGATCGCCAGCGCCACCAGCGTCGGCCAGCTCGGCGCGATCATCGCCGCCGGCAACCTGACGCTCTCGGCCGACCAGATGAAGCTGCTCAACGAGGCCGGCGCCTGATCAATTCGGCGGGCGCCACGAGATGCCCGTCAGTTTTCTGCGATCACAAAAGGAGGCTCTCATGGAAATGAGGAAGCTTGGAAAAGAACTTACCGTGTCCGCCGTCGGTCTCGGCTGCATGGGCATGAGCCATGGTTACGGCGGCCAGGACGAACAGGAAGCGATTAGGACCCTGCACCACGCCGTCGATCTCGGCGTCAATTTCTTCGATACGGCAGAAGTCTACGGTCCTTTCAAGAACGAGGAACTGCTCGGCAAGGGACTGAAGCCCTTCCGCGACAAGGTGGTCATCGCCACCAAATTCGGTTTCAAGATCGACCCGAATGCCTCCGACGCGCGGGCAATGTCCGGCCTCGACAGCCGGCCGGAACATGTGCGCGAAGTGGCAGAAGCCTCGCTGAAACGCCTCGGGGTCGAGGTGATCGATCTCTTCTACCAGCACCGCATCGACCCGAACGTGCCGATTGAGGATACGGTGGGCGCGATGGCCGAACTGGTGAAGGAAGGCAAGGTGCGCGCGCTCGGGCTTTCCGAGGCGGGTGCCGCCGCCATTCGCCGCGCCCATGCGATCCACCCGATCACGGCGCTGCAGAGCGAATATTCGCTCTGGACCCGCGAGCCGGAAGGCGAGATCCTCGACACTTGCCGCGAGTTGAATATCGGTTTCGTGCCGTTCAGCCCGCTCGGGCGCGGTTTCCTGACCGGCAAGATCCAGAAGCCGGAGGATTTCGGTCCGGACGACTTCCGCAACACGCTGCCGCGCTTCAGCGCCGAGAACATGGCCGCCAACGCCGCTCTGGTGAAGATGCTGGAGGCCATGGCAGTCCAGAAGGGCGTCACAGCGGCGCAGCTGGCGCTGGTCTGGGTTCTCGCCCAGGGCGATTTCATCGTGCCCATCCCCGGCGCCAGAAAAATCCCGCACCTGGAACAGAACGTCGCGGCGACGGAAATTTCGCTCTCGGCGGACGAGCTTAAGACGCTTGGCGACCTGCTTGCTCCTGAGAAATTTTCCGGGACCCGCTATGCGGCGCAGGCGATGGCGTGGACCAACCGCTAAATTTGCCCTTGCTAACGCAAACTCGGGCTTCCATCTTTTCGTGTTAGTATGCTGGCGCTAACGATGGGAGAAGATCGATGTCCGAGGAGCGGGCCGTTCAGGCGGTGATCCATCTCTATGTGGACGGAATGACGTTTGCGCATGAGGCGGCGCTCCGAAAGGCTTTCCACCCCAAGGCCTGTATCATCGGCAATTACGACGGCGCGGTCGAATGGCTGTCGCTCGACGACTTCATCGGGGCGGTCACATCGGAAGGTGCAGCACCCGCCGATACACAGCCGCTGATCCAGATCGAGGCGCTCGACGTCACCGGCGACGCCGCGACGGTCAAGGTCGTCGACCAGTTCGCCGGCATGCGGTTCTCGGATTATCTCTCGCTTCTGAAGATCGAGGGCCGCTGGGTGATCGTCAACAAGCTCTATTACCTGCATTCCTGAACGGTCCGCCATCGCTTACCGCTTAAGCGCCGGAAACCCCACGTAGTGTTCGGAATGATCGCCTTCGTTGTTGGGCATCCCGATCTTTGTGAGCACGCCGCGCGGCTCGGCGAAGCTGCGGATCCGGCGGGCGGGTTTTTCGTGCCACTGGATGTTCATCGCCCAGAGTTTCGGAAAGACCATGATCGACGAGTAAGGCAGGTGGTCGTGGATCCACCAAGCCATCTTCTGCCAGTCGCCGTCGTCGTGATAGTTGTCGATCAGCCAGGGGAAAACGACGCAGGCGGTGGCGCCCATGAAGCCCTTGGCATCGCGCCGATCCCAGATATGGTCGGCCGCCGTGTTGGCATTGGAGGAGCAATTGAGATTGTTCTTGTTGCCGAATTCGTTGACCTTAGCGCAGCGATAACCGGAGCGCAGGTGCAGCCGCCCAAACGTTGCCTGTAAGGGTTCCAGCAGTTCCTCGCAAAGATGCCGGCCAGCCTCGATCGCCAGATCCGGATCTTCCGGAATGTTCGGGATCGCGTAGAAATTGGCGATCTCCGAAAACAGGAAATCGCGGAAGAAGAAGTTCTTCGACAGCCTCACCCGGCCGAGTTCCTCAAGTCCTTTCATCGATCCCGGTGCGCGCATCCGTTCCTCCAAAATAAAAAGCCTGCCCCACATCATCCGTGAGGCAAGCTATCTTTCAGAGGTGATTCAGGCCACCCGTTTTAGGCGCGCAGAGTTCCACCGGTGGTCTTTTCGACATTGGCGACGATTTTGGCCGTCAGCGTATCGAAATCCTCGTCGGTCAGCGTGCGCTCGGCCGGCTGGATCAGCACTTCGATCGCAATCGACTTCCGGCCCTCACCGAGCGATGCGCCCTCGAACACGTCGAAGACGTTGACGCCGGTGATCAGCTTGCGGTCGGCGGTCGACGCCGCCTTGACGATCGCGCCGGCCTCGACATCGCTCGAAACCACGAAGGCGAAGTCGCGCTTGACGGCCTGGAACGGCGAAAGCTCCAGCGGCGGCTTGGTGCGCGTCGCCTTCTTCTTCGGCTCAGGCATGGCGTCAAGGAAGACCTCGAAACCGCAGAGAGCGCCGGAAACGTCAAGGGCGCCGAGCGTCTTCGGGTGGAACTCGCCGAAATAACCGAGCACGACCTTGGGACCCATCTTGATGGTGCCGGAGCGGCCGGGATGATACCATTCCGGTGCGCCCTTCTCGATCTGGACGTTGCCCATCGGCAGGCCGCAGGCTTCGAGCACCGCCAGCGCATCGGCCTTGGCATCGAAGACATCGACCGGCTTGCCGCCGCCCTTGGCATTGTTCGACCAGAGACGGCCGGTGCCGTTGATCGAGGCCGTGCCGCGACGGATGCCGCCGGCAACGCGGCGCTGGCCTTCCGGCCTATCGCTTTCGTACGTGCCGGACACTTCGAAGATCGCCACGTCACCAAAGCCCTTGTCGGCATTACGCTGCGCCGCAGACAGCAGGCCCGGCAGCAGCGACGGCCGCATGTCGGACATGTCGGCTGCAATCGGGTTGGCGAGCTTCAGCGCCTGGGCGCCGCCGCCGAAGAGCTTTGCCTGATCTTCCGGAATGAAGGACCAGGTGACGGCTTCCAGCATGCCGCGCGAGGCAAGCGCCCGCTTGGCGGTGCGGGTGCGGATCTGCAGGGTTGTCAGGATCTTAGCATTGACGCTCGAGAGTTTCTCGATCGGTTCGGGCTTGATCTGGTCGACGCCATGAATGCGCATGACTTCTTCGACGAGGTCAGCCTTGCCGTCGACGTCAGGACGCCAGGACGGAACGGTGACGGAAACGCGTTCTCCGGAACCTTCGACCGCGAAACCAAGTCGCGTTAGGATATGACGGCTTTCCTCGGTCGAGACTTCAAGGCCGGTCAGGCGCTTCACTTCCGCATAAGGGAAGTCGACGATCTTCGGCTGATATCCCTTGTAACCGACGACTTTTGCTTCGGTGGCGACGCCGCCGCAGAGTTCCAGCACCAACTGGGTGGTGCGGTCGAGGCCGGGAACCATATATTCCGGATCGACGCCGCGCTCGAACCGGTAACGGGCATCGGTGATGATGCCGAGCGAACGGCCGGACTTGGCGATGTTGATCGGGTCCCAGAGCGCGGATTCGATCAGCACGTCGACGGTGTTTTCGTTGCAGCCGGAATGTTCGCCGCCCATGATGCCGCCGATCGACTCCACGCCGTTGTCATCGGCGATGACCACGTTGCTGGGGTTGAGCTTGTATTCGCGCGTATCGAGCGCCAGCACCGTCTCGCCGTCCAACGCGCGCCGAACGGTCAGGTCGCCCTTCACCTTGGCGGCATCGAAGACATGCATCGGCCGGCCGTGGTCGAAGGTCATGAAGTTGGTGATATCGACCAGCGCATTGATCGGGCGAAGGCCGATCGCCTTCAGCCGCTGCTGCATCCACAGCGGGCTCGGGCCGTTCTTGACGCCGCGCACGAGGCGAAGGCCGAAACCGGGGCAAAGCCGCTCGTCGTCGAGAATGATCTTGAGACCGACGGACGTCTGCCCCTCGGTCTTGAAGTCGGGCTTTGCGTGCGGCTTCAGCGTGCCGAGGCCGGCCGCGGCCAGATCGCGGGCGATGCCGTGGATCGACGTGCAGTCGGGACGGTTCGGCGTCAGGTTGATCTCGATGACCGGATCGTCGAGGCCGGCATAGGAGGCAAAAGGTGTGCCGACCGGCGCGTCCAGCGGCAGATCAATGATGCCGTCGTGATTGTCCGACATGTCGAGCTCTTTTTCCGAGCACATCATGCCGTGGCTTTCGACGCCGCGGATATTGCCGACGGCAAGCGTCACATCAATCCCCGGAACGTAAGTTCCAGGTTTCGCGAATGCGCCGATCAAGCCGGCGCGTGCGTTGGGGGCGCCGCAGACGACCTGCACCCGCTTGCCGTCGCCGGCATCCACCATCAGCACCTTGAGCCGGTCGGCGGATGGATGTTTTTCGGCCGAGAGAACCTTGGCGATGACGAACGGCTTGTAGGCCGCCTTGTCGTCGACATCCTCGACTTCGAGGCCGATCGCGGTCAGGCGCTCGCAAATTTCATTGAGGGTCGCATCCGTTTCCAGATGATCCTTCAGCCAGGAGAGTGTGAATTTCATCGTCGTTTCTCCCTTACGCGCTCAGGCCGCCGAACAGCGTCGGCATGTCGAGCGGGCGGAAACCGTAGTGGTTCATCCAGCGGACGTCGGCGTTGAAGAAGTCGCGCAGGTCCGGCATGCCGTATTTCAGCATGGCGATACGGTCGAGGCCCATGCCCCAGGCAAAACCCTGGAACTCGTCCGGATCGAGCCCGCCGGCGCGCAGCACGTTCGGGTGCACCATGCCGCAGCCGAGGATTTCCATCCAGTCGGTGCCTTCGCCGAACTTGACGATCGGGCCGGAGCGGTCGCACTGGATGTCCACTTCGAAGCTCGGCTCGGTGAACGGGAAGAAGGACGGGCGGAAGCGCATGGTGACGCTGTCGACCTCGAAGAAGGCCTTGCAGAACTCTTCGAGGATCCAGCGCATGTTGCCGACATGCGACTTGCGGTCGACCACCAGTCCTTCGACCTGATGGAACATCGGCGAATGGGTGGCGTCGCTGTCCTGACGGTAGGTCTTGCCGGGGATGATGATGCGGATCGGCGGGCTCGAGGCTTCCATCGTGCGGATCTGCACCGGTGAAGTATGGGTGCGCAGGACCTTGCGCTCGCCGTTCTCGTCGGGCTGGAAGAAGAATGTGTCGTGCATCTCGCGAGCCGGATGGCCTTCCGGGAAATTCAGCGCCGTGAAGTTGTAGTAGTCGGTCTCGACATCCGGGCCCTCGGCGATCGAGAAACCCATGTCGCCGAAGATGGCGGTGATCTCGTCGACGATCTGGCTGATCGGATGAATGCGGCCGCGCTCGGCTGGAGAAGAGCGCACCGGCAGCGAGATGTCGACCGTCTCGGCCTTGAGGCGCGCTTCGATTGCCGCGTCCTTCAGCACCGACTTCCGCTCGGTGATGGCGTCGGTAATCTCGTTCTTCAGCGCGTTGATCGCCGCACCGCGGGTCTGGCGTTCTTCCGCCGACATCGAGCCCAGCGTCTTCAGGAGCTCGGAGACCGAGCCCTTCTTGCCAAGCGCGCCGACGCGCACGGCCTCGATCGCCGCCTCGTCACTGGTGCCGGCGATTTCCGCCAGAAGCGAAGTTTTCAGGTTTTCCAGATCGGACATGGTTTCTTCCGTTTGATGCTCGGCGAGATCTATTGCGAGGTCGTGACGGCTGTTTGTCGGAATGACGTGCGCAGTGCAAAAGAAAAACCCGCGCCAGCCGTAACCAGCGCGGGTTTCCCAAAATCAGTAAAGCTAATTAGCTTGGGAAGCGCTGGTTAACGAACCGCGCTTTCAAACTCGTTGGTGGTGCCGGCTTCCTTGAGGTAATCAAGCGCCTTCTTGGCAGCAGCAACCAGAGCGCCGAATGCTTCCGGCTCGTGGATTGCCATGTCGGAGAGGACCTTGCGGTCGACTTCGATGCCAGCCTTGTTGAGGCCGTCGATGAAGCGGCCGTAAGTCAGGCCGGATTCGCGGACGGCAGCATTGATACGCTGAATCCACAGAGCGCGAAAATTGCGCTTCTTGACGCGACGGTCGCGCGTGGCGAACTGACGCGAACGATCGACGGCAGCCTTGGCGGCCCGGATCGTATTCTTGCGGCGGCCGTAGAAGCCCTTGGCTGCCTTCAAAGTCTTGGTGTGCTTGGCGCGGGAAGTGACGCCCCGTTTTACGCGTGCCATGTCATGATCTCCTTAACTGATCCAAAAGTGACGAGGGTCTCAGAGACCGTTCGGCAGGTAGTTCTTGATAACCTTCTTGCCATCGGGTTCGGCAAGGATCATCGTTCCGCGTGCATCGCGGATGAACTTGTTGGACCGCTTGATCATGCCGTGGCGCTTGCCAGCGGCTGCTGCAACGACTTTGCCGGTCGCGGTGATCTTGAACCGCTTCTTGGCAGCCGATTTCGTCTTCATCTTGGGCATTTTGCTACTCCAGTTTTGTATCGAAACCACAGACGATGCTGGTTTCAAGCATTTAGAACAGCCACGGCATGCCCTGCCGGACCGTTCGGAACGCGCGCTTATAACCGCAGTCGGTCAAAAGCGCAATGGGAAAGAAGACATGACGAAAATCCGGCGGCCAAGCCAGCCGGTCCGTCGAAAAGGCATCCGGTGCGGCGCTTATTTCGGCGCCAGCACCATCATCATCTGGCGACCTTCGAGCTTCGGCTCAGCTTCCACCTTGGCAATTTCCAAAGTATCGTCCTTCACCTGAAGCAAAAGCTTCATGCCGAGTTCCTGGTGGGCCATTTCGCGGCCGCGGAACTTCAGCGTCACCTTGACCTTGTCGCCCTCTTCAAAGAAACGGTTCATCGCCTTCATCTTCACGTCATAGTCATGCGTGTCGATGTTGGGCCGCATCTTGATTTCTTTGATTTCGACGATCTTCTGCTTCTTGCGGGCTTCTGCCGCTTTCTTCTGGTTCGCATATTTCAGCTTGCCCAGGTCGAGGATCTTGCACACTGGCGGCTCGGTGTTCGGCGAGATCTCAACGAGATCGAGGCCGGCGTCCTCAGCCATCTTGAGAGCCTGCTCGGTCGGAACGATACCAAGGTTCAAGCCTTCGGCATCGATAAGCTGGACCTTGGGAATGCGAATTTCCCGGTTGGAGCGCGGCCCGTCCTTAACAGGGGCATCGGTTTTGAATGGTCTGCGGATGGTCGTATTCTCCTAGATTGTTTCGGACCGCAGCGACACATTGACAGCGTCCGGCTTGCGGCCGACGGCAATGTCGTGATCGCTACGGCGAAGTCAATAGCATAGCCGCGCGAAAAAATCACCTGCTGTCCTATGCCTAAGAATCTGTTTTATAAGCGCGGCAAAACCTCAGGATTCCGCCATGACCGACGCAGCCAACCTCACCCGCAAAACGATCACCGTCGGTTCTGGAACGCTTGCGCGGGAGATCGCGATCATCCATCGGGCCCCGCGCAAGAAGACGTCGGGACCTGCCTTCGTCTGGCTCGGCGGCTACCGGTCGGACATGACCGGCACCAAGGCCGTCGAACTCGACGCGCTCGCCGACGAACTCGGGCTCGCAGCGATCCGCTTCGATTATTCCGGCCACGGCGCGTCCGGCGGCGCCTTCCGCGACGGCACGATCTCGCGCTGGCTGGAAGAAGCTGCCGCCGTTCTCGACGACATCAGGCCGAAACGCGTCATCCTGGTCGGCTCCTCGATGGGCGGCTGGATCACGCTGCGCCTGGTGCAGGAACTGAAGAAGCGGAAGAGGGCCGCAAAAGTCGACGGCATCGTCCTGATCGCTCCGGCGCCGGATTTCACGGCGGAACTGATCGAACCGAAGCTTACCGAGGTTGAGCGGCAGTCGCTTGCCGAACGCGGCTATTTCGAGGAGCGCTCCGAATACAGCGCCGAACCCAATATCTATACGCGCGACCTGATCGAGGATGGCCGCAAAAACTCGGTGATGACAGGGATTATCGAGACCGGCTGCCCGGTGCATATCCTGCAGGGCATGAAGGACCCGGACGTGCCCTACGCCCACGCGCTGAAGCTCGTCGAGTTCCTGCCGGCCGACGATGTCGTGCTGACGCTGATCCGGGATGGAGACCACCGGCTTTCCAGGCCCCAGGATATCGAAAAATTGAGAACCGCGGTCTCGGCCCTAATACTTAATGATTAAATTTTGGGCTGATACAAAAATGTTGCAGCCTTAACCATAATGCGAATGGTGRGCCGTTAACAAAAGTCACCGATTGACTCTCTCTCCCGTACGCCCTTAACCTTTCATTAGGATTTGAAGGGACGGGTCCATGAAGATAGCCTTGCAGGCACGGCGTTTCGCCGTGATCCTAGTTAGCATACTTGTACCAGTGAGTGCCGCAGTTCCGGCTCCAAGACCAATGGCCGCCATGGTCACCGGCGCCGTCACCTCCCAGCCGATCGGCCATTACGAATTCTGCCAGAAATATACGGCGGAATGTTCGATCAAGAGCCGTTCCGCTCCTTCCCCCAAAGTCAGCGCCAAAGGCTGGGCTACCGTCCGTCAGATCAACCGGGCCGTGAACGCCCGCTACATCGCCAAGACCGACCGGGAAGTCTATGGCCGCGAAGAGGTCTGGAGCTATCCGACGAATTTCGCAGACTGCGAAGACTATGCACTCGAAAAGCGCAAGGAACTTGCCGCTCAAGGCTTTGCCCTTTCCGACCTTCTGATGACCGTCGTCCGCAAGCCGGACGGCGAAGGCCATGCGGTGCTTACGTTGCGCACGTCCGATGGCGACTTCATCCTGGACAACCTCGATAACGAGGTGAAGCCCTGGTTTGCGACGCCCTACACCTTCCTGAAGCGTCAGGCCTCGTTCAACACGGGACGTTGGGTCACCATCGAAAACGGCCGCGACCTGCTGGTCGGCGCGTTGAAATAAGTCACACACTTAAGTACAAGTTAATATTCGCCTGCAACCATAGAGGCTGCGGGCGAATGTTTTTGGTATCGGCATATCGGAAGACATTTCCTCAATGCAGCCAACCTGCTAGGAGGGAATCTCTGAAACCGGAGCGGGTTGTGCGTGACGAGGTGAAAACAGGTTTGCCACGCGCGGCCCGTGTAACGAGGCCTGCCCTCCCGATCCTGCTGACCGGTGTGTTTGCCCTTGTCCTGCTGACGGTCGCCGGCCTTATTGTCCTCGAAAACTACCGGAACGCCCTGAAGGAAGGCGAAGCCCGCGCCCTCTCGTCTGCGCATGTTGTCGCGGCCCACCTCGAGTGGATGATCGAGGCGAGCGACCAGGCCCTGCGGCGCATCGAAACCGAGGTGGGGGACAGGCCCATCGATGCCTCGCCCAATCTTGCGGCCGACCTGTTGCGGGCTGTCGGCCAACTGCCGGCCGGTTTTCAGTATTCGCTTCTCGATGATGCCGGCGTCGTCCGCTTTTCCAGCCCCGGCGGGGATGCCCTTGGAAGCATATCCAACAGTGAGAACGAACGCGCCTATTTCGCGAGGCTGAGGGATGGCCAGGAACTGACATTCACTCGGCTGCTCGACAACGAACGGGCCGGCAAGCCATCCTTCACCGTCGCACGGCGGATCGACCGGAACGGGATTTTCCGAGGCGTCGCCAGCATTACCATCCCGAACGAGAGCCTGGACGGCTTCTGGGCCTCGATGGGGCTTGGGCCGAATTCAACGATTTTGATCATCAGGGATGACGGCTGGCTGATCGCACGGCGGCCGGCGGCAACACGCCCGATCGATCTCAGCACGACCGCGTGGTACCCGATGACGCGTCAAATGCCCTCCGGCTTCTACCACAGTCCGGTCTCCCCGATCGACGGTCACGCCCGCATCGTCGCCTTCTGGAAGGTCTCCGGATGGCCTCTCATCGCCCTTGCTGCAATCGCACGGCAGGAAATTCTCGACCAGTTCTGGCGCAATCTCTTTTCCGACGCGCTGGTTATGCTGCCGTTGATGGCGTTGCTGGTCCTCGGCGCCTTCTGGATCAACCGCCTTCTCTACCGGACCGCCGTCCGCAACGAGGAACTGGAGCAGGCGGTGGAGCGCAATCGCTTCCTGCTGCGGGAAATTCATCACCGGGTGAAGAACAATCTCCAGGCGGTGCTGGCGCTCGTGCGGCTGCAGGCATTACCGGTCGATGCGCGCGACGACATGACGAGGCGCATCGCGGCGATGATCGCCGTGCACGAGCAGATCTACCAGAACGACCAGTTCGAACAGGTCGAGGTGGCGCCCTATGCCACCAAGCTGATCAACGACATCGCCTCGGGCTACGAGACGCCTGTCGTGCTCGATCTCAGGCTGCAGGCGCTCACTGTCGATCGCGAACAGGCTCTGCCGCTTGGGATGATCATCAACGAGGTCGTTTCCAACTCATTCAAATATGCCTTTGTCGGTCGTCAAAGCGGCAAGCTTTCCGTCGAACTCGGCGAAGACGGCGACAATCTGAGCCTCGTCATCCGCGACGACGGCCCGGGCATCGAGGCCTTCAATCGGACCGGCGGCATGGGCAGCAAACTGATTGCCAATTTCGTCAAACAGCTCGGGGGGCATTTCACCACCCACAACGACGGCGGCGCGGTGTTTTCGCTCGAGGTACCCCGGGTCAGGGCGCCGCAACAGGCGGCGTGAGGCTCTTCCCAGCAGACTTCAGGCTGCTCGTTTGAGCTTCGGGAGTGTGCCGCACCGGATCCCGGCCCTTCGCTTTGGGCTCAGGACGTTCAGCCGTCGCGCTTCACCCATTCCCGATCAGAATGCCTGCGGCGAGCACCAGCGATCCACCGAACACCACCTGGACCACGGCCCGCAGAAACGGCGTTTCCATGTAGCGGTTCTGGATGAAGGCGATCGCCCAGAGTTCGAAGAAGACGATGATTGCGGCGACGATGGTCGCGGTCCAGAAATGCGGAATGAGATAGGGCAGCGTGTGGCCGAGGCCGCCGAGCGCCGTCATGATGCCGGAGGCAAACCCGCGCTTGATCGGAGAACCGCGTCCGGAAATCTTGCCGTCGTCGTGGGCGGCTTCGGTAAAGCCCATGGAAATGCCGGCACCGACCGAGGCCGACAGGCCGATCAGGAAGGTCGACCAGGTGTCGCCCGTCGCAAAGGCCGCTGCGAAGATCGGAGCCAGCGTCGAGACCGAGCCGTCCATCAATCCTGCGAGACCCGGCTGCACGTAGGTGAGGATGAACTGGCGGCGGGCGGTCTCGTCTTCCTCGGTCTTCACGTCGTCGGTCACGTGCTTGTCGCCGAGCATGCGGGCGATGTCCTCGTGCCCCTGCTCGGCAATCGCCAGGTCGCCGAGCAGCTGCCGCGTCGAGGCATCGGAAACCTGCTTTACCGCTTCGGTGTAAAACCGGAAAGCCTGTTGCTCCATGGCTTCCGCCTGTTCCCGAATGGTGTCGAGCGACAGGTTGCGGGTCAGCCAATCCGGCTTGCGTTCGTAGAAGCCGCGCACATGTTCGCGGCGGATCAGCGGGATGCGTTCGCCGAAGCGTGAGCGGAACATCTCGATCAGCATGTTCTTATGGGTCTGCTCGACATCCGCCATGTCTTCGAACACCTTGGCGGATGCGGGAAACTGATCCTTGAGATTGTCCGCATAAGCGAGATAGATCCGCGCATCCTCCTCTTCCGAAGCGATGGCGAGCGCCAGGATTTCCTTCTCGTCGAGGGAGGAGAATGGGCGCTTGGAACTGGAAAGAAGACGGGCGAGCATGAAAAACCTCTTATTAGAATTGTTCTAAATTAAAGCCCTGCCTGAAAACTTCAAGAAATTTCTGCCTCCCCGCGATCGAAAGACAGCGGGAAGGCGTCGCGCAATATCCGGAAAGGTTTACTGCGGCGCAGCGTAATCTTCTGGATTTTTTTCTTGCCGTTCCCGAAACGAAAGGACTATGAGCTGCACCGCGCGGGCCAAAATCCGGGCACCTCCCAAAGTTTAGAAGGCATAGATCCCATGAACCGCAGAAACTTCTTCCGGCAGGCCGCGACCGCCGGCGTGGGCGCCGCCGCAGCGACCGCGCTCGCAGCGCCTGCAATTGCCCAGGAATCCCCGAAGATCACCTGGCGGATGACCTCGTCGTTCACCAAGAATACCGACATTCTCTGGTCCGCGGCCACTGACATCGCCGAAAGCGTCAAGGAAGCGTCGGACGGCAACTTTACGATCCACACCTTCGCCGCTGGCGAAATCGTGCCGCCGCTGCAGGCCGCGGATGCCGTTTCCAACGGCACTGTCGAAATGGCGCATACCTGCGCCTATTACTATATCGGCAAGGATCCGACGTTTGCGCTCGGTACCGCCGTTCCATTCGGTCTCAACGCCCGCCAGACCAATGCATGGTTCTCGGTCGGCGGCGGTAACGAGCTGCTCAACGATTTCCTTGGCGGCTACAATCTCTTCGCGCTGCCGGCCGGCAATACCGGTGCCCAGATGGGCGGTTGGTACCGCAAGGAAATCAACACGATCGAGGACCTGAAGGGCCTCAAGATGCGCATTGCCGGCCTCGCAGGCCAGGTGATGCAGAAGCTCGGCGTTACTCCGCAGCAGATCGCCGGCGGCGACGTCTATGCGGCGCTCGAAAAAGGCACGATTGACGCCACGGAATTCGTCGGCCCCTATGACGACCAGAAACTCGGTTTCGTGAAGGTCGCCAAGTATTATTATTACCCGGCATGGTGGGAAGGCGGCCCGGCCGTCCACGCCTTCATGAACAAGGAAAAGTTCAACGCCCTTCCGAAGAGCTACCAGCGCATGATCAAGGATGCATGCGCCAATGCCAACCAGAACATGCTCTCCCGCTACGACACCAGCAACGCCAAGGCGCTGCGTCAGCTCGTTTCGGAAGGTGCGGTCCTGAAGCCGTTCAGCCCGGAAATCCTCGAAGCCAGCTACAAGGCTGCGCTCGAAGTCTATGCCGAACTCAACGCCAAGAACGCCGCCTTCAAGAAGATCTACGACAGCCAGCAGGCCTTCAAGAAGGAAGGCTATCTCTGGAACCAGATCGCCGAATACAGCTACGATACTTTCATGATGGTGCAGCAGCGCAAGGGCACGCTGTAAACAGCGTGCGTTCGCAACATCAAAGCCCGGAGCATTGCTTCGGGCTTTTTTCTATCAACCTTCGACCAGTTCGATATCGCCAGCCATCCTGTCGCGCAGGCGTCCGACATCGCGGGCCGGCGAGGCGCCGAACTGTCGGGAATATTCGCGGCTGAACTGGGTGACGCTTTCGTAGCCAACCGAGAAGGCAACACGCGCCGTATCGCCCGCTTCCGCCAGCAGCCGGCGGCGGGCTTCGTGCAGGCGGATGCTCTTCTGGTACTGGATCGGGCTCATGGCAGTCACGTCCTTGAAGTGGCGGTGAAAGATCGAAACACTCATGCCGGCAACCCGCGCCAATTCGTTCGACGACCAAACTCTTCCATGGTGAATACGAACTTCGCGCGCGCAATTGCCCGGTCGGCCTTGAGGTTGGCCGGGTACCAGTGCGACTTTTTGGAATTTCCTTGCCGTTCCCGAAATGAAAGGATTATGAGCGAAATCGACAGGGCCGGGACTGGCCGCGCACTTTTTGCTTCGAGGAGGATTCCATGGACCGCAGACGTTTCTTCAAGCAGGCCGCCACGGCCGGGGTCGGCGCCGCTGCCGCAACCGCACTTGCCGCTCCGGCAATTGCCCAGGAAAGCCCGAGGGTCAGCTGGCGACTGACGTCCTCCTTCCCGAAAAGCCTCGACATCATCTTCAACGCCGCCAACCAGATCGCCGATAGCGTCAGGAACGCCACCGACGGCAAGTTCACGATCCAGACATTCGGGGCCGGCGAAATCGTGCCGCCGTTGCAGGCGGCAGACGCGGTTGCCAACGGTACCGTCGAAATGGCCCATACCTGCTCCTATTATTATATCGGGCAGGACCCGGCGTTTGCGCTCGGCACCGCCATTCCCTTCGGCCTCAATGCCCGCATGACCGATGCCTGGTTCACGGCCGGCGGCGGCAACGACCTGATCAACGAATTCCTGGCCCCGCGCAATCTCTATGCCCTGCCCGCCGGCAATAGCGGCACCCAGATGGGCGGCTGGTTTCGCAAGGAAATCAACACGATCGATGACCTGAAGGGCTTGAAGATGCGAATTGCCGGCCTCGCAGGCCAGGTGATGCAGAAGGTCGGCGTCACCCCGCAGCAGATCGCCGGCGGCGATGTCTATGCAGCGCTCGAAAAGGGCACGATCGACGCCACCGAATTCGTCGGCCCCTATGACGACCAAAAACTCGGCTTCGTGAAGGTCGCCAAATATTACTATTACCCGGCATGGTGGGAAGGCGGCCCGGCCATGCATGCCTTCTTCAATCTTGAAAAGTTCAAGGGCCTGCCGAAAAGCTACCAGCAGATCGTCACCGATGCCTGCGCCGCGGCCAACATGAGCATGCTCGCCAATTACGATGCTCACAACGCCACGGCGCTGAAGAAGCTGGTTGCCGAAGGCGCGGTGCTGAAAGCCTTCAGCCGCGAGATCATGGATGTCTGCTTCAAGGCAGCAATGGAGACCTATGCCGACCTCTCGGCCAAGAGCCCGGCCTTCAAGAAGATCTACGACAGCCAGCAGGCCTTCAAGAAGGACGCTTATCTCTGGGCGCAGATCGCCGAATATTCCTACGACACCTACATGATGACGCAGCAGCGCGCCGGCACGCTCTGACCAGATCGTCGTAGTGACATGCGCCACGCCCGGAGCGATCCTCCGGGCGTGGTGTTCGAAAGCCGGCTGTCGACGCTTCAGAATCGGTCGCCGAACCGGCCAAAGCGGTTGCTAATTTCGATATTGCATTGTAAAATCATGTCGTTGATTGAGAAAATCGGCATTGCCGTTGAGCGCCCGGAAAATTAAATCTCCGCGGCAGCATTGATTATCAACGGATAAAGCTTATATTGACGCTATCGAAAATTGCTTGCGACCTTTGTTCACGGGCCTGGTGCTCAGTCAGATTTCCTCTCAAATATCGATCAAAGCGGACGGAATACTGTCCGCAATCTCTAACGATTGAAAGGAAATCGTTATGAATACTGGCACCGTAAAGTGGTTCAATAGCACCAAGGGCTTCGGCTTCATTCAGCCTGATGACGGCGCGACGGACGTTTTCGTTCACGTTTCGGCTGTCGAACGTGCCGGCATGTCTTCCCTGACGGAAGGTCAGAAGATCTCCTACGAGATCGTTCGCGACCGCAAGTCCGGCAAGAGCTCGGCCGACAACCTCCGGGCCGCATAAGGATGTCATTCGCCTCGGCTGACCACGGATGTACTGGCAGCGACGGCTTGAATGACGGGAAGAGGTCGGGGTAACGCCCGGCCTTTTTGTTTTGCCCCGGCTTTTGGCCGGTTCAAGGAGACCACGATGAGCGCAAATGTCTATGCCATAGGCGATAACATCGTCCTCAAGGCAGGCCTTACCCGGACCGCCACTGGCGACCGGACATGCCGCGTCGTGGGCCTTTTGCCGGCAGCCGACCGAGGTGAAAACCAATACCGGGTACGTTTCGGCAGCGAGAATTTCGAGCGCCGGATCGTCGAAAGTGATATCGACACTTCCGAGACCGCATCGTCCACCAAGAAGGACGAGGCTTCCGACGCCGCCCCAGCCGGACCTTGGCTGAAGCCGTCGAGCATTCGTATCGGCAAGTAATTCAACATCTTGATCGAACGCGGGATCTGCCCGCAATGGAAAGGATTTAGTTTGCAGGTTCTAGTCAGAGACAACAATGTCGAGCAGGCACTCCGGGTGCTGAAGAAGAAGATGCAGCGCGAAGGCGTCTTCCGCGAGATGAAGGCGCGCAGCGCCTACGAGAAGCCCTCCGAAAAGCGGGTGCGCGAAAAGGCTGAAGCCGTTCGCCGTTACCGCAAGCTGGCGCGCAAGAAGATGCAGCGCGAAGGCCTCCTGCCGGCTCCCAAAAAAGTGGTCCGTCCGGCGCGCGGATAATTTGTCGACCGCACGGACATCCCATCAGGAAGGAGGATATTATGGCCGCCACCAAGGACGAATTCTTCAATCCCACCAAGCTTTCCGCGCGTGACAAAGCTGCCGCGACAGATCACACCGCGCGCTCCATCATTTCGGCGGAAGCGACCCAGCGGGAAAAGAAAACCGAGAAACTGAGGCAGCTTCGCCTTGAACGCGAAGCGGCGGAGCCTGCTCCGGCCCCGGTTCGAGCCAAGGGCCGCAAGGCCCCGGCAGATCACTGAATTTCAAAAGCCCGGAATTTTCCGGGCTTTTTGCTTTGTGGCTCAGCATGTGTGAGCCGCTCAAGCGGCCTGAAGCTGTGCCGGCTGGCGTGGCAGCGGCGGAAAGGCGAGAGCGATCGCCACCGCCCCGAGACCGACCAGCGCCGAACCGAAGAACAGCCAGTCATAATTTGCGAAATGGTCGAAGGCCCAGCCGCCGGCGAGAGGTCCGAAGGCCATGCCGAGGCTCGAGAGCATGGTCGCCGCGCCGAACACGGTACCCATGATCTTCGGTCCGAAATAGTCGCGCGCCAGCACCGCATAGAGCGGCATGACACCGCCATAGGTGCCGCCGAAGATCACCGCCAACATGTAGAACTGACTGAGATCGCTTGCCATCGTGTAGGCGGCGATGACGGCTGCCTGGACCATCAGGCCGCCGATCAACACCGGCTTGACACCCAGCCGGTCGGCCAGCACGCCGAACAGAATGCGGCCGCCGAGACCGGCCGCGCCCTCGACGCTGTAGATGCTGACCGCCGCCATCGGCGCCACGCCGCAGAACATCGCATAGCTCACCATGTGGAAAATCGGCCCCGAATGGGCAGCGCAGCAGGCCGAGAAGGTTAATCCAAGCACCAGGAATTGCGGCGAGCGGAACACCCGCGACAGCGGCATGCCGGCACCTTCTGCCTGCGGTTCGGAGGCCGTGCCGCCCGCAGCCGCCACGGCCGGCGGATTGCGGACCAAAAAGGCCGTCGGCAGCAGCAAGATCCAGGCGCCGATGCCGATGAAGAGCATCGCCATGCGCCAGTCGTCATAGGCGGTGATCAGCCAGCGGGCAAAGGGCGAGATGGTCATCGGCGCCATGCCCATGCCGGCCGATACCAGTGAAACAGCCAGGCTGCGATGCTCGTCGAACCAGGACATGGTGACGGCGATCATCGGCGCGAAAAAGGCGCTCGCGGCAAGCCCGACCAGGCAGCCATAGATCAGCTGGAAGGCGATCAGGCTCTGCGTCTGACTGGCGAGCACCAGCGCCAGGCCAAGAAGCACCGCCCCGATCAGCACGACGACGCGTGCGCCAAAACGGTCGCTCAACGTGCCCCACATGAAGCCGCCGAGGCCCATGACGACGAAATTGAGCGTCATGGCGCTCGATATACCGGCATGCGACCAGCCGGTCGCCTTGGCGATCGGTTCCAGAAAGATGGCCAGCGAGAACATCGTGCCGACGGCGACGCAGCCCATCAAGGCGCCGGCAGCGACGATCACCCAACGATAATTGCTACTCATGTCTACTCCCCTATGTCACAGGTTCCGAAATCCGGACGGCATGCGCAGCATCGCCATGCCCATCCTTGAACCAAGGACGGCCGGGCCCCTTCTCTCCCGACAGAGCCGACCGATTTTTTTCGCAACCGGATTTTTGGATCATAGAACAAAAAAGCCCCGCACGCGGCGGGGCTCTCCAAAATCCCTTGATGGTGGTGACGTCTAGCTGCTGCCGGTGTTGGGACGGTTCTTGCCGACATTGGTATTGGTGGACGCCGTCTTGCCGTCCGGGTTCTGGCCGTAATAGGTGCCGCCGAGGTGGCCGCCGGCACTGGTGTTCTCGACCTGGCGTTCGGCGCGTTTTACGGCTTCCTGTACGTCACTCTTGCTCATGTCTGCCTCCAGCTTTTGCGGTTGGTGACAGGGACGTAACCGCCGGGCGCCTCAAGTGTTCCCGCTAATCGTCGGACCCCGCACGCCCGCCAACATCGAAACTTCATATACTACGGCCAGGTTTTCCCTTGACGAAGCGCAAAGACGCCTCTATTTGGGAACGATCGTTTCCAAACTAAGCCGACATCATGGACATCAACAGCACTGGGCGTCCGCCGGGTCGCCCCCGCGAATTCGAGATCGAAGATGCACTCGACAAGGCGATCATCGTCTTTTCCGAGAGGGGTTATCACGCGGCCTCGATTTCCGAGCTGAAGGACGCCATGGGGCTTGCCGCCGGCAGTCTCTACAAGGCGTTCAAGGACAAGAAGGCCGTCTTTCTCGCAAGCTTCGACCGCTACAAGCAGGTCCGCAATGCACTTCTCGACCAGGAACTGGCCGAAGGCGCAAACGGCCGCGACAAGGTTTCCCGCATGCTGCGCTTTTATGCCGAAGCCTCCCACGGCGAAAACGGCCGGCGCGGCTGCCTCGTTGTCGGCACGGCGATCGAACTCGCGGTCTACGATGCCGACGCAGCCGAACGGGTGGGCCGCTCGATGGCCCGGACCGAAGCCATGATCGAGGCACTCATCCGCGAAGGCCAGGCGGATGGCTCCATTCCGCCGGCGATCGATCCCCTCGCCACCGCCCACGTCCTGCTCTCTGTGACGCAAGGCCTGAGAGTGCTCGGCAAAACCGGGCCGAACCGGGACCGCGCCTTTTCCGTGGTCGATGCGGCCATGAAACTTCTCGACTGATTTTTCAATGCAATCCTTCCTCCCAAGGAGCTTTCCATGACCACCAATACCGCAACGATGGCCACGCCGACGGCCGCCTCCGGCTTGTCCGCCGCGATGACCTTCGTCATGGCAGCAGCCTGCGGGCTCATCGCCGCCAATCTCTATTATTCCCAACCGCTCGCAGGGCCGATCGCCGCCTCGATCGGCCTGCCGACGCATGCGACAGGCCTTATCGTCACGCTGACCCAGATCGGTTATGGCCTCGGCCTGCTGCTGGTCGTGCCGCTCGGCGACCTTCTGGAAAACCGCCGGCTGATCCTCACCATGATCGGCGCGGTCACCGTGGCGCTGCTCGGAGCCGGCCTGTCGACCGCGACCGTCCCGTTCCTCGCCGCGTCGCTGGCGATTGGCATCGGCTCCACCGCCGTGCAGATGATCGTGCCGTTTGCCGCCAGCCTGACCAATGACGCCAATCGCGGCCGGGTGGTCGGCAATGTCATGAGCGGGCTGATGATCGGCATCATGATGGCCCGGCCGGTCTCGAGTTTCGTTGCCGAGTTCTCCTCCTGGCACATCGTCTTTTTCCTATCGGCTGCGGCGATGATCGTGCTCGGCTTCGTGCTTGCCGCCCGCCTGCCGAAGCGCATTCCGCAGACAAAACTCTCCTATTTCGCCCTGCTCGCATCGATGGGCCGCCTTTACGCAACCCAGCCGGTCCTGCGCCGCCGGGCGTTCTACCAGGCCTGCCAGTTCGCCACTTTCAGTCTGTTCTGGACGGTGACGCCGCTGGTTCTCGCCGGCCCCGCCTTCCATCTCAGCCAGGCCGGCATCGCGCTGTTTGCCCTGGCAGGTGTGGCCGGCGCCATCGCCTCGCCGATCGCCGGACGCCTGGCCGACCGGGATCTCGGCCGGCCCGCGACGATCTTTGGGATCGGAGCCGTCGCCGTCGCCTTCCTGATCACCCATATCGCGCCCGAAGGCTCGATCATTGCGCTCGCGCTGCTGACGATTGCCGCCATCCTGCTCGATTTCGGGGTGACGATGACGCTCGTGATCGGCCAGCGGTCGATCTACAATCTCGGCGCGGACCTGAGAAGCCGGCTCAACGGCCTCTACATGGCGACCTTCTTCTGTGGCGGCGCGATCGGCTCCGCCGTCGGCGCCTGGGCCTTTGCCGAGGGCGGCTGGCTGCTTGCCTCGTCGCTCGGACTTGCCCTGCCGGTCATCGCCTTCCTCTATTTCCTGACGGAAAAGCGCGCCGGGGCTTGAGGCCATAGGACAAGATCACGTTCGAGGACGACCTCGAACGTGATCGAGGTCGCCGAAAGGCCGCCATGACGCGAGGAAGGAGCCTTCGTTTTTAAAACGGACGAGGCTCACATGCGATTGAAGTTTCCCTTTCTTGTTCTTCTTCCCTTCATCAGTCCGTTCCTGGCCGATACCGCCTTTGCCGGCGATGTCCTGCCCGTCGGCATCCAGAAGATCAGCGTCGTCTCACCCACCCGCGACCGCGCGCTGGCAGTGACTGTTTGGTATCCGTCGAAGGATGACGGCCGAACCGGCTCCGCCGGCGAAAACCCAATATTTGAAAATTCCACCGCCTCCCGAAACGCCACCATCGAAGCCGGCCGGTTCCCTCTCGTACTCGTCTCGCATGGTTCGGGCTCACGAGCAGACGGCATGGGCTGGATCGCCATCGAACTGGCGAAAGCCGGCTTCATCGTTGCCGGCCCCGATCACCCCGGTACAACGAGCGGTGATTCCACGCCGGAGGCCACGCCTAAAATCTGGGAGCGGACACAGGATATCTCGGACGTCATCACCGCGCTTTCAGCCGATCAGCGCTTCAAGACTTCGGTGGACAAAACACGCATCGGTGTGCTCGGTTTCTCGCTTGGCGGCAGCACGGCAATCGAGCTTGCCGGCGCGCGTGCCGATCTCGATGCCTACAAGCACTATTGCGAGACCAATTCCGGCATGATGGATTGCCGCTGGTTTCGCGGCGGGCGCGGTTTTGCCGGCGGCGAAGAGGTGGCGGTCGAGCCGCTGAACCTCGACAGCGTCGACCGCAGCCGCTTCGAGCAGTCGAACCGGGACGCCCGCATTTCGGGAGCGGTGCTGGTTGATCCCGGTCTGGTCGAGGCTTTCAAGCCCGATAGTATCGGGGCGATCGATATCCCGCTCGCCTTCATCAATCTGGGCGGCGCGGGTGAGATCCCGGCCGCCGTGCTTTCGGAGGCGCTCGCCAAAAAGGCTTCGAAAGCGACTTATGCCCAAGTCGATAAGGCCGACCATTTCAGCTTCCTGCCCGTCTGCAAGCCTGGCGCCGAGGAATTCCTGAAGAAGGTCGGCGAGCCAGACCCGATCTGCAGCGACACCAGCCGGCCGCGCCACGATATCCATCGCGAACTGGCCGGACTGATCATCACAGCTTTCAAGAGGATGTTGAACACCGGCGGTTGACCGGCAGGCTATTTCGCCGGCTTCGGAATGCCGGAAAGGGCCGTGCCGTCCTTGGCGCGGCTCGTCAGGTGCCTGAAGGCGCCGTCCCTGAACTCGAAGAAATGCGCGCCCTTGGCGCTTTCCTCGTTGAGCACGCCGGAAAAGACGATCAGCCGGCTGTCGCTGCGGTAATAAAAGGGTTCGCCCTCACCCCAGCAGCAGACTGAATAGGGAAGGAAGGTGACCTTGCCGCTGCGGGCATCGATGACTGCGCCGCCCAGGCATTCGGCGCCGCAGCCCCATGTCGTGAGAATATAATGCCCTGCAAAATTCACCGGCTGTTTCGCCGCTGCCCTCAGCCGGGTCGCGAAGCTCCGGTCGTCCTCCGTCACCAGCTTTACCGGAGCACTCGGGCCGGAATAGACTTTCTCGGCAAACTGCGCGAATTTCGGCACATCCTCGGCGGCCGCAGCTGCGGCAAGGCTCAGCCAGAGGCACGCCAATAGTCCGATTCTATATAAATCCCGCGTCATGTTCCCGATCATCCGCTACTGGATGGACGATGGTGGAGGCGGCATATTCGCTTGCGGCGCCTGTTTTATATCTCTCTTCGGAACGGGAAATACGCAATGAAAATCTTGATGGTCGATGTCGACGGTGTGCTCATTCACGGACGACCCGCTGACGGCCGAGCGGCCATCACCCCGTTTGCGGCCACTCAAGAAAGCCGCTGAGCCGAAAGGATCGGCCGACAGCGCGGCCGATCCTGTTGCAGATCCCGCTTACTCGACCAGATTGATTTCCTCGGTCTCGCCGCCGCTGCAAACGTAGCAGCAGTCTTCGCAAGCTTCCTTGTTGTTCGGGCCCGTGCCCCAATAGGTCTGCTTGTCGCCGGAGACCCAGGCACCGTAGCAGATGTTCTCGCCCTGCTGGCAGGAGAGGTGGATCTGCTTGGATTCGCCGTCATCCAGATAATAGACCTGATTGCCGCCCGGCCAGACATGCTTGCGGTCCTGGCTATAAAGCTCGACCTCGACGGCGTTCGGATGTTCGTTGCGCATCACGAAGCTGACGTCGGCGGACATAACCTGACCAGCGATGGAGCAGACGGTTGCCGTCAAAGCCACCAGGGCTGCGCGGCGGATCGCCGGCAGCGAATTAAAAATCAACATAAAGCCCCCTATGATAGCGCCTGATCAACGGGCGCCCGTTCATATGCCCTGATTTGCAAGAATAAATCGAGATGGAGGGGGACGTGCTGGTGGATTTTTCTTGGACCCTCAAGCAACCCGCTTGTAAAACAACGTGGTGGCGCAGAAACCGCCCTGCGGCCACATGGCATAATCCGGAATGACGCCGACCCGCTCCCAGCCTAAGCGCGGATAGATCTTTTCCGCCTCGCTGCCGGTCGCGGTGTCGAGCACCAGAAGGGTGCGGCCGCGCCGTGCGGCTTCCGCTTCCACCGCCTCCATCAGCCTGCGCGACAGGCCGAGCCCGCGGGCAGAGCGATGCACGAGGAGCTTCATCAGGTCGCCGCGATGCGGCTGGTTCGGCTTTGAGGCAAGGCCCACCTGCACCGTGCCGACGACCTTGCTCTCCATTTCGGCCACCGCGAGGATGATGCCGCCTTTTTCGACCGCGTCGGCAATCTCCTGCCAATAGCCGACCGCATCCTCCGGCGCGAAGGGCAACATGAAGCCGAGCGAAGCCCCGCCGTTGACGCAGTCGGACAGGGTTTCGGAGAGATCGGTTATGGCAGCGCGGGTTTCGCCGGCATCGAGGATGCGGATGGTGGCGGTCATCTTGAAAAATCTCCTGATGAAAATGCTCAGCGGCCGCGGTCGAGGATGACCGCATACCGGGCCGGCTTGTCGGACGGATTGTGGAAGTCGAAGGCGGCGCCGATATCCATGTAGAGGCAGTCGCCGGGATGAAGCGTATGGACGGTCTCGCCGATGACCATCTCCAGCACGCCCTCGAACAACCAGACATGCTGGGTCATCACCCGGCTCTCCTCGCGCGGCGGAAAGCTAACCCGCGCATGGGCGGGGAAATCCACCTCGACGATATCTACCCTGCTCGGCGTGCCCGGCGGCGAAACCGAGCGGCGCAGATAACCCGTATGCGGATCGCGCCACAGCTTCTGTTCCGCCCGGCGGCTGAGCGGCGAGTTCTGCGGCTCGTCATCGGCGAAAAAGGCCGAGAGGGAGAGCCCGAGGGCCTCCGACAGCCTTGCCAGCAGCGCCGCCGTCGGGCTCGCCTCGGCCCGCTCGATCCGCGAAATCATCGCACGGCTGACGCCGGAGCGGTTCGCCAGCTCGTCCAGCGTCAGACCGGCGCGGGCCCGCAGGCTCTTCAGCCGCTCGCTGATAGCGTTTTCAATGTCATGATCCGTGGCTTCCATGATTTGAGAATTGCATTCTCTTATCGTGGAATCAAGTGCGCAAATGATAGAGTTGGCGAATTTTACAAGCGATGGCGCTTCCGCGATAGCTCCTGTCATGGTCCATCGGCTATGGAGCAGTATCGGGCTTTAAATCGGCGGAAATCGCCAACGCCCGCGCTTGCGGGGGACGAGATGAACGGCCAGACATCCGAGACGGCGTCGCCCCTGTCGATCGCCAGCATCGTCGTCTCGATGACGATCGCCGCCGTCGGCAGCGGCATCATGTCCGCCTATGTCCCCTTCGTGCTGACGGAGACCGGCTCTTCCTGGGCCGCCAGCGCCGCGGTTCCGACGCTTGCCTTCGGCGGGCTGATCGGCTGCATCGTCGGCGGACCTCTGATCCGCCGGGTAGGCCATGCTCGCCTCTTCTCCTGCTCGATGGCGATGGTGATCATCGCCGCCGTGCTGATCGCCACCAACCCGCCGCCGATCTGGTGGGTTTTGGCGCGCGGCGTCTACGGGGCAGCGTCCAACGTCAATTTCATCATCGCCCAGAGCTGGCTCAACCACGCCGCCTCCAACGAATGGCGGGGCCGGGCGATGTCATTCTTCTACATGGCCTTCGTGCTGGGGCTCGGCGCCGGCGCCTGGCTGTTCGGCCGCATTCCGACGGACGGCAATCTGGCGCCGCTTGCCGTCGTCTTCGTCACCGCGCTCGCCATCCTGCCGATCGGGCTCACCCGCCTGCCGAACCCGCCGGCGCCGGCCAATGTCAATGTCGACATCAAGATGGCCTGGCGTATCTCGCCGGTCGGGCTGATCGGCGTGCTCGCGTCCGGCGGGCTCTCGATGGTGATCCAGGGCTTCGTGCCGATCTACGCCACCACCAGCCACGTGGCGCAGGCGGACGTCGCGCTGCTGATGCTGGTGATGCAGACCGGCCTGCTGTTCGTGCAATATCCGCTCGGCATGCTGTCGGACCGCATCGACCGCCGTTTCGTGCTGTTGATCACCTGCGCGCTGATTGTCGCGGCGGGCACCGCGGCGTTGTTCGTGTCCTTCTCGATGATGATCGTCCTGATGCTCGTCTTCCTCGTCTTCGGCGGCGCGGTCGAGACCGTCTATTCAGTCGCCAACGCGCATGCCAACGACCGGGCCGATCCCGGCGATTTCGTGCCGCTCTCTTCGACGCTCTTGGTCGCCTGGTCGACGGCTGCGACCATCGTGCCGCTCGGGGTGACGCTGCTCACCCCGGCTTTCGGCCAGCACACCTTCATCTACGCCGTGATCCTGGTGGCGATCGCCTATGGGACTTACGTGATCTGGCGCCTCAAGGAACGTGTGGGCGTGCCCGCCGACGAACGGGAGAATGTCGGGCTCAGAAGCGCCCAGCTTCCGAACGCCTCCGTGATGACCGGTCCGGAGACCGAAAAGCCCGCCAAATAGCCCACGCCGCTGGGCTTTATCCTCAACGAAAGGTTATCTTTCCGCTTTGCGGCAGGGATTCGCGCTGCTATATGCGCGACCATGAGCACCAATTCCACCCGCACTCCGCTTGACCATATCCGCAACTTCTCGATCGTGGCACATATCGACCACGGCAAGTCGACGCTCGCCGACCGGCTGATCCAGACGACCGGTGGCCTTGCCGAGCGCGACATGTCGGAACAGGTGCTGGACTCGATGGATATCGAGCGCGAACGCGGCATCACCATCAAGGCCCAGACCGTGCGCCTGCATTACAAGGCGAATAACGGCGAAACCTATATCCTGAACCTCATCGACACGCCCGGCCACGTCGACTTCGCCTATGAAGTCTCGCGTTCGCTGTCGGCCTGCGAAGGTTCGCTTCTGGTCGTCGACGCATCCCAGGGCGTCGAGGCGCAGACGCTCGCCAACGTCTATCAGGCGATCGACAACAACCACGAGATCGTCACCGTCCTCAACAAGATCGACCTGCCGGCGGCCGAACCCGACCGCATCCGCGAACAGATCGAGGAAGTGATCGGCATCGACGCGTCGCACGCCGTGCTGATCTCGGCAAAGACGGGCCTCGGCATTCCGGACGTGCTGGAAGCGATCGTCCACCAGCTGCCGCCGCCGAAGAGCGAACTCGGCGAAAAAGGCCCGCTGAAGGCGCTGCTGGTCGACAGCTGGTACGACACCTATCTCGGCGTCATGGTTCTGGTGCGCATTCTCGACGGCGTGCTGACCAAGGGCCAGACCATCCGCATGATGGGCACCGATGCCAAATACCAAGTGGAGCGCGTCGGCGTCCTGACCCCGAAAATGCTGGCCGTCGACAGCCTCGGCCCCGGCGAGATCGGTTTCTTCACCGGCTCGATCAAGGAAGTGGCCGATACCCGCGTCGGCGATACGATCACCGAGGACAAGCGCCCGACCGCCAAGGCGCTGCCGGGCTTCAAGCCGGCCCAGCCGGTGGTGTTCTGCGGCCTCTTCCCGGTCGATGCCGCCGATTTCGAGGACCTGCGCGCCGCGATGGGCAAGCTGCGCCTCAACGACGCGTCGTTCTCCTTCGAAATGGAAAGTTCGGCAGCACTCGGTTTCGGTTTCCGCTGCGGCTTCCTCGGCCTGCTGCATCTGGAAATCATCCAGGAACGCCTGGAACGCGAGTTCGACCTCGACCTCATCGCCACCGCACCCTCGGTCGTCTACAAGCTGACGATGACCGATGGTTCCGAGCGCGAGCTGCACAATCCGGCCGACATGCCGGACGTGGTCAAGATCTCGGAAATCCAGGAACCGTGGATCAAGGCGACGATCCTCACCCCCGACGACTATCTCGGCGGCATCCTAAAACTCTGCCAGGACCGCCGCGGCATCCAGACCGAACTCACCTATGTCGGCAAGCGCGCCATGCTCACCTACGAGCTGCCGCTCAACGAAGTGGTGTTCGATTTCTACGACCGCCTGAAGTCGATCTCCAAGGGTTATGCCTCGTTCGACTACCATCTGCACGGCTATCGCGAGGGAAACCTCGTGAAGATGTCGATCATGGTCAACGGCGAGCCAGTCGACGCGCTCTCCATGCTCGTCCACCGCTCCGCTGCCGAAAAGCGCGGCCGCGACATGTGCGAGAAGCTCAAGGACCTGATCCCGCGGCACATGTTCAAGATCCCGATCCAGGCGGCGATCGGCGGCAACGTGATCGCCCGCGAAACGATCTCGGCGATGCGCAAGGACGTGACCGCAAAATGCTACGGCGGCGACGCCACCCGCAAGCGCAAGCTGCTCGACAAGCAGAAGGAAGGCAAGAAGCGCATGCGACAGTTCGGCAAGGTCGACATCCCGCAGGAAGCCTTCATTGCGGCCTTGAAGATGAAGGACGACTGAGCTTTCCAATGACCGTTTATGCGCATATAGTTTGCGCATAAACTTGGAGATCGGAATGTCCCAGTCCGCCCGAAAAGCAGCCAATCTTTCGCTGGACAGCAACCTTGTGTCCGAAGCCCGCGAGCTGAAGATAAACGTATCGCGGGCGGCCGAAGAAGGCATAACAAAGGCGATCAAGGCCGAGCGCGAACGCCTTTGGCGGCTGGAGAATGCCGAGGCAATCCGGCTTGAAAATGAATATATCGAGAAACACGGTTTGCCACTCGCCAAGTATCGCCAGTTCTGATGGCGCGTTTTCGTGCTTACAAAATGGCATCCAGCAAACTGCTGGTGCTCGACCTTCAGGCGGACCTTTTGGATGATCTCAAGACTCGCGTCATAGTCCCGCTATATCCGGTCGCGGAGCTTTCGTGGTCGATGCCACGTCTTAACCCGCGTTTTGCAATCCGTGGCGAACTGCACGTGATGGCGACGCAAAGAATGGCCGCCGTGCCGGCCCAGGATCTCGGCGAACTGGTTGCTGACCTTTCCGCGTATCGCGACGAGATTCTCGCCGCGACGGACTTTTTATTTCAGGGCTTCTGAGTTCAGAGTACGCAGCGGTGATTTCTTAGGTCTACCGCATCTGAACACATTCCCGCCAACAAACCCGCCAATCATTAAAACCTTAATAAATCCTGCAAATGCTTTGAAATCTCGCTCGTGCAAGGTGATTGCAGGTGATGGGTTCGTGCGCCAACGCGGCGACAGCTCAAGGGCATGACGCCAATCTTCACTGCCTGAGCCCGTAACGTGTCCTTCCCACCTGCGAGACGCTTCATGAGCAGCATTTCTTACAATCAGTCGGCGGCTTCTGCGCTGTTATTGCTGACCGGCTCCGCCAAGGCGCTGGAGCGTAACACGATCCAGGTGGCAACCGGCCGCAACGTCAATACGGCCTCCGATAACGCCGCCTATTGGTCGATCGCCACCTCGATGCGTTCGACGGGCATGTCGCTTTCGGCAGTCGAGGACGCATCGGGCCTTGCAGCCGCGGTGACGGATACGGCGTCGCTCGGCATGGAGGCTGCGACCGGTCTCGTTTCCGAGATCAAGGCAAAACTTATCCTGGCGCGCTCGCCGGGCGTGGACCGCGACGCCATCAATGCGGAGATCGGCCAACTCAAGGATCAGTTGGGCATGGTCGCCGAGTCGTCATCCTTCAGCGGCGAGAACTGGCTGAGTTCCGCCGGGACGCCGAGCGTCAAGTCGCTGCTGGCATCCCCATCGACGAACCAAGACGGCACCACGGCCCTCAACACGATCGATTTCGATACCGCCTCGACGACGCTGGTCGGCAGCGGTGACGCCGCCGACGGGCTTCTGACCAAGGCCTATTCGGGCACCACCGACAACGGCACCGCCTACGAATATTATCTCCTTGATACGGGATCGCAGGGGTCGGCAACCGCCAACGAAATCAAGATCTCGAATTCGACCACCGAAGACGAGTTGGACGGGATGATCTCGGCCACCGACAGCATGCTTTCGAGCCTCACCTCCGCCGGCGCCAAGCTCGGCTCCACCTCGAGCCGCATCGGTGCCAATACGGAGTTCCTCTCCAAGCTGCATGATGCGATCGACCGCGGCGTCGGGCGCCTCGTCGATGCCAACATGGAAGAGAGCGCCGTAAAGCTCGCCGCCACGAAGGTGCAGCAGCAACTTCAGACGATCGGCCTCAGCATCGTCAACGAACAGTCGAAACGCATTCTCGACCTCTTCCGCTGATACCTCCCCGATATCCGGCCCTCGAGCATGCTCGAGGGCCGGATGTTTCGTTCGCCTGCGGGATAAGACCTAGTGGCGCCCCACATGCAGTGGACGCGGCATGTCGGAATGGGTGATCCAAACGCGGCCGTCGAACGCCACTTCGCCGTGATCGAGCTTGCTGCTGGCGATGCTTTCGATAAGGCCGAGCTTTGAGCAGACGTCGCCGATCCTGCCGTCGTTGACCACGCAGACGGCCTGGCATGTGCCACCGTCGCGCATCACCAGAACGGTGTGGTGGCTGTTTCGCACGATCTTGTTGGGCAACGTCACGAGCGTCATGCTCTTCTCCCTGCTGTATCCGGGTTACGGCTGGTGCGCCTGGAGAGGAGGCTCGGCCAATATGGTCAACAAATGGTTAACGGAGCGGGATCGGATACGGAGTTTGCTCCGGGAACCGGGCCACGCCTTGCCCGAAGCACGTCAGGTGACCGGCTTGGTCTTGGCGGTGTCCGAAACCTCGCGCAACGGTGCGCGGCTCAACTCGTTGCCGGCGGCGATCGCCTTGCGCAAAAGCCGCAGCAGTTCGTCGCCCTCATCTGCCGACAGCCCGCGCAGCATGAGTTCCTGCGCCGCCTCGACCACCGGCGCGACGCCGCTCAAGGTCTTGCGACCCTCGTCGGTGATCTGCAATTCGCGGGCGCGCCTGTCCTTGGTGCTGGCATTGCGCACCAGCAGGCCCTTCTGCACCAGCCGGTCGATGACCCCGGTAATCGTCGTCCGGTCGTAGGCGATCAGCCCCGCAAGCGTTACCTGATCGATCCCGGGATTGGTGCTGATCGCCGCAAGCGCCGCGTATTGGACGGGTGTCAGGTCGTAGCCGGCTTGCTCGACCTCGGCATGGAAGACCGCCACGGCGATCTGCTGAAACCGGCGGGCGAGATGCCCCGGCATGTCATCGTTGTCTTTCACCAAACTCTCCAAAACCATCGCAAGCTTGACACGTATACTGATAATCAGCATACTGATCAATATTGGATCCGTCGAATCCATTTCAGCGGACGCCCATCAAGAAACATGCGGAGGAAACTGGTTCCATGCAATTCCATCTGAATGGGTTCGAACCCGGCGACCCGGAAATCTTTCACCCGGAGGATCGACAGAGCACGCCAGTCGACAAAGGACCGCTTCCCTCCGAAGTCGATGTCCTGATCGTCGGCTGCGGTCCGGCAGGCCTTACGCTCGCGGCGCAACTGTCTGCCTTTCCCGATATCAGGACCTGCATCGTCGACCAGAGATCGGGGCCCTTGCTGCGCGGCCAGGCGGACGGTATCGCCTGCCGCACCATGGAAATGTTCCACGCCTTCGGTTTCGCGGAGAGGGTGATGAGGGAATCCTACTGGGTCAACGAGACCTCGTTCTGGAAACCCGACGATGCAAAGCGGGAAAACATCGTGCGCAGCGGCAGGATCGACGACACGGAGGACGGGCTTTCCGAATTCCCGCATGTCATCCTCAACCAGGCCCGCGTGCAGGATTTTTTCCTCGACGTCATGCGCAAATCGCCGGCCAGGCTCGAGCCGCATTATTCGCGGCGCCTGATCGACGTCGAAACCGATCCTGCGGCTTCGGATTATCCGGTGACCGCGAGGTTGGAACGTCTCGACCCCTCCCACGAAGGTGAGATCGAGACCATCGGGGGCCGCTACGTCGTCGGCTGCGACGGGGCGCGCAGCACGGTGCGCAAATCGATCGGGCGGGCGCTGCACGGCGATTCCGCCAATCACGCCTGGGGCGTCATGGACGTGCTGGCCGTTACCGATTTTCCCGACATCCGCCTGAAGACGCTCATCCAGTCCGCGGGCGAAGGCAGCATCGTGCTGATCCCGCGCGAAGGCGGCTACATGGTCCGCATCTATGTGGAGATGGACAAGCTTAACGAAAATGAACGGGTCGCGAGCCGGAACATCACCGTCGACAAGCTGATCGCGGCTGTGCAGCGCATCCTGCATCCCTACACATTCGAGGTGAAGGAAGTCGCCTGGTGGTCGGTCTACGAGATCGGGCAACGGCTGACCGACAAGTTCGACGACGTGCCGGAGGACGCTCCCGGGGGGCGCCTGCCGCATGTGTTCATCGCCGGCGATGCCTGCCACACGCATAGTCCGAAGGCCGGCCAGGGCATGAACGTCTCGATGCAGGACGGTTTCAACCTCGGCTGGAAGCTGGCGGCCGTCCTGCAGGGGCGCAGCAGGCCCGAACTGCTGCACAGCTATTCCGCCGAGCGCCAGACCATCGCCAAGGAACTGATCGACTTCGACCGCGAATGGTCGGCCATGCTGAGCGCACCGCTGAAATCCCCCAATGATCCGGATGGCGACGGCGTCGAGCCGGCGGAAGTGCAAAAATATTTCGTTCGATCGGGGCGTTATACGGCAGGCACGGCGACCCGATACAGGCCGTCGGTGCTGACCGGCCAATCGACCCACCAGCATCTCGCCAGCGGGTTGACGATCGGCACGCGGTTCCATTCGGCGCCGGTGATCCGGCTGGTCGATGCCAAGCCGATGCAGCTCGGTCATGCCGCGAAAGCCGACGGTCGCTGGCGCATCTATGCCTTTGCCGGGGCGGAGGATCGTGCGGCACCCTCCTCGCGCCTGCGGGCACTTTGCGATTTCCTGGCGGACTCCCCCTCTTCGCCGGTGAAGAGACATACACCTTCCGGTGCCGACATCGACGCGGTGATCGATTTCCGCGCCGTCTTTCAGCAGGCCCACCGCACGCTTGCGGTCGAAACCATGCCGGCTTTCCTGCTGCCCCGGAAGGGCCGTTACGGGCTCCGCGACTACGAGAAGATGTTCTGCCCCGACCTCAAGAGCGGCCATGACATTTTCGATATGCGCGGCATCGACCGGGAACAGGGCTGCATGGTGGTGGTGCGGCCGGACCAGTATGTCGCGCATGTCCTGCCGCTTGATGCCCACGCGGAGCTCGCCGCTTTTTTCGCCGGCTTCATGCTTCCACAACGCTAGCTCGTTTCCTCGGAAGGATCGGTTCCCGGAGCCGGCGCCGCCGCAAAATGGTCTCGGCCGTCTCGGCGCGCGATTTCGATTGACGCCCAATTTGTACAACTGTACAAATTGGGCGTACAGTTGATAATGGATGTTCGATGCGACCGAACCTGAGGGAAGCCTTGCTCAGAAACGCCGTCACCCTGTTTTCCCGCAGCGGCTACAATGCCGTCTCGCTGCGAGACATCGCCAAGGCGTCCGGAGCCAATGTCGGCAGCCTGACCTATCATTTCGGCTCGAAGGCAAAATTGCTGCGGGAGGTCTACGAGCGCCACACGGTGCCGATGAACGCCCGCCGCCGCGAACTGCTGGGCGAAGCGCTGCGGATCAGCGATGCGGATCAGCGGCTGATGGCGATCCTGCGCGCCTATGTCGTGCCGGCCTTCGTCTCCTCCTCGGAGGGCGATGGCGGCGGTGCCGAATTCACCCGCATGCGGGCGGTCCTGTCGGCAGAGGGAAATCCCGACGCGCAGGCGATCATCGCGGACGCGTTCGACGAGACCAGCCGCGCCTTCATCAAGGCTCTCGCCGACTGCGTGCCGGGCGCGCCATTGGAGGGGCTCGTCTGGCGCAGCCAGTTCCTGCTCGGCTCCCTCTATTACGCCCTCATCAATCCCGACCGCGTCACCCGCCTTTCGGGCGGCACGGTCGACGGAAACGACCGGGAAGCCGCCGTCGATCAACTCGTCGAAGCAAGTTATGCGAGCTTTCGAAGCCTCAGCGTCGGAACCAGGCAATCCGCAGCAATCTGAAATACGCATGGGAGGAGAAATGAACGAACATCGCCAGGAGAGCGGTCACGGGACGCGGCGGAAACCGAACTTCATACTGCCTGTAAATAGCTGCGACGCGCATTGTCATGTGTTCGGCCCGGGCGCCGTGTTCCCCTATGCCCCCAGCCGCAGTTATACGCCGGACGACGCACCGAAAGAGGCGCTGGCGAGGCTCCACGAGCGGCTTGGCATCGACCGCGCCGTCATCGTCCAGGCGAGCTGCCACGGGACCGACAACCGCGCCATGCTCGACGCGATCGCCTGGCGCCCGGATCGTTACCGCGGCGTTGCGATCGTAGATGACAGTTTTGACGACCGCGCCTACCAGACGCTCGACGACGGCGGCGTGCGCGGCGTGCGGTTCAACTTCGTCCGCCATCTCGGCGGGGCACCGGACCTGGACGTCTTCAACCGGGTGATCGACCGCATCAAGGGCCGCGACTGGCATGTCGTCCTGCATCTCGATGCCGCCGACATCGTTCCGCTTTCCGACATGATCGCCCGACTGCCGGTCCCCTTCGTCATCGATCACATGGGGCGCGTCGACACCAGCCTCGGCACCGACCAGCCGGCGTTTCAGACGCTGCTGGAACTGGTGCGGCAGGAAAACTGCTGGATCAAGGTCTGCGGGTCGGAGCGGATCTCCCGCTTTCCGTTCGATACGGCGGTGCCTTTTGCCAAGGCGCTCCTGGCGGCAAGCCCCGACCGGAGCCTGTGGGGCACGGACTTCCCGCATCCGAACCTCAAGGAACCCGTCGACGAGGCCGACCTCGTGGATCTCGTGCCGAGGTTTGCGCTGACGGAAGAGGATCGGCGGCGGCTGCTCGTCGACAATCCCGCACGTTTATACGGTTTCGCCGCCTGAGCGGCCTTAGAGGAGGAGGAGGAGAGAATGGATTACAAAATTACGGGGAGATCGGCGGGCCGGTTCCGACAGCCGGCGCGATGGATGAAATCTCTGGCCATCGCCGTGACCCTGATGCTGCCGGCCGGGGCCATGGCGCAGGACGCCTATCCGTCGAGGGACATCACGCTGGTTCTGCCCTTCGGCCCCGGCGGGATTGCCGACATTACGGCACGCCTGGTTGCCGAGTCGCTCGGCAAGAAGCTCGGCAAACAGATCGTCATCATGAACCAGCCGGGTGCGGGCGGCTCCGTTGCGGCACGGGCGGCGCTGAACGCGCCGGCAGACGGCTACACGCTCGCCCTGCTTTCGAACGGCACCGCGATCAGCGTTCCGCTCTTCAAGAACCTGCAATTCGATCCGGTCGCCGATTTCGTGCCGGTATCGAGCCTTGCCTATTTCGATTTCGTGTTCGTCACCAAATCGGGCGGCAAGTTCAAAACCCTCAAGGATGTGCTGGAAGCCGCAAAAGCCAAGCCCGGCGCGCTCAATGTCGGGACGATCAACGTCGGCAGCAGCCAGAATCTTGCAGCTGAGCTCTTCAAGTCGGCTTCCGGGATCGATTTCACCATCGTCCCTTACAAAGCCACGCCCGATCTTCAGGTCGCCCTGCTGGGCGGCGAGCTCGACTTGATCGTCGACAGCCAGACGGCGCTGAAGGCTGCCCTGCAGCAGAACCAGGCGACCGCTATCGCCTCATCCGGCCCGTCGCGCTCCAGCCTCTCGCCGAACGTCCCGACCGCCGCGGAAGAAGGTGTCAAGGGCTTCGACGTGACCTCCTGGAACGCCATCTTCGCGCCGAAGGGCACGCCGCCGGAAGCGGTGAAGAAGCTGAACACCACGCTGGTCGAAGTGCTCGCCGACCCTGCCCTCAAGAAGCGGTTCGCGGATCTCGGCGTCGAAGCCCGATCCAGCACGCCGGAGGAGATCGGCAACCGCCTGAAGGCCGACATCCAGAAATGGTCGGACGTGATCCAGAAGGCGGGTATTCCGAAACAATAACGCTCGACTGGTCCGGAGCCGATCCGGGGCTAATCCCCACCTGCCTTGGGAGCCGCCCAGGGCATCGGCCGGCGATTGAGGAAGGCCTCGATGCCGGCGCGGCCTTCGGCGCTTTCCCAACGGTCGGCAAGCAAGCCGGTGCTGTAGCCGACCGGATCTTCGATCGCCTGGCGGGCGAGATTTTGCACAAGGCTCTTGGCGCTGGCGACAGCGCCGGGAGCGCAATCGAGGAAAGCCGAGACCTCCTCTTCCACCGCAGCATCGAGTTCGTCGGCTGTGCGAACGGCTGAAACGAGACCGATCTCGCGGGCCGTGGCCGCATCGAAGCGGCGGGCGTTGAGGAACAGGCGACGGGCATGCCCCTCACCGATCCGGCGCACGACGTAGGGTCCGATGGTGGCGGGGATCAGGCCGAGCCGTGTTTCAGTGAGCGCAAACCAGGTGCTGTCGGCCGCGACCACGATGTCGCAGACGGCCATCAGGCCGATACCGCCGCCGAAGGCATTGCCCTGCACCCGGCCGATCAGCGGTTTCGGCAGGTCGTCGAGTGCCTTCAGCATAAGAGCAAGTTCCGTCGCCCCCTCGATCTTGCCGGCACGATCCCTCGCCGCCTGATCGCGCATCCATTGCAGATCGCCGCCGGCGCAGAATGTGATGCCGGCGGATGCGAGAACCACGACGCGCACCGCATCGTCGGCTGCGAGCTTGCCGGCCGCGTCGGCCAGATCGGCGATCATCCGTGCGTTCATGGCATTGTGCTTTTCGGGCCGGGCGAGCGTCAGTGTCACCACCCCGCGGAGATCCCGTTCCAGCGTTAGCGTGTCGTAAGCGCCCATCAGCGTGCTCCCCTCAGGCTGCGGGCAAAAGCCTCTGCCTCGGTCAGCCGGTCGCGGTCGATGCGGGTTTCGAACCCCAGCGCATGCAGATGATCGACCGTCTTGCCAGTCGCGACATTGCCCTCCGCTCCCGGCGCATAAGGGCAGCCGCCAAGGCCGCCGGCGGCGGCATCGAAAACGCGCAGGCCTTTTTCGAGCGAAACGGCGATGTTGTCGAGCGCCCTGCCGTTCGTATCGTGAAAATGCCCGGCGAGATGTGCCGCTGGCAGGTGCTTCAAGACCGCATCGAGCATGGCTGCGACCCGATCCGGGGTGCCTGTGCCGATCGTATCGGCCAGCGCCACCTCGCTGCAACCCAGCGCATGAAGCTCCGTTGCCACCCGCGCCACCTGGGCCGGCGGCGTCGGACCATCGAAGGGACAGTCGACGGCGCAGGAGACGTAAGCGCGGACGGGTATCCCATCGCGGCGGGCGCTATCGATCAGCGGGGCGAACCGCTGAAAACTCTCGGCGATGCTGCAATTGATGTTGCGGTGGCTGAAGCCTTCGGACGCCGAGGCGAAGACGGCAACCTCATCCGCTTTGGCCGAGACGGCCGCCGCATATCCCCGCACGTTCGGCGTCAGCACTGTGTACAGCGTCCCCGGACGGCGGGTAATGCCAGCCATGACCTCGGCGCCGTCGGCCATCTGCGGCACCCAGTCGGCACGCACGAAGCTCGTCACCTCGATTTTTTCGAAACCGCAGGCCGAAAGCAGGTCAACCAGCCGGATCTTGTCGGCAGTGGAAATGAGGCGCTTCTCGTTCTGCAGGCCGTCCCGCGGCCCCATCTCGTGGATGCGGACGAATTCAGCCATCCTGCGGCTCCCCGGCTTCCTGCTCCTGCTCAAGGGAGAGCAGCACGGCGCCTTCGATCACCTGCTCGCCCTGCGACACGAGGACGTCGGCAATCGTCCCGTCGCGCGGCGCGGCAAGCGTCAATTCCATCTTCATGGCTTCCATCACGACAAGGGCCTCGCCCTTTGCGACAGAGGCTCCCGGCATGGCACGAAGGAGTTTGACGAGGCCCGGCATGGGGGCGACGATGCGATCGCCACCGCCGGCAACCTCATCCTCGCCGGCAAGGGGATCGATAAGGCCGAAGTGCCAGCTTTCGCCATCGCCGAAGATCGTCAGGTCACGATGGCCAGGCACGAGATGGAACCGGCGCTTACGGCCGTCGACCTCCAAGAGATAGGTATCTTCGCCCAGACGAGAAAGGCCGAAATCGACCTGTCTGCCGTCGACCGCGGCCGCATAGACGCCCTCTCCGGTCGATCCGAACGAGATCGGCACGTGCTGGCCGCGGTAATCCAGTTCGACGAAGTCGGATGCTTCCGACCATAACCGGAATCCGGACAAGCGGCCCCAGGGATCGCTGACGGTCTTCGGCTCGAGTGCGCCGGAAAGCTTCAAGGCGGCCAGCGCCATTGTCTCGCGAGCCGGGGCCTGACCGATCGTCAATTCGGCCAGATGCCGGTCGATGAGACCTGTCTCCGGCCGGCCTTCGGCGAAATCAGGCAGGATCGTTAGCCGGCGAATAAAGGCAGCATTGGTGGTGACGCCGGTGGCGCGAACCTCGGCAAGGGCGGCGGACAGCAGCGACAGCGCTGTCTGGCGATCCGGGCCTCGGGTGATGATCTTGGCGATCATCGGATCGTAGAAGGGCGAGATGCGGTCGCCGGCGCGCACGCCGCTGTCCACCCGCGCCAGTTCCTCCGGCAGGTCCAGATGCGCAAGCCTGCCGGTGGCGGGCAGAAAACCCCGCTCGGCATCCTCCGCATAAAGCCGCGCCTCGAAGGCCCAGCCGCTGATGAAAAGTTCGTCTTGGCTGCGCGGCAGAGGCTCGCCGGACGCGACGCGAAGCTGCCATTCGACGAGATCGACGCCGGTGATCGCCTCGGTCACCGGATGCTCCACCTGCAGGCGGGTGTTCATTTCCATGAACCAGAAACGGTCGGCCTTCAGCCCATCGGAGGCATCGGCGATGAACTCGATCGTGCCGGCACCGGAATAGGAAATCGCCATCGCCGCCTTGACCGCCGCCTCGCCCATGGCAAGGCGCATGTCCTCCGGCATGCCGGGAGCCGGCGCTTCCTCGATGACTTTCTGGTGGCGGCGCTGCAGCGAGCAGTCGCGCTCGAACAGGTGCACAACATTGCCGTGATCGTCGCCAAAGACCTGGATCTCGATATGGCGCGGATGGGCGATGTATTTCTCGATCAGGCAGGCGGGATCGCCGAAACTCGCCAACGCCTCGCGCTGAGCAGAGGCCAGCGCCTCCTTGAAGGTTCCTGCGGTCTCGACCCGGCGCATGCCCTTGCCGCCGCCGCCAGCGCGCGCCTTGATCAAGACCGGGAAACCAATGCGGTCGGCCTCACCCAAGAGTAAGCCCGGATCCTGCTCGGCGCCATGATAGCCCGGCACGACGGGCACGCCTGCCTTTTCCATCAGCGCCTTGGCGGCGTCCTTCAGGCCCATGGCGCGGATGGCATCGGATGACGGGCCGATGAAGCGGATGCCGGCGGATGTTACCGCGTCGGCGAAATCGGGGTTCTCCGAGAGGAACCCATAGCCGGGATGGATTGCATCGGCGGCGGTGCGCAGCGCCGCCTGGATGATCGTCTCGCCGCGCAGGTAGCTTTCGCCGGCGGGGGACGGGCCGATATGCACGGCCTCGCCGGCAAGCGTCACATGCAGCGCGTCCCGGTCGGTGTCGGAATAGACGGCGACGGTTGCGACACCCAGCCGGTGGCAGGTGCGGATGATGCGGCAGGCGATCTCGCCGCGATTGGCTATGAGGACTTTTCTCAGCATGAGGCAGCACCGAGATACCAGGACGAGTAGACCCCTCCCCAACCCCTCCCCACAAGGGGGAGGGGCTTACCCCGCCGCACCGGCCGTGGATTTGAAGCGAGGCCTTGCCGCGAGTCTTCTCCCCCCTTGTGGGGGAGATGGCCGGCAGGCCAGAAGGGGTCTTTGGATGTGCTCTGCTGCATCAAACCAACCTCACATCCGGAACACGCCGAAGCGTGTATCCTCGATCGGAGCATTGAGGGCGGCGGAGAGGCTCAGGCCCAGGACCTGACGGGTCTTGGCCGGGTGGATGATGCCGTCGTCCCAGAGGCGGGCGGAGGCATAAAGCGGATGGCTCTGTTCCTCGAACTGGTCGAGCACCGGCTGTTTGAAGGCTGCTTCCTCGTCCGCGCCCCACGTCTTGCCGCTGCGTTCGATGGCCTCGCGCCGGACAGTCGCCAGCACGCCGGCGGCTTGCGGGCCGCCCATGACCGAAATCCGGCTGTTCGGCCAGGTCCAGAGGAAACGCGGGGAATAGGCGCGACCGGCCATGCCGTAATTGCCGGCGCCGAAGGAACCGCCAAGCAGGATCGTGACCTTCGGCACGGACGTGGTCGCAACCGCCGTCACCAGCTTGGCGCCGTGCTTGGCGATGCCCTCCGCCTCGTATCTGCGACCGACCATGAAGCCGGTGATGTTCTGCAGGAAGACCAGCGGGATCTTTCGCTGCGAGCAGAGCTCGATGAAATGAGCGCCCTTCTGGGCGCTTTCGGAAAACAGCACGCCATTGTTGGCGACGATGCCGACCGGGACCCCGAAGACATGCGCGAAGCCGCAGACCAGAGTCATGCCAAAGCGAGCCTTGAACTCGTCGAACCGCGAGCCATCCACCACCCGCGCGATCACTTCGCGGATATCGTAGGGAGTGCTCAGCGACGACGGGACGATCGCGGCAATTTCTTCCGGATCGTAAAGCGGCTCTTCGGACGTCGCCAGCATCACGGTATCCGGCTTGCGGGTGTTGAGCCCGGCAACGGCGCGGCGGACCAGCGCGAGCGCATGGGCGTCGTCGCGGGCGAGATGATCCGCCACGCCGGAGAGGCGGGTGTGCACATCGCCGCCGCCGAGATCCTCGGCCGAGACTTCCTCACCCGTCGCAGCCTTTACCAGCGGTGGACCGGCGAGGAAGATCGTTCCCTGGTCCTTGACGATGATCGCCTCGTCGGACATCGCCGGCACATAGGCGCCGCCTGCGGTGCAGGAGCCCATCACCGCGGCGATCTGGGCGATGCCCTTCGCCGACATGCGGGCCTGATTGAAGAAGATGCGGCCGAAGTGATCGCGGTCGGGAAACACCTCGTCCTGGTTCGGCAGGTTGGCGCCGCCGGAATCGACCAGATAGACGCAAGGCAGCCGGTTCTCCTCGGCGATCTCCTGGGCGCGCAGGTGTTTCTTGACCGTCATCGGGTAATAGGTGCCGCCTTTGACGGTGGCGTCGTTGGCGACGATCATCACCTCGCGGCCCTCGACCCGGCCGATACCGGTGACGATGCCGGCCGACGGGCTCGCCCCGCCGTAAAGCCCATGCGCGGCGGTGGCGCCGATTTCGAGAAAGGGCGAACCGTGATCCAGCAGCCGAGCGATCCGCTCGCGCGGAAGCAGTTTGCCGCGCTTCACATGCCGCGCCCGCGTTTCCTCGCCACCGCCGGCTTCGGCGAGCGCTACCGCCGCCTCGACCTCGGCAAGCTTTGCCTGCATCGCGGCGCGGTTCGCTTCGGCAGCTTCGCTCCTCAGGTTGACCGCAGACCGGATGACAGCCATCAGGCGGTTTCCTTGAAGAGTTCGCGGCCGATCAGCATGCGGCGGATTTCAGACGTACCGGCGCCGATCTCCATCAGCTTGGCGTCGCGCAGCAACCGGCCAGTCGGATTGTCGTTGATATAACCGTTGCCGCCGAGGATCTGGATGGCCTGCAGCGCCTGCTGGGTCGCCTGTTCGGAGGCGTAGAGGCAGCAGGCGGCGGCATCCTGGCGCGTTACGGCGCCGCGATCGCAGGCGGCGGCCACCGCATAGACATAGGCACGGGCGGAATTCATCGCCGTGTACATGTCGGCGACCTTGGCCTGGATCAGCTGGAACTCGCCGATCGGCTGGCCGAACTGCTTTCGCTCGTGGACATAGGGCATGACCACGTCGAGGCAGGCATGCATGATGCCGATGCCAATCGCCGAAAGCACGACGCGCTCGTAGTCGAGCCCCGACATCAGCACGCGCACGCCGCCACCTTCGGCGCCCATGACGTTTTCGGCCGGCACTTCGCAATCCTCGAACACCAGTTCGCAGGTGTTGGAGCCGCGCATGCCGAGTTTGTCGAGCTTCTGGGCGGTCGTAAACCCTTTGAAACCTTTTTCGACCAGGAAGGCGGTGATGCCTTTGGAGGCGGCGGCCGGATCGGTCTTGGCATAGACCACCAGAACATCGGCATCCGGGCCGTTGGTGATCCACATTTTAGTTCCGTTGAGCACGTAGCGATCGCCGCGCTTTTCGGCGCGGAGTTTCATCGACACGACGTCGGAACCGGCGCCGGGCTCGGACATGGCGAGCGCGCCGACATGCTCTCCCGAGCAGAGTTTCGGCAGGTAACGCGCCTTCTGGTCGGCATTGCCGTTGCGGTTGATCTGGTTGACGCAGAGGTTGGAATGGGCGCCGTAGCTGAGCGACGTGGAGGCCGAGGCACGAGCCAGTTCCTCGACGGCGACCACATGAGCGAGATAACCGAGGCCCGTGCCGCCGAATTCCGGGTCGGCGGTGAGGCCGAGCAGGCCGAGCGAACCCAGTTCAGGCCAGAGATCTCGGGCAAATTCGTTGCTGCGGTCGATTTCGTCGGCGCGAGGCTTCAGTTTTTCCTGCGCGAAACGGTGGACCGTTTCACGAACAGCGTCGACCTCCTCGCCGAGCGCAAAATTCATGCTTGCGTGGAACACCCTGCATCCTCCCGGTGTACCAAGTTCAGTATGTCAGAAAGTAGTGGGGCAGCGGCGGCAGGTCGTCAATGGCTGGGCGGTGCTCCGACGCGACATCGCAAGATACGGTCTTCCGGTTGGCCCCCATTGAACGAAGATTGCCCTATTCGGGCAGATGATAGGGGTGAATGCCGGGAGCCCATTCATTGTTCGGCATCCGTGTGCCGGTATAGGTCACGCCGCTCGGCGACTTGCAGCGGTAGATCCGGGTCGGCATGACATCGCCATAGAGAATGTCGAAACCGCCACGACTGCGATAGACGTTCTCGATATCGCTGGTGCAGTCGTAGGCCTGTTTCTTCACGCGCTCCTCCTCGGGCACGACGCCGGGCAGGTTGCGGAAATAGGTCTGGGTGTCCTTGGGGAAGGCCAGGGGCTCGGCTGCGAATACCTCGGCCGGAACCAGCGCGGCGACAAGCAGCGCCACGAGCATCACGGCCGGCAGTATCCATGCACCTTTGAGCATCAATCGACTCCTCATCCACGAAAACTGCGGACGATTCAAAGATATGGACGGCAGGAGGCCCGATCCATGGGCCGGGGACCACGTTTGCGTGATCATCGGCGGTTATCCAGGCGGCGATAGCCGGTGGGCTGCTGGTAGAGCCATCCGATCCGCTGAACGGCCGCCTCGAAATTCTCGCGGGCGACGCTCATCGTGTGGCCGTTGGCGTGGAGAAGCGTCTCGGCATTCTCCATGATACCGACATGACCCTTCCATAAAACGAGGTCGCCGCGGCGAAGTTCCCCTTGGCCGATCTCTTTGCCGATCGAGGCCTGCATATCGGAGTCGCGCGGGGCAAATTGACCGGTCATCATCAGGGCAAGCTGCACGAGCGACGAGCAATCAAGACCGAAACCGGAACGGCCACCCCAGAGATAGGGCGTCTCGATGAATTTTTCCGCGACCGCGACGTAGTCCTCACCCAAGGTCTCGGCGATCGGGAGGCAATGGCGGGCGATCACCGCCTCGCCGCTCGCCAGGACGAAATAACGGGTACCGCGGGTTTCCGCCTCGCCGACGACGGTGACGCGGCTGCCCATGGACAGGGCGCCAACCGGCGGCTTGCGGAGCTCCGGTTCCGGATACAGGAAGGTGCGCGGCACGGCGATGCGGTGGGTGGGTTCGTCCGGGCTTCCGAGCATCGCCTCCGGCAGGTAGCCGACATAACCGTCCTGATCGGCCTGCACCCAGGCAAAACCATCGGCGCGGTCGAAAACCCGGACGGTTTCGCCCCACAAAAGTTCGGTATCGATGCCGCGGGCAAGGTCCGGTGCCGGGCGGAGTTGGGCCACCGGCACGGCGATGCGTGCCGGTTCGCCGCGGACGAACTGGCCTGCCTCGACGCTACCCTTCAGCGTCTCGTCTGCAAGGTCGGGGCGGAAGGCGTGCAGGCGTCTGTCGAGCAACTTGGTCATTTCAAATTCCCTTCGGGCGCCTTATGCAAAACCCGTCACTTGCGGCCTTCCTTGATGATCAGGTCGCCCAGCTTTTCCAGATAGAGCGCACCCGCCACCGTGCGCTTGATCACCACATTGCGGCGGTCCCGCTCGTCGCGTTGGCGATCCACCAGACCCATCTCGCCCATCGTGTCGAGCGCGCGGGTGATGACCGGCTTGGTGACGCCAAGCGTCGCCGCCAGCCCGCGCACCGTGTGCGGCGGCGGCACGAGGTAAATATGCAGCAGAATGGACATCTGGCGCAATGTCAGATCGCGGCCGTCGTGGCGCACCTGCTCCAGCGATACCCGGTGCCAGAGGCCCAGCGCTTCCGTGGCGGTCAGTTCAACCGGCATCACCACCTCGGTTCCAAATTCGGCCTCGGTTCACAATCCGACGAATTTTAGGCCGAACTTCTTACCGGTCTGTTTCGGAGCCGGTTTATTTCGCGGCCATGTCGCGGATCGTGCGATAGAGTGCGCGGATCGCAAACGCCTCGCCGCCGACCGGTGCATGCGGCTTTTCGGCCGCCACCCAGCCATAGATGTCGAAATGCACCCAGCTCCTGGTCGTGGTGACGAAACGCTTGAGGAAAAGTGCTGCGGTGATCGCGCCGGCCATGCCGCCCGAGGGCGAATTGGTGATATCGGCGGCGCGGGAGCGGATATCCTTGTCGTAGCCCATCCACAGCGGCAGGCGCCACATCGGATCGGCTTCGGTGCGTCCCGCGTCCATCAGCTTGCCGACAAGCGCTTCGTCGTCGGTGAAATAGGGCGCAAGCTCGGTGCCGAGCGCGACGCGGGCAGCCCCCGTCAACGTCGACATGTCGACCATCAAGTCGGGCGGATTTTCGTCCGCATAGGCAAGCGCGTCGGCGAGGACCAGCCGGCCTTCCGCATCGGTATTGTCGATCTGGACGGTGACGCCCTTGCGGCTCCTGTAGATATCGCCAGGGCGGAAGGCATTGCCGGAAATAGAGTTTTCGACCGCCGGCACCAGAACCTGCAGGTCGACCTTGAGGCCGGCATCCATGATCATCAGGGCAAGGCCCATGACGTTCGCCGCGCCGCCCATGTCTTTCTTCATCAGCGCCATGTTGGCGGCACCCTTGATGTCGAGACCGCCAGTATCGAAGCACACCCCCTTGCCGACCAGGGTGACACGCGGATGGCCCTTCTCTCCCCAGCGCATTTCGAGCAGCCGCGGCGCTGAGACGCTGGCGCGCCCGACGGTGTGGACGAGCGGGAAATTCTGGGCGAGCAGGTCCTCGCCGACAATCGAGGTGACGGTTGCGCCGTAGTGTTCGCCAAGCGCCCGGAAGGCAGCTTCCAGCTCGATCGGCCCCATCTCGTTGGTGGGAATATTGATGAGGTCACGGGCCAGGAAAACGCCGGCAAGCTGGCGCTCGACATCGGCGGCATCGGCCGTGACCGGGATCGCAAGCCGGACGTCCTTCGGTTTTTCGGATTTGTAGCGGCTGAAACCGTAGGTACCGAGGCCGTAGCCGAGAGCAAGATGCACGCCGCCAAGCGCCGAGGTCTCGACATGCCAGTCACCCGCCGGCAAGAGCTTGGAGAGTTTTCCCGTAATGAACGGTGCCTCGGCGGGATCGCTGCCAAGGCCGAACAGGGCGCTGCCCACTTCATTGCCCGCAGGTACCACAAGCAGAGCACCGGCTTCCGCCTTGAAGCCCGACGCCTTCGCCCAGGCGAGCGCCGCCGCATCGAGCTTCCCAGCCTCCAGGTCGGAGGGCGTCACGGCATGGACCGGCCTTGACGTCGCCCCTTTCGCGCTGAAGGGAGAGGGACGTTCGATATACTGATAGGGAGTCATGGGCGGGCCTTCGGAAGCTGCTGGAATCGCTCGTCTTAACGATCTGTTAGGGTTAACAGTTTATTGCTGGAGTGGAAATGCGCTATCTGCCCGCTCCCTATTCGGAAGACGTGGCACCGGACCGAACGAGACCGCACCCCATGACCGCTTCCGCAGCCGTGACGCTTCGCAAGACCCGCCTCGCCCAGACCGCCGCCTTCGCCCTTCTCACCGCTCTTTCGGTCACCGGTTGTGCGACGAACCGGGACGTGGCGACGACGGGCTCGATCCCGAGGGCCTCGGCCGCCTCCATGGACGGCATGAATGCGGACGCGCTTGCAGGCACAGAGAAGTCGATCGGCGAAAATTATGCCCGGGATCCGAAGAACAAGGAAATCGGGCTGCGCTACGCGACGGTGCTCGGCATGACGGGCAAGAGCGCGCAGGCGCTTGCGGTGATGCAGCAGGTGGCGATTGCCCACCCGGCCGACCGCGAGGTGCTGGCAGCCTATGGCAAGGCGCAGGCCGGTGCCGGCCAGCTCGAACAGGCGCTCGCGACCATCAACCGCGCGCAAACCCCCGATCATCCGGACTGGCGGCTCTATTCCGCCGAAGGGGCCGTGCTCGACCAGCTCGGGCGCTCGGCGGAGGCCCGCCAGAAATACCGCATGGCGCTTGATACCCAGCCGAACGAGCCAAGTGTGATGTCCAATCTCGGAATGTCCTATGTGCTTTCCGGCGACCTGAAGACGGCGGAAACCTACATGCGTAATGCCGCCGGCCAGCCTGCCGCCGACAGCCGCGTCCGCCAGAACCTGGCGCTGGTGGTCGGCCTGCAGGGTCGTTTTTCGGAAGCAGAACAGATCGCCCGCCGCGAACTCTCGCAGCAGCAGGCCGATGCCAACGTCACCTATCTGCGCTCGATGTTATCCCAGCAAAACGCCTGGACGAAGCTCGCCGACAAGGATGGCAAGGGAAAGCCCAACACGAACTGATGGGGCTTCTTCCGCCATTCCAACAAAAACCGGCCTTGCGCCGGTTTTCTCGTTTTCGGGAATGGTCCTGTCGGAGCGCCTTAAATAAGGCGCGAGATCACGGTGATGATTCCGCCGATCAGGACGAGGTTCACGCAAAGTCGTGTCAGCATCTTGGTATCCTCCGAATATGTTTCGCTCCCGAACCGGCGGAGCTGGAAGAGCCGGCCGTCTCAAGCTGATGGAGAGGATATTGGACCGATCCCGCTGAACGCCGTCTGAAACGGGAGTTCATATCACGTTCAACAATGGGCACGCGCGGCCGGTGCGGGTCGAACGCCGAATGCTAGAAAACCGCGTTCAGTGGAACTTGTCGGCGACCTGGATGCCGGCCGGACCAAGGATGACGGCGATCAGGACCGGCAGGAAGAACAGGATCATCGGGACGGTGAGCTTCGGCGGCAGGGCGGCCGCCTTCTTTTCCGCTTCGTTCATCCGCTCGTCGCGACCTTCCTGGGCAAGTACGCGCAGTGCCGAGGCGATCGGCGTGCCATAACGTTCCGCCTGGATCAGCGCCTGGGTAACGGCCCTGACGATATCGAGCTGGGTGCGGATGCCGAGATTTTCGAGCGCGGTGCGGCGGTCCTGCAGGAAGGAGAGCTCGGCCGTCGTCAGCACCATTTCCTCGGCCAGCGGCGGCGACGCCTGCGCCATCTCCTCGGCCACGCGGCGCATCGCCGCTTCCATGGAAATCCCCGATTCGACGCAGATCAACATCAGGTCGAGTGCGTCGGGCCAGGCCCGCTTGATGGAATGCTGGCGTTTCTTCACCCGGTTGGAAATGTAGATATTCGGTGCATAGAAGCCGATATAGGCGATAACGATCGCCGCCAGCATGCGGATCGGGAACGGCCGGGTGGCGAGGTTGCCGAGCACGAAAATCCACACGATAGCGGCCGCAAGGAAAACGAAGGGCAGCAGGAAACGGGCCAACAGGAACATGTTGAGGGCGTTCTGCGACCTCAGACCGGCGGCACGAAGCCTGTTGACGGTGTTGTCGTCCACCAGCGCCTTGCGCAGATTGAAGCGCTCGACGATCTGCCGGACCGACTGGTTGTTCTGGGCGCGCAGCGACGTCTTCGACTGTTCGGAATTCATGCGGGCGCGTTCGCGGGCGCGGATCTGTTCGCGCTCGGTGGAGACGGCCTTCATGCGCTTGTCGAGATCTCCTTTTTCGAGGAAAGGGCTCGCCAGCGTGTAGAGGGTCGCGAAAACCGCCACGGCCACCAGAATGGCGAGCAACGTGATCGGATCGGTAAGCGTCGTTGCCAGTCCCATCGCACCGTCCCCTCAGATGTCGAAGTTGATCATGTTGCGCATGACGAAGATGCCGATCGACATCCAGACGCCGGAAGCCAAAAGGATCAGGTGCCCGCGCGGATCGGTAAAGATGATCGAGATGTACTGAGGCGAGGTGAGATAGACGAGCAGCGATACGATGAAGGGCAAAGCGCCGATGATCACCGCCGAGGCCTTGGCTTCCATCGACAACGCCTGCACCTTGGCCTTCATCTTCTTGCGCTCGCGCAGCACCTTGGAAAGGTTGCCGATCGCTTCGGAAAGATTGCCGCCGGCCTGGCCCTGAATGGTGATGACGATCGCAAAGAAATTCACTTCCGGCAGCGGCATGGTCAACATCATGCGGGTGCAGGCTTCGGGAATGCTCAGGCCCACCTGCTGGGATTCGATGACGCGGCGGAATTCGGTCTTCACCGGCTCCTGGCCGTCGGATGCGATCAGTCGCATTGAATCGTTAAGCGGCAGGCCGGATTTGATCGATCGCACCATGACGTCGAGCGCGTTCGGAAATTCCTCCAGAAACTTCTTCTGGCGACGCTTGACCAGGAAACCGACGATCCAGCGCGGCAGGCCAACCGCGCTGACGAAGGCGGCACCGAGGGCGGCAAGCAAAGGCAGGCCGGCAATCAGGGTGACGAGGAAGACGAAGACGCCGAAAAGGACACTGAACATGTAGAAGCGCGCCATCGTCAGGGACAGGCCGGTCTGGGCGAGCTTGGATTTCAAGCTGCCGTCGCCCATCTTCCTGTTCTTCTCTTCCTGCTTCTTCTCCAGTTCCTTGATCGAATCCTGCATCGATTTGCGGCGCTTGGAGAGCTCCTGCACCCGGTCTCGCGCGTCCTTGACCTTGTTGAGATCGGTTTCCGCCGATTTTACCCGGTTGAGCCGGCTGTCGGCCTTCTTTTCCACTTCCATGCGGGAGAACAACAGCCCGTAACAGACCGCCGCCGCGGCGACCGCCACGAGGGCGATGATCGCCACGACATTGATATCCAGCCCGAACATGGAATTCCGCTCCTTAGTCCTTGGTTTTTTCCATCGCGTCGAGCGCGGCGGAAAGACGCTTTTCCTCGTTGTAATAACGGGCGCGATCCCAGAAATGCGGCTTCATGATGCCGGTTGCCATATGCCTGCCAATCAGGCGGCCATTGGCGTCCTCGCCGTCGATCTCGTAGCGCATCAGGTCCTGGGTGATGATCACGTCGCCTTCCATGCCCATCACCTCTGTAATCTGGGTGATGCGGCGCGAACCGTCGCGCAGGCGGGCCGCCTGGATGATGACGTCGACCGAACCGCTGATGATCTCGCGCACGGTCTTGGCCGGCAGCGAATAACCGCCCATGGCAATCATCGATTCCATACGGCTCAGGCATTCGCGCGGCGTGTTGGCGTGAATCGTACCCATCGAGCCGTCGTGGCCGGTGTTCATCGCCTGCAGCAGGTCGAAAACTTCCGGTCCGCGCACTTCGCCGACGATGATGCGTTCGGGGCGCATGCGCAGGCAGTTCTTGACGAGATCGCGCATGGTGATCTCGCCCTCGCCCTCGATGTTCGGCGGGCGGGTTTCGAGACGGACCACATGCGGCTGCTGGAGCTGCAGTTCGGCGGTATCCTCGCAGGTGATGACCCGCTCTTCCCTGTCGATATAGTTGGTCAGGCAGTTCAGCAGCGTCGTCTTGCCGGAACCGGTGCCGCCGGAGATGACGATGTTGCAGCGGACGCGGCCGATAATCTGCAGGAGCGTTGCCCCTTCCGGGGTGATCGCACCGAACCTGACGAGCTGGTCGAGGTTGAGCTTGTCCTTCTTGAACTTACGAATGGTGAGCGCCGGCCCGTCGATGGCGAGCGGCGGGGCGATGACGTTGACGCGGGATCCGTCCGGCAGGCGCGCATCGCAGATCGGCGAGGATTCGTCGACGCGGCGGCCGACCTGGCTGACGATACGCTGGCAGATCGACAGGAGCTGGGAATTGTCGCGGAAGCGGATGTCGGATTCGATCGTCTTGCCGGCGACTTCGATGAAGGTCTGTCCGGCACCGTTGACCATGATGTCGGAGATGTCGTCTCGGGCGAGCAACGGCTCCAGCGGGCCATAACCCAGAACGTCGTTGCAGATGTCCTCGAGCAGTTCCTCCTGCTCGGAGATCGACATCGCGAAATTCTTGATGGTGATGATATCGTTGACGATATCGCGGATTTCCTCGCGCGCGCTTTCGGCGTCGAGCTTGGCGAGCTGGGAAAGATCGATCGTATCGATCAGGGCCGAGAAGACCTGGCTCTTGGTATCGTAATAGAGCTCCGTGCGCGCCGGGCGCTTTCGGGCTGTCGATTGCGGCGCGAGCGGCGGCGGCGAGGAGATCTGCTGCCGCTGGGTCACGGGATCGCGCACCGGCTCGGCAAGGACTTCAGGAGCGGCGGACCGCGCCGTGGCAGGCGCTGGCGCAGCCGGCGGCGGCGCGACGCTGCCGCTCTTCCCAAATCCCTCGTTTCCGCGTTTTCCAAACATACCGGTTTCCTGGTGTTATGCCTTCTTGCGCCCGAGCATGCCGAGCATCTTGCCAAGCCCACCCTTCTTCACCTTCTTCATGGCGACCCGACCCGTGACGATGTGGGCGATCTGCGAGAAGGTTTCGGCGGCTGGCGATTTTGCGTCGATTTCGGAAATCATGCGGCCGCTATTGGCGGCATTGCCGAACAGCTGCACGTCGAACGGCAGGATGGCGATCGGCTCCATCTCCAGCGGCTCGATGAAATCGTTCGGAGCGATCTCCGGACGCTTCGGCATGCCGACCTGGTTGAGGATCAGATGCGGCGCACGGTCGTTCGGCCGAAGCTTCTTCAAGGCATCGATCATATTCTTCGTGTTGCGCAGGTTGGCGAGATCCGGCACCGCGCAGATCACCACCTCGTCGACCTCCGACAGAACCGCCCGCGTCCATTCCGTCCAGCCATGCGGAACGTCGAGAACGGCCATCGGTGCGCTGCGCTGTAGGAGTTCGATGATCGGCGTGAACGCATTGCGATCGAAATCATAGGCGCGATCCAGCAGCGAGGGAGCCGCCAGCAGCGAGAGATGTTCGGAACACTTGGTCAGAAGGCGATCGAGGAAGACCTCGTCCAGGCGTTCCGGCGCAAAGACCGCTTCAGCGATGCCCTGGGCCGGATCCTGGTCGAAATCGATATTGGCCGTGCCGAAGGGAAGATCGAGATCGGCAAGGATGGTCTCGGTCGAGAACAGGTTCGAGATACCGAAGGCGCAGTTGTGCGCAATGGTCGAGGCACCGACGCCGCCCTTGGCACCAATGAAGGCGATCGATTTGCCGAGCGGCTCCGCTTCGGGATCTACGAAAATCGCCGAGATCGAAGCCAGCATGTCCGGCATCTGCACCGGGCCGACGAGATATTCAGAAATGCCGTTGCGGATCAGCTCGCGATAGAGCGAAATATCGTTGTAACGGCCAACGACGATGACCCGTGTCGAGGGATCGCACACTTCCGCAAGCGGCGTGAGCTCATGCAGCAGGTTCTTCGGCTCGGCGTCGGTTTCCAGAATGATGAGGTTCGGGGTCGGCGTGGACGAAAACATGTTGGCGGCGGCACTGGTGCCACCGATGGTCACGCGCAGGTTGACCTTGGCCATGCGGCGATCACGGGCCATGCGGTCCATCGTGCGCTGCATCGCTTCGCTTTCGCAGAAGGAATGAATGGAGATGCGCGGCAACGGGCGCAGCGCGTCGAAATCGCCGGGACGATCGGCGTCCTCGGCAGACCCTTCACCCTGGCCGGGAGTGCGGATTTCATAGTTGATCGCGCTCATTGTTTTCTCCGGTTCCCTGGCTTACGGCGTCGTTGTGCCACTGGATTCCCCGCGATAATCGCTGATGACCTTGGCGCGCTGCGCCGCGTCGATCGGCGTGATAGCGCGCGGGGCGATGAGGTCCGTGGGGTTGGCGACCTGGGCTGCAAGATTGTTCTGGCTGGCGCAGCCGAAATTGTACCAGTTCTTGTTGCCGAACGTGTTGTCCGACAGATCCGCCGGCCATTCGCCGCACTGGCCGGTCATCGCCTTGGTCGTCACGTAGGAAAGCCGGATCGGCGCTGCATCGCCATTCGGCGAGGCTGCATAGCTGCTCATCAGTATCCGCTGCGGCTTGATGCCTGAACGCGTCAGTTCACGGCGAATATCGCCAGCCAGATGTTGCGCGGCACCGGAATTATACGAGCCGTAAGGCACCTGGATCTGCATTGCGCCGGCTGGCGACGCCATGAAGTTCTGCGCAAATCCCTTGACCGTATCGCGCATCCCGGTGGTCAGGCGGACATCGCCCGAGGCGATCGGAATATCAAGCGTCGACTGACCTTCCGCCAGGACGATCGGATGGCGGGTGCGATAGTCGTCGGGGATGGCGCCGGTGGTGAGCTGGCTGTTGCCGCAGGCCGACAGGAGCATGCCGGATGCCGCGAGCGTTAAAGCTGCGGCAATCTGGCGGCGACGGGACCTGGTTGTAACCTTGGTCATGGCATCCTGTCCTTCGGCGGAGATTTTCTGCGTTTCAATGTCCATGACCGCTCACTTGTAGATAAAGCCGACGGCGCCGTGATATTGGCCCGTCGCGACGGGCTCCTTGCGGCCGTAGATCTTGTTGACGCGGTTCAGGAAGAAGGTCGCTGCATCGTTTTCCGGATTGAAATTGTCGTCCGGCCGGGCGATCTCGCTGCGCGCAACGGGACGGACCAGATACGGCGTCGCGATGATCACGAGTTCGGTTTCGTTGCGGACGAAATCCTTGCTGCGGAAGAGCGTGCCGAACACCGGCACCTTGGAAATGCCCGGCAGGCCGGACATCGCCTGTCGGACGTTGTCCTGCACCAGGCCGGCAATCACGATGGAGCCGCCGGAGGGCAACTCGACGGTGGTCGAAGCCTCGCGCTTGCGGATCGACATGTAGGTATTGCCGGGGATCCGCAGTGAAGCACCGTTACCCGTCGCGGCAGAACCTTCATAGGTCGGCTCCGACACGTTGGTTTCGATCACCAGGCTGATGCGTCCCGGCGACAGAACGACGGGCTTGAAGTTCAGTTCGATGCCATAGTCGACGGTGTTGACCGTCTGCGTGACGGTCCCCTTCTGGCCATCGACCTCCTGCTGGGCAGGCAGGCGGAATTCGCCGCCGACGTAGAATTTTGCCTGCTGGCCCGAAATGGCGGTCAGGCTGGGTTCGGCAAGCGTGCGCATGACGCCCGCCTGTTCCATGGCGTTCATGTAAGTCGAAAGAGCGACATTGCCGATGTTCCCGGACAGGACGCCTTGAGCAGCCAAGCCGACGGCATTTCCCAGATTGGCGGGATTGGCAAAGGAAATCGAGCCCTTGGGACCGGCCACCGAGCCATTGAAACCAAGCTGCTTCAACACCTGCCGGCTGACTTCCGCAACCGTCACCTTGAGCGTCACCTGGTCCTCGCCCTCGATCGTCAGGAGGTTGACGATCTGAGATTTCTGTCGGTTTTCGGCGAAGATGTCCGCGTCGCCGTTATTGCCCTGAGCCGTGATATTCCGGGTAGTCGCCTCGCCGCCCTTGAGGAAGGCGGTAGTGAGCTTTTCCGCCTGCGCCGAGTCCTGCGGCGTGCGCACGCTTCCCGACAACACGATGTTGTCCGAGATGATCTCGACCTTGATGTTCGATTCCGGCAGGAACCGGCGAAGGTTCTGCTCGAGACCGGAAATATCACGTTCGATTGCCACGTCCAGGCTGACGATTTCCTCGCCGTTGGGCCCGAAGACGAAGATATTGGTCTGGCCAACGGTCTTGCCGAACAGATAGATGCGGCGGGAGGTGCGCGTCACTGCGTCTGCCATGCTCGGGTCGGCGACCAGAATGTCGTGGGCGTCGGAAGGCAGGTCGACGACCAGGGCCTTGTTGAGGCCGAGCTGCAGCCGTTTACGGATGCCAGGGCCACCTTCGGTGATGCGGACGACGCTGTTTTCGGCCGCCAGGGCTTGCGCAGGTTCAAGGCTGATCGGGGCGATATTCAGCGAAATGCCGGAAAAGGCGAGGCAAAAAGCCAAGCCTGCCGCTGCCGAGCTACGAATCTTGTGTTTCAGACTGTTCACTTGAGCGCTCCGTTCATTTCGCCTGCACCGCCGTCGCCGTGCTCTTGACGATCGCACCCGATTTGATGACCTGGATATCCGCCTTGCCATCACCGCCATGCAGCAAATAGCCCGGGGCGACCGTGTCGGCCTCCTGCGAGTCCGCGACCGAGCGCAGCGCGAGCGTCAGCCGCTGGGCCATCTGCTGGGCGACGGCGATGACCTTTGCCTGATCCGGCGTCAGTTCCAGCGTCGCCGTCGTGCCGACCACCGATTTCTTGCCGTCTTCACTTTCCTGGACCTGCTGGTCGATCGCGAGGACGCGGACGTTGCTCAGGATGGTTTCGGTAATGTAGTTGCCGCTTTCCTTGTTCTCGCGCACCATGATGATGTCGACGCGATCATTCGGCAGCACGAAGCCGCCGGCGCCTGTCGCCACCGAAATCTCGGTTGCGACGGCCCGTTTTCCCGACGGAAGCAACGAGGACATGATGCGGCTGGATGAATCAGCAATCTTCTCGGCGCGCATCGGCTCGCCCTTGAACATCGGCATGCGGACCACGACGCCCTGAAGCTCGGTCATCGCGTTGGGCCGCGTGGAATCGGTGATGAAGCCGTCGACGACGCCGCTTGAGGGCCAGGACGCCCACTGCATCGACTTATCGTTCAGCCGGCTGCCGATGGGCAGGTTCTCAGCCGAGACGAGCACCTTGACCGTCGGCTCCTTCTGGATGACGGTTTCCACCAGTTCGGGTGCCTTGGTGCCGGAAAGGCGCATGGCGAGCATGCCGGCGAGACCCGCCGCCACCACGGCAACCGCGAGAATAATGATACGGGTGGGCTTCATGGCCATTCCTTGAGGGAACACTAATTCCCCCGGAGAATGGTCTCCAATGGTGTAATTATAGTTAATGAGACGCTTACAATTCTGGTTAACGCGATCTTTCCATCGCGGAAACCTTTATTGAAACGCCTTCACGGCCAGGAGATGGATCGGGGCAAGCTCGAGGGTCAGGAAGCCGGCGATGGCAATGGCGATACCGTAAGGAATCTTCTTGGCGTTGACGAGGGATGAGGGGAGCGGGATGCCCATGGCCATGACCGACTCCGCCTGCGAGCGCAGGAGCAGGAAAGCAAGCGTCACCGCGCCGCCGACATAACCGACGGTGACGAGGAAAACGAGAAGCGAATGATTGAAGCCGAACCAGACGGCGGTCGCGGTCAGGAGCTTCGCATCGCCGCCACCCATGACATTGAAGGCAAACAGCGCGAAACACGCGCCGAACACGGCAAGGCCGGCGACCAGATTCATGCCGATTTCTGGCCAGGACAGCCCCGCGAGCGGGGCTAGGACTAGAAAGGACACCAGAATAACCGCAGATACCCGGTTCGGGATCGTCATGCTGACGAGATCGAAGATGGCGGCAAGCGCCAGGCAAAGCGGCAGGATTGTGAGAATGGCCAGAGTGATCACGATCATTGCTGAATCCGCCGACATCAGTCAGGATTTGCACGCGCGGAATGCACGATCCCCAATCCCTGCTGAACTACGAAATAAGACGAAGCCGCCCCGATTGTGATCGAGCCGGCTTCTGGAATTTGTCACGCCTGCAATCAGCAAGCGGTGGTGCCGGTGCCGCAGTTAAGCTTCTTCGAGATGTTGGTGAACTGGGTGTTCAGCGAGGTGCCGAGGGTGGTCGCACCAGCGATCAGAGCAACGGAGATGAGTGCTGCGATAAGACCATACTCGATGGCGGTCGCACCAGACTCATCTTTCATAAAACGGGCGAAAATCTTGGTCATGGAACTCTCCTACTCCACATTTGTTGTTCAGCACGTCCCGACAACTGTTTCCGTTGTTCGGATGACTGCAATCTACAGACGGACGATTGCCATCGACTTAAGGAACATCATTACCAACCCGTTAATGGAGGATTGCCGGTTGCGTGGTAAACGAAGGGGAAAGAAAAAAGCTCGCATTCGACCATGTGTTCACTCCCGCTCATAATTGACTAATGTACATTTTTTTACAGAGCTTTAATTTACATGCTAGAAGGCTGATACTCGCTCCATGGGCTGTGATCTCCGCCATTCGGCAATGGTTAAGATGAGATCAAACCCGGCCGCCTGTGCCGCTTAACCTTTCATTCACCAATCACATCCATCCTTGGCCGATAACAACTGCACCCTAAAGGCTGCCCCCAATGCTGTTCCGTAGCGTCATGGTCCGACTCCTCGCCATTTGCGGTGGCGTGTTCGCTGGCGCGGGACATGTTGCTGCGCAGGATCAAGGGGATCTTCTGCGCGTATTCATGAATCATGCGCGCGTGCTGAAACTCGACCGTCCGGTCAGCAAGGTCATCGTTGGCAATTCCAACGTCGCCGATGCCACCGTCGCGGACTCCACTACGATCGTTCTCACCGGCCGCAGTTTCGGCACGACCAATCTGGTGCTGCTCGACGCCCAGGGCAATGCGATTGCCGATGAACGCATCCTCGTTTCCATCGACGAAGGCAACACGGTGCGCGTCTTCCGGCAAACGGAACGTTCCATCCTCTCCTGCACACCCAATTGCGAGCAGCACGCCGAGTTCAAGAACACCGCTTCGCCCTGATCGGGGACAGGTGGTTAAACTGCAGACGATCGTTGCAACGGAATCTCAATAATCGAACCCTAGGATCGGCGTGCTCAAACCGGGCTGTCGGGCGGGAACCATGTGCCAGGATCATGACGATACCAGAAGCGGTGCGCCTGTACCTGTAAAGGGTAAACGCGGGGCGTGGCGGCGGATCATCCGCTCGAAAGACGGAGCAGCGGCGATCGAATTCGCGCTGCTGGCAATCCCCTATTTCCTGATTGTCTTTGCGATCGTCGAAACCTTCATCGCCTATACGGGAGAACAGCTTGTCGCCAATGCCGTCGACACGATGGCGCGCAAGCTCAGGACCGGCAATATTACCTACGGGCTCAATCGCGGCACAGACAAGAACCAAACGGAATTCCGCCGCGCTTTCTGCGCCGAAATATCGATCCTGATCACGTGCAGCGATGCTGAAATTACGACGCCGGACAAACTTCTGCTCGACGTCCGCTCGTTCGCGAGCTTCGCATTGATACCGAAGACAATCCCGCGTTCGACGTCCGGTGGCGATTTCGGTGAGCTCGATACATCTTCCTTCGCCTATGCGCCGGGCCCCGCCAAAAGCATCAACATGCTGCGTGCCTATTACCGCTGGGATGTCGTCACCGATCTGATCCGGCCTTACATCACCAATGTCAGGCCTGCGAACGGCGGACGGCCGAACTATTTCCTGATCGTCGAGACATCCGCCTTCCGAGCCGAGGACTATCCGTGATGGAAGAGCAAAAGCCGCAGCCGCAGTCGCGACATCCGGGCCTGTTGACCCGCCTCAGGCAGTTCATGACCGACAGGCGCGGCGTTGGCGCAGTCGAGTTCGCGCTGATCGCGCCGCTGCTTCTCAGCCTCTACATCACGTCCTTCGAGATCACCATCGGCCTCAGCGTCTCCAAGCGGGTGACGCGCAGCGCCAGTACCATCGCCGATCTCGTGACCCGGGAAACGAGTGTCGACAAGACGATGCTTGCGACGATGAAAGACGTCACCGCCAGTCTTTTCGCCCCCTATACGCCCAACACGCTCAGCATCAAGGTCACGGGCGTGACGCTCGATGCCAATGGCAATCCGACCGTTGCCTGGTCGTGGAACCAGGATAACGGCAGGCCCTATGTGGTCGGTTCTGCGGTCCCGGTGCCGCCCGACATGCATATAGCCAATTCCTTCCTCGTCCGGGCGGAAGTTTCGGTCCACCACGAACTGTTGATGTTCATGCCCGGCCTTTTGCCAAGCGAGGTTCAGAACATCACCATCGCGCGGGAGTATTTCTACCGCCAGCGCCTTGGGAACAACGTCGCCTGCACCAATTGCTGACGCGCATCGGACGTCATGCCCTTTGCTAATACATCCGCACGGCTATATGAATCCCGATTCGAGCCGGCAGCCAGACCGTCGGCCGGGCGATATTCAAACTTCCGGGTGACCGATGGCGCGTGCGTTCCTGTTCGTTCTTGATTCCTTCGGCGTGGGCGGTGCCCCCGATGCGGACGAGTATGGCGATCTCGGCTCCAATACGCTCGGGCATATCGCGCAGTTCTGCGCCGCAGGCGTCGGCGACCGCGCGGGTCTGAGGGAAGGCCCGCTGCATCTGCCGAACATGTCATCGCTCGGTCTTCTGGAAATCGCAAAGCTCGCCGGCGGCGACTATCCCGTCGGCATGCCGATGCCGGAGCGGATCTTCGGTCTGTACGGCGCAGCCAACGAAATTTCCCGTGGCAAGGATACGCCATCCGGCCATTGGGAAATCGCCGGCACGCCGGTTATGTTCGATTGGGGTTATTTCCCGACCGAAGGCGAGGCCTTCTCTCCCGAACTGGTGGACGCCATCTGCCGTGAAGGCGGCATTTCGGGCATTCTCGGCAATTGCCACGCATCCGGCACCGAAATCATCGCCCGGCTTGGGGAAGAGCATATCCACACCGGAAGGCCTATCTGCTACACCTCGACCGACTCCGTCTTCCAGATTGCCGCCCACGAAACCCATTTCGGCCTCGACCRACTGCTCAGGCTCTGCGAAACCGTACGGGTGCTGCTCGATCCGATGAATATCGGCCGGGTGATCGCCCGGCCTTTTGTCGGCGAAACGGCGGCCACGTTCCAGCGCACCGGCAATCGCCGCGACTTCTCCGTGCCGCCACCCGAGCCGACATTGCTCGACCGGCTGATCCGGGGCGGCCGATCGGTACATGCCATCGGCAAGATCGGCGACATCTTTGCGCACCAGGGCGTGTCGCGCGTCATCAAGGCGGACGGCAATGCGGCGCTGATGGAGGCGACGCTTGCCGCGATGGACGAGGCGACCGTCGGCGATCTGGTCTTCACCAATTTCGTCGATTTCGACATGCTCTACGGTCATCGCCGTGACGTGCCGGGTTATGCCGCGGCACTCGAAGCCTTCGACCGCGCCCTGCCGGATGTCCACCGGCGGCTGAAACCGGGGGATCTCGTCATCCTCACCGCAGACCACGGCTGCGATCCGACCTGGCGCGGCACCGACCATACCCGCGAGCGGGTGCCGGTCATGGCGTTCGGGCCGGGTATCCGCTCCCGCTCGATCGGGATCAGATCAACCTACGCGGATATTGCCGAAACAATCGCTGCCCATCTATCGATCCCGCCTGGGCCCAACGGATGGAGCTTCCTTTGACCAGACACCTCCTCAAGGCCGAGATCCACTGCCATATCGAGGGCGCCACGCCCCCGGCACTGGCTGCAGCCCAGGCCAGGAAATACGGCGTCGATGCCAGCAAGGTGCTGCGCGACGGCGCTTATGTCTGGTCGGATTTCTCAGAATTCCTCGTCTGCTACGATGCTGTCGCCGCGCTCTTCAAAACCGCCGACGACTATGCGCTGCTGACCGAGACCTATCTTCTGGAACTTGCCGCCACCAGCACGATCTACAGCGAGATCATCGTCTCGCCCGATCACGGAGACCGGATCGGGCTCGGAGCGGATGCCTATCTCGCCGGCATCTGCGACGGCATCCACGCAGCCCGCGAAAAGATCGGCATCGAGGCGCGGATCATCGTCACGGGCGAGCGGCATTTCGGCCCGGACCGGGTGATCTCAGCCGCCGAATACGCGGCGCGCGCGAAAAACCCACTGGTGACCGGTTTCAACATGGCCGGCGAGGAACGTATGGGCCGCGTCGCCGACTATGCTCGTGCCTTCGATATCGCCCGCGATGCCGGATTGGGTCTGACCATCCATGCCGGTGAGGTCTGCGGTGCCTTCAGCGTCGCCGATGCGCTCGATCTGGTAAAGCCCTCGCGGATTGGCCATGGCGTGCGCGCAATCGAGGATCCGGCGCTGGTGGAACGGCTTGTCGAGCTCGGCACCGTGCTGGAAGTCTGCCCCGGCTCGAACATCGCACTGAAGGTGTTTCCGGATTTCGACAGCCACCCGCTGAAGCGCCTCAAGGCCGCCGGGGTGCGGGTCTGCATCAATTCCGACGACCCGCCGTTCTTCCACACCTCGCTCGCCCGCGAATACGAGATCGCGTCGGGGGTGATGGGGATCTCGGACGGCGAGATCGATGAGATGACGCGCACGGCGATCGAGGCTGCCTTCGTGGACGACGCGACAAGGGCAAAGCTGATCGCCCGGTTCGACGCCCAGAGCGGGTCAGAGGCTGGGGATGAGGCGGCCATACGCGCCTGATGGGTTGCGGAACCGGCCTTTTTCCTGAAAGAAGAGACAGGCAAACAAGAAGGGGAAGCTCATGGACGGCGTCACTGTCATCGATCATCCGCTGGTGCAGCACAAGCTGACGATCATGCGCAAGAAGGAAACCTCGACGGCGGGCTTCCGACGGCTGCTCCGGGAAATCTCGATGCTGCTCTGCTACGAGGTGACCCGCGACCTCGAACTGACCATGGAAACGATCGAGACCCCGCTCGTCGAAATGCAGGCGCCGATCGTCGAAGGCAAGAAGCTGGTTTTTGCCTCGATCTTGCGCGCCGGCAACGGGCTTCTCGAAGGCATGCTCGAACTGGTGCCTTCGGCCCGCGTCGCGCATATCGGCGTCTACCGCGACCACGAGACGTTGCAGCCGGTCGAATATTACTTCAAGGCACCGGAAGACATTGCGGAGCGGCTGATCATCGTCGTCGATCCGATGCTGGCGACCGGCAATTCCTCGATCGCCGCCGTGGACAAGCTCAAGGAACGTGGCGCGCATAATATCCGCTTCCTTTGCCTGCTCGCAGCCCCCGAGGGCATCGCCAACTTCCGCGCGGCGCATCCGGACGTGAAGATCTACACGGCCTCGATCGACAGCCATCTCAATGAGAAGGGCTATATCGTGCCCGGTCTGGGCGACGCCGGCGACCGGATGTATGGCACCAAGTAAGTAATTTAGAATTCGCTTACCAAGCTTTTAAATGAACGGCCTGCGGGGATTTCGCGGACCGTTTTCTTATGAATTGTCGGTTATGCAGGAAGCGGATATCCGGTTCATGCCGAGAGGGTTGTTCATGCTCCTGCGCACCGTCATTTTTGCAGCCGTTACGGCGCTGCTGGCGACACAGATCCCGGCGCTGATCCAGCGTGCCGATCATCCGCCGGAGGCAATGGCTGCGGTCGGAGCGCCGGCTAAGGTCACGCCCGTTTCGGTGACATCCGGCAGTGTGACCCTGGAAGCGGATGGCCGAGGTCACTTTAACGGCACGTTCCGGATGAACGGCAAATCCGTCGACGGCCTCGTCGATACCGGTGCGTCGCTGGTGGCGATCAACGAAAGCACGGCGCGCAAGCTGGGCTATAGCGCCAACGGCCTGGATTTCCGCTACACGGTCAACACCGCCAATGGCGGAACCGAGGCGGCGCATGTGGTCCTCGACCGCATCGAGATCGGCGGCGTGCGCGTCAAGGACGTCGATACCTTCGTGCTGCGCGACAAGGCGCTAGCCGGCACGCTGATCGGCATGAGCTTTCTGAAGAAACTGAAATCCTTCCAGGTGGAAGGCGGCAATCTGAAGCTGATCCAGTGATCAGCCGATACGCTTCAAGATGACCGACGCGGCTGCGACCGGAGCGTCTGAGATCGTATAGAAGCCCGCAATACCCTCAGCGATCCGCTCAGCATCCTCTTTTGTCCTGGCATGCACCATGGCGATCGGCTCACCTTCCGAGACCTGGCGACCGAGCGGCAGAAGCTCATTGATGCCAACGCGATGATCGATCGGATCCGCGGCCCGCTTGCGGCCTCCACCGAGTTCGACGACGGCCAGGCCGATGGCCCGGGTCTCGCAGGCTGCGAGATACCCATCGCGCGGCGCCGGCACGCGCAGCCGCACCGGCGCACGTTCAAGATAGGAATCCGGACGCTCGCAGAAATCCGCGGGACCGCCGAGTGCATGGACCATGCGGGCAAACCGCTCCATCGCTTCGCCGGAGTTCAGGGCCAGCCGCGCATTCTCCTCGGCCTCGGCCAGATTGCTGGCCACGCCTGCCTGGACCAGCATTTCCGCGGCCTCAGCCAAAACGACGGCCTCGAGCCGGGTACCGGCCTTTAGGCCCGCCAAGAAATCGAGACAGTTGACGATTTCGAGCGCATTGCCCGCCGCGTCTGCCAGCGGCTGGTTCATATCGGTCAGAAGTGCTGCGGTCTTGACGCCCGCCCCATTCGCCACTTCGACCAGCGAGCGGGCCAACGCTTCTGCTTCCTCCGGGCTTTCCATAAAGGCGCCGTTGCCGACCTTGACGTCGAGCACGAGGCTGCCGAGACCGGCCGCGAGTTTCTTGGAGAGGATGGAGGCGGTAATCAGCGGCACGGATTCGACAGTGGCCGTCACGTCGCGGATACCGTAGAGCCGGCGGTCGGCGGGCGCGAGGTCGCTCGTCTGTCCGATAATGGCACACCCCACCTCGCCGACGACCTTGCGGAACAGAACCTCGTCCGGCATGACGGTGTAACCGGGGATGGATTGCAGCTTGTCGAGCGTACCGCCGGTGTGACCGAGGCCACGGCCGGAAATCATCGGGACTGCAAGGCCGCAGGCCGCCATGATCGGCGCGAGCATCAGCGAGACATTGTCGCCGACGCCGCCGGTCGAGTGCTTGTCCGCCACCGGCAGGTCAAGAGCGTCCCAGTTCAGGACAGTCCCGGAATCACGCATGGCAAGCGTCAGCGCCACCGTCTCATTGCGGGACATGCCCCGAAAGAAGACAGCCATGGCAAAGGCAGCTGCCTGGCCTTCGGAGATTTCCTCTTTTGTCAGGGCAGCAATGAAGGCTGCGATCTCATCGCCGGTGAGAACCTTTCCGTCGCGTTTGCGACGGATGATTTCTTGCGGGATCATCGTGTCAGTAGCCGCTCGACGCGCGGACGGTGGTGCTGCCGCTCAACACGCCGAGAATATCATCGAGCAAGCTCGATGCGCCGAAACGGAAGGTGGAGGGCATGATCCAGTTGGGGGCCATGATCGTTTCGGCAAGCCGGAAGTAGAGATCGGCGTCCGCAACCGTCGAGATCCCGCCGGCAGGCTTGAAGCCGACGCGCTTCTTCGAATCCCGGATCGCCTGCAGCATGATGTCGGCTGCTTCGAGCGTCGCGTTGACGGCGACCTTGCCAGTCGACGTCTTGATGAAATCGGCGCCGGCAGCGATCGCCAGGTCGGAAGCGCGGCGGATCAGAGCGCTATCCTTCAGCTCGCCCGTCTCGAGGATCACCTTCAGGCAGGCATTCGGGCAGGCGGCGTGGACGGCCTCGACCATTTCGGTCACCGCCGCCTCATCGCCGGCGAGCAGCTTGCGATAGGGAATGACCATATCGATCTCGTCGGCGCCGTCTTCGATCGCTTTGCGCGTCTCCCCGACGACGGTCGCGACATCCAGTTCGCCGGAAGGGAAATTCACGACCGTAGCGATGCGGACCGGATGTTCGGGGCCCAGGATCTGCCGCGCATGGGCGACGAAACGCGGCCATATGCAAATCGCGGCCGTGTTGCCATAAGACGTCTGGGCGCGCTGGCACAGTTTCTCGATCGCGGCGTAATCGCAATCGTCGCGCAGGTTCGTCAGGTCGAGAAGCGATAGCGCAAAGGCTGCCGCCTCACGCGGGCTCAGGAGTTCCATGTCGAGTGCCTCCCCGGCTTGTTTACTGCGCCGCGCGCCTATCGGTCCGATAGTGACGCAGTAAATTCAAAGGCGACGCAAGTCCGGTCAAAATCTGCTCGATTTCTGGGTCATGCGGCTCGCCCATATTTATCGTTCAAACGATTAGATGCAAGCCACACCAGAGGGGCACGCGCCCACACGGGACTTATCCGCTTGAAATACATCGTGTAATCAGGCCAACATTTCTTTCAGAATGGCCGCCAGACGCTGCCCGCCGACGGGCGCCATGTCCTTGGTTTCCGCGTGGCTGAGCTCCGCACCGGTCATGCCTGCGCCGAAATTCGTAATGACCGACGCGGCCGCAACCTTGAGCCCGAAATAGCGCGCGAGGATGACTTCCGGCACCGTCGACATACCGACCGCATCGGCGCCAAGCGTACGCGCCATGCGGATTTCCGCCGGCGTCTCAAAGCTCGGTCCGGAGAACCACATGTAGACGCCGGAAAACAGCGGTATGCCGCAACGGATCGCCGCATTGCGCATGTCGAGCGTGAGGTCAGGATCATAGGCGGTGGTCATGCCGACAAATCGCCCGTCGCCTTCTTCGCCGATCAGCGGGTTCATGCCGGAATAGTTGATGTGGTCGGAAATCTGCATCACCGAGCCCGGCGGCATATCTTCCCTCAGAGAGCCAGCCGAGTTCGTGAGGATCAGCGACTGGACGCCGAGGCCTTTCATCACCTCGATCGGAAAGCGCATCACCTTAGCGTCGCCATGCTCGTAATAATGCGCTCGCCCGGAAAGCATGATGACCGGCTCGACTCCGAGATAACCCGCGACGATCTCGCCTGCATGGCCGGTCACGCCGCTCACCGGGAAGCCCTCCAGCGCGCCATAAGGCACACGGACAGCCTCCGTCACCTGGTTCACCAGCGAACCGAGGCCGGAGCCGAGTACGATCGCGTGGCGCGGCACCAGGCCGTTCAGGCGGTCGACGAGCAGATCGATGACTTTCCTCATCTCCATCGCCTCAGCCGATCACGTCGGTTTCGAAAGCAAAAGGCAAGAGTTCCGCCATGGTGACGGTCTTCTGGACGCCGAGATCGTCGCAGAGATAAATGCGCGTATCGGCGGAGGCAAATTCCGCGATCTTCTGTCGGCAGCCGCCGCAGGGCGAGCAGAGCGCCAGCTTTTCGGCAAGCACTGCCAGTTCGACGATCTTCTTACCCCCGCCCATGATCATCGCGCCAATCGCCGTCGGCTCGGCGCACCAGCCCTGGGGAAAGGAGATGTTCTCGATGTTGGCGCCGAGATAGACTTTGCCGTCATCGGCACGGAGCGCCACGCCCACCGGAAACTTCGAATAAGGGGCGTGAGCCTTGGCCATCGCACCGCGGGCAGCTTCGAAAAGGTCGTGAGACATCTATCAACGCTCCTTGGTATAGGGCACGCCGCCGGCCTTGGGCGGACGGGCGGTGCCGATGAACCCGGCGAGCAATACGCAGGTGAGGATATAGGGCAGCGCCTGGAAGATCTGTACCGGCACTTCGCCGATCAGCGGCAGTGACTTGCCCTGCATGAAATTGGCGAACGCATCGAGGAAACCGAAGAGCAGGCAGGCGAGCATGACCGGCACCGGTTTCCATTTGGCGAAGATCAGTGCTGCAAGCGCGATATAACCCTTGCCCGCCGACATGTTGTTGATGAAGGCGGCCGACTGGGCGATCGACAGGTAGGTGCCTGCGAAACCGCAGAGGAACCCGGCGACGATCAGAGACCGATAGCGCATCCAGGCAACCGAAATGCCGGCGGTATCGACCGCGCCCGGATTTTCGCCGACAGCGCGCAGGCGCAGGCCGAAACGGGTGCGGTAGAGAACCCACCAGGAAATCGGCACCATCAGGAAAGCGATGTAGGTGAGGATGTTGTTGCCGGAGATCACGTGTGCATAAAGCGGGCCGATGATCGGCACGTCGCGCATCATGTCGGCGCCCGGCAGGACGATGGACGAGAAACGGCCCTCGGGGGGCACCTGCCCCGTGCGTCCGCCCTGCCTGAACCAGGCCTGGCCGAGCACGATTGTCAGACCGGCGGCGACGAAATTCAGCGCCACGCCGGAGACGATCTGGTTGCCGCGATTGGTGATCGAGGCAAAGCCGTGCACAAAGGAAAATACGATCGACACACCGATGCCGCCGAGCAGGCCGAACCAGGCATTGCCGGTCCAATAGGCGACGCAGGCGGCTGCGAAGGCGGAGGCCAGCATCTTGCCTTCCAGCCCGATATCGAAAATGCCGGCGCGCTCCGAAAACAGTCCGGCAAGTGCCGTGAACAGAAGCGGGATCGAAAGGCGGATCGCCGAACCGAGAATGCTGATGAAAATATCGAAATAATCCATGAGCCTATTTCCCGGTGAGCTGCTGGTAGAACCGGACGATGGCCGGGCGGAGCATATATTCCAAGGCTCCGGCAAACAGGATGACCATGCCCTGGATGACGACGATCATGTCACGGGTGATGCTCGGCATATCGAAGGAGAGTTCGGCGCCGCCCTGATAGAGGATGCCGAACAGCAATGCCGCCAGGATGATGCCGGCCGGATGGTTGCGACCCATCAGCGACACAGCGATGCCGACAAAGCCGGCACCGCCGACGAATTCGATCTGCAGGCGGGCGGAAGCGCCCATGACCGGATTGAGTGCCATCATGCCGGCAAGGCCGCCGGAGATCAGCATGGTGATCATGACGATCTTCGAATAGCGGATGCCCGCATAACTCGCAGCCGTCGGACTGATACCGAGCGTACGCATCTCGTAACCGAGCTTGGTGCGCCAGATCAGCACCCAGACCAGGAAGCACATGATCAACGCGATCAGGAAAGAGAAGTTGAGCGGTGCCGCGCCGAGCTTGCCGCCGAACATGGCGATCAGCCAGTCGAGCTTGGGGAGTTGGCCGCCGGGCAAGAAGGTGCGAGTTTCGGGCGCCATCTTGCCGGGAACGATCAGCACGCGCACCAGCATGTAGTTCATCAGCGACGAGACGATGAAGTTGAACATGATGGTGGTGATGACGATGTGGCTACCACGCTTGGCCTGCAGCCAGGCAGGAATGGCGGCGCAGGCTGCACCGAACAGGGCGGCGCCGATCACTGCAAACGGCATCGTTACATACCAGGGCACGTAATGGTCCATGGCCAGCGCCACGAGCGCCGCACCCAGGCCGCCGAGATAGGCCTGACCCTCCGAGCCGATATTGAACAGGCCGGCATGGATCGCGACTGCCACGGACAGGCCGGTGAAGATGAAGCTCGTTGCATAAAACAGGGTGAAACCGATGCCTTCGCCGCGGCCGAGCGCGCCGATCAACAGCAATTGCAGCGCCTCGAACGGGCTTTCGCCGATCGCCCAGACGACCAGACCGGAAAAGAAGAAAGCCAGGATGAGGTTGAGCAGCGGGATGAGGCCGTAATTGATCCAGGCGGGAAGCGGAACGGATGCGGTGGTCATGCCCCTGCCCTCGTCCGCCGTGCTGCCGCCGAAAGTCCGATCATTCCATGCTCCGAATGGGTCATTGCTGAAAGCGTCATGCGGCGATCCCGGCCATCATCAGGCCCAGCGTCTGTTCGCCCGCCTCGCCCGACTTTTCGCCGACGATCCTGCCCGCGAACATCACCAGGATGCGGTCGGAGAGCGAACGGATCTCGTCCAGCTCCACCGAGACCAGCAGCACCGCCTTGCCGGCGTCGCGCATTTCGATGATCCGCTTGTGGATGAATTCGATGGCGCCGATATCAACGCCGCGGGTCGGCTGACCGATGAGCAGCATTTTCGGATCGCGCTCGATTTCGCGCGCCACGACGATCTTCTGCTGGTTGCCGCCGGAAAAATTGGCGGTCCGCAGCCGCGGGTTCGGCGGGCGGATGTCGTATTTGCCGATCTTCTCCTCGGCATCTTTCCGCATCGCATCGAGATCCAGGAACGGACCGCGGCCGTATCTGGGGTCGCGGTGATAACCGAGGATCGAGTTTTCGTATTCCTCGAATTTCAGGACCAGGCCCATATGGTGGCGGTCTTCCGGGATATGCGCGAGGCCGAGATCGCGCAGGCCTGCCGGATCGACACCGGCGACGGGCTTGCCATCGATGAAGATCTCGCCGGACGACGGCTTGCGGATGCCGGCGATGGCTTCGAGCAGTTCCGACTGGCCGTTGCCGGCGACGCCCGCTATGCCGACAATCTCGCCCGCGCGCACGTCGAAGGAGACGTCATCGACCATGGTGACGCCACGACTGTCCTTGACCGTCAGGTTCCTGACCGACATCAGGACCCCTCCCGGATGGGCCGCTCCCTTTTCGACACGCAGCAGGACGCGGCGGCCGACCATCAGTTCGGCAAGTTCTTCGACGGTCGTTTCCGCGGTCTTGCGGGTCGCGACCATTTCTCCGCGGCGCATGACAGACACCGTATCGGTGATCGCCATGATCTCGCGCAGCTTGTGCGTGATGAGGATGATCGTCTTGCCCTGATCGCGCAGCACCCGCAGGACCTTGAACAGATGATCGGCCTCCGGCGGGGTCAGCACCCCGGTTGGCTCATCGAGGATGAGGATGTCAGCGCCGCGATAGAGCGCCTTCAAAATTTCGACGCGCTGCTGGCTGCCGACCGGCAGTTCCTCGATGACCGCATCCGGATCGACCTCGAGGCCGTAATCGTCCTCCAGCCGCTTCAGCTCCTTGCGGGCGCTCGCAACGCCCTTGGCGAGAAGCTGGCCGCCTTCGGCGCCGAGCATGACGTTTTCAAGCACCGTGAAATTCTCGACCAGCATGAAGTGCTGATGCACCATGCCGATGCCCGCAGCGATCGCCGCCTGGCTGTCCCGGATCGTCATCGGCTTTCCCGAAATGCGGATCTCGCCGTGGTCGGCCTGGTAGAAGCCGTAGAGGATGGACATCAGGGTCGACTTGCCGGCGCCGTTTTCCCCGATGATGCCGTGGATCGAGCCTTTGGCAACTGTCAGATTGATGTTCTTGTTCGCGTGTACCGTACCGAACTTCTTGTCGATGCCGACAAGCTCGATCGCGGGCTCCTTCGGAGAATCGAAGCTCAATGGTCCGCCCTTCCGCCTGATATGCAAAAAGGGCGCATGGCGATTATCGTCGCCCTGCGCCCCTCAAAACCGGCCTTACTTGTTGCAGGCCTTATCCGACATGTAGTCGTGCACCTTGATGGTGCCGGCGATGATGTCGGCCTTGGCCTTTTCGACGGCGGCCTTCATTTCGGGCGTAATCAGCGCCTTGTTGTTGTCGTCAAGCGCGTAGGCAACGCCGTCTTCCTTGACGCCGAGAGCCTGGATGCCGGCCGTGAACTTGTCTTCCTTGGTGTCCTTGAAGGCATTGTAGACGGCGAGATCGACGCGCTTGACCATCGAAGTCAGAACCGAACCCGGATGCAGGTGGTTCTGGTTGGAGTCGACGCCGATCGAAAGCTTCTTGTTGTCGGCAGCAGTCTGCAGCACACCGAGACCGGTCGCACCGGCAGCCGCGTAAACGACGTCGGCGCCCTGGTCGATCTGGTTCTTGGTGAGTTCACCGCCACGAACCGGATCGTTCCAAGCAGCACCGGTCGTGCCGGTCATGTTCTGGAAGACCTGCGCATCGGGCTTGGCCGCCTTGACGCCCTGGACATAACCGCAGCCGAACTTGCGGATCAGCGGGATATCCATGCCGCCGACGAAGCCGACCTTGCCGGTCTTCGACGCCATGCCGGCGAGAAGGCCGACGAGGTAGGAACCTTCTTCCTCCTTATAGAGGATAGAGCGGACGTTCTTCAGGTTGACGACGGAGTCGACGATCGCGAACTTGGTGTCCGGGAATTCGGCCGCGACCTTCTCCATGGCCGAGGTCCAGGCGAACGATACGGCGACCACCGGATTGAAGCCGCGGCTGGCGAAGTTGCGGATGGCCTGCTCGCCCTGGGTGTCGCTGGTCGGTTCGAAATCCCGGAAGTCGATCCCCGTTTCCTTCTTGAACCTTTCGGCGCCGACGGAAGCGGCTTCGTTGAAGGATTTGTCGAACTTGCCGCCCGTGCCGTAGACCAGCGCCGGCTTGATATCCGCGGCGAGCGCGGTTGCCGACATGGCCGCCATGGCAATGAGGCTTAAAAGGGTTTTCTTCATCGTGCAGCCCTGTTTTTTAGCTGTTAGGTCCTCCCGCAATCCCCGTTCCCCGGTGATGTCTGCGGCCACCTGCCCTTTTTCTTCAAGGGTCTGGCTTCGGTCACTCTTGCACGGGTTTCGGAAAAATTCACGAGATTTTTTTCAACTGGTAAAAAACAGCGAAGCTGCTGAAAACTTCCACAATGTTGTCGAAAACTGCTCAAACGGAAGGCTTCGAGACTTAGTTCTGCCCATTCGTCGAGCGAGGCCGGAGGCATCTGCATCATGCAACCCATGACGGCATCCAACTCCGCTTACAACACTACCCCCAGCAGTTCTTGGGAGCCGGCAGGATCAGCTTGGGCTTCAGGCGGAAAACCGCCCGGCAAACTGTGGCCGGCTGTATCCGGCCATCCAAAAGATCAACGCAATCCCCAGGAACACCGCGAATGCCGGCTGCGCCAGCACCGGGGCCACGAAAGGCCGCCAGATGTCCTGGCCGAGATAGGTGGTCGCGGTGATCTCGGTGAGCGCCAGGCTTTCCGGATCGAGATTGAGCCAGGCATTGCCAAGGCTGGTCAGCACCACCGAGGAGGCGGACACGGACTGGATCGCATCCAGCGTGCCGGCCACGATCGCGGCAACCAGAGCAAGCCCGCTGAGCAGATGGAAAACGAACCGTATGACTGCCATGGCGAACAAGCCCGCATCGTTGATCACGGCCGCGCCGCCTGCCGCGCGACGGCGTTTATGGCAGAAGAAATAGTCCGGGGCCCAAGGCTTGGCAACGCGGTCGACGGAGTTTTCCCGCCCACTGTCAAAAAACGTTCAGATTCGGGTTGATCCCGGGGAATTGATCGGTATATATCGCGGCCGTTCCAACGTTTTGCTTCTCAGACGACGCAAAGCAACCAAGGACAGGTGGCCGAGTGGTTTAAGGCGCACGCCTGGAACGCGTGTGTGCGTGAAAGCGTACCGTGGGTTCGAATCCCACCTTGTCCGCCATTGGCTTTTTTAAGCTGTTTCATGTTTTGTCGGCCGCGAGGTGACGCCTCGATCGGCACGCTGCGGCGAAGTATCGTGTTTTGCGGCCATCGCCGTCGTTCGCTGCAACGCCCGGCGATTTCCGGCATGGGTCTGATCAACGACGCGGTTGGCTGCGGCTCCGCGCTCCTGCGGCATAACCGAGAAGCGGTTTCGTTCCGGCCGGCATCGGTTGTATGTTCGCAGCCGCATTTTCCGCCCGGGAGATAAAGCCGCCAGTCTCTGAAGAAGAGTATGGCGGCGCTATGAAATTGACAAATATCAAGCCCTTTCAAATGGATGATAGGATCAGCCAAAGCGGCCGCCGGATTGGCCTTACTCTTCTCATTTGTCAATTTTTCAATAATAAGTTGAGTTAGAAATTCGTTATACAAAGATTTTACTCTTTTTGGTTACGTTTGGTCCAGACGACAACCAGATGATTTCGGCTGCGAATTCATCCGGTCTTCGAGCGCTAAATCAGCTTCTGGATAATCCAATCATGCGCCGTTCGCTTCTCTGCATAACCCTCTTCTCAGTCGTGTCATTTCAAGGCGCGGCTGCTGGCAATCTCGCCGATTTCAAGCGACCTCTCGCAATTCCCTTCGACAAGGTGACGCCATATTCGTTGCAGTTGGCGACACTGGGGAAGATGTTGTTTTTCGATCCGCGCCTGTCGGGCGCGAAGAACATGAACTGCGCCAGCTGTCACAATCCCTCCTTCGGGTTCGAAGTGCCGGTGAAGACGCCGGTGGGTGCAGCCAATACGCATCTGGCCCGCCAGTCGCCAACTATTCTCAACGTGGCGTGGACCACCCCTTTGTTCTGGGACGGCCGCGCGCCAACGCTGGAAGCGCAAGCCGCAGGACCGATCACGGCACCGGCGGAGATGAATGGCAAGCTCGACCAGATCGTCGCCGATCTGCGAGCCATTCCCGACTACAACAGTTGGTTCAAACAGATATTCCCGGACAAAGGCGCCACGAACGAGACGCTGCTGACGGCGATCGCAACGTATGAACGCACCGTTGTTTCCGCCTGGTCGCCGTTTGACCGCTGGGTGGACGGTGACGAAACCGCGGTCTCAGACAGCGCCAAGCGGGGCTTCGAACTGTTTACCGGCAAAGCAAACTGCGCCGTTTGTCACACCGGCTGGAATTTCACCGACAATAAGTTTCACGATACGGGCCTGCCGACAGACGACATAGGGCGCGCCAAATTCGAGCCGAATAATCCCAAAGCCTTATATGCCTTCAAGACGCCGAGCCTGCGCAACACTCTCTATCGCGGTCCCTATATGCACGACGGCAGTCTGGCGACCATGGAGGAGGTGATTGCTCACTATGAGAGCGGCGGGGTCAAAAGCGCGTCGCGCTCGGATAGCATTTCCCCATTTTTCATCACCGATCGCGAGCGGGAAGAGTTGATCGCTTTCCTGAAGACCCTGACCCCTGAACAGCAGGATTTGCTCCTGCCGACATTACCCAACTGAGTAGCACGCCATGGCACTGTCAGTCCGATTCCAAATCCTTCTACCCCTCGTCGTCTCCATCCTCGCGGGCCTCGGCGCTGCCGCTCTCGTTGGTTCCCAGGCGATCGATGGCCAGGCGCATATCGAGCGCGTCGTGCAGGACGCGATTGCCGCCAAGACGCTGGCTGCGAGGACCGGAACACAATTCGAGAATGTGTCGGGCGTGGTCACAAACCTCCTGGCGATGACGACATTCGTTTCGGTCGAAGAGGTCAAGAAACGGTTTGACGCGACAAATGGCGCCCTGGAGACGACGCTTGCCGAGTTTGGCCGCAACTCGCTGTCACCCGCAGTCTCCGGGAACGTCAAGAACCTCGGTGATCTGCATGCTGTGTGGCGCGGCAATGTACGTATTCTGCTCGGGCTCGATCCTGCAACTGCAATTCCGACAGCCGAGCAGCTTATGCGCTCGCGCACGGCCATTCTGACGAAGATCCTCGACATCAATACGCTCGTGGACAAGACGGCATCCGACTCGGTTGCGTCCGCGGGGAAGGCGCTTGAGACCGAAATTCGCAATGAATTGACGACCGCTGCTGCACTCGCCCTCGTGGGCGTCATCATTCTGCTGTTTGTCGCCCAGCGAATTGCCGGCCCGATCGTGCGGATCACCGCGTCGATGAAGTTGCTTGCAGGCGGCGACATCGAGGTCGTCGTACCGAAGCGCCGGGGCGCCAAGGAAATTCGCGCCATGATCGATGCCCTGGCCGTGTTCCGTGAAAATGCGCGCATGCGCGATACATTGGAGCAGGAAGCGCGAACTCAGACCGCCAGCCTCGCCCATGTCTCGGCGGAAGCCCGGCTGCTGCAGAGCCAGGTGCGCGGAGTTGTCAACAAGGCCGCCGAGGGTGATTTTTCCGGTCGTGTCAGCGGACCGTTCGAGCGTCCTGAACATCACGAGCTTGCCCAGAGCCTCAATACGGTCATATCGAGCTTCGAAGGCGGGCTCAACGAAACCAGCCGCGTTCTGGATGCACTTGCGAATGCCGATCTGACGATCCGGTTCGAAGGTGTCCACAAAGGCGCATTTGCCGAACTGCAGAACAATGCGAACACCGTGACGACCCGCCTTTCGGAGGTCGTGTCGCGACTGGCTGCTGCTTGCGCCTCCGTTTCGGCATCCAGCGACGAAATTCTGCGCGGGACGACCGAACTGAACGGGCGGTCTACGCGTCAGTCGTCGATGCTTCAGAACACGGCCGTCACGACAAACGCCGTTGCCGAAACCGTCGGCCAGAACTCGAAGCGGGCGGGCGAGGCCACCAGCGTGATTTCGGATACCAGCCAGATGGCTGAAAACGGCAGCCAGGTCATGAGCGGCGCGGAAAACGCCATGGCGCAGATCACCGTCTCCTCCGGCAAGATTTCCGAGATCATCGGCGTCATTGAGGATGTCGCTTTCCAGACGAATCTGCTGGCGCTCAATGCAGGGGTGGAAGCCGCACGTGCAGGCGAAAGTGGCCGAGGGTTTGCGGTCGTCGCAACCGAGGTGCGCTCTCTCGCCCAGTCGACGGCCAATGCTTCGAACGAGGTGAAGGCGCTCATTCAGAAAAGCCAGGCGGAGGTGAAGGCAGGTGCTGAACTGGTCCGCAAGGCGAGCGAGCAATTTTCCCAGATCGTCTCATCCATCGCATTTGTCTCTTCGCTTTCCAGCCAGATCACCAGCGAGAGCAACAATCAAAGTGCCAACCTTCGGCAGTTGTCGAGCGCCATGAAAGATCTCGATGAGCTCAATGCCCATAGCAACCGGCTGGTCGGCGATCTTTCGGCCTCCACCGAGAGGACAAGCCGGGAAATGGAGGCACTGGCCGAGATCGTCAATCTGTTCCGCATCGACAAGCGAGGGCAACCCCGCGCCAGATCCAATCAGGCTGCTTGAAGCGTTTGTTGCGGGCGAGACGGGCATTGCGGGACATGAACGCAGCTGTCAGCGTTTGTTCATTTTCGGCAGTCTACCTTCATAGAAACCGCCAATCCAGCGGCCAATCTGAAGGAGGAGAAGATGAAAAAGTTCATTGCCGCCTGCATCATCGGGCTTGGATGCCTCACCACGACTGCGGCCCCCACCCTCGCTGATAGTTTCAGCATAACGATTGGCGATCGGGGCTACCGGCCGTCCGGACACTATTATCGGCCGGGTTACCATCGCTACCACCGCCCCTACTACCGCCAGTATTCCAGGCACCATTACCGGCCTTACTGCAGGGTCCGGAGCGTCCAGTACCGCCATCACGGGCGTTGGGTCACCAGGACCACACGCGTCTGCCGGTAAATCGATTTCGACGACCAGGCCCCGACATGGCTGACGGGGTCGTTTGGGCCGCGGCACGCGCTTCGCATTATTGCGAGGTCGAAAAACTGACTTGCTGCCAACGATGCAGCTTCGGATCGAAAGCGACCACGAGTTCGAAATCCTTGCGGTCCAGGCCTTTGTCGGTGTTGATATCGGCATAACCGGCAATCGAGAACCGGCAATCGGCGATCCAGCGGAAATCGCTCCAGGCGACATCGACCACATCCGGACGTTCTTCAACGAGTTGGCGGGACTTCTCGAATGCGAGGCTTCCCGGGCAGGTTTCGTCTTCGGTCGGCTCGCCCATGGCCATAAGAAGTGCCAGGCCGGCGATTGGCACGACGAAGGCGACGCTCTTTACGATATTCGCTCCCATGACGGCTCTCCCAAGCTTCGAACCCGAAGCAGCCGAACCCAAGAACAGTGCCTTACCATCTGGAACAAGGCCTGATCCTGCTGCAAATGATAGCATCAATTCGGCTGGCCCGCCAAGCTTTGCGGAAAGGGCTTATGGCGCTACACCGCCGATTTGGGGTATTGCCAATTTCAACTTTATTTTCATAGGAAATGAACTAGGACGATCAGGCTTGGAGTCTCCTTGATGGATAGCGCATGAAATTCGGAACAAGCGGCCTTCGGGGCCTCGTGAGTGATCTGGAGGGCCGAGCTTCATCCCTCTACACCCAGGCCTTTGCCCGGCATCTCCTGGAAACGGGCGCTGCCCGGCCCGGTGACGCAGTTCTAGTCGGCCGCGATTTTCGTCCGTCGAGCCCCGACATTGCCGCCACCTGCATCGCCGCACTCAGCCAAGCCGGCCTTTCGCCCATAGACTGCGGCGCCATCCCGACGCCGGCGCTGGCGCTCTACGGACTTCATCTCAAGGCCGCATCGCTGATGATCACCGGCTCGCACATCCCCGCGGACCGCAACGGCATCAAGTTCTACCGGCCCGACGGCGAGATCGACAAACAGGACGAAATGCGGATCACGGCGATCGCCGCCGAACTGGACAGGAGCGAGATCGACGCGACGCGTAGCGAAGCGCCTGATCATTCCGTGCAAGCCGAGACGTTGTTCCTTGCCCGCAATGCGGCAATGTTGCCGCAAGGCGCGCTCGCCGGCCTCAAGGTCGGCGTCTATCAGCATTCGACGGTTGCCCGCGATCTCATGGTCCGGGTTCTTGAAGGTTATGGCGCACACGTGGTGCCGCTCGGCCGTTCGGAAGATTTCATTCCGGTCGACACGGAAGCAGTCTCGGCCGAGACGATCGCCCTCCTCAAGGGCTGGGCGCGCGAACATAGGCTCGATGCAATCGCCTCCGCCGATGGCGACGGCGACCGGCCGCTGGTTTCCGACGAAACGGGGGAGCCATTGCGCGGCGACCTTTTGGGCCTGATCGCGGCAAAGTTCCTGAAAGCGCAGGTCGTCGTAACGCCGGTCACCTCCAATTCGGGCATCGAGGCCGCCGGGGATTTCGAAGTGGTCCGCACCAAGGTCGGATCGCCTTTCGTGATCGCCGGCATGCTCGCGGCAGTCGAAGCCGGCAAGACGGGCGTCATGGGTTTCGAGGCGAATGGCGGACTTCTGACCGCCTCGCCTTTCGAAACCGGCACGGGCACGCTCTCGCCACTTCCCACCCGCGACAGTTTCCTGCCGGTGCTGGCGACGCTTGTGCTGGCTGCGTACGAGAAGAAGCCCCTGTCGCAAATCGCCGCCGGTTTCCGCTTGCCGTTTGCGGCGGCCGATCGGCTGGAGAATTTTCCCGTGGAGACCAGCGCCGCGCTGATGTCCTATCTCAGGCAATCCGACGACAATCTTGCAGCCTTTCTCGCGCCGATTTCGACAGTCGTCGCCAAAAGCGATATCGATGGCCTGCGGGTGACGCTTGAGGATCGGCGGATCGTGCATTTCCGGCCATCGGGCAACGCACCGGAAATGCGCTGTTACGTCGAGGCCGGGACGGAAGACGAGGCGAAGGCCCTGTTGCATGAGGGGCTGATCCTCATCCGGGCCTGGGCCGCAAAGCTTGAACGATAATTGGACGAGAACTGCCGGAGATATTGGAATGAATAGCAAGATTATCCCCGTCATCATGGCCGGCGGCAAGGGAACGCGGCTCTGGCCGCTGTCTCGCGCAAGCGCGCCAAAACAGTTCATCCAGTTCATCGGCGACAAGACGCTGTTCCAGGCGACGCTGTCGCGCGTTTCGGACCCGAAGCTTTATGAGGCTCCGGTCGTCATCACCAACGAGGATTTCCGGTTCCTGGTGGCCGAACAGGCCCGCGAGCTCGGCATCAAGCTCTCCGGCATCCTGCTCGAACCCGTGGCCCGCAATACGGCCCCGGCCGTGGCCGCCGCTGCCACCTTCGTCGAAGGCCGCTTCGGCGAGGATGCCATCCTGCAGGTGCTTGCGTCGGACCACGAGATCACCGCTGATGCCGGTTACTTCGATGCGATCCGCATCGCCAAACAGACGGCCCTTTCCGGCAAGCTCGTCACCTTCGGCATTGCTCCGACGGAACCCGCCACCGGGTATGGTTACATCGAGATCGGCGAGGCGCTGCCTGCCGGCGCCTGCAAGGTCAAGCGTTTCGTCGAGAAGCCGGTGCTGGCCGAGGCCGAGAAGATGCTATCGACCGGTGGCTTTGTCTGGAACTCTGGTATCTTCATGTTCAAGGCCGGTCAGGTGCTGAGCGAACTTTCCACCTTCGCGCCCGAGGTCGAGGCGGCCGCGCGCGCCGCACTTGCCAAGGCTTCGAGCGACCTCGACTTCACCCGCCTCGACGCGCAGGAATTTGCCGCGAGCCCGGATATCTCCGTCGACTACGCCCTGATGGAGAAGACCTCCAACGCGGCGGTCGTGCCCTCGTCATTCACCTGGTCCGATCTCGGAAGCTGGGACGCCGTCTGGAAGCTCGGCGCCCGCGACGAGGCCGGCAACGTCACCTCCGGCAAGACGACGCTGATCAACACCAGGAACTCGCTGGTGATGTCGCGCACCAGCCATCTCGCCGTTCAGGGCCTGGATGGCGTCGCCGTCATCGCCAGCGAGGACGCGGTCTACATTGGCCGGCTGGAAGACAGCCAGGACGTCGGCAAGATCGTCAAGCAACTCGCCGCAACCAAGGCGACCTCGGCGCTGACCGAAACCCATCCGACCTCCTATCGGCCCTGGGGCGGCTATACGTCGGTTCTCAACGGCGATCGTTTCCAGGTGAAGCGGCTGTTCGTGACGCCCGGCAAGAAGCTCTCGCTGCAGAAACATCACCACCGCTCTGAACACTGGATCTGCGTCAAGGGTACTGCGGAAGTGACAATCGGCGAGGAAACCCGGACTGTCAGGGAAAACGAGTCGGTCTATATCCCGCAGGGCGAAGTGCATCGTCTGGCCAATCCCGGCAAGATCATGCTCGAGATGATCGAGGTGCAGACCGGATCTTATCTCGGCGAGGACGACATCATCCGCATCGTCGACGAGTTCGGACGCGGCTGAGGCGCCTGGGCGAATATCGGCTCAGTCGATCTCGTGGCGATGGTCGAGGTACCATTGCACGAAGGCCTTGACGCCTTCCTCCAGACCGATCTCCGGCTTGCGGCCGGTGAGCGCCACGAGGAGATCGGGGCTGGCAAAGGTTCTCGGCACATCGCCCTTCTGCATCGGCAGCATCTTGCGCTTGGCCGGTTTTCCCATGATCCGTTCGATGGTTTCGACGAAGTCGATGAGGCCCGAGGGCTGGCCGCCGCCGATATTGACGACGCGGAACGGTGCCTGATGGGAAAGCGTATCGATGCCGGCAACGCGATTATCCTCGCCCGGATAGACCTTGGACAGGTCGATGATCGAGTTCACCAGGTCATCGATATAGGTGAAATCGCGGCTCATCTTGCCTTCGCCGTAGATCTCGATCTCGCGATCCTCGATCATCGCCTTGACGAACTTGAAGAGCGCCATGTCCGGCCGGCCCCAGGGGCCGTAGACCGTGAAGAAGCGGAAGCCGGTGATCGGCAGCTTGTAGAGATGCGCGTAGCTGTGCGCCATCAGCTCCGTGGCCTTCTTGGTCGCCGCATAGAAGGTCAGGGGTTCGTCGGCCCGATCGGTTTCCCGGAAAGGAATATCCGGGTTGGCGCCGTAGACCGACGATGTCGAGGCGAGCATCAGATGACCGACGCCGTAATTGCGGGCGATCTCCAGGATGTTCCAGGAACCGACGAGATTGGAATCGAGGTAAGCCTTGGGGTTTTCGAGGCTGTAACGCACGCCGGCCTGGGCGGCGAGGTGGATGAGGACATCCGGCTTGAAATCCTCGACGGATTTGTCGAGCAGCGACTTGTCTTCCAGCATGCCGATCACCGGGCGGAAGGCAGGGAATTGAGCGAGCCCGGCATTGCGGGCTTCCTTGAGGCGCAGGCTGTAATAGGGCGTCATTCCGTCGAAGCCGAGAACCTCGTGGCCATCCTCCAAAAGGCGTCGCGCCAAGTGGAAACCAATGAAGCCTGCCGTTCCGGTGATGAAATAACGCATGTATGACCCGCTGTCGCTCTGCGGCCGATCCCATAGCGCGGATATCCCGCCCTGTCATCCGAGCGGCGGGAAGTTATTTCATCGGCGGGATCGCGTTGGCCTCAGTGAAAGAGCCGCAGCCGCGCCGGCGGCACGCCCGGCCGGCCATTCTTGCGATCGACGGCGAACTGGATGAGGTCCATCGAGGCCTGGTCGGTCAGCGGTTTTGCCATTACGCCAAGGACCCCGGAGACACCCGCCGCCACCAGCCCCGGATTGCCGGTGATCATGATCACCACAATGCCGCATTCCGCCAGTGTCTTGGCGATCTCCGGGCCGGTCTCGCCATCGGCAAGCCGCACGTCCACGAAGGCGATATCCGTGTCACGGGTATAATTCAGCGCCACGGTCATGTCGGGGGCTATTCCGACGACGTCATGGCCGCTTCGATGAATGGCGTCCTCGATATCCATCGCGACCAGCAGACTGTCTTCGACGATCAGGAAACGATATTCCAAGGGCAGATCCTCCCAGACTGAAGGACGCAAATAGACTCCGAACGCCGCTTGGCAATAGGAGCAGGGCCCGATATCGATTTTTTGATCTAGCTCCCCCTGGCGTCAAGCCGCAGAACGGGGCGCTTGGTGATTGATTTGCCGGCACAGAGGTGGTGAGGGCCGCGTTGCCGGCTCAGGTTCGGCAAGCGGAACATGGCTGCATCTCTCGAACACCTCCTCGCTCAAGATTTCAGACACTTACGAAAGGTGACCGGTAGACAGGAACCACTCAAAAACTGGTGGGTTAGCCCTTCGGAAGTCCAATGAAAAGGAGAAGACCCATGAAGAAGATCATTCTGGCGTCCTGCGCTATTCTTGCCGCTTCCTTCGCAACCCAGGCCGGCGCACAGCAAGGCACCGTCAACGGTGCAGCCGGCGGAGCTGTCACCGGCGCAATCGTCGGTGGCCCTGTTGGCGCAGCGGTTGGCGGTGTCGTCGGCGCCGTGGCCGGTACCGCGCTCGATCCGCCGCCGCGCGAAGTCGTTACCTATGTCGAGGAACAGCCTGCTCCGACCGCATCCGTGACGGTCGAACAGCCGATCGTTGTCGGCAAGCCGATCCCGCAGAGCGTCGTTGTGACCCCGGTGCCCAGCAATCCACGATATGCCTATACGGTAGTCAACAACCAGCGCGTAATCGTCGATCCGCAGACCCATACCGTGGTTCAGGTCCTCCGATAAGCCAGGCATCAGCGGCTTCAGCCAACCAACAAACGCAGGCTCCGTCGACTTCCAGCGGGGCCTGTTGTCATTTCAGCGTTTCAATCAGACGAGGACGACCTGATCGACGCGGTCTTCCTGACCGAAGAATTTCAGGTAACGCTCCACCTCGGCCGGGTCTCCGGTCGCCTTGCGCGGATTGTCGGAAAGTTTCACCGCCGGACGGCCATTCGCCTCGCTTACCTTGCAGACGATGGAGATCGGCATCAGGCCGGCAATCTCATGGGGTGCGCAGCCGGCGAAATCGTTGGTCAGGTTGGTGCCCCAGCCGAAACTCATGCGCACGCGGCCTTCGAAATGCCGGTAGGTGTCGATGATCGCATCAACGTCCAGCCCGTCGGAGAAGATCAGCAGCTTTTCCCTGGGGTTGCGGCCCATCTTCTTCCACCAGGCAATGATCTTTTCCCCGCCCTCGATCGGCGGAGCGCTGTCGGGGCGGAACCCGGTCCAGTCGGCCACCCAATCCGGCGCATCGCGCAGGAACGCCGCCGTGCCGAAGGAATCCGGCAACACGATCAGCAGGTTGCCGCCATAGAGCCGGTTCCAGTCCTTCAGGACCTGGTAAGGGGAGGCGCGCAGCTGCTCGTCAGTCTCGGCGAGTGCCGCAGCCACCATCGGCAGCTCGTGCGCATTGGTCCCCACCGCTTCGAGATCGGAGTCCATCGCCAGCAAGACGTTGCTGGTGCCGGTAAACGCCGGGCCGATACCTTCCTTGAGCGCTTCGACACACCAGCGCTGCCAGAGGAAACTGTGACGACGGCGCGTACCGAAATCGGAGATGCGCAGGCCCGGCAATGCCTGCAGCCGCTCGACCTTTTCCCACATCTTGGCCTTGGCCCGCGCATAAAGCACATCGAGCGTGAAGAAGCCCAGCGAGCGCATCGCGGAACGGGAGCGCAACTCGTTGATGATCGCGAGTGCCGGGATTTCCCAGAGCGTCGTTTCCATCCATTTGCCGTGGAAAGTCAGTTCGTACTGGCCGTCACGCTTCGAAAGTTCGTATTCCGGCAGCTTATAGGTCGACAGCCAGTTCAAAAATTCCGGCTCGAAGATCTGCTTGCGGCCATAAAACGTGTTACCCGCGAGCCAGATCATCTCCTTCTTCGACAGACCCACCGTGCGGGCATGGTCGAGTTGTTCGCGCAGCGCGCCTTCGTCGATCTCCTGCGCCAGCTTGACGCTGGTCGTACGGTTGATCAGCGAAAAGGTGGCATCCACATCCGGATAGAGCTTCCAGATCATCTGCAGCATCAGGAGCTTGTAGAAATCCGTGTCGATCAGACTGCGGATGATCGGGTCGAGTTTCCAGGTGTGGTTATAAACCCTGCTCGCGATATCGGTCTTGGTCATGCCTGCCCCTGCCCCGGCCGTTCCGGGCCGGCTCCGCCGATTTCGATGCATATGGAGGCAACGGCTGATCAACCTCCGGGCATTTTTATCGAAAAAAATGCAGAGTAAGTCCAGACGCAATTCGGCCGCGAGGGATCGCGGCCAAAAAAATCAAGGATGATGCCCCGTCAGTTGCCGGACTGCGATGCCGGCGGCGTGGCAGCTGGCGGAGTGGAAGGATTGGCGGTCGGCGGCGCATTCGGATTAGCCGGCGTCGTGCTGCCAGCCGGCGGGGTGGCCGTCCGGTCGGCCGGCGGCGCGGTGCTTTCGCCCCACCATTCGGCGCCGGCCCAGGCGACCATTGCCAGAATAAGGCCGGCAATCAGCATCTTCAGCACCGGCGCACCCCAGCTTCCCTGACGCGCTTCCGTCGCGGTTTCCACCACCGGCGGCGAACCGGCCCGATCCGGACGACGGGTATCGGCTTCCTGGGGATCGAAACGGGTGTTCATGATTTCGCTCCTTGTTCGGCCGGGATGCCCGGCACATGCACAAGAAACAGCCAGCAGCTACGAATGTTCCGGACGGGAACGGCTCAGTAGCCCGCCCGGCGGTCCACCACGTGCCGCAAAGGTTCACCAGCCTCATAGCGTTTCATCTGGGTCTCCGCATTGCGGAACAGCGCCCGTACATCGGACGCGGAAGCCGCGTGCGGCGTGATGATGACATTGTCCATCGCCCAGAGCCGGCTATCTGCACCGAGCGGTTCTTTCTCGAACACATCCAGCGACGCGCCGCCGAGAATGCCGCTATCGAGCGCGGCAACAAGATCGCTCTCCACCTGACTGCCGCCGCGTCCGGCATTGATGAAGACCGGTTTGCCCAAGGCGCCGCCCTGGCGAAGCTTTGTAAACAGCGAAGCATTGAAGATGCCGCGCGTCTCCGGCGTCAGCGGCAGAAGACCGACCAGAATATCGGTGCGGGCAAGGAAAGCATCGAGTTCGCCGCCGTCAAAGGTCTCGACGCCCTCGATCGTCTTTTTGCTGCGCGACCAGCCAACGACATCGAAGCCCATGATCTTCAGCTTTCGGACCGAATCCAGGCCGAGCACGCCAAGGCCCATGACGCCGACGGTCAGGTCCTTCGCCTCCGGCTGCGAGAGTTCGCGCCACTGGCGTTCGCGCTGCTGCCTGAGATAGGCCGGCACCTGCCGGAGGTGGCTCAAGGCCTGCAGCACGACCCATTCGCTCATCCGGGTCGTCAGGCTCTCGTCGACGAAACGGACGATCGGGACGTCGGGCAGGCCGGGCATGGTGAGGATATAGTCAACCCCGGCGCCGCCGGAAAACAGCACCTCCAGCTTCGGTGCCCGCTGGAACAGGTCCGGGTCCGGCTTCCAGATCACCGCATAGCGCGCCTCGGAAATATCCACGCCGGGATTGGAGGCGTGCAGCACGGTGCGACCGGCAAAGGCGTTGGCGAGTGCTAAATCGATCTCGCGGCGTTCGAACTTGAGATCGACGACGACCGGATGTCTGGCGGGCATGGACGGAATGACCTTGATTGCTGTGACTATTGATTGATGGCTTCGGTCTCGACCGCTTCGAGATGGAAGGCGGCGGCCATCAGCGCGCGGGTATAATCCTGCTTCGGCGCCTGGAAAATCTGGTCGGCGGGACCTTCTTCCACCACCTTACCGAGCCGCATGACGATGACGTGGTTGGCGAGAGCCTTCACGACCTTGAGATCGTGACTGATGAAGAGATAGGCAAGATCGTGCTTCTTCTGCAGGTCGCGCAGGAGATCGACGACCTGCGCCTGAACGGTCATGTCGAGCGCCGAGGTCGGCTCGTCTAGCATCACGAACCGCGGTTTCAGCACCATGGCGCGGGCGATCGCGATGCGCTGCCGCTGGCCACCGGAAAACTCGTGCGGATAACGCCAGCGCGTTGCGGGGTCGAGGCCAACCTCGGTCAAAGCCCAGGCGACGCGCTCGTCGCGGCCATCGGGGGAAAGCGACCGCTCATGCACCTTCAGCCCCTCGGCGACGATATCGCCGACCGACATGCGGGGGCTAAGCGACCCATACGGATCCTGGAAGACGACCTGAAGACGGTCGCGGAAGGGACGCATTTCCTTGAAGGAGAACTTGTCGATGTCCGTACCGATGAAGGCGATGCGGCCCTTGGAGGAGATGAGCCTTGCCAGCGCCAGACCGAGCGTCGTCTTGCCGGAGCCGGATTCGCCGACGACGCCGAGCGTCTCGCCGGCCCGCAACTCGAGATCGACGCCATCGACTGCCTTCACATGATCGACCACCTTGCGCAGGAAACCCGCCTTGATCGGAAACCAGACACGGATGTCCTTGCCTTCCATCACCACTGGCTTCGAGGGATCGGTCGGCGGCGGCTCGCCGCGCGGTTCGGAGGCGAGCAGATGGCGCGTATAGGCGTGCTGCGGATTGGTGAAGACCTCCTCCACCGTGCCGGTCTCGACGATCTTGCCCTTGGTCATGACGCAGACTCGATCGGCGAACTTGCGGACGATGCCGAGGTCGTGGGTGATGAACAGCATGGACATGCCGTGCTCGCCCTTCAGCCCGCGCAGAAGATCGAGGATCTGCGCCTGCACGGTGACGTCGAGCGCCGTGGTCGGCTCGTCTGCTATCAGCAGTTTCGGGCGGTTGGCGAGCGCCATGGCGATCATCACGCGCTGGCGCTGGCCGCCGGACAGTTCGTGCGGATAGGCCTTCAGGCGCTTTTCCGGCTCGCGAATGCCGACCTGGTTCAGGAGTTCGAGCGTGCGGATACGCACCGCCTGGCCGTTGATTCCGTGGTGAAGCTCAAGGATCTCGCCGATCTGCCTTTCGATCGAATGAAGCGGATTGAGCGAGGTCATCGGCTCCTGGAAGATCATCGTGACATCGTTGCCGCGCACCCGCCGGAGTTCCGGCTCTGACGCTTTCAACATGTCCTTTCCGTCGAACAGGATCTCCCCAGACGGGTGGCTGGCGGACGGATAGGGCAGCAGCTTGAGGATTGAATTGGCCGTCACCGACTTGCCGGAGCCGGATTCCCCAACCAGTGCCATCACTTCGCCGGGCATGATGTCGAACGAGACCCTGTCGACGGCAATCGAGGTATCTCTGCCCTGGTGGAAGGCGACGGAGAGATCGCGGACGGAAAGGAGCGGCTCTGTCATCGGCCAAGGCTTTCGATGAGTGAGTTAAGCGTCGTTTCGTCTGGGCGAAGGACGGTTAAAGGCGAGCTACTCTTGGTGAGACCGTAGCGGAAATGCGTAATTTCATAAATGTCCTTCAGTCCCATGTCGGCGGTCAGCATGTGCGTGCAACCGGCACCGAGCGCGGTAGAGATATGGATCGAGTCCGGGAGTTTCAGCCCCAAATTTTGAGACCTTAGGACCGCAGCATACCATAACATCTGCCTAGCAACCGGGAGCACTTCGAGCCATTCATTTGTTTGAATCAGCCCCTCATATCTGTCGATAGCGCTGTCGTTTCCATCCCGGTACGGTTTAACCAATAACTCGGACAATGTCAGTTCGCTGGTAGCGAACCGTCGGGTGTGGTCGCCTATCGAAAGGAGGTTGGCCAATGCGGTGCTGATTTTGCTGTCGTTCTCAAATGCCAGAATGAAGATGTTTGTATCCAGGTAGATTTTTCCGAGCCCCAGCATCAATCATCCCATTCATCGCGTAATTCGCGTATGCGAGAGACGGCTTCTTCCACGCTGACAGACGGTCTGCCCTCGGCCTTGTATGTCCTGATGGCTTCCAGTGTATCTGCGAGGCTCATCGGCTTTCGCTCAACCATCGGGAAATCTTTGAAACCGGGATATCTCTCTACGTCGTTCCGTATCGAGACATCTTCCACCTCAACAATGATCCTGACGGTCGCGTCCGTCTCCAATCCCTCCCGCAGATCCTCGGGAAGGTTGGCGACCGGGTAATGCTCTCTGACGATCTTGTTCATGGCGTCACGCTCGCTGATATACCCGATAATCTAGCGTATCCATCATGCAATTACGACCCGCCATCACCCGAACGTCTTTCTGGGATCGAAGGCATCGCGCACTGCCTCGCCGATGAAGATCAGCAGCGACAGCATGAGGGACATGGTGAAGAAGGCGGTGAAGCCGAGCCATGGCGCCTGAAGGTTGTTCTTTCCCTGCGAAATCATCTCACCGAGAGAAGGAGAACCTGCCGGCAGGCCGAACCCGAGGAAATCGAGCGAGGTCAGCGTCGCGATCGAGCCCGACAGGATGAAGGGCAGGAAGGTCAGCGTCGCGACCATGGCGTTCGGCAGCAGGTGGCGGGACATGATCGTCCAGTTGCCGACGCCGAGCGCGCGGGCGGCGCGGACATATTCGAAATTGCGCGCCCGCAGGAACTCGGCGCGCACCACGCCGACGAAGCCGACCCAGGAGAAAAGCAGGAGGATGCCGAGCAGGACGAAGAAGCCTGGGGGCAGGATTGAGGCAATGATCAGCAGGATGTAGAGAACCGGCATGGACGACCAGATCTCGATGAACCGCTGCATCAGAAGATCGGTCCATCCGCCAAAATACCCCTGCACAGCGCCCGCCGTCACCCCGATCATCGCCGAAAAGACCGTCAGCACCAGGCCGAACAGGACGGAGATGCGGAAGCCGTAGATCATGCGGGCGGTCACGTCGCGCGCCTGGTCGTCGGTGCCGAGCCAGTTCAGGTTCCCGAAGATGCAATTCGGGTCCTGGTCCTTCTGCGGATAGGCGGCGCAGCGATCCGCTTTCTCCATCAGCCAGAAGGGTTCGGTCGGCGCCGAATGGGGAATGTTGGAGTTGACCGTCTGGTAGGAATAGCGGATCGGCGGCCAGACCATCCAGCCGTTCGCCTGGATTTCCTGCTGGATATAGTCGGAGCGATAATCGGTTGTTGCCAGGAAGCCGCCGAATTTTTCTTCCGGATAGTCGACGAGGACCGGGTAGAGGATTTCGCCCTTGTAGGAGGCGACGATCGGCCGGTCGTTGGCGATGAATTCCGCAAACAGGCTGAGCACGAAAAGGACCATGAACAGCCAGAAGGACCAATAACCGCGTTTGTTGGCGCGGAAATTGGCGAGCCGCCGGCGGTTGGTCGGCGTGATCCAGGGCCGCTTCTGCGGCGTCTGCACGGCGGTCTTTGCGGCGGTTGCCTCCATCAGACATCCCTCCGCTCGAAATCGATGCGCGGATCGATCCAGGTATAGATCAGGTCGGAAATGAGGCTGACGAACAGGCCCATCAGCGAGAAGATGTAGAGCGTGCCGAAAACGATCGGGTAATCGCGGTTGACGATCGCGAGATAACCGAGGCGCCCCAGCCCATCCAGCGAGAAGATGTTCTCGATCAGCAGCGAGCCGGTGAAGAAGGCGGAGATGAAGGCGCCGGGAAAGCCCGCTATGACGATCAGCATGGCGTTTCGAAACACGTGGCCGTAGAGCACCTGCCGCTCGTTGAGGCCCTTGGCGCGCGCCGTCGTCACATACTGTTTCTTGATCTCGTCGATGAACGAGTTCTTGGTCAGCAGAGTGGTTGTGGCGAAAGCCGAAAGCGACATGGCGATCAACGGCAATGTCAGATGCCAGAAATAGTCGATGATCTTTTCCCACCAGGAGAGTTCGGCAAAATTATCCGAAACGAGACCCCGCAGCGGGAACCAGTCGAAAAACGAACCGCCCGCGAAGAGTACGATCAGCAGAATGCCGAACAGGAAGCTCGGCACCGCGTAACCGATGATGATCGCGCCGGAGGTCCAGACATCGAAGGTCGAACCGTCCTTGACGGCCTTGCGGATGCCCAGTGGAATCGAGATCAGGTAGGAAACGATCAGGATCCAGAAACCGAGCGAGATCGACACCGGCATCTTGTCGATGATCAGGTCGAGGACCGAAGTATTGCGGAAGAAGCTCTCGCCGAAATCGAAGCGAATGTAGTTCCACATCATTTCGAGGAAGCGCGTCGCCGGCGGCTTGTCGAAACCAAACTGCTTTTCGAGCTTCTTGATGAATTCCGGATCGAGGCCCTGTGCGCCACGGTAACGGCTTTCCTCGCCTCCGCCCTGTTGCTGCAGCATGTCGCCGCCACCGCCGGAAAGCCGATCACCGCTGTCCTGACCCTGGATCTGGGCGATCACCTGTTCAACAGGCCCGCCCGGCGCGAACTGCACGACGAGGAAGGAAATCGCCATGATGCCAACGATCGTGGGTATCATCAGCAGGAGACGGCGAAGAATATAGGCGCCCATCAGAGCTCCCTGCCTGTCGTCACGGGGCTTGTTTCACCACATATCCCAATGCCGATCAAAATGGCTCTTTCCTCTTTTCCGGTGCGAATCATACGGGCTCATTTGGAACAGGTGCCGGTCGGCGGCGCAAGTCCGCGCTTATTGCGTCATTTCGCTGGGTTTTTGGCCGACCAGGTCTCGGGGAAACCGATGCTGTATTCCGGCAGTCTCTGCGGATGCGTGATGCGGTTCCAGTAGGCGATCCTCGCTTCTCCGGAATAGAACATCGGAACGACATAGTGGTTGGCGAGCAGCACCCGGTCCATCGCCTTGACGGCCGCCACCTGATCCTCCCGGTTCTGGGCAGCGGTGATCATGCTGATAAGCTGATCCACCGCCGGATCGGCGATGCCTGCATAGTTGCGTGATCCCGGCCGGCTGACGGACGCCGATCCCCAGTAGTCCGCCTGTTCGTTGCCGGGGTTCATGGTCTGGGCCCAGACACCGTACATCATGTCGTAGTCGAAGCTGCGGACTCGATTGATATATTGCGATGCGTCGACGATCCGGAGCCGAGCGTCGATGCCGATTTTCTTGAGACTTGTCACATAGGGCATCACGGTACGCTCCTGCGACTGGCTGTTCAGGAGAATTTCGAAGCTCAGGGGCTGTCCGGTCTTGGCATTGAGCATCCGGTTGCCCTTCAGCTCCCAGCCTGCCTCCTTCAGCACACTGATGGCGGTGCGCAGGTTATCACGCACCTTGTTCGGGTCGCCGCCGACGGGGTTGGTGTACGGGGTTGTGAACACTCTCGCCGGAACCTTGTCCTTCAAGCCGTTGAGGATCTCCAGTTCCTTTCCCTGCGGCAGGCCGGACGAAGCAAGCTCGGTGCCCCAGAAGAAGCTATCGACCCGCTTCAGGCCGCCATAGGCAAGGTTCTTGTTGAGATCCTCGAAATCGTAGGCGTAGTTCAGCGCCTCGCGAACCCGCGCATCCTTGAACATGTCGCGCCGCATGTTCGGCACGAAAGCCTGCATGACGCCGACGGCCTTGAACGGGTTGGTCAGGGCTTCCTTGATGACCCGCCCATCCTTCACCGCATCGAAATCGTACCGCGTGACCCAGCGGCTCGAACTGTTTTCCTGGCGGTAATCGATGTTGCCGGCCCGGAAGGCCTCGAATTCCACGTCGGCATCGGAAAAATAGGTATAGTTGATCGTCCGGAAGTTATATTGGCCGAGATTGATCGGCAGGTTCTTGCCCCAGTAGTCGTCGCGCAGTTCGTAACGAATGGTGGAGCCCGGCTGAACGGCGCCGATCTTGTAGGGGCCGGACCCCATCGGCGGCTCCAGGGTGGTGCGGGAAATGTCGCGCTGGTTGCCCTGTGCATCCTTGCCTTCCCACCAGTGCTTCGGCAGGACCGGAAAATCGCCGACGATCGAGGGTAGTTCGCGATTGTTCTTTTCGTCGAAGCGGAAGGTCACTTCGCGGTCGCCGGTCTTTTCAGCACCCGTGACGTGCCGATAGTAGCCGGAATAGAGTGCGCTATGCTCCTTCAGCTTCTCCAAGCTGAAGATCACGTCCTCCGGAGTGACCGGCTGGCCGTCCGCCCATTTCGCCTCCTGCCTCAACCGGAAGGTCACCGAAGACACATCGTCCGGATGGGACACGGCCTCGGCCAAAAGGCCGTAGGTGCCGAAAACCTCATCCTCCGACCGTTTCATGAGCGTGTCGTAGATCAGGCTGACACCCGAAGCCGCGGTACCCCGGTCGATCACGAGGTTGAGGTTGTCGAATGTGCCTTCGTCGCCGAGGCGCAGCTCGCCGGCCTTCGGCGCGTTCACATCGACATAGGGGAGCTGCTTGAAGTCTGCCGGCAGCTTCAGGTCACCGACGACAGCCATGCCATGCCGCCATTTCGGCTCCTGGGCGGTCGCCGCCGATGTCCAAAGAGACATTGCTGCGAGAGCGATCACGAAAGCTATCTTCAGGCGGGCCAAGAGCATGCGTTACCCCTTGTGAGTTTCTTTGTTGCGGTGAAGCATAGGGCAAAAGGCGGCGAAAAACAGGAGTTCCAAACTCACATCCGTTTTATCCGGCATTATGTTCCTGAAAATCGGCAAGGCGTTCGCCATCTCCATTTCACCAAAATCCTGTTTCACGGTAGTTTGGAAGCGATCAGGTGATTTGCGGCGGATGGCATGAGATCGATTTCGAGTACAATTATGCGGCTGACGACGGCTGCTTTCCTTTGCGGCACGTTCGCGGGATCGGTGGCAGCGCAGGAGGGCACACCGGCGAAACAACTTTTCGCCGGCGTCAAGCTTCCGAGCAAGGCGGAGGCGGAACCGCTTGGTTTCTATGCCAAGGGCTGCATGTCGGGCGCGGTGGCGCTGCCGACCGACGGGCCGACCTGGCAGGCGATGCGCCTTTCGCGCAACCGTCGCTGGGGCAATCCCGAACTGATCGCACTGCTCGAACGCTTCTCCGGCGACGCAGCAAGGCTCGGCTGGGGTTCCGGCATTCTCGTCGGCGACATTTCGCAGCCGCGCGGCGGCCCGATGATCAACGGCCATTCGTCGCATCAGATCGGCCTTGATGTCGACGTCTGGTTCACGCCGAAGCCCACCCAGCCGCTGACCGTGCCGCAGCGCGAAAGCTATCCCTTCACCTCCATGCTCGACAAGAGCAAGTTCCTGACCGTCGATTCCAACCGCTGGACCAGCACCCATGCCAAGCTGATCATGCAGGCCGCGAGCTATCCGCAAGTGGAGCGCGTCTTCGTCAATCCTGCCATCAAGAAGAAACTCTGCGAGACCTGGACCGGCGACCGCGACCTGCTTGGCAAGGTGCGGCCGATCTACGGCCATGATGAACACTTCCATATCCGCATCTCCTGCCCGCCGGGCTCCACCACCTGCCAGAAGCAGGCCGCAGTACCGAAGGGCGACGACTGCAGCAGCAAGGGATTTGCCTGGTGGTTCACCAAGGAGCCTTGGGCGCCGCCGCCCAAACCGGACCCGAACAAGAAACCGGTAAAACCGCGTCAGGTCATGCTCTCGGACCTGCCGAAGGCCTGTGCGGCCGTGCTTGCGGCCCCCTCGCGTTCCGAAGACGACGCGACATTCGGCGGCAGCGCCGTGGCCTACACGGCTCAGCCTGCCGCGTCGGCATCGGCAAGGACTGTCGAAGCGATCGTCAATGACCCGCCGTCCGCTTCCAGTGATATGCCGGTCCCGACGCCGCGTCCGCTGCAATAGTTTCCCGACAAGGCCGGCAATCGAAACGCCGGCCCCTTCGCGACCTTCCCAAGACCGAAGCGGCACGCTAGAACGCATCACAAATCGATTGAAAATCGTTCTGGCGAGGACACCCAATCATGTCGGCCAAGCCCTGCATCGCGTTGATCGCACACGACCAGAAGAAGAATGACATGGCGGATTTCGCCCGCCATCACCAGGCAGCACTTTCCCGATTCAACATCGTCGCCACCGGCACGACCGGCGGCCGGGTTCAAGATGCCTGCCCCGGTCTTGAAGTGACGCGGCTGAAAAGCGGCCCGCTCGGCGGCGACCAGCAGATCGGCGCGATGATCGCCACCGGCGAGGTCGACATGCTGGTGTTCTTCATCGACCCACTGAGCGCGCTTCCCCATGACGTCGACGTCAAGGCGCTGACGCGGCTGGCGACCGTCTACGACATTCCGATGGCACTCAACCGCGCCACCGCCGAAAAACTCATCGACTTTCAGAAGGACTAAGCTTCCCGATGGCCGATACCATGAAGACCGACAAACTGCCCTTTCCGATCCTGATCGGCGATATCGGCGGCACCAATGCCCGCTTCTCCATCCTCCTTGACGCCTATGCGGAACCGAAGCCGTTTCCGAACGTGCGTACTGCTGACTATGCGACGATCGACGATGCGATCCAGAAAATCGTGCTCGATTCGAGTTCCGTTCAGCCGCGCTCGGCGATCCTTGCCATCGCGGGACCGATCGACGGCGACGAGATCGATCTGACCAATTGCGATTGGGTGGTGCGGCCGAAAGACATGATCGCCCAACTCGGCTTCGAGGATGTGCTGGTCGTCAACGATTTCGAAGCCCAGGCGCTTGCCGTCGCGGCCATGCCCGACGAATACCGCGAGACGCTCGGGCCCAACAGCGAGCCGCATATGGCATCGCGCGTCGTGCTCGGCCCGGGTACCGGCCTCGGCGTTGCCGGCCTCGTCTATGCGCGGCACATGTGGTTTCCGGTTCCCGGCGAAGGCGGACATGTGGATGTCGGCCCTCGCTCTGAGAGGGATTTCGAGATCTTTCCGCATCTCAAGCGCATCGAGGGCCGTGTTTCTGCGGAAGAGGTCCTGAGCGGGCGCGGCGTCGTCAACATCTACCAGGCCGTCTGTGCGGCCGACGGCCTGCAGCCCGCGTTTTCCGATCCGGCGGATATCACGGCTCACGGTCTGAACCGTTCGAATTCCCAGGCCGTCGAAACGCTTTCGCTGTTTGCCACTTATCTCGGCCGCGTCGCCGGCGACATGGCGCTGATCTTCATGGCGCGCGGCGGCGTCTATCTCGCAGGCGGCATCTCGCAAAAGATCATTCCTGCGCTGAAGGATCCGGAGTTCCGGGCCGCGTTCGAGGATAAAGCGCCGCATACAGAGCTGATGGGCACGATCCCGACCTTCGTGGTGACCCATCCGCAGGCGGCGCTCGCCGGCCTTGCAAGCTTTGCCCGCACGCCCTCCGCCTACGGCCTTTCCATGGATGGCCGCCGCTGGCAGCGCTAGGACCGGACTGAGATCATCGCCGCGGGCGAGGCCGGTTTTCCTGAAGACGGCCTGCAAGAGATGCTTGCGCAGCGTGGAAGCGGCCTTTACGCTCGCCCCAACAAGCTGTAACCGCTCGAAAAGACCGACCGACAAAAGCAGGGACTACGCCGCACATGACCGCAAATGACATGAAACTCGTAGTGGTCGGCGCAGCGGGTCGGATGGGCCAGGCACTGATCCGGGTCATTCATGAAACCGACGGCGTGGCATTGCATGCAGCGGTCCAGCGCGAAGGTTCGCCGTTCATCGGCAAGGATGCAGGCGAGCTCGCGGGTGTCGGAACGCTTGGGGTCCCCGTGACCGCCGATCCGCTTCAGGCTTTTCTGGATGCCGAGGGCGTGCTCGATTTCACCACACCCGCGACCAGCGTCGCCTTCTCGGTCCTTGCCGCGCAGGCACGGATCGTCCATGTGATCGGCACGACCGGGTGCTCGATCGAGGACGAGGAAAAGTTCAAGGCGGCGGGCCGTCACGCGCGCGTAGTCAAATCCGGCAATATGAGCCTCGGCGTCAACCTGCTCGGCGTGCTCGTTGCGCAGGCGGCGAAGGCTTTGCCCGCCGCCGGCTGGGATATCGAAATCCTCGAAATGCATCACAAGCACAAGGTCGACGCGCCATCTGGAACGGCACTGCTGCTCGGCGAAGCGGCGGCACAAGGCCGCGGCATCGATCTCGCAAGCCAGTCCGTCAGGGTGCGTGACGGCCATACGGGCGCCCGCCCGACCGGCACGATCGGGTTTGCGACGCTGCGCGGCGGCTCGGTCGTCGGCGACCATTCGGTCGTGCTTGCCGGCGAAGGCGAACTGGTGACGCTCTCGCACAGCGCGCGCGACCGCTCGATCTTCGCGCGCGGCGCGGTTGCCGCAGCGCTCTGGGCGCGCGACAAGAAGCCCGGCCACTATTCCATGCTCGACGTGCTCGGGCTTTCCTGAAAATCTTCCCGGAGGAATTCATCCCATGAGCGGAACTCTCGTCCTTGTGCGCCACGGCCAGAGCGACTGGAATCTCAAGAACCTTTTCACAGGCTGGCGCGATCCGGATCTGACGCCGCTCGGCATCCAGGAAGCCGAGGCCGGCGGCGAAGCGCTGGCAGCAACGGGTATCAAGTTCGACATCGCCTTCACCTCGGTGCTGAAGCGCGCCCAGGACACGTTGAAGATCGTCCTCGACAAGGTCGGTCAGCCGAATCTCGAGACGATCCGCGACCAGGCGCTCAACGAGCGCGACTACGGCGATCTTTCCGGCCTCAACAAGGACGATGCCCGCGCCAAGTGGGGTGAGGAGCAGGTGCGTATCTGGCGCCGCTCCTACGACATCCCGCCGCCGGGCGGCGAAAGCCTGCGCGATACCGGCGCCCGCGTCTGGCCCTATTACATGACGGAAATCCTGCCGCGCGTGCTGCGCGGCGAAAAGGTCCTCGTCGCCGCTCATGGCAATTCGCTTCGCTCGCTGGTGATGGTGCTCGACCGGCTCAGCAAGGAAGAAATCCTCAAGCTCAACCTCGCGACCGGCGTGCCGATGGTCTACACGCTCAAGGCCGACTCGACCGTCGCTTCAAAGGACGTTCTCGGCGACATGTCCGGCGCGCACTGAGCGCGTCGGAAGCAATCAGTTCCGCTTCTGGGATTTCAGCGACGCCAGCATTTCCCGGCGAAGGATTGCATTCATGCGGGCCTGATAACCTTTGCCCTGCGACTTGAGCCAGTCCACAACATCGGCATCAACCCGGGCCGTGATCTGCTGTTTCAGGGGGCGATAAAATCGTCCCCGCCCGGCATTCTGGAGTTGTTCGTCGGTCAAGCCTGGAATGTCGCTGTAATCTATCTGCTCGTCAGGAAGCTTCGACAGGGCTGCAAGCTCAGCCCTCTGCTTTTCGGTCAGAGGCGGCAGACTATCCCTATCGACCTCGTACCTGACGATCTCAGAGCTCTTCTTCATAACGTCGTCTTTCTCTCGGATCGGCTTTTCGGGCCGAAATGATGCGGATCACCTCGTAGGCCTGGCCGTCATCCTCCTCGTCCTCGTAGACGGTGTGAGCAACGAGTAGGATGGCGAGACCATCAACAGAACCCAGTGCCTGCCAACGCTGCTCTCCACCTTCGATACGATCCTGCTCGATCAGGACGAAAGGGTCGGCGAAAACACGCGCCGCGGTCTCGAAGCTGATGCCGTGCTTCTTGACGTTCGTCGCCGCCTTTGCGCGATCCCATTCGAAACGCATCAGGTTCATTACAAAAATATAATTATAATTATGCAACTACACAAGCAAATCTCGATACTCAACTCTCGATCGTGAACTGCACCATATCGGCCGGAAAGCGGCTGACGGCGTATTGGACCGGCACGCCTTCGGTATCGGTATTGAGCGCGCGGGCGACGAGGATGATGGCTCCCGGCGATAGCTGCAGGTCGGCGAGATCCGCCCCGTCCGCATGGGTCGCGGTCACTTCCGTCGACACACGCAGATAATCCGAAAGGCCGAGCATCCGGAATGCGACCGTGATCGAGCCGCTTTTGCTGTAAGCCTCCTCGATGCCGCTGAAACGCTCGGCCGGAAACCAGGTCGTCGAGCGGGAGACCGGGCGGTGATCCGCCTTCCTCAGCGTTTCCAGCCGGATCACCGGCGTACCCTCGGGAATGCGCAGCCTGGCCGACAGATCGGTCGAGGCCGGTTCCTGTGCCGAATGAAGCAGCAGGCCTTCCTTTTCCCGCGCCTGGTCGCCGATGCCCTCGCTGAACCTTGTGCGCCGCGTGATCGGAAAATTCAGCCGTTCCTTGCGCTGGATCAACGTCCCACGCCCCTGCACCGAGCGGACGATGCCTTCCTGGGCAAGGGCGGCGAGCGCGCTTCTCACCGTATGGCGATTGACGCCGAATTGCGCAGCCAGCGTGAATTCCGGCGGCACCTTGCCGGTCGCGTCGTAATCGCCGCTGGCGATCGAGGCGCGAATGCGATCGGCGATCTGCCGCCAGAGCGCCACGCCGTTTTGCCGGTGAACGTTTGCCTGCCCCGTATCCATGTCACACGCTTGTTATATGAGGAAGTTAGTAGTATAGGTAACTTGTATGGTTGTCTATATTAATAGACATTTTGGAGCTTGGCAATGGACCTGGCGAAACAAATCGCGCCGAACGCAGAAACCAACGGACGCCGCCGTGCGGTTGGCCTGCTTGCGCGGGCGATGACAGACGAATTGCGTGCCGCCTGGGACAAGCTTCCCGCCAAACCAGAGGTCAAGCCCGTGCGCGGGCCGGAGACCGGGCTGGTGATGGTCCGCGGCCGCATCGGCGGCGGCGGGGCGCCCTTCAATCTCGGCGAGGCGACGGTGACGCGGGCGACCGTGCTGCTCGCATCCGGCACTGCCGGCCATGGGCAGGCCCTCGGCACGTCTAAGGACAATGTCCGGCTTGCAGCCATTTTCGATGCGCTCTGGCAGGAGGCCGGCACGCGCGATTTCGTGGAGACCACGTTGCTCGGCCCCATCGAGGTCCGCATCGCGGCGGAAGACAAACAAAAGGCGGAGGAGACGGCAGCGACCCGCGTCGACTTCTTCACCATGGTACGGGGGGACGACTGATGAACATCAAGACGCAAGCGCTTTCCGGTGGGTTCGGAGAGCCGGTATTCGAATCCCAAGGCGTGTTCCGTATGCTGATGGACGGCATGGCCCGTCCGGGAACGATCCGCACCGTCGGACCGGATGTCGGTCAGCCCGAGCCGCTTGGAGGAGCAGCCGGGGCGATCGCCGTGACGCTCTGCGACCATGAAACGCCCGTCTGGCTGAGCGCCGGCCTTGCCAAATCGGCCACCGGCGAATGGATCGGTTTCCACACCGGAGCGCCTATCACCCGCGAAAAGGCCGAGGCCCGCTTCGCCTTCGTTGAAGCCGGCGCGACGCTTGCCTCGTTCGGCCTGTTTTCGGCCGGCACCCAGGAATATCCGGACCGTTCGACGACGCTGGTCATCGAAGTCGCAGCACTTGGCGAAGGCCTACCGCTGACGCTGACAGGTCCCGGCATTCCGCATGCAACGACCGTCATGGTGAAGGGTCTGCCGGAAGTGTTTCCGCGGCTTTGGGCCGACAACCGGGCGCTCTTCCCGCGCGGCGTCGATGTCATCCTGACGGCCGGCAAAAGCCTGCTGTGCCTGCCGCGGACGGTAAGGATCGCAACGCAGTGAACGGATGCCTGACTTTTTAGCCTTGGGGCCGCCTGCTCGGGGCAGCCGATGGGGGCCGAACGACCAAACCCTTCCCGCGTCTTCCATGGATGCCGGTGATGGCCAGGAGAATGAACCATGTATGTTGCCGTCAAGGGTGGCGAGGCCGCCATCAACAACGCTCACCGGCTGCTGGCCGACCGGCGTCGGGGCGATCGCTCGCTTCCTTCCGTCACCATCGAGCAGATCGTCGAGCAGCTGGGCCTCGCCGTCGACCGAGTGATGGCCGAGGCTTCGCTCTACGACAGGGCGCTCGCGGCGCTTGCCGTCCGCCAGTCGCGCGGCGACATGATCGAGGCGATCTTCCTGCTGCGCGCCTATCGCACCACGCTGCCGCGCTTCGGTTCCTCCGTTCCGGTCGATACGGCCGCCATGAAGGTCGAGCGGCGCGTGTCGGCGACCTACAAGGACCTGCCGGGCGGCCAGCTTCTCGGCCCGACATTCGACTATACCCACAGGCTGCTTGACCCTTCGCTGCTCACCGACGAACCGGTCGATGAGCCGGAGCGCCGCGATACGCCGGAAGAGCACATCATGCGGGTTTCGGACATTCTCGCCCATGAAGGCCTGATCGAACCGGACGGCGAGTTTTCCGAGGACCATCAGGCCGGCGACATCACCCGCGAGCCGATGGAATTCCCGATGAGCCGCGATCTGCGCCTGCAGGCGCTCGCCCGTGGTGACGAAGGTTTCCTCTTGGCGCTCGGTTATTCCACCCAGCGCGGTTACGGCCGCAACCACCCGTTCGTCGGCGAAATCCGCATTGGCGAAGTGGAAATCGAGATCGAAGTCGCGGAGCTCGACTTTGCCGTTTCGCTCGGCCGCATCCAGGTCACCGAATGCCAGATGGTCAATCAGTTCAAGGGTTCGTCCAAGGCGCCGCCGCAGTTCACCCGCGGTTACGGCCTGGTGTTCGGCCAGAGCGAGCGCAAGGCGATGTCGATGTCGCTGGTCGACCGGGCGCTGCGCGCCGAAGAGCTCGGCGAGGACATTACCGCGCCGGCGCAGGACGAGGAATTTGTGATCTCGCATTCGGACAACGTCCAGGCGACCGGTTTCGTCGAGCATCTGAAACTGCCGCATTACGTCGACTTCCAGGCCGAGCTTGCGCTGGTGCGCAGGATGCGCTCGGACATCGAGGCGGCGCGCAATGGCGGCAATGGCGTTAAGGGCGGCCTGCAGGAGGCCGCCGAATGACCGTGATGCCGGTCCGGCCGCAATTCAGGGGCGGCTCAATCGCCTCCGCCGCCTCCCCCGTCACCACCACCGCCGCCATCGCAGGCGCCGCCCGCGCTGCCGCTGTCGCAGCTGCTTACGGAACCTCCGGCCCAGCCGCCGTCGATGCCCGCATTGGCAATCCCGGCGTCTTTCGGGGGTTTGATGACATAAAAGGGAATGATGATCCCGCAGGCGACAAAGGCCGCGAAGACGGCCACGCCCAGCAATCCGTTCGAAGTGATGGCGTCCATGACAGCCTTTCCTTCTAGTTGGTTCATGCAGTCACAGGATACTCCAAGATGACGGACCTCGCCACCTACAACTTCGCCTATCTCGACGAGCAGACGAAGCGGATGATCCGCCGCGCGATCCTGAAAGCGATCGCCATCCCCGGTTACCAGGTGCCTTTCGCCTCCCGCGAGATGCCGATGCCCTACGGCTGGGGCACCGGCGGCGTGCAGGTGACCGCCGCGATTATCGGCCCGGAAGACGTGCTGAAAGTGATCGACCAGGGCGCCGACGATACGACCAATGCGGTCTCGATCCGAGCCTTCTTCCAGAAGGTCGCCAATGTCGCCGTCACCACCCATACCAAGGACGCGACGATCATCCAGACCCGCCACCGCATTCCCGAGCACAAGCTCGCCGAGGGCCAAGTCCTCGTCTACCAGGTGCCGATCCCGGAACCCCTGCGCTTCCTCGAGCCGCGCGAGACCGAGACCCGCAAGATGCATGCGCTCGAAGAATACGGGCTCATGCATGTGAAGCTCTACGAGGACATCGCCCATAACGGCCGCATTTCGAAGACCTATGCTTATCCGGTGAAGGTCGCCGGTCGCTACGTCATGGACCCGTCGCCGACGCCAAAATTCGACAATCCGAAAATGCACCGCTCGGAGGCGCTGCAGCTGTTCGGCGCCGGCCGCGAAAAGCGCATCTACGCGGTGCCGCCCTATACGGACGTCGTGAGCCTCGACTTCGAGGATCATCCGTTCGAAATCCAGACCTTCGACAAACCCTGCGCGCTCTGCGGCGCCGAGAATGTCTATCTCGACGAAGTGGTACTCGACGACAAGGGCGGCCGCATGTTCGTCTGCTCCGACACCGACAATTGCGAGGACCGCCGCGAACACGGCCATGCCGGCGCTCTGCTGGCGCCTGCCAAGGAGGCAGCGGAATGACACTGGTTGTGGCTTACCCCCCTCTGTCCTGCCGGACATCTCCCCCTCAAGGGGGGAGATTGGATAGACACACCCGCTCGATCCCTCTTGAAGACACCGCTTATCGAACTGCCCGATCCCATTTGGGGCTGAGGCTTACCCGCTTGCCGATCTCCCCCCTTGAGGGGGAGATGTCCGGCAGGACAGAGGGGGGTGAACCCCACGCGCCGACATTCAAGGACAAAACGCCATGACCGACACCCCTCTTCTCAAAGTCAGCGGCGTCTCGAAATTCTATGGCAGCCGGATCGGCTGCAAGGATGTTTCCTTCGATCTGTGGCCGGGCGAAGTGCTTGCCATCGTCGGTGAATCCGGCTCCGGCAAGACGACGCTGCTCAACTGCCTGTCGACCCGGCTGATGCCGACGGCCGGCAGTGTCGAATACCGGATGCGCGACGGCAATTTCCGCGACCTCTACCATATGAGCGAGGCCGAGCGACGCTTCCTGATGCGCACCGACTGGGGCTTCGTGCACCAGAACCCGGCCGACGGCCTGCGGATGACGGTTTCGGCCGGCGCCAATGTCGGCGAACGGCTGATGGCCGTCGGCGACCGGCATTACGGCAAGATCCGCGAGACGGCGAGCGACTGGCTGACCCGCGTCGAAATCGGCACCGACCGCATCGACGACCAGCCGCGCGCCTTTTCCGGCGGGATGCGCCAGCGCCTGCAGATCGCCCGCAACCTCGTCACCGGCCCGCGGCTGGTCTTCATGGACGAGCCGACCGGCGGCCTCGACGTCTCGGTCCAGGCTCGCCTGCTCGATCTCGTGCGCGGCCTCGTCAACGATCTCGGCCTGTCGGCGATCGTCGTCACCCACGATCTTGCGGTCGCCCGCCTCCTGTCCCACCGGATGATGGTGATGAAGGACGGCCATGTGATTGAACACGGGCTGACCGACCGGGTGCTCGACGATCCGCGCGAGCCTTATACCCAGCTTCTCGTCTCTTCCATTCTTCAGGTCTGAGGAAAAACGATCATGGCAACTCCCCTCGTCGTTTCCGAGGTCTTCAAGAGCTTCACCATGCATCTGCGCGACGGCATCAAGCTGCCGGTCGTCAACGATGTGAATTTTTCGGTTGCGAGCGGCGAATGTGTCGTGCTTGGCGGCCCGTCGGGCATCGGCAAGAGCTCGATCCTGAAGATGCTCTATGGCAACTACGCCGTCGATGCCGGGCAGATCCTCGTCGATCACAAGGAGCGGCTCGTCGATATCGCCCGCGCCGATCCGCGCACCGTGCTCGACGTGCGCCGCCATACGCTCGGGTATGTCAGCCAATTCCTGCGCACCGTGCCGCGGGTCTCCGCGCTCGACGTGGTCGCCGAACCGCTGGTCGCCCGCGGTATTGCAGCCCCGGAAGCGCGCGGCAAGGCGGCTGAGCTGCTGGCCAAGCTCAACCTGCCGCAGGAGCTCTGGACCCTGCCGCCCGCCACGTTTTCAGGCGGCGAACAGCAGCGGGTCAACATTGCCCGCGGTTTCATCACCAGCCACCGCATCCTGCTCCTCGACGAGCCGACCGCTTCGCTCGACGCTGTCAACCGGCGCGTCGTCATGGACATGATCGCGGACAAGAAACGCGAGGGCGTCGCCCTTCTCGGCATCTTCCACGACGAGGAAGTGCGCGAGGCGGTGGCAGACCGCGTTCTCGACGTCTCCCAATTTTCTCCGCGAAAGGCAGTCGCCGCATGAGCGTCAAGGTGGGGCTCGAGCCCGCAATCCACGAAACGGCAAATGTCAGCAATTCCACGCTCGGCCCGTATACGGAAGTTTCCGAGCGCTGCCGCATCAGCGAGGCCGAGATCGGCGCCTATTCCTATATCATGCAGGACGGCTCGATCTGGTGTGCGACGATCGGCAAGTTCGTCAACATGGCGGCCTCGGTGCGCATCAACGCCACCAACCACCCGACCTGGCGGGCGACGCTGCACCACTTCACCTATCGCGCCGCCAGCTACTGGGACGACGCGGAAGACGAAAAGAGCTTCTTCGAATGGCGGCGCGACCATCGCGTCACCATCGGCCATGACGTGTGGATCGGCCACGGCGCCACCGTGCTACCGGGCGTCACTGTCGGCAACGGCGCTGTGATCGGAGCCGGGGCGGTCGTCTCGAAGGACGTCGCGCCCTATACGATCGTCGGCGGCGTGCCGGCGAAACTCATCCGCGAGCGTTTCACAAAAGCGGTCGGCGAGGCGATGGACCGGCTTGCCTGGTGGGACTGGGATCACCTGAAACTGAGAGCTGCGCTCGATGATTTCCGGGCACTTTCGGCAGAGGAATTCGTGTCCCGTCATGCCACGTAACGGAAGCGTGACGGGCACTTTCGGAATATAATAAAACCGACATAAAACCGACATTCAGACTTCATCAACCATCGCTATCGAGCTCTCAGAAAAAGGCTGAATTGGCGAGAGAGCATGAAGTTCGAGTTGAGGGACATCACCCGCCGTTTCGGCGATCGTATCGCGGTGAATGCCGTGAACGTCGAGATTCCCCAAGGCCAAATGGTCGGCATCATCGGCCGCTCCGGCGCCGGCAAATCGACCCTGCTGCGGATGATCAACCGTCTGCAGGAGCCGAGTTCCGGCTCCATCTACTTCAACGGCGCCGAGGTCTCCTCCCTCAAGGGCCGGGCACTGCGCAACTGGCAGCGCGACTGCGCGATGATCTTCCAGCAGTTCAACCTGGTGCCGCGCCTCGACGTGATGACCAATGTGCTGCTCGGCCGTCTCAATCACCGTTCGACGACCATGAGCCTCTTGAAAATCTTCAGCCGTGACGAGCGCGTCATGGCGATGGCGGCGCTCGAGCGGCTCGGCATCGAACAGACGGCGTTGCAGGCCGCCGGAACATTGTCCGGCGGACAGCAACAGCGGGTGGCGATTGCCCGTGCGCTGGTGCAGGCGCCAAAAATGATGCTCGCCGACGAGCCGATCGCCTCGCTCGATCCGCTCAATGCCAAGATCGTCATGGACGCGTTGCGCGACATCAACGAGCGCGAAGGCATCACTGTCATCACCAATCTGCACACGCTCGACACAGCCCGCAGCTATTGCGAACGGATCATCGGCATGGCGGGCGGCCGCGTCGTCTTCGACGGACCGCCGCAGGAGCTCAATGCCAATGCGGTGCGCGAGATCTACGGCTCCGACAGGGATGGCGCCGGGATCGACGAGACGATGACGTCGACCAGCCTCGCCTCCACCCGTCGCGGCGAGGCTCCGGTCGCGATCGACACATCCGGCATGATGGCCGAAGCCGCCGCCATGCGCTGACCTGTTTCCGGCTGCCGACCCGCGGCCGGAAGACTGACGCCCTTTCCGGGTTGACCACCCCAATCACCAAAGGAGACTTCCATGTCTGCATTCCGCAAGATCCTGATGGCGACGATCGCCATCGCTGCCGTCGCCGGCCAGGCCCACGCCCAGAGCGCACCCGTTCTGCGCATCGGCCTCGATGGCGGCGAAAACGAAGCCGACCAGGTTCGCCGCACCGAATGCGTCAAGCCGGGCCTGATCGCCGCGACCGGCGCTTCGGACGTCAAGCTTTTCCCGTCGCCGAACTATAACGGCGTCATCCAGGGTCTGCTCGGCGGCACGATCGACCTCGCCGTCATGGGTGCATCCTCCTACGCTTCGATCTACATCAAGGACCCGAACGCCGTTACCCCGGTCCTGACAACCAAACAGGCCGACGGTTCGACCGGCTACTACTCGATCATGGTTGCCCGCAAAGATTCGGGCATCAAGACGCTCGCCGATGCCAAGGGCAAGAAGATCGGCTTTGCCGATCCGGACTCGACCTCCGGTTACCTCGTACCTAACGTCTCCCTGCCGAAGGACATCGGCATGCCGGTCAAGCAGTACTTCTCCGAAACCGGTTTCGGCGGCGGCCACGAGAACCTCGTTCTCGGCATTCTCGACAAGAAGTTTGACGTCGGCACCACCTTCGGTTCGGCTGTCGGCGACTGGGCGCAGGGCTACTCGTCCGGCAACCTGCACATCATGGTCACCAAGGGCCTGCTCGACATGGACGACATCGTCCAGGTCTGGAAGTCGCCGCTCATCCCGAACGGCCCGCTGATGGTTTCCAACAAGCTTTCGGACGACATGAAGAAGAAGGTGACCGCCTACTTCGCCGAGCTGCCGAAGAAGGACAAGGCCTGCTTCGAGAGCTTCACGGGCGGCGGTTACGTCGATTGGTCGCCGGTCGACCAGAAGTTCTACCAGACCATCATCGACGCTCGTAAGGCCGTCATCGGCGGCTGATCCAACGTCTGATCAATATCTTGGCGGCGGCATCATGACGATGCCGCCGCTCGTTCAACAAGGATGCCCAGAATGGCGCACGTGGCCGAACCCGCTCAACTCAGCGGGCTGCAGGAAAGCTCCCGCACCATCCTCGACCATTACCAGCAACAGGTGCGGACCCGGCGGATCTATACCGTCGTCTCCATTGTGGTTTTCCTGATCGTGCTCGCTGCGTCGCTCGATTTCGCCAACGAAGCCAATTCCGGCAAGTTCTTCGAACGCCTTCCGTATTTCTTCGACTTCATCAAGAGCTTCGTGCCCAACAGCCCGCTGGAGATCTTCCGCGCCATGTTCGACCTGCCGTCGCCCTATGCGGACGGCTCGATCAAGTTCGACTATACGAGCGATCGCGTCTGGATCACCGACAGCTTCTACATTCCGAACTTCTTCTACCAGCTCGCCATCACCCTCAATATCGCGATCGTCTCGACCATTCTCGGTTCGACCGGCGCCTTCCTGCTCTGCTTCTTCGCCTCCTCCAACCTCGTCGGCTCGCGGGCGGTGCGCTGGGGGGTGCGGCGGATCATGGAAATCATGCGCGCCTTCCCGGAGATCGTCATCGCCGGCCTTCTCGCCGCCATCCTGTCGATCGGTCCGATCGCGGCGATCATCGCGGTCTCCTTCCACACCATCGGCGCGCTCGGAAAGCTGTTCTTCGAAGTGGTCGAGAATGCCGACATGAGGCCGGACGAGGGCCTGCGGGCCTCGGGCGCCAGCTGGCTGGAGCGCGTCCGTTTCGCGATCCTGCCGCAGGTCCTGCCGAATTTCGTGTCCTACACGCTGCTGCGCACCGAGATCAATGTCCGCGCCTCGACCATTATCGGCGCCGTCGGCGGCGGCGGCATCGGTGAGGTGTTCAGCCTGTCGATCGGTCGAGACCACGCCGCCAAGACCTATGCGATCATCATCCTTCTCCTGGTCACCGTCATCTGCGTCGACCAGTTCTCGGCCTGGCTGCGCCGCCGGCTGATCGGCAGGCAATCGTTCGAATTCGGCCGGGGAGCTGCCTGATGTCCAATCTCGCCGTCAATGCCGCCGATCGCGAACGCCTGCTCACCGCCTATCCGGAAGTCTTTCACCGCAGCTTCATGCAGCGCTGGGGCCTGGCGATCGCCGCCGTTGCGGTCTTCGTCTACCTCGCCTTCTGCTTTTCCTTCTTCAACGTCATCCCGACCTTCGTGAACGGCAACTGGGACCGCGCGGCGATCTACATCCAGGACTGGTATTCCTGGCGGGCCCAGCCGCGCCTACGCTTCCAGAACGGCCAGGTCGTGCCGCAATGGACGAGCCGCCGCCAATATCCCGAGGGTGCAGCGATCGACTGGCTGAAGCCGACCTCGAACGGCGGCTACACGGTCCTTTTCGGCGGCGAGAACCGCTTGGAAGTGACCCCGAGCCAGATCGACATCTATATCGACGGCAAATTTTATCCCGTTGCGATCAACGGCGACCGCGCGTCTCTGCCGGCAGGTGCGCCGGCGCGGATGGAGCAGGACGACAACAAGGTCAATGTCCGGTTCGGTTTTGCGGGCCAGGCGGAAATCCGCAGCAACCAGGTCTATATCCAGCGGCGCTTCCTCGGCTGGGCGAATTTCTTCTTCGACACCCACTCGCCATTCTGGGGCCGCAGCTTCACCGGCGTCGCCGGGCTTATGCTCTTCGGCGAACGGCTCGATCCGGCCCAATCCAATGCCTCGCTGGCTCTCGACAACTTCCTGAACAATGGCAGCTGGCAGCACGGCGATATTCTCTCCAAGCTAATGCAGACGCTGGTCATGGCCTTTGTCGGCACGCTGTTTGCCACCCTCGTCGCCTTCCCGCTCGCCTTCGTCGCGGCGCGCAATATCACCACAAGCCGGCCGATGAACTGGGGGATGAAGCGCTTCTTCGACTTTCTGCGCTCCATCGACATGCTGATCTGGGCCTTGTTCTTCACCCGCGCCTTCGGCCCGGGGCCGTTGCCGGGGATCGCCGCCATCTTCTTCACGGACACCGGCGCGCTCGGCAAGGTCTATTCGGAAGCGCTGGAGAATGTCGACGACAAGCAGCGCGAGGGCGTCAAGTCGGTGGGAGCCGCGCCGGTCATCGTGCAGCGCTACGGCGTCGTGCCGCAGGTCCTGCCGATCTTCATCTCACAATCGCTGTATTTCTGGGAGTCCAACACCCGTTCGGCGACCGTGATCGGCGCTGTCGGAGCCGGCGGTATCGGTCTCAAGCTGCTCGAATCCATGAAGACCAATGCCGACTGGGACAAGGTCGCCTACATGGTCCTGCTGATCCTTCTGGTGGTCTTCGTCTTCGATAACCTCTCGAATGCACTGCGTTCGCGGGTCATGGGCAAAAAGGGTCACTGACCGGCCGGATTATCATCATTCTGTCACGGAAATCTTTTAGCCGAAGGTCCTGTTTCGCCGGCCGGTAGACAGCTAAGGTCAGCCGGCCTTCTCCTGATTCCGGAATCCCGTTTTGCGCTACGCTCTCTATTTTTCGCCCGCCGAAAACCATCCGCTGACGAAGGCGGCAGCGCGTTGGCTCGGCCGTGACGCCTTTACCGGCGAGACGTTTCCGACGCCCGATGTCGACGGCCTGCCCCGCGACACCGTCCATGAACTGACCGCCGATCCGCGCCGCTATGCCTTTCACGCGACGCTCAAGGCGCCGTTCGAACTGCACCCCGACCGGACGGAAGCCGAGCTCATCAAGGCCGCCGAACGCTTTGCCGCAGAGACGCCGGTCTTCGATATCCCGAACGTCATCGTCGGCCAGCTGGGGCGGTTCTTCGCGCTGGTGCCCGACACGATCTACCCGGAGCTCCAGCATTTTGCCGGACGCGTCGTCGAAGAGTTCGAACATTTTCGCGCGCCGCTGTCGGAGGACGATATCGCACGGCGGAAACCTGATATGTTAAGCTCTGCCCAGCGCGCCAATCTTGATCGCTGGGGTTATCCTTATGTCATGGACGAGTTCCGCTTCCACATGACGCTGACGGGCCAAGTCCCGGCCGAGGAGGCACCTGCCATGCGCCGCGAGCTCGATCGGCGCTTCGCCGATTTCGCCAACGCACCGCTGACCGTCGATGGGCTTGCCATCTTCGCCGAGCCCGAGCGCGGCGCCCCCTTCATCGCCCATCGCTGGCTTCCGCTGGCGTCCGCCTTCGAAAACAGAAAGACCGCATCATGACCGCCGAACTCGTGCTCACCAATGCCCGCATCGTGCTCGAGGACAGCGTGATCTCCGGTTCAGTCCAGATCCGGAACGGCAAGATCACCGATATCTCGGAAGGCAATGTCCATACTGGCGAGGATTTCGAGGGCGATTATCTGATCCCGGGCCTGGTCGAACTTCATACCGACCATCTGGAACAGCATTATTCGCCGCGTCCGGGCGTGCGCTGGAACACCACGGCGGCGATCCAGGCCCATGACGCACAGATCGCTACCTCCGGCATCACCACCGTCTTCGACTGCCTGCGCATGGGCGCCGACGAGGACGGCGGCTTTGCCCATGGCGAAATGCGGGACATGGCGGACGCGATTGCCGCCGCCGCCGCCTATGGTCGCCTGCGTTCCGAACACTTCCTGCATCTGCGCTGCGAAGTCTCCGCCGACAATTGCATGGAGCATTTCGTCGACTTCGAGAACGATCCGCATGTCCGGCTCGTCTCGCTGATGGATCACGCGCCGGGCCAGCGGCAGTTCCAGACGATGGATCAGTACACCCTGTATTACCAGAAGAAGCGCGGCCTCAGCGACGAGGCATTCGCCGCCTTCGTGGCCAAACGCCAGGAAGAATCGGCACGCAACGCGACACCGCACCGCGCTGCGATCTCGAAGGTCTGCGCCGAGCGTGGCATCACTGTCGCAAGCCATGACGACGCGACGCTTTCCCATGTGGGCGAAGCGATCGACAACGGCGTTCGGCTGGCGGAATTCCCGACCAGTTTCGATGYGGCAAAGGCTTCGCACGAAGCGGGCATGAGCGTGTTGATGGGGGCGCCGAACATCGTTCGCGGCAAGTCGCATTCCGGCAATATCGCCGCCCGTGATCTTGCCGAACGCGGCGTGCTCGACGTGCTCTCCTCCGATTACGTGCCGCTCAGCCTGCTGCATGCGCCCTTCGTGCTTGCTGCGGAGGTTGAAAGCATCTCGCTGCCGAAGGCGCTCGCCATGGTCACCTCGACCCCAGCCCGCACCGTCAGCCTCGACGATCGCGGCCGGATCGCGACGGGCCTGCGCGCCGATATCGTCCGCGTCCATCACGAAGAGGGCGTTCCCGTCTCCCGCGCCGTCTGGCGGGAAGGCCGGCGGGTCGCCTGATGGACGCCAGGCCGACAACAACGGAACCGGAGCGACGCGGCTGCATGGTCGCCGTCGTCGGCCCGAGCGGGGCCGGCAAGGACACGCTGATGGCCTATGCCGCCCGGTTCTTCGAGGGCCGCGATGACGTCGTCTTCGTGCGGCGGATTATCACCCGCAATGCCGCCGCCGGCGGCGAGGATCACGACGGCGTTTCCGAAGCGGAATTCGAAGCTCTGGAAAAGGCCGGCCGTTTTGCGGTCTCCTGGGGTGCCCACGGCCTGCGATACGGCATTCCCGCCGAGACGAAAGAGGCCATGGCAAGAGGCCAGCTGGTCGTCGCCAACGGCTCGCGTTCCGCGCTTGCCCGGTTCAAAGATACCTATCCGTCGCTCGTGGTCATCAACATCACCGCCAGCCTGAACGTGCTCGCCGCCCGGCTCGAAGCGCGCGGACGGGAAACGCGCGAGGAGATACTTCGGCGTCTCGAACGCAGTTCGCTTGCCGTGACCGGCGACTACCAGGTGGTGACGATCGACAATAGCGGATCGCTCGAAGATGCCGGCAAGGCCCTGGTCGACGCTCTCAACGGTTGCTTTGCGAGCCACCCGACTGGTTAGCGAAAAACGTTCGATCGTTCTTTAAAGTCCCTGATCCGGCTCTATGTGCCTTTCCTTATATTATGAAAGGAAAAAACCATGGGGCAGAACAAACCGCGCGACAGGCACCATTCCGATGGGGCAACAGCCATCGATCTGGAAGCGCGAGTCGTTGTTCTCGAAATCGTCTCCATGACGGCTTTGGCGCTCGCCATGGACACGTCCGAAAATGCGGATGTCGAACACGCCCGTGGGATCAGCAACCTCGTTCTCGAAGCCGTGCACCAGCGCTGTCACGAGATGAACATGCCGGAGGATGCGCGGCTCACCGCCTGCACCTATGCCGACGAGCTGCTTTCGACCGCGCTTATGTCCCTCTACCCGCAGGAACACTGAGCCTCAAGCTCAATGCGCCTCGTCCCAATTGCTGGCGGCGCGAGCATCGACCTTCAGCGGCACCCGCATCGAGATCGCGGGCATGGCCGCGTGCTCCATGGTCGAGATGATCACCGGCAAGGTCTGGTCGATCTCTTCGTCCTCGACTTCGAAGATCAGTTCGTCGTGCACCTGCAGCAGCATGCGGGCCTTTCCGTTCAGTCCGGCCGTTTGGAGCGCCGATTCCATCTTCGCCATCGCCCTGCGGATGATATCTGCGGCCGAACCCTGGATCGGCGCATTGATCGACGCACGTTCGTTGAAGGCGCGCACCGAAGGGTTGGAGGACTTGATCTCGGGATAATGCGCCCGGCGGCCGAAGATCGTCTCGACGTAACCGTTCTCGCGGGCGAAGGTCTTGGTGCTTTCCATGTAATCGCGGATGCCCGGGAAGCGCTCGAAATACTTCTTGATGTAGTCGCCCGCTTCCGAGCGTTCGATTGACAGCTGGTTGGCCAGTCCGAAGGCGGAAATGCCGTAGATGATGCCGAAGTTGATCGCCTTGGCGCGGCGGCGCACTTCGCTGGGCATGCCTTCCACCGGCACGCCGAACATTTCCGAGGCCGTCATCGCGTGAATGTCGATCCCATCGGCAAAGGCCTGACGCAGCTGCGGAATGTCCGCGACGTGCGCGAGCACGCGCAGCTCGATCTGGCTGTAGTCGGCGGAAACCAGCTTGTGGCCGGGCGTCGAGATGAAGGCTGTGCGGATCTTGCGGCCTTCCGCGGTACGCACCGGGATGTTCTGCAGGTTCGGTTCCGAAGAGGAAAGGCGGCCTGTTGTAGTGGAGGCAAGTGAGTAGCAGGTGTGGACCCGCTTCGTCTCCGGGTGGACATAACCCGGCAACGCGTCCGTGTAGGTGGATTTCAGCTTTGTCAACTGGCGCCAGTCGACGATCTTGCGCGGCAGGGGATGACCTTCGGCAGCCAAGTCTTCCAGCACGCTGGCCGAGGTCGACCATTGGCCGGTCTTGGTCTTGGCGCCGCCCGGCAGGCCCATCTTGCCGAACAGGATGTCGCCGAGCTGTTTGGGGGAGCCTATGGTGAATTTTTCTCCCGCCAATTGGTAAATCTCGTCCTCGAATGCGGCCGCCCGCTGGGCAAGCTCTCCCGAAAGCCTGGACAGGATCTGCCGGTCGATGGTGATGCCRCGCTCTTCCATGCGGGCGAGCACCGAGACCAGCGGCCGCTCAAGCCGTTCATAGATGCGGGTCAAGCCCGCAGCCGCCAGCTGCGGTTTCAGCACCATCCACAGGCGCAGCGTCACGTCCGCATCTTCCGCGGCATAGGCGGTCGCCTTGTCGATATCGACGAAATCGAAGGTGACGCCCGCCTTGCCGCTGCCGGCAACTTCCTTGAAGGTGATCGGCTTGTGGTTCAGCCAGCGCTCTGACAGGGCGTCCATGCCGTGGTTCGCCTTGCCGGCTTCCAGCACATAGGACATCAGCATCGTATCGTCATAACCCTCGACGGTGATGCCGTGGCGCCTCATCAATAGGTAATCGAATTTCAGGTTCTGCGCCACTTTGAGGACCGACGGGTCCTCCAGCAGCGGCTTCAGACGCGCCAGCGCTTCCCTGGTCGAGATCTGGTTTTCGGCAAGCCCGCCGCCGAGCAGATCGCCGACGCCGGTCTTGTGGATCAGCGGCACATAGGCCGCGCGGACTTCTAGGCCGGACGGGTTGGCGATATTATCGGCAAGCGCCAGCGAAAAACCAACCAGTTCCGCCTGCATCGGATCAAGCGACGTGGTTTCCGTATCGAAGGCGACAAGGCCGGTTTCCTGCGCCGCGCGGATCCAGTCGTCCAGCACCGTCAGGTCCCGGATGGTCACGTAGCAGCTCGGATCGAGCTTGGCCTTGGCAAAGGCTTCGATGCGGGCCTCTGCGAATGCGGTCGGCGTTGCCGCCTCCATGCCCTTGGCGACCGGCGCCTTGGCCGGATGAGGCGGCGCTTCGGCCGCTGCCTCGCCGGTGTCGACCGCTGCCGCACCGCCGGCATCGAGATCCGGGCCACGAGCGGCCTGGCCCCATTCGACGTTCACGACGGCGGGTTCGATGGCATCGGCATCGCAATTGCAAGCAGCGGCGACGCGGCGCGTCAGCGTGCCGAATTCCATGGTTTTCAGGAAGCCTACCAGTTTCGGGCCGTCCTGCGGCTCCAGCACCAGCGCGTCGAGATCCAGGTCCAAGGGCACGTCGAGCCGAAGCGAGACGAGCCGGCGCGAAAGGCGGGCGAGATCGGCATTGGCGACGATGTTTTCGCGGCGCTTCACCTGCTTGATTTCGCCGGCCCGGGCAAGCAGCGTGTCGAGATCGCCGAACTCTTCGAGAAGCTGGGCTGCCGTCTTCGGGCCGATGCCCGGAATGCCCGGCACGTTGTCAACCGAATCGCCGACCATCGCCTGCAGGTCGATCATCTTCTCCGGCGGGACGCCCCATTTCTCGATGACGTCCGGAACGCCGATCTGCTTGTCCTTCATGCTGTCATACATATGGACGTTCGGCGTCACCAGCTGCATCAGGTCCTTGTCGGACGAGACGATCGTCACATCGGCGCCGGTGGCCTCCGCCTGGCGAGCGTAGGTGGCGATGATGTCGTCCGCCTCGAAACCTTCGGTCTCGATGCAGGGCAGATTGAATGCGCGTGTCGCCTGGCGGATCAGGCCGAATTGCGGGATCAGCTCTTCCGGCGGCGCCGAACGGTTCGCCTTGTAGGCGTCGTATAGGTCCTTGCGGAAGGTTCTGGCGGAATAGTCGAAAATGACGGCGAAATGGCTGGGCGTCACGCCGACCGAGGTGTCGCGCGCGTCGGTCAGCAGCTTCCACAACATGTTGCAGAAGCCGGAGACGGCGCCGACCGGCAGGCCGTCGGATTTGCGGGTGAGCGGCGGCAACGCGTGGAAGGCGCGGAAAATGAAGCCGGAACCGTCGATAAGGAAAAGATGATCGCCTTTTTTCATGGCGCAAGGAATAGCGTGGGGCATTTGATCCGTCCACGAAAACTTCGCTGCCGCGAAGCCTCCCGCCCTCACCGGAACGTTACCGATTTGTAATATGCTTTCTCTTGAAAAGCCCGTCGCGGTTCCACATTTCCTTGTTACCGGCGATTGATCACGCCGCAGTCTGGCAGCCGGCCTGTCCCCCGCCGCACCCAGACCGGACAAAGGCCTATCCCCCTCTCCGGGCCTTTGTCCCTCCATCAGAACCGCCACGGCTGTCCCCTCCCTGCCGTGGCGGTTTTTTATTGCCCTTTTGCAGGAAAGACTTGTCATTTTGCCCATCTTCGCACAGGCTTGGCGAAAGCATGGCGTGCGATATATCTGGTAGATAACGCTCGCAAACGGGCTCGTTCAGGGAGGGATGAAGACCAGCCATGGGATTCGACCGCTCGCATTCGGCGACATACCTGGCGGGCCAACTCGCCAAAGGCTTTGCGCGCTCCTTGCAGAAGCGGGCCATGGTGCTTGGCTTTTCTCCCGGGCAGTTTCCTGTCCTGCTCGAACTCTGGCAGGAAGACGGGCTCACACAGAAGCAGCTCCTCGACAAGCTGGAAGTCGAACAGGCAACACTCGCCAATACGCTCGCCCGCATGGAGCGCGATGGGCTGATCCAGCGCACCCCTCATCCGAACGACCGGCGAGCGCAGATCATCACCCTCACCCCGCTCGGCCGCGAGCTGGAAATCCAGGCCGTCGAAGCCGCTTCCGAGGCGGATGCAGCGCTTTTTTCAGGCTTCCGCCGCTTCGAGCGCGAATTGATGATCGAATATATGCGGATGATCGTCGAGAACGCCCGCAAGGTTTGACTGATGTAGCTTCCTTCGTCAGACCTCGCCGTTAGGGGCAACAGGCACTGGTTCCGGCTGACGGTGCGCAGCAGGGAGCCGTCTTGCGGGTTTCTTCCGCCAGCCAGCGATCGCGCGGTTTGCAACTCGCCGGACGCGCAACCAATTCCACATGCAATGCCCCGCCCTCTAGGACCGGCGTCGAAGCGCAATAGAGCTGCATCGGCCGGATCCCGTCGCTGACTTCGAACGTCAATTTGGCGGTGCCCTCGATCTTCACGTGTTCGGAGAACTTACGGATGATCGCCGAAAACTTGTCCGCCGTCATATGGGTGTGGTCGCCTTCCTCGATATCCCAGAGCTGCACGAAAATTTCCGACCAGGCCTCCGGGTTGGCACCACAGTCGAGCGCCGAGAACTGTCCTGCCTTGACCTCTGTGACGTGGTAGCCCGGCTTTACCGGCCGGCCATCGTAGTGAAACACCAGCGGCTGGTCGCTGGCACCCGCCAATGTGTCGAGCAGGAAGCCCAGGCTGACGTCGTCCCGCGGAACCGGCTTGTCTATCGCGTTCATTTCGGCTACTCCATATTTCAACTGTTCAAGGATTGTTGAAATATGGATGAACGTCAAGCCCTCGCGTCATTCGGAGCACTCTCGCAGGATACCCGCCTGCAGATTGTCCGGATGCTGGTTGTTGCCGGACCCTCCGGCATGGCGGCCGGCACGATCGCCGAGCAATTGGATGTATCGCCATCGAACGTCTCCTTCCATCTCAAGGAGCTGGACCGGGCCGGGCTGATCTCGCAGCAGCGGGAATCCCGCTCGATTATCTATTCCGCCAATTACGAAGCGCTCGGCGGCCTCGTCCGCTTCCTGATGGAAGACTGCTGCGCCGGGCATCCGGAAATCTGCGCGCCAGCCGCCGAGGTGGCCGCCTGCTGTACCCCTGCACCTGCCGCGTTGGAGGGCTGACGGCCATGTTCGACCTGCCCCGCAGACTGACGGCCGAAGCCCTCGGCACCGCCCTGCTGGTCGCCACCGTGGTCGGTTCCGGCATCATGGCCGACCGGCTCTCAGTGGATATGGGGGTTTCGCTGCTCGGCAATACTCTTCCGACCGGCGCAATTCTCGTTGTCCTGATCACCCTGCTGGGGCCGATTTCCGGAGCGCATCTCAATCCGGCAGTGACAATGGTGTTTGCCCTGAGACGCGAGATCGAGGTCCGCTCGGCGTTCTTCTATCTCGCCGCGCAGTTCGCTGGCGGCGTCGCGGGAACTATCCTGGCGCATGCGATGTTCGATCTGCCGCTGCTGCAGGTGTCCGCCACGGTCCGGACAGGACCGGGCCAATGGCTCGCCGAGGTGGTCGCCACGTTCGGCCTCATCCTCACGATCCTCGCCGGAATCCGGTTCCGTTCCGAGGCTATCCCGTGGCTGGTCGGCCTCTATATCACCGCCGCCTACTGGTTCACCGCCTCGACTTCCTTTGCCAATCCGGCCGTCGCCCTGGCGCGATCGCTTACCGATACCTTTGCCGGAATCCGGCCGGATGATCTTGCCGGCTTCATCCTGGCCGAGATCGTCGGCGCCCTCGTGGCCCTGCTGCTGGCCGGCTGGCTGCTGGCGGAGACAAAACCCCTCCCCCAACCGCTCGGACACATGAAGGGCGCAGAATGACCATGAACGTCACCATCTATCACAATCCGGATTGCGGCACCTCGCGCAACACGCTGGCCATGATCCGCAATGCCGGCATCGAACCGACGGTGATCGAATATCTGAAAACACCGCCGACGCGCGACGAACTCGTCCGGATGATCGCGGATGCAGGCCTCACCGTGCGGCAGGCGATCCGCGAGAAGGGCACGCCTTATGCGGAGTTCGGCCTCGACGATCCCGCCCTTTCCGACGATCGGTTGCTGGACGCGATGCTGAAGGATCCGATCCTGATCAACCGCCCATTCGTCATCACGCCCTTGGGCACGCGCCTGGCGCGACCGTCGGAGGCCGTGCTCGATATCCTGCCGGATACTCACCAGGGTCCGTTCGCCAAGGAAGACGGCGAACAGGTGTTGGACGCCGAGGGCAAGCGCATTGTCTGAACGCATGCCCGTTGCCGCCGTCGTCGCACTCGGCGTCACGCAGATCATCGGGTATGGCACCCTCTATTACAGTTTCAGCATCCTTGCACCGGATATGGCGGCGCATTTCTCGTGGTCCAGCGAATGGATCTTCGGGGCGCTTTCTGCCGCGCTTCTGATCGGCGGGCTCAGCGCTCCATGGCTCGGCGCGCTGTTCGACCGGATCGGCGCCGGCCGCGTCATGACCATCGGTTCTGCCGCTGCCGCGGCCGCATTGGTCGCCTGCGCTCTGGCGCCCGGCAAGGCCACCTTCGTCGCGGCGCTGATCGCGATCGAGGTGGCTGCCAATCTCGTACAATATGGCGCCGCCTTCGCCCTTCTGGTGCAGCTTCGGCCGCAGGTCGCGCAACGCAGCATTACCTATCTCACCCTGATCGCCGGATTCGCCTCGACGATCTTCTGGCCGATCACCGCCGCGCTGCATGCCTATCTCTCCTGGCAGCACGTCTATCTCGTCTTTGCGGCGCTCAATCTGCTGGTCTGCCTGCCGCTGCATGCCTGGCTGTCTCATGGAGCCGCACGACGAAAGGCGGCATCTTCCGCCCTCCCCACCCGGACCGAGGGCATTTTGACGCCCGACCTGCGGTTCATCGGCTTTACGCTGATGGTCGCCGGGTTCTCGCTGCAGTCGCTGGTGAGCTCCGCCGTGCTCGTCCATATGGTGCCGCTGCTCTCCGGCCTTGGTCTCGGCACGAGTGCTGCGCTGGTCGGCACATTGTTCGGCCCTTCCCAAGTTCTTAGCCGGCTCATCAACATGACGTTCGGCCAAAACCTGCAGCCCCTTCGCCTCGCGCTGATTGCGGCGGCGCTGCTGCCGGCCGGCGTTGTCGTTCTTGTCCTCACGGCGCCATCGGTACCCGGAGCGATGCTGTTTGCGGTCATCTTCGGCATGGGTAACGGACTTTTGAGCATCGTGACGGGTACCCTTCCGCTGACGCTGTTCGGCAGTGACGGCTACGGCAAACTGCAGGGCAAGATGATGTCGGCCCGGTTGATCGTCTCGGCGATTGCGCCCTTCGTCCTGGCGCTTTCCATGCAGCGGCTGGGTTTTATCTGGTCGCTTTCGATCACGGCGGCGCTTGGCGCTCTTGCCGTCCTCGCCTTCCGCGCCATCGATGGGCTCGTCCGGAACGGAACGCGCTTCGGCTAGGACGCCCATCCCGCGTGCCATGGACKTCTTTGCCATTGTCTCTTCCACCCCGGACTTGCTAACAAGGTCGAGCATCCGAAACGATGGGCCGCTTCTCGCCTCCTGGGCTCAAGGGTCTCGCACTTCAAAGACAGGATTCCCCATGACCGATCTTTCCTCCGTCCTCGACCGCGCCGACCGCAATCTTCCCGAAAGCCTCGAGCGCCTGTTCGGCCTCGTCCGCATCAAGTCGATTTCCACCGATCCCGCCTTCAAGCCGGATTGCCGCAAGGCCGCAGAATGGCTGGTGGCCGAACTCAAGGACCTCGGTTTCGAGGCATCGGTTCGCGATACGACCGGCCATCCGATGGTTGTCGGCCATCATCCGGCCGCCAGCGCCGACGCGCCGCATGTGCTGTTCTACGGCCATTACGACGTCCAGCCGATCGATCCGATCGAGCTCTGGGAGGATGATCCCTTCGATCCCAAGCTCAAGGAACTCGGTCCCGGCCGCAAAGTGGTGACGGGCCGCGGCGTTGCCGACGACAAGGGCCAGTTGATGACCTTCGTCGAAGCCTGCCGCGCCTATAAGGATGTGCATGGCTCGCTGCCGGTGCGCGTCACCATTCTCTTCGAAGGCGAGGAAGAATCCGGCTCGCCGTCGCTCAAACCCTTCCTTGATGCCAATGCTGCCGAGTTGAAGGCTGATTATGCGCTGGTCTGTGATACCGGCATGTGGGACGCTGATACGCCGGCGATTACCGCGTCGTTGCGCGGCCTGGTGGGCGAGGAAATCATCGTCACCGCCGCCAATCGCGACCTGCATTCCGGCATGTATGGAGGTGCAGCCGCAAACCCGATCCAGATTCTGTCGAAGATCCTCGCCGGACTGCATGACGATACCGGCCGCGTGACGCTCGAAGGCTTTTATGACGGCATCGAGGAGACCCCGTCCAACATCAAGGCGGCCTGGGAAAGCCTTGTCGCCGGACGCGACGATTTCCTCGGCGAGGTGGGGCTGTCGGAACTGGCCGGCGAGAGGGGCCGATCGCTGCTCGAACTCATCTGGGCACGGCCGACCTGCGAATTCAACGGCATCAGCGGCGGTTACGAGGGCCAGGGCTTCAAGACCGTCATCGCCTCGAAGGCATCGGCCAAGGTCTCCTGCCGTCTCGTCGGCGGCCAGGACCCGGAGAAGATCCGCGAAAGTTTTCGCGCCTATGTGCGCTCGAAAATCCCTGCCGATTGCTCGGTGGAATTCCTGAAGCATGGCGGCTCGCCGGCGATCCAGCTCGGCTACGACTCGCCGGTGCTCACCAAGGCGAAGACCGCGCTTTCCGAAGAGTGGCCTAAGCCGGCACTGCTCGTCGGGGTCGGCGGCTCTATCCCGATCGTCGGCGATTTCCAGAAGACGCTCGGCATGGAATCGCTGCTGGTCGGCTTCGGCCTCAGCGACGACCGTATCCACTCGCCGAACGAGAAATACGACCTGCGCTCCTTCCACAAGGGCATCCGCTCCTGGGCACGCATCATCGCGGCGCTGGCTGGCTGAACTTGATGCTTAAAACTGAAAAGGCCCGACGCGTCTTCGCGTCGAGCCCTAAAAAACAAAAAGGCCGGGACAAGCCCGACCTTTCCACTCCCATTCACCGGTGCCAGTACATCCGTGGTCACTCTAAATGGGACAAGCATTTCCGACGCGGCCGCTTTCGACCTTTTCAGATCACCACGGCTCTAGCGGTCATCGTCTCTCGGTGAGGTAAACATTCCGTTAACGCGGATATGGAAACTGCCTCAAGACGGCACGGTCGCCCGTATTTGCCGTAACACACATGGTCGCTGAAGCTCTTTGGAGCCCGACCATGTGGGTGCGTCGGAAACGCTATTGTACCCTAAATGGGAGCTGGATTTCCGTTTACAAGGGGCTTCAATTTAGAATTATTCTAGATAATAAAACCTAGCTTCCCAAAAGCAGAAAGGCCGGACGAGCCGGCCTTTCGCAATCTTAAAGACCTGAAGTCTTCAGCAGATCATGCGCCCTGGAGGCGGTCTGCGGAAACCTTGCCCGAACGCTTGTCGCTGACGAGTTCGTAGGAGATCTTCTGACCATCCTTGAGTTGGCCGAGGCCGGCGCGCTCAACGGCAGAGATGTGAACGAATACGTCCTGCGAACCGTCGTCAGGCTGAATGAAGCCGTAGCCCTTGGTTGCGTTGAACCACTTTACAGTACCGGTAGCCATAACGATGCCTTTCCCTTGCAAATATGACCGACTATTCCACGCTCGAGCGCTTGGAACGTTGAAGTTTCGTATTTGAAGAGAGATCGTCGCAAACGCCGTGAGGCGCATAGTGCTGGCTATCAAACAAATATCGATGGCGAACCAAATAGGGTCTTCGCGCAAAAAGGTCAAGATCGGGAAAATTCAGGCTTGCCTTAAAAAGCGAAATCGCCAGCGATTTCAAGGCATATAAAACAGAAAACCCGGCGCGGGAGGAGGTGCGCCGGGTTTCTGAAACTGACCAACAACTGGGAGGAGGAGGTGTTGCTGGTCCCATCGAAGGCGCTGGGAGGAGGAGTGCGCCGTTCGATGATTTGAATATACAGGATCGGAGCTCAAAAAACAGTCACGATATCGCAGTGCAGCATTGCAATTCTCGCATAGCTTTATTGTTCTCTTGCGGCCGGCGTAATCCTGCGCCAATTTCGCAGCCATGAGCCTCGAATCCGTCCGCGCCTTCTTCGCCGCCAACGCCCCCGACATCCACGTCATCATTACCGAGGAAAGCTCGGCGACCGTACCGCTTGCAGCTGCCGCCCACGGCGTGGCACCCGAACAGATCGCCAAGACGATCTGCGTGCGCGCCGGCGAAACTACCGCGCTGGTGGTCATGTCGGGAACCAGCCGTCTGGACAATCGCAAGTTCCGGGATCGGTTCGGCGCAAAGCCGCGCATGCTCGGCGGCGACGAGGTCGTGGCGATCACCGGGCATCCGGTCGGTGGCGTATGCCCGTTCGGCCTGCTTTCGCCGATGCCGATCTACTGCGACGTATCGCTTTTAAAATTTCCGGAAGTCGTGCCTGCTGCCGGCGCCGTCAATGCCGCGGTGCGTATCAGCCCCGACCGGATGGCGGACCTGACCGCAGCGACCTGGGTCGATGTCGGTCAGGATCCGGTACCAGATGGCGGCGTCGCCTAAAGGCGGCCGCTCAGATAGCGGTCATACCAGGCATGTTTGCTGTCGGCGGAAGCGGTGGCCACCACATAGCCGATCGCAAAACCGATGGCACCGATCAGGGTGAACAGTGTCGTGGTGGCGGCAGGGTGTTCGCGGATGGTGCCGGCAACCGAGCTTGCTTCATTCTGGACGTAGTGCGCAGCATTGCCGGCACGCTCGGCGACCCTGCCATAGGCAGCGCCGGTCTTTTCGGCGAGCATCTCGCGCAGATTGGCGATCTCGGAACGAAGCGTCGCAATCTCGGTCCTGACGTCTTCGCTGGGCTCGTAGTCGAAAGAGGGCGTATCCGGCCTCGCGGGTGTATTCAGGTTTCTGGCGGACTCTGCCATTACCGGCCTCCTTGAGTTGTTCGAGAGACCGGTCAACTGTTGAAGGAGTGATAGGTTCCTCGTTTAGGCGAGGAGCTATCGGCTTTTCGCCAGCGCCTCGGCGAGCGCCGAGAGCTTTTGCTTGTCATCCGAGCCTTTTTGAAGCGAGTTCACGAGGATCAGTGCGAGCGCCTCCGCATCGGGGCTCGCCTTGTCGATCTGGTGTTCGGCACAAGCCTGGTCAAAGACCTGCTGCAGCAGGCTGAGCTGCTCGGGATTGACCGGATTTCGAACCATCTGTGTAGGCATATAACCCTCCCGATCATACGGTGCCCGACCGGCGGACCACTCCCCTCGCCCCATTCAGCAATGGCGGCCGGAGAAAATTACCAGCGGCCTTTTATTGCGACAGTCTTGCGCCGGCCTTGTCAGCGCCCGGGGAAAAAGGTCTGCAAGCCACAGGAGAGGGGATTTTGAGCCTTGGCTAATAAATTGACAATAACAATAATAGAGGGGTGTAATATAAGGGTGGACCCGTACGGGTTACTACCTATACGGGTCCGTCGCGAGCGTCCGCGGGCTGGGCAGAGGGTTTGGCCCGGTTATGCCATGCCGGCCGGATCGCCGGTCGGCAGGAGTGCGGGATCAAGCGTCGGATCCTGCGGGTTCTTGCTGTCGCCGGGATCCTGCGCCGGCGTCAATGGCGGCTTTTCCTGGGTGCGATCGGGAACTCCGCCCGCCGGCGTCGGCCCGCGCGGCTGAGGGCTCGGAGTCGGGATAGGGTCTCGATTGGGCATGATGGTCTCCTTTCTTGTCAGGAAACCAACGACTGAGGCCCGCCACTGTTCCAGGAGCGGATAGGATTCTGAGGAAAACCTCACTCACCTCTGGCGATACCAGCGCCGGTCGCGGGACGCGGACGACATGCCGAGCATGTAGCCGACCGCCAAGCCGAGCAGGCCGACGACGGCAATTGCCGAACCGGTAGCCGCCGGATGATCGACGGCATGAGCGCCGACCATACCCGCCTCGTCCTTGACTTGATGGACAGCAGATTTTGCACGAGCGCTGACGCCGGTCTCTTCGGCGACATCACCGGTAAAGCCGGCAGCGAGAGTTTTTTTGGCCATGGGAGTCTCCTTTTCGGAAACAACACACGAACGGAACGGGAGGTTCCGTTGCCAGACCTATCCGAGGGGAGGCGCTACCCACCGGAAACGAAACCCGCACCGGCGGGAACCGACGCGGGCACACGATTATTCGGTGGCTTTAGCCTGTCCTTCGGACTGCTTCAGCACGACGGCTTCTTCGCGCGGATCCATTTTCGGAGCCGCAATGCTTGCCGTGGTGACTTCCTTATCCACCTTGGTGGAAGCCGTGACGTTGTGGCCGGCGCATTCCGCAAGAGCTGCGGTCGACGACAGGCCGAGCACGGCGGCGATGACGAGAATTGTCTTCATGCCATTCTCCTTTCGCTGTGGTGGCGGGCGTAAAATAACCCGCAGAGTCATAAACCCGAAATCACGAATTCGCGTTTCGGGTCGTCTCAAACTGCCGGCTTTTCGCCGTCCGCCGCGATTACATCAGCTTCGAAAGGGTTTCGCGATTGACGAAAATATCAGTCTTTCCGGCTTCATAAGCGGGGTGGCTGAACTCCACCATTCCCCTTTCAGGCATTTCAAGCGCCTGCTTGACGGTGACCAGCCCGACCGGGACACGCTGGTCGCCATTCCGGACGACTGCCTCGACGACTTTCTGCATATCCTCCCCTCCTCCAAGGTGGAATCCGTCGTAACGCGGATCTTGCCTCCTTGTTCCATCAGGAATCGGATTTTTTTAAGGTTGGATGCGGTATTGGGGGGCTTTTGTAACATAGGCCAACGCCCGGCCATCCAGGGCGTTGCGGCTTTTCAATGAAGGTCCAGCGGCAGCTGGATGCCCTTGGGAATATTCGGACGTCGCTGGTTGGCGATCTGTATCTTCTGGAATGTCTCGCGCCGGCGTTGCGCTTCAGCCTCGCGCAGAGCCCTAGAGGCCGCGACTGCAGCCATTGCGCGTTCGATCACCTGTTCGGTTCTGCTCATCAGTACCTCCACATGTTCTCTGTTTGTTCTCATAAATAGCGATGGAAGTCAAGCGGTTCAAGATCACCCGGATAACACGCCCTTTACCCCTCCTTAAATCGCCGCATTTAAAGTCCAGCCAAGGCTTGGGCGATCAGACATCGAGTAACAGCCTGTTTTGACAGGCGTGTAACGGGGGTATGCCAGCTCACCATGGCAGCCAGAGGCAAATCAGACAAACGCGTTGAACCATCCTTCGAAGGTTCGCGGCCGAGCGGCGATTTACGTCTCGACGCGGACGAGCGGATCGTGGGCAACGGCCGGCCTGGCAGACGTCCATCGAAAGCCGAAAGCGAAGATCGCGACGAGCGTTCCGAGCGCCCGGAACGTGTCCGTTCCTCCCGCAACAGGAAGGTTCCACCGCGTCGCGAAGGCGGCGGGTTCTTCGCGCCGCTCAGGAGGCTCGTCTACTGGTGCTTCGTACTCGGCATCTGGGCCGGCATCGCCGTCGGCGGGCTGGTGCTCTATTACGGTGCCAGAATGCCGGCCGCCAGCACCTGGGCTATCCCGGATCGGCCGCCGAACATGAAGATCACCGCCGTCGACGGCTCGGTCGTCGCCAATCGCGGCTCGACCGGCGGCGAGGCCCTGGCGCTGGAGGAAATGTCGCCCTACCTGCCGCAGGCGGTGATCGCCATCGAGGACCGGCGCTTCTATTCGCATTTCGGCGTCGATCCGCTCGGCCTGGCCCGCGCCTTCGTCAACAACCTGACCGGCCAGCCGATCCAGGGTGGCTCAACGATTACCCAGCAGCTCGCCAAGAACCTGTTCCTGTCGCCGGACCGCACGTTCGAACGCAAGATCCAGGAGGTGCTCCTGTCCTTCTGGCTGGAGCACAAGTTCACCAAGGACCAGATCCTCGCCATGTACCTGAACCGGGTGTTCTTCGGTTCGAACGCCTATGGCGTGGAGGCCGCCTCGCGGCGGTATTTCAACAAGTCCGCCCGCGACGTGAACCTCGGCGAAGCGGCAACGCTTGCCGGCCTGCTCAAGGCTCCGTCCCGCCTGTCGCCGGCCCGGGACCCGAAGGCTGCGGAAACCCGCGCCCAGGTCGTGCTCGGCACGATGCGCGAAGAGGGCTATGTCACCGACAGCGACCTCAAGACCGCCATGTCGCAACCGCCAGCCAAAGCGAAGAGCTACTGGACCGGCGCCCAGCATTATGCCGCCGATATGGTCGTCGACGAGGTGAAGAGCCTGATCGGCGAGCCGAAGGTCGACGTGACCATCGAAACGACGCTCGACATGCGCCTCGAAGCCGCCGCCGAAAAATCGCTGAACGATGTTCTGAAGAAGGAAGGCGGCAAGCTCAACGCCTCGCAAGCGGCCCTCGTTTCGGTCGATGCGACCGGCGCGATCCGGGCGCTGGTCGGCGGCCGCGATTATGCGACAAGCCAGTTCAACCGCGCCGTCAAGGCGAAACGCCAGCCGGGTTCGGCTTTCAAACCCTTCGTCTATGCAGCGGCACTCGAAGCCGGCGCCCGGCCGGATTCGATGGTCAACGATACGCCGGTCAAGATCGGCAACTGGTCGCCGGAGAATTTCGACGAGAAATACCGCGGTCCAGTAACGCTCGCCTCGGCCTTCGCGCAGTCGCTCAATACGGTCGCCGCGCAGCTCGTCATGCAGGTCGGCCCCGACAAGGTGGTGAGCCTCGCCCACCGGCTCGGCATCGATTCCGACATCCAGGCAAATGCTTCGATCGCGCTCGGCACCTCGGAAGTCTCGCTGGTCGAGCTGACATCTGCCTACGCGTCCTTCATGAACGGCGGTTACAAGGCGACGCCGCATATCGTCAAGCGCATCACCGATCCGGACGGCAAGGTGCTTTACGAGGCCGATTATGCCAACCCGCCGCGCGTGCTCAGCGAGCCGGTGGCTGCGACGATGAACGGCATGATGAACCGCGTCATCAACGAGGGCACCGGCAAGGCCGCCAGGATCGACGGCTGGCAGGCAGCCGGCAAGTCGGGCACCACCCAGTCGTTCCGCGACGCACTGTTCGTCGGTTATACCAGCATCATGACGACCGGCATCTGGTTCGGCAACGACGACGGCGCCTTCATGAAGAAGGTGACCGGCGGCGGGCTGCCCGCAAAAGCCTGGAAGGAATATATGACGTCGGCGATGAAGGGTTATACGCCGACGCCGCTGTTCGGCACCGGCCGCGGCCTCGATCTGCCCCCTGCCGCAGTCCAGCCGGATTCGCCGTCGACGACGATCGGCGATATCATTTCCGGCATCCTGCCCGGCGGGCGCCGAACCCAAGACGAACTCCCCGCCGACTATCCGCCGGCGCCGCGCCCTCCCGCCCAGGATTCCGCCTCGATCGAACGGGAACCGGCCCGCGTGCGGCCGGTCTATGGCGACAATCAGGGGTATGACAACAGGGACAACAGACAGATCTACGACAATCGGCCGGTCTATGGCGACCGCGGTCGTCATAGCGACGTGATACCGCCTGGCGACGTTCCGGCCCGTGACTATCGCCAGTATCGCGGCCCTTATGATTCGCCCACTCCGGTGCCCCCGGGAGCGATCGGCGGCGGCCCCGTTCCGCCCGGCGACGTGGGCGTTGCGGGCTCCAGAGGGCAGCCCCGGCAGACCACGCTTTTCGACCTGATCATGGGGCAGTGAAGCGTATTCACAGTATTGCTCGGCAAACTGTTCTTTTTGCTAGGATCCGGGCGATTTCTCGCCTTGCAGTCCTAAAAACCCGTCCTTATATACGCCGCATGACCGCAGCCGATGCTGCGTACCATCCCAGTCGAGGAACTGTCAGTGGAATGCCTTTGAGGGGTTCCGATGGTTCGCTTAAAGGAGAGAGAAGAAAATGGCAAAAGTAATTGGCATCGACCTCGGTACCACCAACTCCTGCGTCGCCATCATGGACGGCAAAGATGCGAAGGTGATCGAGAACGCCGAAGGCGCGCGTACCACGCCCTCCATGGTCGCATTTTCCGATGACGGCGAACGCCTCGTCGGGCAGCCGGCCAAGCGCCAGGCAGTGACCAACCCCACCAATACCCTCTTCGCCGTGAAGCGCCTTATCGGCCGCCGCTACGAAGATCCGACGGTTGAAAAAGACAAGGGCCTCGTCCCCTTCGATATCGTCAAGGGCGACAATGGCGACGCCTGGGTCAAGGCCCAGGGCAAGAACTATTCCCCCGCACAGGTTTCCGCGATGATCCTTCAGAAGATGAAGGAAACCGCTGAATCCTACCTCGGTGAAAAGGTCGAAAAGGCCGTCATCACTGTACCGGCCTACTTCAACGACGCGCAGCGCCAGGCAACCAAGGATGCCGGCCGCATTGCAGGTCTCGAAGTGCTGCGCATCATCAACGAGCCGACGGCAGCCGCTCTCGCCTATGGCCTCGACAAGAAGGACGGCAAGACGATCGCCGTCTACGATCTTGGCGGCGGCACGTTCGACATCTCGGTCCTCGAAATCGGCGATGGCGTCTTCGAAGTGAAGTCGACCAACGGCGACACCTTCCTCGGCGGTGAAGACTTCGACATGCGTCTCGTCGAATATCTTGCCAACGAGTTCAAGAAGGACCAGGGCATCGACCTGAAGAACGACAAGCTCGCCCTGCAGCGCCTCAAGGAAGCTGCCGAAAAGGCCAAGATCGAACTCTCGTCGTCGCAGCAGACCGAAATCAACCTGCCGTTCATCACCGCCGACGCTTCCGGTCCGAAGCACCTGACGCTGAAGCTGACCCGTGCCAAGTTCGAAAGCCTGGTCGACGATCTGGTCCAGCGCACCATCGCGCCGTGCAAGGCAGCCCTCAAGGATGCCGGCGTCACCGCAGCCGAAATCGATGAAGTGGTTCTCGTCGGCGGCATGAGCCGCATGCCGAAGGTTCAGGAAGTCGTCAAGCAGCTGTTCGGCAAGGAGCCGCACAAGGGCGTCAACCCGGATGAAGTCGTCGCTCTCGGTGCCGCCATCCAGGCCGGCGTTCTGCAGGGCGACGTCAAGGACGTTCTGCTGCTCGACGTGACCCCGCTGTCGCTTGGCATCGAAACGCTCGGTGGCGTCTTCACCCGCCTGATCGACCGCAACACGACGATCCCGACCAAGAAGAGCCAGACCTTCTCGACCGCCGAAGACAACCAGCAGGCCGTGACTATCCGCGTATCGCAGGGCGAACGCGAAATGGCCCAGGACAACAAGCTGCTCGGCCAGTTCGACCTTGTCGGCCTGCCGCCGTCACCGCGCGGCATGCCGCAGATCGAAGTCACGTTCGACATCGACGCCAACGGCATCGTCCAGGTTTCGGCCAAAGACAAGGGCACCGGCAAGGAACAGCAGATCCGCATCCAGGCTTCCGGCGGTCTCTCCGACGCCGAGATCGAAAAGATGGTCAAGGACGCCGAGGCCAATGCCGAAGCCGACAAGAAGCGCCGTGCCGGCGTCGAAGCCAAGAACCAGGCCGAAAGCCTCGTCCATTCCAGCGAAAAGTCGCTGAAGGAATATGGCGACAAGGTTTCCGAAACCGACCGCAAGGCGATCGAGGATGCGATCGCTTCGCTGAAGGCTGCCGTCGAAGCTCCGGAACCGGATGCCGATGACATCCAGGCGAAGACGCAGGTCCTGATGGAAGTATCCATGAAGCTTGGTCAGGCCATCTATGAGGCCCAGCAAGCAGAAGGCGGTGAAGGCTCCGCGGGCGGCAAGGACGATATCGTCGATGCCGACTACGAGGAAGTCAAGGACGACAAGAAGTCCGCTTGATCCGCCGGTTGCCTGATGGCCAGACCTCGACCATAGTTGACTAGAGTATCCGGCTGCCTTCGTGCAGCCGGAATCCTTTCCGGAGCCGGTTACCTCCATGGCAAAAGCAGACTTTTACGAAACGCTGGGTGTCGGCAAGACCGCCGACGAGAAGGAGCTCAAAAGCGCCTTCCGCAAGCTCGCGATGAAATATCATCCCGACAAGAATCCGGGCGACGCAGAAGCCGAAAAGAAGTTCAAGGAACTCGGCGAGGCCTACGAGACCTTGAAGGATCCCCAGAAGCGTGCGGCCTACGACCGCTTCGGCCATGCCGCCTTCGAACACGGCGGAATGGGCGGCGGTGGCGGTGGCTTCTCGGGCGCGGGCGCCGGCGGCTTCTCCGATATCTTCGAAGACATTTTTGGCGAAATGATGGGCGGCGGACGCGCCCGCCGGTCCTCTGGCGGTCGTGAACGCGGCGCCGATCTTCGCTACAATATGGAAATCACGCTGGAAGAAGCGTTTGCCGGCAAGACGGCGCAGATCCGGGTTCCGACCTCGATCACCTGCGACGTCTGTTCCGGCTCCGGCGCCAAGCCCGGCACGCAGCCGAAGACCTGCGGTACCTGCCAGGGTTCCGGCCGCGTGCGCGCAAGCCAGGGCTTCTTCTCGGTCGAGCGTACCTGCCCGACCTGCCACGGCCGCGGCCAGACGATCACCGATCCCTGCTCCAAGTGCCACGGTCAGGGCCGCGTCACCGAAGAGCGGTCGCTGTCGGTCAACATCCCGGCCGGCATCGAAGACGGCACCCGCATCCGCCTGCAGGGCGAAGGCGAAGCCGGTACGCGCGGCGGGCCTGCGGGAGACCTCTACATCTTCCTGTCAGTGAAACCGCACCAGTTCTTCCAGCGCGACGGCGCCGACCTTTATTGCGCCGTGCCGATCTCGATGACGACGGCCGCCCTCGGCGGCACGTTCGACGTCGCCACTCTCGACGGAACCAAATCCCGCGTGACGGTGCCGGAAGGCACCCAGCCGGGCAAACAGTTCCGCCTAAAGGGCAAGGGCATGCCGGTGCTGCGATCCAGTCAGACGGGCGATCTCTACATCCAGATCCAGATCGAGACGCCGCAGAAGCTCACCAAGCGGCAGCGCGAACTGCTGCAGGAATTCGAGGAACTGTCCTCGAAGGAGAACAATCCGGAATCGACGGGCTTCTTCGCCCGGATGAAGGAGTTCTTCGAGAACTGAGTTTTTAGAACTCCCCTTTGAAGCCGCTCGCAACAGGCCGTTGCGGGCGGCTTTTTCGTTCAGCACCTAGAACGTGTCGCGGCCGCCGCTGCGTGGATCGTTCAGCAACAACCACATCCGAAACGGCTGGACCTTCGTCGACGTGGTTCCGAGGGTCTCCTATTTCGGACCAGCAACTGACGCCCTTCCAGCTTATTTTGTCGGCGAAGGCATGCGGGCCACGAACCAGCCGAAATATCTCTGGATTGCCGGCGAGACGACAAATACGATCGACAGCACCATGATCGGCGCGATCAGGATCGTTCGATGCCACACGGCCCAACCTTCGGTGAGTGGCGCGAGGATATAGAGAAGTACGGTGATCAACGGATAGATGGCGAGGATCATTACGAGGGCGAGACGCCCCTTCGAAGGGTTGACGCGAGCGGGTACGGTCTGCAATTGCGCCTCCATGGCTTGATTTCTGCTATCGGAACTGAGGGTTAAAGTTGCTGTGGTCACTATGAGCTCCATAGAAACGGTCCGTTTCCATGGAGCTCATATAACGAAACGATCCGTTTCGTTCAAGTAGGACTCTTGTGATGTCGAATAAAATTTTGCTTGGGGGGTCCGCATGACTGGGAAAARGGCTGCGGACGCCCGCCGCACCTCGATCGGCGCCCAGCGCAATCCCGCCAGCCAGGACGCCATTCTCCAGGCTGCGGAGGAAATCCTTGTCGAGGGCGGGCTCGGATCGTTTTCGATCGAGGCCGTCGCCCGGCGAGCCCATGCGGGCAAACCGACGATTTATCGGTGGTGGCCGACGCGTACGATCCTGCTTCTGGACGTCTACCATCGCCAGAAATTCGTCGATATCGCACCCGATACCGGGGCGATCGAGACGGATATCTTCCAACTCCTGAGCGACTTGCTCGAGTTCTGGAATACCGGCCATGGAGGCGCGGTTTTCCGCTCCGTCATCGCCGAGGCCCAGACCGACCCGGCGGCCAGCAAGGCACTCGCGGCCTACATGGCCGAGCGATACCAGCAGGGCGGCGAGATATTCCGCCGGGCAAAGGCCCGAAACGAAGTGGCCGATTGGGTCGTACCCGAGCTTGCCATGGAGATCATAACGAGTTTCGTGTGGAAACGGCTGCTCACCGACCGGCTGGAGATTGCACCTGAACAGCTGCGCCTGGTGGTTCGGCACCTCGTGCACGGCTTAAAGGCACAGTAGGTCTCCGGAACATCCGCCCGCCCGTGTCCAATCGGCCGAGGAAATATGTCGCGCTCAGGCGACGCAAGCCCCGCGCCGCCTGAGCGGCAACCGGGCGGTCAATAATGCGGCGGTCTGGTGATGGCCGGCGCGTCCAGCGAGGATTCCTCCAGCGAGAGGAACCGCTCGGTCAGCCGGTCGAGCTTGGCGCGCGTCTGTTCCATCACCTTCCACTGCTCGGCGAGCTGGTCGGACAATTCCTCGATCACCTTGGCCTGATGGGCGGCAAGCTCCTCGAGCTTGACCAGTCTTTCCTCGTCACTCACCTGTCGTGTCCTTTGCTGCTTTCTGACCGGCTTTCCAGACCCGCACCTTGTCCGGCATGCCGTCATGGTCCCCGAGCGGGCGCCGAGGGGCGTCGTCCCACCAATCCGAACGGATCGCCTTCAGTTCGAGATTCTTCGGATAGAACAGCCGGTTGTCGTCCTTGTTGGCCTCTCCGATCACCAAAAGGCGCACTTCCGCATCCGTGTTGTTGATGAAGGTATGAGCAATCCCCGTGCCGGCCGGGAAACCGACCGAGTCGCCCGGTTTCAGCGGATAGACCTCGCCATCCAGCCAGACCTCCGGATTGCCTTCGATCACGTAGATGAATTCTTCCTCGAGTTCCTCCGCATGCGGAAAGGAGGTGCGGCGGCCGGGTGGCAGGCGATGATGGTGAATGCCGAGCCGCGTGAGGCCGAACTGCCGGGCGAGCGCGGCGCCGAAGCCCATCAGCTCGTCATCACCGCGATAGTGTTTCTCCTGGGGCTTTTCTACCTCGCTCCAGTGGGTAATGCAGGAAGGGCGGTCCTGGTCGGTCATGTGCTGCTCCTCTGAAAGCGGAGCTACACTAGCCGACCGGAACCGCCCGGTCCATGTTTCAAGCCGAGGATCAGGCGCGCAGGCGCGGGCGCTCGGTGCGGGTTTCGCGGACAGCCCTTGTCTTGAAGCGGCCGAGCAGCGACGCCAGCCGGCTGCTGATACCGACCAGGCTCTGGGTCGAGGCATTGGTCTCTTCCATCAGCGCCGCGTTCTGCTGGGTGATCTGGTCCATGCTGCGGATCGCGGAATTGATCTCCTCGATGCCGGAAGCCTGTTCCTGAGCCGAGCGGGCGATCGACGAGATATGTTCGTCGATCGATTTCACGCGCCCGCCGATGCCGACCAGAGCCTGGCCGGTCTTGTTGACGAGCTCGACGCCACGATGGACGTCCGTCGAAGACTGGTCGATCAGTTCCTTGATTTCCTTGGCGGCAGCGGCAGAGCGCTGCGCCAGTTCGCGGACTTCCTGGGCGACGACGGCGAAACCCTTGCCTTGCTCCCCAGCGCGGGCCGCTTCCACGCCTGCATTCAGCGCCAGAAGATTGGTCTGGAAGGCAATCTCGTCGATGGCGCCGATGATCTGGGTCATCTTCTGCGAGGACTGCTCGATGTCGCCCATCGCGGCAATCGCCTCCTCGACCACCTTGCCGGACCGAACCGTCTCAGAAGCGGATTCGCGCACGATCTCCTGCACTTCGCGGGTCCGCTGCGCCGCCTGGCCAGAAATCGTGGTGATCTCTTCGAGTGCCGCCGCCGTCTGCTCGATCGCCGAAGCCTGCTGCTCGCTACGCCTGGCCATATTTTCGGAAGCCGCCGAAATGCCGCCGGCTTCGGCGCGCACCTGTTCGACCGAGCTGCTGATCCCGCGCATCGCCGCGTCAAGCTCGGAAATCGAGGAATTGTAGTTCTGCTGCAGCTTGGCGAAGCTCGGCGCCAGTTCCTGCCAGAGTTCGGATGTCAGGTCGCCGCCGGAAAGGCTTGTCAGTGCCGCTTCGAGCGCCGCAAGGGCTGCATCCTGCTCGACCTTGGCTTTTTCCTGTTTGGCTTCGACCTCTCTGCGCTCGTCACCCAGCACCTCGAGATAGACCGAGATGGCGTAATCCATGTCCAGCATGGCCGCTTTGACGACCGAGGAGAGATGTTCGGACAGCATCTTCGCCTTCTTCTCCTGGAAGAAGCCAGACAGCTCCCGGCTCACAACGGCGCGAATGACACCGTCGAGGATCAGCGCGTAGCCGCCGATATACCAGCGCGGTTCGAGACCAAGCCGGGCATGGGTGCGTCCGATCGTGGAAACCGCGTCCACATAATTGTCGTCGTATTTGCCGGATGCGATGGCATCCCAATGGGTGGCCTGGCGGCTCTTGGCCTGGGCGATATGGCTGTCGCTGGAGAAGAATTTCGCCGTCTGCGGATTGCCCTTGACCTTGCGGTAGAAGGCATCCAGCGCACCGCCGATCGCTTCCTTGATGGCCGGCCGGATCTCGGCCAGAGACCGGCGCTGCTCTTGGCCAAGGCCGATGAAGTCAAGGCGCTCGGCGAGATCGGCTTTGTGGTTCTGGTCTTTCATGGGAGGTCTCCGGAGTTAAAAGGATCCACGCGGCCATCCGGACATAAGATGCGTATGCGTGCTCAGGCATCTCTAGGAGCCAAGCTTTAACGGGCTGTTAGCCATACCCCCTAGTTTTTGGGTAATCATAAATTGGTGTTGCATTGGAGAGGTTTCGGTGTCGACGGCAAGGCGCGAAATTCTCGTCGGGACAACCTTTTAGCAGGGGTGGCACGGATCGGGATTCGCCTTTTCAATCAATGCGATCCTTCGATTATGAGCAACCGGAAGGGTTGCAAGGCTGAGCGGCGGCGCCCAGCACAAGGCCAGTTGCAAAGCCTCAGCGAAGCAAGCGCTTGCCATCCGGGCCTTGAGCCCTTAGCTCCTGTTTCACGAAACCTTAAGATTCCCGATGGCGCAGAAAACTTCCCTCTCCCGGCTGAAGCTCACCGATTTCCGCAATTATGCGGAAGCGGCGCTGTCGCTCGACGGGCGGCATGTGGTGCTGACCGGCGAGAACGGCGCGGGCAAGACCAATCTCCTGGAAGCCGTCTCCTTCCTGTCGCCCGGCCGCGGGCTGCGCCGCGCCGTGCTGTCCGACGTGACACGCGTCGGCGCTGCCGCCGGGTTCACCATCTTTGCGGATGTCGACGGCATGGACGGCGAGGTCTCGATCGGCACCGGTATCGAGCCGGGCGAAGGCGAAAGCGTTACCCGCAAGCTCAGGATTAACGGCACTCCGGCCAAATCGACCGAGGAGCTTACCGACCACCTCAGCGTCCTCTGGCTGACTCCGGCGATGGACGGCCTCTTCACCGGCGCCTCCTCAGACCGCCGCCGTTTCCTCGATCGCCTCGTCCTGTCGCTCGATCCCGCCCATGGCCGGCGGGCGAGCGATTTCGAGCGCGCCATGAGGAGCCGCAATAGGCTGCTGTCGGAAGGCCGCTTCGACCCTTCCTGGCTGTCGGCCATCGAGGCGCAGATGGCCGGCCTCGGCATCGCCATGGCCGCCGCCAGGCAGGAGATGCTCGGGCTTTTGAGGGCCCTATCCGGCAATTCCGGCGAGACGCCGTTCCCCACCCCCGTTCTGACACTCGAAGGCTTCATGGACGGTGCGATGGACCGCCCGGCAGCCGATCTCGAGGAAGACTATCTCGACATGCTGCGCAACGGCCGCGGCCGCGATGCCGCCGCCGGCCGCACGCTCGACGGGCCGCACCGTTCCGATCTGCTGGTGCGCCACCGCGAAAAGGACATGGAGGCCGCACGCTGTTCGACCGGCGAACAGAAGGCGCTGCTGATCGGCCTCGTGCTTGCCCACGCGCGGCTGACGGCCGACATGACCGGTTACGCGCCGATCCTGCTGCTCGACGAGATCGCCGCCCATCTCGACGAAGGCCGGCGGGCGGCTCTTTTCGATCTCGTCCATGGTCTCGGCGGCCAGTCGTTCATGACCGGCACCGATCGGGCAATGTTTTCCGCGCTGGCCGACCGGGCACAGTTCTTTACCGTCGCCCATGGCGGCATCAGCGTTTGAAATCCACCTTACGCGACTTGGCAGCCGGTGATATGATTGCGTGATGGAGAGCCTGACCCCGGAAAAATTGAGCCAAGACGAGATCGAGCGGTACCGCCGCCATATCCTGCTGCCGGAAATCGGCGGCACGGGGCAGCAGAGGATGAAGAATGCCCGCGTGCTGGTGATCGGCGCCGGCGGGCTCGGCGCGCCGATCCTCGAATATCTGGCGGCGGCCGGCATCGGTACGCTGGGGATCATCGACGACGACCTGGTTTCCCTTTCCAACCTGCAGCGGCAGGTCATCCACGATACCGGCACGATCGGCGAGCTGAAGACGAGGAGCGCCCGCGAGGCGATCGCCCGTCTCAATCCGCATGTCCGGGTCGTCGATTTCGAGGAGCGTTTTTCCGCCGAATGGGCAGCACGCAAGCTCGCCCTTTTCGACCTGCTGATCGACGGATCCGACAATTTTGATACCCGCTACGCGGCGGCCGATGCCGCGGAACTCACGCGGATACCGCTGGTGACAGGCGCGGTCGGCCGGTTCGACGGGTCGGTGACGGTGATGAAACCCTATGAGACGGGGCCGGACGGCGTTCTCAACCCCGGCTATCGCGATCTGTTTCCGGAAAAGCCGCCAGCGGGGCTGATCCCTTCCTGCGCCGAGACCGGCGTCGTGGGTGCACTGACGGGGGTCATCGGCACGCTGATGGCGATGGAGGCGATCAAGCTCGTCACCGGCATCGGCGAGCCGCTGGTGGGACGGCTGATGCTCTACGATTCGCTGTCTGCCCGTTTCGACACGATCAAATACAAGCGCCGCACGGCCAAGGCAGCCGCCGAGTGATCGAGCCGCCAGCGATTGAGCCAGTAATCGAGATTGCCCGCATAGACGAGGCTTTCGGGCGCTGGGACGAACTTCTGGCGCTTATCCTGTCTTCCTTCGCCTACATGGACGACATCGTCGATCCGCCCTCCTCGGCACATCGGCTGACGCTGGCGTCGCTCGCCCAGAAGGCTCGCGACGAGATCGCGTTTGCGGCAATCGAAGGCGGCAGGCTCACCGGCTGCGTCTTCTGCAAACCGGAGCCGGGCTTCCTCTATATCGGCAAGCTCGCCATCGCCCCGGCGAGCCAGAGCAAGGGCATAGGCCGCCGGCTGTTGACCGTCGCGGAAGGGATTGCCCGGGAAAAAGGCCTGCCCGCCCTGCGGCTCGAAACCCGCATCGAGCTCACCGACAATCATGCGACCTTCGCAAGATGGGGTTTCGCCAGGACGGCGGAAAACTCCCATCCGGGCTTCACCCGCATCACCTCCATCGAGATGCAGAAGCGTCTCGACTGATCAGTTGCGACCCGGGAGCACCCGGTTCGGCGGGCGGTGGCCGTCGAAGAAGGTGCGGATGTTGATGATCACCTTGTCGCCCATGTCGATCCGGCCCTCGATCGTCGCCGAGCCCATATGCGGCAGCAGCACGACCCGGCCCTGATGAGCGAGCTTGACCAGTTTCGGGTTCACCGCCGGCTCGTTCTGGTAGACGTCCAGCCCGGCGCCGGCGATCTTGTTGTCGCGCAAAAGCTGGATCATCGCCGCCTCGTCGATGATGTCACCGCGGGCGGTGTTGACGATGATCGAACTCGGCTGCATCAGCGCCAGCCGTCGCGCCGACAGAAGATGGAAGGTCGCCGGCGTCGAGGGACAATTGACCGAGACGATATCGACGCGGGCGAGCATCTGGTCGAGGCTGTCCCAATAGGTCGCCTCGAGCTCCTCTTCGGTCGCCGGGCTGACGCGCTTGCGGTTGTGATAGTGGATCGACAGGCCGAAAGCCTTGGCACGGCGGGCGACGGCGGTGCCGATGCGGCCCATACCGACGATGCCGATACGTTTGCCCCAGATCCGCCGACCGAGCATCCAGGTCGGGCTCCAGCCGGTCCACTCGCCCGGCTTGTCGGTCAGGATGCGCGAGCCCTCCGCGAGCCGCCGGTTGACGGCAAGGATCAGCGCCACGGTCATGTCGGCCGTGTCCTCGGTCAGCACGTTCGGCGTATTGGTGACGGTGATGCCTTTCCTGGCGGCCGCATCGACATCGATATGGTCGAAGCCGTTGGAGAAGCTGGCGATCAGCTTCAGCTGCGGGCCGGCCTCTTCGATCAGCGCCTCGTCGATACGGTCGGTCACCGTCGGCACCAGCACGTCGGCCGATTTCATCGCCGCCGCCAGCTCGTCGCGGGTACGGGGCGTGTCGTCGATATTGAGCTCGGCCTCGAACAGCTCGCGCATGCGGGTTTCCACCGCATCCGGCAGCTTACGGGTGATATAGACCTTGGGTTTCTTCTTCGCCGTCATGAAACTCTCTGCCTGACGCCCTGAAGCGCGAAACCTGAACGTATCCGGGTTTCGTGCTTCAAGCTTTTGTTCGACGCTTGTCGTTATCCCGAAACCGGTACCCGCTTTCGGGCGGCCTGCTTTAGGAGGTCCTTAACCAAGTCGCGCGATATTCAGTTCATCCAGGGCGTTTTCTACCAGACCCGTCAGCGAAGACAAACAAAACCTCGCGAGGTTCCCGAAAGCCCGAGATCGCTCAGCCGGAACCAAACACATGCGTCGCGCCATTCTCTCTTCCTTCATCGCTCTTTCCTTCGGGCTTGTCGCCTCCCTTTCTGCAACCGCTCCGAGTTTTGCGCAGGGCGCGGCAAAAGGCCCGAGCGGCCTGCCGCTGCCGCGTTTCGTCAGCCTCAAGTCGAGGAAGGTCAATATCCGCATCGGTCCGAGCACAGACTATGCGGTGTCCTGGATGTATATGAAGTCCGGCACGCCGATGGAAATCATCCAGGAGTACGAAAACTGGCGGCGGGTTCGCGATGCCGAGGGCACCGAGGGCTGGGTGAACCAGGCCCTGCTTTCAGGCGAGCGGACTGCGGTGGCCGCTCCGTGGATGCGTGGCAAGGGCAAGGATATCTACGTCAACATGCGCCGCGACCCGCAAGGCACCGCCGCCATCCTCGCCAAGCTGGAGCCGGGCGTCGTGCTGCAGATCAAGGAATGCAACGGCGACTGGTGCCGGGTCGAGACCAACGGCTCCGAGGGCTGGGTCGCCCAGGCCGAAGTCTGGGGCGCTTATCCGGGCGAAGCGTTCAAATAAGATTTTTCCTGCGAGGTCTCAGATGAGGCCTTCGCGCGCCGCAGCTTCGGTGAGCGACGCCATCGGGCGCGGGCCGATCTGCTGGATGCAGATGGCAGCCGCCAGGCAGCCGAGCTTGCCGCAATCCTCCAGCGAACGATCCTGGGTGTAACCGAACAGGAAACCGGCCGCGAACAGATCGCCGGCGCCGGTCGTATCGACCAGTTCCCTGATCGGATAGGCCGCGACCTTCACGCGTTCGTCGCCGCGAACGATGATCGCGCCTTCCTCGCTGAGCGTCACCGCCGCCAGCTTGCAATCCTGCGAGATCTTCTTCAGCGCCAGTTCGAAATCCTCGGTCTCGTAGAGCGACAGCGCTTCCTGTTTGTTGGCAAACACGATGTCGACGGTGCCGGAGCGCATCAGGTCGAGGAACTCGGCGCGGTAGCGGCCGACGCAGAAGGGGTCGGACAGCGTCATCGACACTTCCCGGCCATGCTCATGGGCGATGCGGGCCGATTCGCGGATCGCTTCCTTGGCGCGCGGCGGATCCCAGAGGTAACCTTCGAAATAGGTGACCTTGGCTTCGGCGACGACGTCCTCTTCCACATGTTCCGGGCCGAGATCGACGCAGGCACCGAGATAGGTGTTCATCGAACGCTCGCCATCCGGCGTCACGAAGATCATCGAGCGGGCGGTCGGCGGATTGGTGCCTTCCGGCCTGGTCCGATAATGAACGCCCTGGGCGCGGATGTCGTGCTGGAAGATGTTGCCGAGCTGGTCTTCCGCAACCTTGCCGAAATAGGCCGCCTTGCCGCCGAAACCGGCAATGCCGGCCGCCGTGTTGCCCGCCGACCCGCCGGACGCTTCCACAGCCGGGCCCATCTTCGAATAAAGGAGCTCGGCGCGTTCGGCATCGATCAGGTTCATCGCACCCTTGGTGATCGCATTCTCGCTCAGGAAATCGTCGTCGCAGCGGGCGAGAATATCCACGATAGCATTGCCGATGGTGAGCACGTCGAACTTGGGCATCCGGTCTTGATCCTCTTGGGAAACAGTTTGTCGCGAAAACCGGTATTCGGGTTTTCCACTGATTGGAAGGGAAAATAACCGCGATACCGGCTATCCAGGGCATTTTGGGCCGTCACTCTGCTGTCACGATCACAGGTTATAGAATTGGCGATCCGGTTGTGTTGCCGACCACGGATGAACTGGCGGCCGACCATCGGATGTCTTGGACGAGACCAGGAGGGAAAGCGGGGATTGCCCCGCTTTTTTGTTCGGCGCCGATCGCCACGCCTCGCTTTCAAGCGGCTTTTCTCCATCAACGCATTTGTGGCAAGCCGCGACATGGGTTAGACGCATAAAACCGTCCCCACAGAAAGCCTGCCTCTTGTCCTCCGTGTTCCTGAATGTCGTGCCCCTCTTCATCCTGATCCTGATCGGCTGGATGGCAGCGAAAACCGGGATATTGAAGGAGGAGACCGGCGACGCGCTCGGCGAATTCGTCTTCAAGATCGCCGTGCCCATGCTGATCTTCCGAACGCTGGCGGACGCACATTTCGAAGGCGCCTCGCCGTTCCGACTGTGGACCGTCTATTTTCTCGGTGTCGCCATGACCTGGGCGATCGGTCATGTTCTCACCACCCGCGTTTTTGGCCGGGATGCGAAGATCGGCGTGATCGCCGGCATGTCCGGCTCGTTTGCCAACAACGTCTTCATCGGCCTGCCGCTGGTCGCGCATGTGGTCGGCAAGGACGGACTGGTGGCGATCTCGATCCTGCTTGCGATCCACCTGCCGCTGATGATGGTGGCCGGCACGATCCTGATGGAGGGTGCGGCCGCCAAGGTCGACGGCGGCGAAAAGCGCGGCATTGCTGCGGTGCTCAAGCAGGTGGGCTCCAACCTTGCCCGCAATCCCCTGGTGATTGCGCTTATCATCGGCGTCGCCTTCAACTTCCTCGGCCTGCATTTCCCATCGGCGATCGCCATTGTCGTCGATCAGATTTCCGCCGCGGCAAGTCCGGTCGCGCTGATATCGATCGGCATGGCTCTGACGCGATATCCGATCCGGGGCGATATCGGCCTTTCGGGCACCGCGGCCGTACTCAAGCTGATGCTGCTCCCGACACTCGTCTTCCTGATGAGCCATCTGTTTGCCCTGCCGAAAGACTGGGCGACAGCGCTGGTGCTGACCGCGTCGGTGCCGACCGGCATCAATGCCTGGCTGATCGCCCAGCGTTTCCGTTCGGGACATAGCCTTGCAGCATCGGTGATCAGCATGACCACCGCATTCGGGGTCTTCACTGTCGGCTTCTGGGCCTGGCTTCTCGGCTGAATTTCCGCGCCGGATCGACTGCTGGAAATGAAAATGCCCGACTGACGCCGGGCATTTTCATTTGGGAACTCTAAAAAGCCGCCGATCAGTTGGTGGCGGGCGCCGGTGCGGCGTTCGGGTCCGGGAGCGGAACCGGCGAATCAGCCAGCGTGCGCAGATAAGCGATCAGGTTGGCGCGCTCGGAATCGTTCTTGATACCGGCAAAGCCCATCGCCGTGCCCTTCACGAAGGCCTTCGGAGCGGTGAGGAAGTGGTTGAGATTGTCGAAGGTCCAGTGCTCGGCACCGCCCTTGGAGAATTCCTTCATGCCGGCCGAATAGGCGAAACCTTCATGTTCGCCGACCGGACGATCGACAACGCCCCAGAGATCCGGGCCGACCTTGTTCGGTCCGCCCTTCTCGCCGGAATGACAGCTCTGACACTTCTTGAATGTGGCTTCGCCGGCCTTGGCGTCGGCCTTCACCAAAAGCTGCGCGATCGGAACGGCGGCGGCAGCGGGTGCTGCGGCTTCACCGGCTGCGGGCTCTTCGGCGGCGATGATGGCAAAACCTGCCTTCTCGGGTACCTCCGAATGGAAAATCCCTTCCGAGGCAATGGACACCGACATCATGACGAAAACAGTAGCAAGCAGGGCACCTGCCGCCATGTTGACATTGGGGTTCATCCGCAAATGCTCCTTCGCAACCGCCTCATGAGAAAGCGGACCATCTTGAAATCGCGCGGAACCTATGTCTTTTGCATGGTTGTTGCAACACGATTATCGTTCCGCGCGTGAGACTTTTTGACACTGTTTACGCGGGAATAGAAGGGTCTTTCCATGAAGAATTCGGCTTTTGACCGGACGCTGGTGTTGATCCCGGCACGAATGGCCTCGACACGCCTGCCGGGGAAACCTTTGGCTGATATTGCCGGCCTGCCGATGATCGTGCAGGTAGCAAAACGAGCCGGGGAAGCGCAGGTCGGGCGAATCATCGTCGCCGTCGACCACCAGGATGTCTACGACGCCGTGGCCGCCGCAGGCTTCGACGTGGTGATGACCCGGCAGGACCATCAATCCGGCTCGGATCGCATTTTCGAGGCGGTGCAGAAGGCCGATCCGGATGCGAAAATGGATTTCGTGATCAACATCCAGGGCGACCTGCCGACGATCGAGCCGGAAGCGGTGCGCGCTTCGCTGAGGCCGCTCGACAATCCCTCGACCGATATCGCGACGTTGACCGTCGTGATTACCGACGAACACGAGAAGACCAATCCGAACGTGGTGAAGATCGTCGGTTCGCCGCTCTCGGCGACGCGGCTGAAGGCGCTCTATTTTACCCGCGCCACCGCACCTTATGGCAACGGGCCGCTCTATCACCATATCGGGCTCTACGCCTATCGCCGCGCGGCGCTCGAAAAATTCGTGTCGCTCGGGCCTTCCGCGCTCGAAAAGCGCGAATCACTCGAACAGCTTCGGGCGCTCGAAGCCGGCATGCGCATCGATGCCGAGATCGTTGACTCGGTTCCATTAGGCGTCGATACTCCCGCCGACCTTGAAAAGGCCCGTGCGATCCTGTTCGCCCGTGCCTCCTCGTAACGGATAATCCCATGAATGCACTTACGAATCGCATCGCCTTCCAGGGCGATTTCGGCGCCAATTCCGACATGGCCTGCCGCGACATGTTCCCGACCATGGAACCGCTTCCCTGCCCGACGTTCGAGGACGCCTTCCAAGCGCTCGAAAACGGCGATGCGGACCTGGCGATGATCCCGATCGAGAACACGATCGCCGGCCGCGTCGCCGATATTCATCACCTGCTGCCGGAATCGCGGCTGCATATCATCGGCGAATATTTCATGCCGATCCGCTTCCAGCTGATGGTGCTGCCCGGCGTGACCCGCGAGGAAATCCGCACCGTCCACAGCCATATCCATGCGCTCGGCCAGTGCCGCAAGATCATCCGCTCGAACGGCTGGAAGGCCGTCGTTGCCGGCGACACGGCGGGTTCGGCCAAGATGGTGGCCGAAAAGGGCGACCGCACGATGGCGGCGCTCGCACCCCGGCTTGCGGCCGATCTTTACGGGCTTGAGATCCTGGCGGAGAATGTCGAGGACCGGGACGACAACGTCACCCGTTTCGTGGTGCTCTCCCGCGACGAAAAATGGGTGCAGCGGAACGATCCAGACGAGGTGCTGGTCACCACTTTCGTATTCAACGTCCGCAACATCCCGGCTGCGCTCTACAAGGCAATGGGCGGCTTTGCGACCAACGGCATCAACATGACCAAGCTCGAAAGCTACCAGCTCGGCGGCAAGTTCGTGGCAACCCAATTCTATGCGGATATCGAAGGCCACCCGGACGACGCCCCGGTGCGCCGGGCGCTGGAAGAGCTGCGGTTCTTTTCGGAAAAGGTGCGGGTTCTCGGCACGTATAAGGGCCACCCGATGCGGGGCGCGCTGCAGAAGGGGTGAGGGGCGACGGCGTTTAGCCGGCAAAACGCTCCGGTGGAGCGTTTTGAGCCTCGAACGCGCTGAGCAAAAGCGAAGTGCCGGGAGTGCACCATGCCGGAGGAGATGCAATCGGCCTGGAAGCTGACAGCTGGGCATAATAACCCCTTGGTGTTTGCGGTTTTCAGTTCGGCCGGGACACGTCGTGTGCCTCGAATTGAAATTTTAATAATGACACGCGACGTGTCCCGTTCGGTCTGTTTTTCCGCACAACTCCGGTCCCTCTGCGGCGGCATGGTCTTACGTCCTTGCGGAGTGCCATACCGGGTTGTGTGCGACACACGCACGCCCCGCCTCAGGGCGAGAGGGAGACCATTTTCTGCGCAGCCCCTGGCAATCCGCCTGCATGACGGCAGACCACCAGGGCACCGGTCCCGTCTCGCCGGTTATGCGGGCCGGTGTAGCCGAAACGGGACGGGTAGATTGTAGGCATGGGCTTGGTGGGCGGGGATGAAAGAGGGCCGATTTTTGTGATTTTGTTTCTCAAGCGACTGATTTGCCTAAGCAAGCCCCCCTCTGCCCTGCCGGGCATCTCCCCCTCAGGTGGGGAGATCGGCTGGGGGCTTGCTCACCGCTTCCTATCCCACGTCTCATTCTGCGTTATCTGGCTGCATGATGCCTATCTGGAAGCAACGGTCGTGCCGCTTGTGATCTCCCCCCTTGAGGGGGAGATGSCCGGCAGGGCAGAGGGGGTGCCACGCCCACCGCCGCCTTTCGCGCTTACTCGGCGCTCATCGCATAGACCCGCAGCCGATGCCCGTCCGGATCGGTCACAACGAACGTGTAGCCGAAATCCATCTCGACCGGCGTCTGCAGCACGCGCAGGCCACGGCCCGACCAGTCGGCATAGATCTTGTCGACGCCGGCGGCATCATCGTGCCGGAAGCAGATTTCCGAGCCGCCGCCGCACCCGCCCTTCACAGACGGTTCAGCCGTGTGGCGTGACCACAGGCCGAGCTTCATGCCGGTGTTCAACACGAAGAGGGCAAAGGTCGGGGACTTTTCCACGGGTTCGGCGCCGAAGAGGGCCTGATAAAAATCCGCACTGGTCAGCGGATTGTCGACGAAGAGGATGGTGAAATCGGGGTGGACCATGTCAGTTCTCCTTGTGACGCAATTCCCTCTGCCGGGAATTGCTCTTGGTTGGGACTGACCGGAGATTATCGCAGCCTACTGTCAGATAATGGCAGTAGCGTTCACGGCTGAGCCGGAATTCCTTCAGCCTCTCGCCACTCCTTGAGCAAGACCGGCCGGCGGCGCGGATAACGCGTTTCCGTCCAAGCCGCAGAGGAAATGCGGTCGGTGCGGAAATGCCGGAAATCCTGCCTGAGTTCACACCAGGCAACCATCACCCTGACGCTGTCGAAGAAGCCGAGGGCGAATGGCCAGACTTTTCGATGGGTCAGAGCCCCCTTTTCATCTTCGTATGCGAGTTCAAGGATATGCTCGGCGCGGATCGCCCTTCGGATCAGACCGAGATCGGTCCTGTCCTCACCTCGCCGCGGTGAAGCGACAAGCAGCGTCGAATTGTCGAGGTCCTGTTTCAGATCCGGCGGCAGCACGGCGGCGATCTTGGCGAGCGCATCGACGGCGCCGGCGGCCAGCCGCGAATCGGCGGTCTTCGCCACCCAGCGGGAGCCGAGCACCAGCGCCTCGATCTCTTCTTGCGAAAACATCATCGGCGGCAGCATGAAGCCGGGCCGCAGCACGTAGCCGAGACCCGCCTCGCCTTCGATGAAGGCACCTTGGGCCTGGAGGCTGGCGATATCGCGGTAGAGCGTGCGCAGGCTGACGCCGGTCTCGGCGGCGAGCTTGGCGCCGCTGACAGGCTGGCGGTAGCGCCGGAGCGTCTGGAGAAGAGCCAGCAGGCGCTCCGACCGCGCGACGGTCATGGTTCTACCTGCTCCACTCGATCCAGTCGCGCAGCAGGCGATGGGCGATCGCCCCCTTGACCGGAGCGAAAACCGGAGCGTCCGGGCCGGCATCGAGCATGGCCTCGGCCTCGGCCCGCTCGAACCAGCGGACATCGGCCATTTCCTGCGGATCGATCTTGATCTCGGTCGATTTCGCCTCGGCGTAACAGCCGATCATCAGCGAATGCGGCATCGGCCAGGGCTGCGAGGCGTGGTAGCGCACCCGCCCGGTCTCGATGCCGGATTCCTCGAAGGTTTCGCGGCGCACCGCATCCTCGATCGTCTCGCCCGGTTCCACGAAACCGGCGAGGCAGGAATACATGCCCTCCTGGAAATGGTGGCTGCGGCCGAGCAGGCAGCGGTCGCGCTCCGTGTCTACGGTGAGCATGATGACGACCGGATCGGTGCGCGGGAACATCATGTGCTGGCATTGGGTGCAGATGCGCTTGTAGCCGCCGATCCTGGTTTCGGTCGGCGATCCGCATTTGCCGCAGAACTTGTTGGCCGCGTTCCAATTGAGCAGCGCGACCGCCTGTGCGACCTCGCCCTGCAATTCGCCCTCGATAAGCTGGTCGCGAAAGAGCGCCCGCGCCTCGGTTGGCTTGTAGTGGCTTGCCAGTTCTTCCGCCGGGATCAGCATCGGCACGGCGATGCGCGGTTCACCCGTCTCGTGGTAACCGAGCAGGACGGCATTGTCGAAATCCGGCTTCAGTCCGGCAAGCTCGTAAGGCGAGAACAGCGGGTCGAGGATCTGGCTGTCGTGCTTCAGGATCAGCCGGCTACCGGTGAAGGCGAGGATATGGGCGCCTTCGACGGCGAGCGCCTTCTCGACGCAATCGTCCTCACGGTATTCGGCGCGGCGGTCCAGCTTGTTGCCGGAAAAAGCCGTCAGCTTGCTCGGTTCGGGATGGGGTGCGTCGGTGTCGAAAAGGTTCGCTGTCATGAAAGGGCTTCAACCAGTTTGTTGAGAAAATCTTGCTTTTGTTGCTCTTCATAGGGCACCGGCTGCCCGAAGCCCCAGATCGGGCCGGGCCAGTTCGGGTCGCCCTCGAACCGGGCGATGACATGAACATGCAGCTGGCGGACGATATTGCCGAGTGCGCCGACATTGACCTTGGTGGCGCCCGTCACCGTCTTCAGGGCTGCTGCCACCCTGTTCACCTCGACCGAGAGCAGCGCCTGTTCCGCGGGCGAGAGATCGAAGATCTCGGTCATACCTGCGCGTTGCGGCACCATGACCAGCCAGGGCCAGCGGCGGTCGTTCTGGATACGCAGCTGGCAGAGGCCCAGCACCGTCACAAGATCGGAATCGCGGGTTATCCTCGCGTCCAGTTCGAATTCGCTCAAACTTTCCTCCCTTGTTTTTCTGTTCGATAGCAGTTTTTTACAGGGTTGGCTTGCATTTGGAAGCGTTATTGACGATATGGACGGTGGGAGGTTGGTGGTGGACGAGCCACTCGCCAACCGGGTCAGGTCCGGAAGGAAGCAGCCCTAACGAGCCAGGCACGGGTCGCCGTGCCAGCCTCCCACCCTTTTACTTGTACTACCATCTTGGTCAGCTTCCGGCCCGGTCAAGACCGTGCTCAGGATTGGCCCGCGCAGGCTGGCAGGACTGAATGAGCGATACCGGGCCCACATCTTCAAGCACTTCCGCCGCCAATCCCGCCACAGGCAGCGGATACCGGGTGCTCGCCCGCAAATACCGACCTAAGGATTTCTCGGACCTGATGGTCGGCCAGGAGCCGATGGTCCGCACGCTGACCAACGCGTTCGAGACCGGCCGCATCGCCCAGGCCTATATGCTGACCGGCGTTCGTGGGGTGGGCAAGACGACGACCGCCCGCATCCTCGCCCGCGCGCTGAACTACAAGACGCCAGACATCGACAAACCGACCATCGACCTTCGCATCCCCGGCGAACATTGCCAGGCGATCATGGAAGGCCGGCATGTCGACGTGATCGAGATGGACGCCGCCTCCCATACCGGCATCGACGATATAAGAGAGATCATCGAGCAGGTGCGCTACCGTCCGGTCTCGGCGCGTTACAAAGTCTATATCATCGACGAAGTGCACATGCTCTCGACACAGGCCTTCAACGGCCTGTTGAAGACGCTCGAAGAGCCGCCGGAGCACGTGAAATTCATCTTCGCGACGACCGAAATCCGCAAGGTTCCGATCACGGTGCTGTCGCGCTGCCAGCGGTTCGACCTGCGCCGCATCAGCGCCGCGGACCTGGTTCACCTGTTCACCTCAATATTGGAAAAGGAAGGCATTCCGGCCGAGCCGGAAGCGCTTGCCATGGTCGCCCGTGCAGCAGAAGGGTCGGCGCGCGACGGGCTGTCGCTGCTCGACCAGGCGATCGCCCATGGCGGCGGCCAGGTGATCGCCGAGACCGTGCGCGGCATGCTGGGGCTTGCCGACCGCGCCCGCATCGTCGACCTGTTCGAGCATATCGTGCGCGGTGACGTGACGGCGGCGCTTTCGGAATTCACGGCGCAATACGAGGCCGGCGCCAATCCGGTCGTGGTCTTGACCGATTTGGCCGATTTCACCCATCTGACCACCCGTTTCAAATATATCCCGGACGCCGCCAACGACCCCTCGATCAGCGAAGTGGAGCGCGTGCGCGGCCGGGAATTTGCAGACGGCGTGGCGGTCAGCACGCTGTCGCGCATCTGGCAGATGCTGCTGAAGGGCATTCCGGAAGCGGAAAATTCCTCGCGCCCGGCGGGTGCCGCCGAAATGGTGCTGATCCGGCTGACGCACGCGGCCCATCTTCCCTCGCCGGAAGATGCCGCCCGCCGGCTTGCCGATTTTTCCAATGGCGACGGCCAGCGGGCGCCGGCTCCGAACGGCAATGGCGGTGGACGGCCCGTTTCGCCGCCGCAATCGCCTGTCAATGCCCGCGGCACCGAAATGTCGGGCCCGCGGATTCCGGCTGGCGGGCCGACCGCGATGCTGCAGGCCGTGCCGAATACGACACCGCGCGAAATGCCCGTCGGCCGCGCGGAAGAACAGCCGGCCGAAAAGCCGGTGCCGAAGGTACCCGTCAATTCGATCCAGGATATCGCCGATCTCTGCTCCAAGAACCGCGATCCGCGGCTGAAGGCGCTGCTGCGCAATTTCGTGCGGCTGGTGAAGATCGAGCCGGGCCGGCTGGAGATCAACCTTTCCGGTGACGCGCCGAAAACCATTGCCGGCGACCTGAAGGCGCGGCTGGAGGAATGGACCGGGATTACCTGGTGGGTGACGCTCAGCAACGAGGCCGGAGAGCCGACGCTGGTCGAATCCGAAAAGAGCGTGCGGGAGGCGCAGTTCACCGACGCCCGCGCCGATCCTGACGTGGCGGCGATCCTCGCCCAGTTCCCCGGCGCTCGGATCACCGACGTGCGCATTCGCGCCAGCGAAGAGGATGAAAGCGAGACCGAGGACCTGCCGGCACCGGCGACCGCGGAATCCGAAGAGGGCGACATCCTGCCCGGCGACGACATCGAGCTATAAGAGAAGAGGACGAGACAGATGCGCGACATCATGGGCATGATGGGCAAGGTCAAGGAAATGCAGGCCAAGATGGAGCAGATGCAGGCGGAAATCGCCGCTCTCGACGTCGAAGGCACATCCGGTGGCGGGCTGGTGACCGTGCGTCTCAACGGCAAGGGCGACATGCTCGGCCTCAAGATCGATCCGTCGCTGTTCAAGGAAGACGATGTCGAGATCCTCGAGGACCTGATCGTCGCCGCCCACAAGGCCGCCAAGGAGCGCGCCGAGACGATCACCGCCGAGAAGACCAAGGAACTGACCGCCGGCCTGCCGATCCCGCCCGGCTTCAAGATGCCGTTCTGATCCTGGTCTGATGGAATAGGGAGGTTCCGATGACGCTTGCATCGCTTCTGGTTTTCGCAGCGGCACTTTTCGTCGCCGCAGGTTCGCCCGGTCCCAGCATAGCCGCGCTCGTGGCGCGGGTCCTGTCCAAGGGTTATCGCGACGTACTGCCGTTTCTTGCGGCGATGTGGATCGGCGAGGCCATATGGCTTTCGTTTGCGGTCGCAGGTCTTGCCGCCATCGCCGAAAGCTTCCATGCCGTCTTCGTGGCCATCAAGTGGATCGGCGTCGCCTACCTCCTCTATCTCGCTTGGAAGATGTGGTTCACCGAACCCGCCGGCTCCGGCGAAGAGCTTCCGGAAAATCGCTCCGTGCCGAAGATGTTTTTCGCCGGCCTCACCGTGACGCTCGGCAACCCGAAGATCATGATGTTCTATGTGGCGCTGCTGCCTTCGATCATCGATCTCGGCGGCGTGACGCTGACCGGGTGGCTGGAACTGGTCGTCGCGATGTTCCTGGTGCTCGTGGTCGTCGATCTTGCCTGGGTGCTGCTCGCCGCCAAGGCCCGCCAGTTCCTGAAAAGCCCTCGGGCCGTGAGGATCGCCAACCGGGTTTCGGCCGGCGCGATGGCCAGTGCGGCAGCGGCGATCGCGACGCGCTAGGTCTCGAATGTCGGCCTCCAGCGGCTGCCGATGGGTGCGGCCAGGAAGCGGGCTCTTTCGGTTTCCGACAAGGCCTTGCCGACGGCCGCCAGCATTTCCGCGATCATGACGCGTTCGCCGGCATAGAGTTCGTGGCGGACGGAATCGCCGGGCGTGACCATGCCAGGCTTGACGACGCGGCAATAGATGCCGGGGCGGCCGGCTTTGGTATAGGTCTTCAGGAATTTCGGATCGCCCATCTTTACCGCGAGCGTGTTGCAGGGAGAGCGGGCGCAGCTGGCTTCCAGTACGACCTCGCCTATATGAAAACGGTCGCCGACGGCGACATCGCGGTTGTCGAGGCCTTCGACGATCAGGTTCTCGCCAAACGTGCCGGGCGAAAAATCGCGGCCGAGTTCGGCCGCCCACCAGTCCAACGTCAGCGAGCCTTCGAGCAGGATCGCCTGATCCTCGCCGCCGTGGTGTTTCGTGTTGCAGACCGCATCGCCGACGAGGCCGAGGCTATCGATCATGACGGCGCCGTTGACGGCGTGTTTGTAGATGCCGGTCTTGAAGCTCTTGCCCGGCAGCCTTTCCGGATGTCCGAGGCAGACGGCGAGAAGTTTCATAAGCGGTCCTTCCGCGATTCCGTTTTTAAGGCATATGGGCTAAAGGGAGAAAATGGCAAAGCGAGTCACCGGCCCCGAAATCGAAAAACTCATCCAGCTTCTGGCAAAGGTCCCGGGTCTCGGGCCGCGCTCGGCGCGCCGGGCGGCGCTGCATCTGATCAAGAAGAAGGAGCAGCTGCTCGGGCCGCTTTCGAGCGCGATGGGCGAGGCCTATGACAAGGTGAAGATCTGCTCGCGCTGCGGCAATGTCGATACCGTCGATCCCTGCACGGTCTGCACCGATATCCACCGCGACCAGACGATGCTGATCGTCGTCGAAGACGTCTCCGACCTCTGGGCGCTGGAGCGGACGGGCGCGATGAACACCGCCTATCACGTGCTCGGCGGCACGCTTTCGCCGCTCGACGGCATCGGCCCCGACGACCTCAACATCCGCGGGCTGATCGACCGGGTCAACGAGGGCATCGTCCGCGAGATCATCATCGCCGTCAACGCGACGGTCGAGGGGCAGACCACGGCCCACTATATTACCGACCAGCTCTCCGGCATCGACGTGAAGATCACGAGGCTGGCGCATGGCGTGCCGGTCGGCGGAGAGCTCGATTATCTCGACGAGGGCACGCTGACGGCGGCGCTTCGGGCGCGGACGGTGATTTAGCGTTTGAAGAGGATAACGATGAGCAAGCTCGCCCCCCTCTGGCCTGCCGGCCATCTCCCCCTCAAGGAGGGAGATCGGCAAGTCGCGCCGACGTCGCTCCAATCGCGTCGTTCAGGGTGGCCGGGACCTCGCAACGATTCAATCTCCCCCCTTGAGGGGGAGATGCCCGGCAGGGCAGAGGGGGGTGCCGCCGGGCGGGGTGCCTCCAGACGAGCGGTAGCATTGGCTTTCGCCATATTCACAACCCTCCTCCCCCTCCCCGCGCTCGCCCAAAACCGTCCCGACGTCGAAAAGCAGTTCCAGCGGTGGATCGCCGGCGATCTGGCTCCGGTGGCCAAGAAGTCCGGTATCTCCGAGAAGACGTTGAAGACCGCCTTCCAGGGCGTGACGCTCAACTGGGACCTGCCGGACCTGGTACCGCCGGGTTCGGAACCGCCGAAGCAGCAGGACCAGAGCCAGGCGGAGTTTTCCTCTCCCGGCGCCTACTTTTCCGAAAAGCGGCTGCAGGGGCTCGCCGAGACCGGCCGCGGGCTTGCCTCCACCTATTCGGCGACGCTGAAGAAGATCGAAGCGGCCTATGGCGTGCCGGGCGAGATCGTCGTCGCCATCTGGGGGCGTGAATCCGGCTTCGGCAAAGCGCGGATGCCCTATTCCGCCGTGCAGGTTCTGGCGACCAAGGCCTTCATGTCGACCCGCAAGGACATGTTCCGCGAGGAGCTGATTGCGGCGCTGAAGATGATCGAGCGGGGCGATGTCGATGCGGCGACGATGAAGGGTTCCTGGGCGGGGGCGCTCGGCCAGCCGCAGTTCATGCCGTCGAGCTACCTGAAATATGCCGTCGACTTCGACGGTGACGGTCGCCCGGACATCTGGAATTCGGTGCCGGATGCGCTTGCCTCGATCGCCCACTACCTGCAGAAGGAAGGCTGGCAGCGCGGCCGCGACTGGGGGTTCGAAGTGACGATCCCCGCGAAAGTGTCCTGCGCGCAGGAAGGGCCGGATCTCGCCAAGCCGATCTCCGCCTGGGCGGCAACCGGCATCACCCGCATTTCCGGCAAGGCTTTTCCCGCGGCAGACCTCAAGGCGGACGGCATGATGCTGGTGCCGGCGGGGCGCAACGGACCGGAATTTGTCGTCACGCCGAATTTCTACGTGATCAAGGAATACAACAATTCCGACCTCTATGCGCTGTTCATCGGCAATCTCGCCGACCGGATCGCCTCGGGTGCAGGACCGTTCCAGGCACCCTGGGGCGATGTCGGCAAGATGCTGCGCTCAGACGTGCTCGCCATGCAGAAGGCGCTGGTCGCCAAGGGTTATGACGTGGGCAATGTCGACGGCCTGCCGGGTTACAAGACCCGCCGTGCGCTCGGCGACTGGCAGGCAAAGAACGGCCTTGCTCCAACGTGTTTTCCCGATCCGTCGCTCAAGGGAAAGATCAGATAGTCAGAGGCTGCGTTTCAGGCCTTCGTGGCTCGGGGTGAAGCCGAGCTTCTCATAGAAGCGGATCGCATCCGGCCGCGCCTTGTCGGAGGTGAGCTGCACCAGCTTGCAGCCGCGCTCGACACACTTTTCCACTGCCCATTCGATGAACTGCGATCCCAGCCCACTGCCGCGCTCGCTTGCAGCGATCCGCACGCTTTCGATCTGGCCGCGCCACAGGCCGGTGCGTGACAGGCCCGGAATGAAGGAAAGCTGCAGGCAGCCTACCACCTTGTCTTTCCGGTTCACCGCGACTGCAAGAAGCTGGTTTCCGTCAGCCTCGATCGCTGCAAAGGCCTGCTCGTAGCGGGGATCGACCGGATCGGACACGACTTCGCGAGCCTGCCCAAGCGCATCGTCCGCGAGCAGTTCGACAATGGCGAGGAGATCGGAGCGGCGGGCTTTTCGGAAGGAAAACATCGGATCTAGTGGTGCAGGTCGGGGGGCGATTTATGGAATATGTCGTCGCCCGGCGGGATCGCCTGACGCTCGATCATCCGGTGGACGCGGGGGCCTTCTTCGCCGCGATGAAGACTGCGGATCGCATCCCAGGCCTCGGCATCCGCCTGGGTGCGGCGCTGGTTATGGCGCACGTAATCGGCCCAGGTCGCGGTATGGTATGTCTCCGTCCAGATTTCCGGATGTTCCAGATCGCGCATCAGCGCCCATTGCCGCGCACCGTCGCGAATGCGAATACGGCGTCGCTGCGACATCAGTGCCAGGAATTCCGGCACATCCTCGTCGGCGATGGTGTAATCCACCAGGGAAACGATCGGGCCGCTGCGCGGCTGCAGGTCGAGGCTCAGCAGCGGCACGTTGAACCGGTTGAGCGGATCGAGATTGGCATCGCTGAACTGGGGCAGCGGCAGGCGCATGCCGATCACGGCGCCAAGCAGCATGACGAGGCTCGACAATGTGAGCGCGATCGACACCCCGAACGTGTCGGACAGTATCCCCCACACCCAGCTTCCGCCGGCAATGCCGCCGAACGTCGCCGTCTGGTAGAATGAAAGCGCGCGCGCGACCACCCAACGCGGCGTCGAAAGCTGCACCGTCGTGTTGAACAGCGACAAAGCCAGCACCCAACAGGCGCCGGGCACGAGGAGGACGATCGCCGTCAGCGCCGTGCTTGAACTCAGGCCTATGATCGCGGCGCTCGCGGCGAAACCCAGGAAGGACAGGCGGACGATCGATTCGCTGGTCAGCTTTTCACGCAGTCGCGAATTTGCCATGGCACCGGCGATGGCACCGACCCCGAAGGCGCCAAGCATGATGCCGTAGGTCAACGGGCCGCCGGAAACCAGGTCGCGGGCGACGATCGGCAGAAGCGCCAGGACGGCGCTCGCCGAAAGACCGAAGACAAGGCCACGGAACAGCACGTTGAGAATGTTGGGCGACATAACGACGTAACCGAGGCCCGCCGAAAGCGCCCGCAGCAGCGTCTCGCGCGGCAGCGCGTTGTCGCGGCTTTCCGGTTTCCAGCGGATCAAGGCATAGATGAGCGCGAAATAGCTCATCGAATTGACGGCGAACGCCGCGGCGGCGCCGGCAGCCGCTACGATCGCGCCGCCGATCGCGGGGCCGACGCTGCGGGTGATGTTGAAGCCGACGCTGTTGATCGTCACCGCCGCCGGCAGCACCTCGCGAGGTACCATATCACCGACAGAAGCCTGCCAGGCCGGGTTGTTGAGCGCCACGCCACAGCCGAGCAGAAAGGTGAATGTCAAAAGCAGCCAGGGCGTCAGCAGGTCGAGATAGGCAAAAACCGTCAGGGTGAGCGAGACGGTGAGCATGAAGAACTGCGCCGTCAGCATCAGGCTGCGGCGGTTGACGTTGTCGGCAAGCGCGCCGGCAATCAGCGAAAAGAGCATGATCGGCAGCGCGGTCGAGGCCTGGACCAGCGCAACCATGTCCTCGGAATCGGTGATCGAGGTCATCATCCACGCCGCGCCGACGGCCTGGATGAGGCTGCCGAAATTGGAAGCGAGGCTGGCGATCCAGATGGTTCTGAACGTTGGATGCCTGAACGGAGCCAGGGTCGATATCCGATCGGGCACTTTTATCCTCGTTCTTTCATGCGTCGTACCAAACGGTTATAGACCCGGCAGAACCAAATTCCAGTCGCTAGGGCCGGAGAATATGCGACTCTTGCAATCGCAAGGCCGAAAGCGTATATGCACCCCATATTCTTGATCGTCCGATGAAGAGTGGGCCCCACCGGACCCGCTCTTTTTTGTTAGGCGATCACTGTAACCCAGACATTGGGCCCAGCTATGGGGCAATGATTGCCGGAGAGCTTATGCCGCAAACCGAATACGAGCCGCGGCTCATCATCGAGACCGGGCTTGACCTCAGGGTCGCCGAAATCATCGAGCCCGTGCTGACCGCCATGGACTATCGTCTGGTGCGTGTGAGGATGCTGAACCAGAACGGCGCGACGCTGCAGATCATGGCCGAGCGCAACGACGGCACCATGGATGTGGAAGGCTGCGAAGCCGTATCCGTGGCGATTTCGCCGGTTCTGGATGTAGAAGATCCCATCGATCGGGAGTATCATCTCGAAGTGTCCTCGCCGGGCATCGACCGCCCGATGGTTCGCAAGTCGGATTTCACCCGCTGGCTGAACCATCTGGTCAAATGCGAAACGTCGATCATGATCGACAATCGCAAGCGGTTCCGCGGCAGGATCACCGAAAGCGATGCGGACGGTTTCACGATCGAGCGGGACCAGGTCGCCTATGGCGAGGAACCACGGGTAACGATCCCGTTTTCGGCACTGGCCGAGGCAAAGCTCATTCTGACCGACGATCTGATCCGCGACGCACTTCGGGCCGACAAGCTCGCCAAGGCGCAGGCCGCGAACCAGAACGAAGAAGCAGAAGACGAATAAACCGAACAGAGACTTGTGCCTTTCCCCCGGAAAGGCCTCATCTTTTGACCTACGGAGACCAACGACAATGGCAGTGAGTGCGAACCGGCTTGAACTTCTGCAGATCGCGGATGCAGTGGCGCGCGAAAAGGTCATCGACCGCGAGATCGTGCTGGCTGCGATGGCCGACGCCATCCAGAAGGCTGCCCGCTCCCGCTACGGCTCGGAAACCAATATCCGTGCCGACATCAATTCCAAGACCGGCGAAATCCGGCTCCAGCGCCTGCTGGAAGTCGTCGAGCACGCCGAAGACTACGGCACGCAGATCCCGCTGGCGCTGGCGCTCGACCGCAACGTCGATGCCAAGATCGGCGACTTCATCGCCGACCCGCTGCCGCCGATGGATTTCGGCCGTATCGCCGCCCAGTCGGCCAAGCAGGTCATCGTCCAGAAGGTGCGTGAAGCCGAGCGTGATCGCCAATTCGACGAGTTCAAGGACCGCGTCGGCGAAATCATCAACGGCACCGTCAAGCGTGTCGAATACGGCAACGTCATCGTCGATCTCGGCCGCGGCGAAGGCATCATCCGCCGCGACGAAATGATCCCGCGCGAGAACATGCGTTATGGCGATCGCGTCCGCGCATACGTCTATGATGTCCGTCGCGAACAGCGCGGCCCGCAGATCTTCCTGTCGCGTACCCATCCGCAGTTCATGGTGAAGCTGTTCACCATGGAAGTGCCGGAAATCTACGACGGCATCATCCAGATCAAGTCGGTCGCCCGCGATCCGGGCTCGCGCGCCAAGATCGCCGTGATCTCGAACGATAGCTCGATCGATCCGGTCGGCGCCTGCGTCGGTATGCGTGGTTCCCGCGTTCAGGCGGTTGTCGGCGAGTTGCAGGGCGAGAAGATCGACATCATTCCGTGGTCTCAGGATCCGGCGTCGTTCATCGTCAACGCGCTGCAGCCGGCCGAAGTCGCCAAGGTGGTTCTCGACGAGGATGCCGAGCGCATCGAAGTCGTGGTTCCGGACGAGCAGCTGTCGCTTGCCATCGGCCGCCGCGGCCAGAACGTCCGCCTCGCCTCGCAGCTGACCGGCTGGGATATCGACATCATGACGGAAGCCGAAGAGTCGGAACGCCGCCAGAAGGAATTCAACGAGCGCACCAACCTCTTCATGGACGCCCTCGACGTCGACGAAATGGTCGGCCAGGTGCTGGCTTCGGAAGGCTTTGCCCAGGTCGAGGAACTGGCTTACGTCGATCTCGACGAAATCTCCTCGATCGACGGTTTCGACGAAGACACCGCGACCGAAATCCAGACCCGCGCCCGCGAATACCTGGAGCGGATCGAAGCCGAGATGGACGCCAAGCGCAAGGAGCTCGGCGTAGAAGACGAACTGCGGCAGATCAACGGCCTGAACGGCCAGATGCTCGTCGCGCTCGGCGAAGACGGCATCAAGACGATCGAGGACTTTGCCGGCTGCGCCGCCGACGACCTCGTTGGCTGGAGCGAACGCAAGGACGGCGTGACGAAGAAGTTCGAAGGCCTGTTCTCGAAGTTCGACATTTCCCGCGTCGAAGCTGAAAACATGATCGTCCAGGCCCGCCTGTCGGCAGGCTGGATCACCGAGGAAGATCTCGCAAAGGGTGCCCCCGAGCCGGAAGCCGAAGCGGAGGAGGCGGACGCCGTTGAGCAGGAATGATCCCGCTCGCGAATGAGCCGGACCACAATGATGACGGACCTGTCGATGATGACCTGGGCGAGATCGTCGTGAACGACCGTACCTGCATCGTCACCCGCGAGGCGGGATCACCGGAAACGCTGATCCGCTTTGTGGCTGGCCCGAATGGTCAGGTCGTGCCCGATCTGAAGCGTCAGCTTCCGGGCCGTGGCTGCTGGATCAAGGCTGAACGGTCGCTCGTCGATCGGGCAGTTCAGAAAAAGCTCTTCGCCCGGGCCCTCAAGGCCGAGGCGAAGGCGGATGCGGATCTCGGCGCGCTGGTGGATCGCCTGCTCGCCGCCGATCTCGTCGGCATGATGAACATGGCGCGCAAGGCGAGCCAATTCGTCACCGGCGCAACGAAAGTTGATGCTGCCGTGCGCTCAGGTGCTGCGCTCGCGGTGTTCCATGCGGCCGATGCGGCCGCCGATGGAGTGAGGAAAATAGACCAGGCCCGCAAGGCCTGGAAGCTCGGTTCAAATACCGGGGAAGACATTCCGTCCTTTTCGCTCTTTACCAGCGCGGAATTGGACGAAGTGATGGGCCAGAATGCTTTTATCCATGCCTGCGCGCTTGCGGGGCAGGCGGGTGAGGGTGTAGTGAAGCGCGCAAACCTACTTGAACAGTACCGCATGGGCGGTCTGTCCCAGACAAAAGGTGTCGCTGACATGCCGAAACAATGACGCGGTCACCGGCTTTAGCCGGACGCACATCGATATATACGGATTAAACGACGGGTTCTGATGGCTTCCATCCGTTCCTGTCCGAAGGAACAGGAACGGAATGACCGATAGCAAAGACGATAAGACACTCGGCGTAAAGAAGACCCTTACACTGAAGCCATCCGGGATGAGCCAGGGTACCGTCCGCCAGGACATGGGTCGCGGCCGTACCAAGGCCGTCGTCGTCGAGACAGTGAAGCGGCGGCCAACCCGGCCACTGGACGAAAAGCCGGTAATCACACCCGCAGCCCCGGCGCCCGCGCCGCGGGTGGTAGAGGCTGTCGCACAGCCGGCCGCTCCCCAGCGCCCAGCACCGCAGCAGCCGGCCGCTCCGGCAGCGCGCGTCCATCAGCCGGGCTCGCAGAACGCACGGCCGCAGCAGAACCAGCGTCCGCAGCAATCCAATCAACCGCAGCGCCCGCAGCAGCCCAACCAGCCGCAGCGTCCGCAGCAGTCCGGCCAACCGCAGCGTCCACAGCAGCGTCAGGGCGGCGCGGTCCTGCATGATCTTTCGGCCGGCGAGATGGAAGCCCGTCGCCGTGCGCTGATGGAAGCGCAGGCACGCGAGGTCATCGAGGCCAAGCAGCGCGCCGAAGACGAGGAACGCCGCAAGGTCGAGGAAGAACGCCGCAAAATAGAGGAAGCCGCCGAGGCTGCCCGCCGCGCTGCCGAACCCAAGGTCGAACCGGTCGAGGCTCCTGCCCCGGCCGAGACGCCTGCACCCGCGGTTGCCGAAAAGCCGGCCGAGCGCGCTGCTGGAGCCGCTACCGCCCGTCCGGGCGAAACACGTCCGCAGGCTCCGCGGCCCGCAGCACCCGGCGCCGCACCTGCGGCACTGCCGGTTGCCGGTCGCCGCAAGGGCGCTGACGAAGAAGATGAGGATCGCGGCCCGCCGCGTGGCGCACCCGGCCGTGGCCGAGTCCCCGTCGCTGCTCCCGCCAAGGTTCCGGCCCGCCCGAAGACCGAAGACGAACGCCGCCGCGGCAAGCTGACGGTGACCACGGTCAGCACGGACGACGACGGCAATGCCCGTGGCCGTTCGATGGCCGCCACCCGCCGCCGGCAGGAGAAGTTCCGCCGCAGCCAGATGCAGGAAACGCGCGAAAAGGTCATGCGCGAAGTCATCCTGCCGGAAACCATCACCATTCAGGAACTGTCGCAGCGCATGTCCGAACGCGCCGTCGACGTCATCAAGTACCTGATGAAGGAAGGCCAGATGATGAAGCCGGGCGACGTCATCGACGCCGACCTCGCCGAGATCATCGCCGGCGAATTCGGCCATACCGTCAAGCGTGTTTCCGAATCCGACGTCGAAGAAGGCATCTTCAACGTTGCCGACGACGAAGGCGAAATGGTTTCGCGCCCGCCGGTCGTCACCATCATGGGCCACGTCGACCACGGCAAGACCTCGCTGCTCGACGCCATCCGCCATGCCAACGTGGTCTCCGGCGAAGCCGGCGGCATTACCCAGCATATCGGCGCCTATCAGGTGGAACAGAACGGCCAGAAGATCACCTTCATCGATACCCCCGGCCACGCCGCCTTCACGGCCATGCGTGCCCGTGGTGCTCAGGCGACGGATATCGCAATCCTGGTTGTTGCAGCCGACGACAGCGTGATGCCGCAGACGATCGAATCGATCGCCCATGCCAAGGCAGCGGGTGTTCCGATCATCGTGGCGATCAATAAGATCGACAAGCACGAAGCCAACCCGGACAAGGTTCGCCAGCAGCTTCTGCAGCACGAAGTGTTCGTGGAATCGCTCGGCGGTGAAGTGCTCGACGTCGAAGTGTCGGCCAAGAACAAGGTCAATCTCGACAAGCTGCTCGAAGCCATCCTGCTGCAGGCCGAAATCCTCGACCTCAAGGCCGATCCGAGCCGGACGGCCGAAGGCATCGTCATCGAAGCCCAGCTCGACCGTGGCCGCGGCGCGGTTGCGACCGTGCTCGTCCAGAAGGGCACGCTGAAGCCGGGCCAGATCATCGTCGCCGGCGATCAGTGGGGTCGCGTTCGCGCGCTCGTCAACGACAAGGGCGACCATGTGAAGGAAGCCGGTCCGGCCATGCCGGTCGAGGTGCTCGGTCTTTCTGCCACTCCGGCCGCCGGCGACAGGTTCGCCGTGGTCGAGAGCGAAAGCCGTGCCCGCGAGATTTCCGAATATCGCCAGCGGCTTGCCCGCGACAAGGCGGCTGCCCGCCAGTCCGGCCAGCGCGGTTCGCTCGAACAGATGATGAGCCAGCTCCAGAATACCGGCTTGAAGGAATTCCCGCTGGTCATCAAGGGTGACGTGCAGGGTTCGATCGAAGCGATCATCGGCGCACTGGACAAGCTCGGCACCGACGAAGTGCGTGCCCGCATCGTTCATTCGGGTGCCGGCGGCATCACCGAATCGGATATCTCGCTTGCCGAGGCATCCAATGCGGCCATCATCGGCTTCAACGTCCGCGCCAATCCGCAGGCACGAACAGCCGCTGAACGCGAAGGTCTCGAGATCCGCTACTACAACATCATCTACGATCTGGTGGATGACGTGAAGCAGGCGATGTCGGGCCTTCTCTCTCCGGAACGCCGCGAAACCTTCATCGGCAATGCCGAGATCCTCGAAGTGTTCAACATCACCAAGGTCGGCAAGGTCGCCGGTTGCCGTGTCGTCGAGGGCAAGGTCGAGCGTGGAGCGGGCGTCCGCCTTATCCGCGACAACGTCGTTGTCCACGAAGGCAAGCTCAAGACGCTCAAGCGCTTCAAGGACGAAGTCAGCGAAGTGCCGATGGGCCAGGAATGCGGTATGGCGTTCGAGAATTACGAAGACATGCGCGCAGGCGACGTCATCGAATGCTTCCGCGTGGAGCATATCACGCGCTCGCTGTGACCTCCGGCGAACAGCCCGAACAATTAAAGGAGCCGCCCGTGACCTTCACGGGCGGCTCCTGGCATTTTGGGTATTCGGTTTCTCGTGAGGAACTGGCCGCGACGAGGCCCCAAACAAATTCATACTCTTTGTTCGCGGCTTGATCCGCCGCCCGTGGCGCATCCGTTGGAGCGCCACGAGTCCGGATGGACGCATAAAAGATGTCAATCCATCTCCCCCCGTCGAGGCCCGGCCTCGATATGGCAAAAATTTTCAGCTTCAACCGGAGAGCTCGCGACGGTAAGCATCTACCCTATATCCGCATTTCCAGTTTCCGAGGAGGACAACATGCCGATTTCATTCGACCTGACGGGCAAGACGGCGATCGTTACCGGCGCCAATACGGGCCTTGGCCAGGCGATATCCGTGGCGCTGGCGCAGGCCGGCGCTGACGTGGCGCTGGTCGGACGCTCCTCCATGGCCGAGACGGAAGCCGCAGTCAGCGCGGCGGGTGGGCGCAGTCTGTCGATCCAGGCGGACCTTTCGACGCTCGAGCCGGTCGATCGGATCATTAGCGAAACGGTCGCATGGACGGGGCGGGCCGACATCCTCGTCAACAATGCCGGGATCATCCGCCGGGCCGACGCGATCGATTTCAGCGAGGCCGACTGGGATGCGGTGATGGACGTCAACCTGAAGACCGTGTTCTTCCTCTCCCAGGCGTTTGCACGCCGGCTGATCACCGAGGGCAAGGGCGGCAAGATCGTCAATATCGCCTCGCTGCTCTCCTTCCAGGGCGGCATCCGCATCCCTTCCTATACGGCCTCGAAGAGCGGCCTTGCCGGCCTGACCCGGTTGCTCGCCTGCGAATGGGCAGGCAAGGGCATCAACGTCAACGCCATTGCACCGGGTTATTTCTCGACCAACAATACCGAGGCACTGCGCAACGACCCGGATCGCAACGCGGCAATCCTCAGCCGTATTCCGGCCGGACACTGGGGCCAGCCGGAAGAACTCGGCGGGGCCGCCGTATTCCTCGCCTCGCCGGCCTCCGACTATATCCATGGCATCGTGCTGCCGGTCGACGGCGGCTGGCTGGCGCGGTAGGCGTCCGTCAGCCAATTTTCCGGCACAGGGAATGCCGATCCAGCGCAAATGGGGTAATGATCCCGTCCCGCATTAATGTGATCGGCATTCTCAAGATTTATTAGTTGCCATTTCTACTCATGTTTATTATCCGGTAGCTGCAACATCGCGAACCCGGCGGCAGTGGCCGGCGGCGTTCGGATGCCCGTTTCCGTCATCGTCGACCTGGCGCTCCGGCGCTGTCCGCGATGACGAACAGTCCGGAGTATCGCCTGCCATGACCGCTGCCCTGAAGCCCGCCTTTTCGATGCGCCAACCGATGAGGAGCCGGTTTCCGATGGCCCTCGCGGCACTGGCAATGACGGCTTCGACGGTGATGGCACAGACGCCTGCTCCGGATGCGTCAACGCAAGCGCCGCCGCCACCGCAGACGACCTCACCTTCTGGTGCCCACCCGACGCAGGCGGCTCCCGCTCCTGCCGTGCAGGCAGCGCCTACAACCTCCCGCACGGTGCCGAATGAGCCGGCAGCTTCCGCCCCGCAACCCGCCGTTCCGACGGGAGCACCGGCGAGCAATGCTGCCCAGCCAACGCCTGCCAGCCCGCAACAGACCCCGGCCCAGCCGCCGCCGGCGCGCCAGCCGATCGACATGCTCACCCAGTTCCTGGAGCCTGGACGGCGTTCGGACCTGCCGCACAACCTTTCGCCCTGGGGCATGTTCATGGCGGCCGATTGGGTCGTCAAAAGCGTGATGATCGGGCTCGCGTTCGCGTCGCTGATCACCTGGACCGTCTGGCTCGCGAAGACGCTGGAGCTTGCAGGCGCCCGCACTCGCGCGGCACGCACGCTGAAGGTCATCCGCACTTCCCGCACGCTTTCGGAGGCCGTCGGCGCCGCCGCCGGCCGCGGCGGTCCCGCGGCGCTGATGCTGCGGTCCGCGGCAGAAGAAATGCAGCTTTCAGAAGCGGCTCTCGACCATGCCCATGGTGACGGCGTGAAGGAGCGGGTTGGCTCGGCGCTTTCCCGCATCGAGGCCTATGCCGGCCGGCGCATGTCGCGCGGCACTGGCGTGCTCGCGACGATCGGCTCCACCGCCCCGTTCGTCGGCCTGTTCGGCACCGTCTGGGGCATCATGAACGCCTTCATCGGCATTTCGGAATCACAGACCACCAACCTCGCCGTCGTCGCGCCCGGCATTGCCGAAGCGCTGTTGGCGACCGCGATCGGCCTCGTCGCGGCCATTCCGGCGGTTGTCATCTACAACGTCTTCGCCCGCTCCATCACCGGTTACCGGCAGCTGCTGGCGGATGCCGCAGCGGGTGTGGAACGGCTGGTGAGCCGCGACCTCGATTTCCGCAAGGTTCCCCCGGGCGGCCGCAAGGCGCCGGTCTCGCTGGTGGCAGGAGGCTGATCGACCATGGCCGGCGGCATCCGCGAACAGCACGGCGACGAGCTTTCCGAAAACCACGAGATCAACGTGACGCCGTTCATCGACGTCATGCTGGTGCTGCTGATCATCTTCATGGTGGCGGCGCCGCTGGCGACCGTGGACATCAATGTCGATCTTCCCGCCTCGACCGCGAAGCCGGCTGAGCGGCCGGACGAGCCGCTCTACCTGACGGTCAAGGAAGATCTGAGCCTCAATATCGGCAACGACGCCGTGCAGCGCGAGCAGCTTGCCGCAACCCTCGACCGCGTCACGGAGGGCAAGAAGGACACCCGCGTGTTCCTGCGCGCGGACAAGGCGGTCGATTACGGCCAGTTCATGGAGGTCATGAACCTGTTGCGCGATTCCGGCTATCTCAAAATCGCGCTGGTTGGGCTTGAGACGCTGCCGGCACCGGCGGTGCCGGCGCCCGCTGGGAATGCTCCTGCGGCCGCACCCGCCGTTCCGGCAACGGGAGGCAATCCATGAGCCTCGTCATCTCGCAGACAAGTCCGGGCGGACGCGTCGGCGAACTGGCGCTATGGGGCGCTGCCGGACTGCTGATGCTGACAGTACATTTCAGCGCCGCGGCCTATCTGATGCGGGAACAACCGGATGTGCCCGCCGACAACGCACCGCCGGCGGCGATCATGATCGAGCTTGCGCCAGAGCCGGAAGCCGCCAACACCGAGGAAGAGCAGATCTCTCCTGACATGCAGGAGCAGGAACAGGTGATGAGCGAGCAGGCGGAGCCTGTCGAGGAACCGCAGCCGGAGCCCGTTGAGCAGCCGAGACCCGAACCGACGCCCGAGCCCGTTGCAGAACCTGTCGAGCAGCCGGTGGAACCACCGCTGCAGGAAGTCGCCGAGCCGGTCGAGCCTGAACCGGTGCAGCCGCCCGTGGTGGAACCCCCGCCGGAGCCGATCGAGGAGATCAAGCCGGTCGAGGAACAGATGACGGCGGCGCTCGAAAATGTCGAAGCGCCGCTGCCGTTAGTGCGGCCCCTGCCGCCGGTCGCGGAAAAGCCGCCGGAACAGCCGAAAAAGCCGGAGCCCAAAAAGGAACCGGTGAAGAAGGTCCAGAAACCGAAGCAACAGCAACAGCAGGCCCGGCCGGACATGGCCGAGGCAAAGATCCAGGCCAAGCAATCGGACCGCACGGCCGCCAGCCAAAATTCCACCAGCTTATTTTCGTCGTCGGTTTCGCCGCAGCAGTGGATGACGCGCGTGAGAACGAAGATTGCTCGCTACGCCCGCAAATGCCCCGGCAACGGAACCGGCATCGTTACGGTCCGCTTCAGCTTCGACGGCAGCGGCAACATCGGCAATGTCTCGGTCGCGGGGTCATCGGGCAACGCGTCTATCGACGACTATGTCGCTTCGGCTGTCCGACGCGCTTCGCCCATCCCTGCGCCGCCTTCCGGTGTTGCAAGTTCACTCAGCCAGCCGGTAAAGTGCGAATAACCGCCTGATTTTCTCGCGGCGTTCGTCCCCGAACCAATCTGGATCTCCAGCATGCACATCACTCTCTATGACGCCGAAACGCTCGTTCAGAGCGTATTCGAAGCCAACGGCGTTCTTGCCGATACCGCCCGCTCCGTCGCCCATGCGCTCGTGCATGCGGAAGCTGCCGGGCAGTACGGCCATGGCCTCCGCCGCGTTCCCGCCTATATCGGCCAGGCACGCTCCGGCAAGGTCGATGGCAAGGCGAGACCCGTCGCCACCCGGCCGCGTCCGGCGGTGCTTGTCGTCGATGCGGCATTCGGTTACGCCTATCCGGCCTTCGATATCGCAGTCGCCGAGCTTCCGAAAATCGCCCGGGAACAAGGCATCGCGCTCGGTGCCATCCATCGCTCTCACCATGCGGGCGTCATGGCGCTGACCGTGGAGCGGTTTGCCGAACAAGGCCTCGTGGCGCTGATGTTTGCCAATGCGCCGGCCTCGATGGCCGCCTGGGGCGGCAGGAAGCGGCTGTTCGGCACCAACCCGATCGCCTTTGCGACACCGGTTGCCGGCGAGGATCCGCTGGTCATCGATCTGGCGCTTTCGACCGTCGCGGCTGGCAAGATCATGGCCGCGCGCCAGAAGGGCGAGAGCATTCCGGAAGGCTGGGCCTTCGATGCCAACGGCAAGCCGACCACCGATCCGCACGCGGCCCACAAGGGTCTGATGGCGCCCTCGGGCGGCGCCAAGGGTGCGGCGCTGGCGCTGATGGTGGAGATCCTGTCGGCCGGCCTGACCGGATCGAACTTCTCCTACGAGGCAAGCTCGTTCATGGACGAGAAAGGTTCGCCGCCCTCGGTCGGTCAGACGCTTATTGTCATCGACCCTTCCGCAAGCACGGCCTCGGCTGCAGAGCGGATCGCCGAACTTGCCCTCGAGATGGCCTCCGAAGAGGGCGTTCGCCTGCCAGGGCGGCGCGGCCAGAACGCGCGCCGGAAGGCGATCGAGCAGGGGCTCGACGTCGACGACGAGGTGATTTCGACGATCAAGGCGCTGGTTTAGGCCCGCAGGGCTGCCGCCGGCGACTGGCGGTAGGCGAGAATGGCCGGCACGGCGGACAGAGCCGCCGATGCGGCGAGCAGGATCAGCGCCATGCGCAGGTCCTCGCCGACAAAGCCGACCGGCAGGATGATGCCACTCTTGACGGTGAAGGCGTTGGCGATCAGCCGGGCAGCGGCGAGGCCGGTCAGGAAGCCGAGACCGATGCCGAGCGCGACCAGCAGGAAGAGCTCGAACCAGACTATGGCGAAAACCGACAGCCGCGGCGCGCCAAAAGCCCGTAGCGCACCGATCTGGCGCCGCCGCTGGCCGATATGGGTGACGGTGACCAGGACCAAGGCTGCCGCCACCAGGCCCTGCGATCCGGCGGCCACGGCGCTCAGCACCATCTTGGCATCGCCGAGCGTCGCATAGAGGCTGGTGAGCACCTCGCCCGGGAAAACCGCGAGCGTATTGCCGTTGCGATATTCCTGGCGGAGCTTGTAGGCATCGGCAATCGTCTTGGGCTTTACGAGGACCGCCGGAAGGCCCTGCGCATCGGCTGTGAAATTTTCATCGATCACCGCATCCGCATCGATGGAACCGTGATGATCGTGATCCTCGTCAGCATGCTCATCCGTGGCGGCCGCAGCCTGCGTTACCTGTGCTGCTCTGTCTTCGTGGTGCTCTTCTTCCTCATGCTCATGATCGTGGCCGAGGCCATGGACGTGCCAGACCGCCTGGATCGGCACCAGAATGGCCCGATCCCAGGGCGTCCCCGTCGGCGGCAACTTGCCGGTGACGTGGTATACGACGCCCGTATGGGTCTCGCCGCCCATCGCCGCCGTGCCGTGCATGGGCTTGATTTCGGCCCCGACCGGCAGCTTCACTGCCGCCCCGACCACCGCCTCGCCCTCTTTCTCGAACATGCGGCCTGCGGCAAAGCCGGAAACGGTGCTGCCGATCAGCGCGCGGGTCGTCCCGACCAAAGGGTAGCCGGCAAAGGAATCGCCGAACCCGACCGGCGCCACCCAGGCGACACGCGGATCCTTCGAGAGTTTTGCCAGCACCTCGCCCGGCATCAGCGGCAGCGGCGCCGGCTGCAGGAAGATCGAAGAGAGCACGAGCTGGGTTTCGCTGCCGGCCGCGCCGATCACCAGGTCGAACTTGTCGGCGGCGCGGGCGCTGCCGAGCCGCAGGGCGCGTTCCTGCAGCGTAACGGTGACGCCGAGAGCGGTGGCGAGCGCAACCAGCAGCACAACGACCACAGCGCCAAGCCAGAGGCGGCGCAGATCGGCGGCGATGAAGCGGATCATGCCGCGACCTCTTCGCGAAAACTGTCGGAAACGATGCGGCCGGCGCTAAGCGTGATGCGGCGATCGAGCCGGTCGATCAGGCGCTGGTCATGGGAAACGACGATCAGAGTGCTTCCGGTTTCGCCGGACATGTCCAGAAGCAGCCGGCCGACCGTCTCGCCGGCCTCCACATCAAGGCTGGCGGTCGGTTCGTCGGCAACGATCACGCCCGGCTTGCGTAACACCGCGCGGGCGATCGCCACACGCTGCATCTCGCCGCGCGACATGGTCTCGATCTTCTGGCTCGGACGGGAAAGGCCTACGCTTTTGAGGAGGTCGTGTGCGCGGGCGATCAGCGCCGCATCGGCGACACGGGCCAGCCGCGCCGGCAGAAGCACGTTCTCGACCGCCGAGAGACCGGGAAAAAGATGGAAATCCTGCATCACGAGGCCGACATGTTCGGCCCGCCAGCGGTCGCGCGCGGTCTCGGAAAGCCGGGCGATATCCTCGCCGCTCCAGACGACCTTTCCGGAGGTGGGGCGCTCAAGCCCGGTGATCACATTGATGAAGGTGCTCTTGCCGGAACCGGAGCCGCCGGTGACGGCAACGCGCTCGCCGGCGGCGATCGTCAGAAAATCGACCTGCAAAACCGGGCTGTTCAGCCCGGGGAACGACATGGCCAGATTGTCTATGCGCAGGGAAAGCATGTTCACGCGCCCTGATATGCCGCGTCGCGGATCCTCAGGAGGCTGACAAATCCGGTATCTGGATCCCTCCAGGAGCCGACCTCAAGGGTGCCGCGCACCTCGATCGTTTCGTTCGCCTGGGTGAATGTCTGCTTGCGGTGGAGGTAGATGACGACGATATTGTCGGGCCAGTCCGCGTCGGAGGAGCAGAAGGGGCAAAGCGCCATCGGCACTTCGGTCAGCACGAAGAAAGCCGCTTCCGCCTTCAGCGGCGGCGCCATGAACCCGCGGATCGCCACCTCACGGCCCGCCAGCTTCTTCACCTTGTCGGAAAATTCCAGGCCGAGAACGCTGTACTTGCCATAGAGTTCGTTAAAACCGAGGTCATCGGCAGCGGCGGCGGAACGGGCTGCCGCAAGCAGCGGAGCTGCGGCGGTGGCCAGGCCGAGCACGGAGCGGCGGCTGAAACCCTTTGAAAAGAGCTTTTCCATGAAACCCTCCTGAAACGCTATTCCCGGCCGCGTCTCGGCCGGGAGCGTTGTTCTACCACGGGTGCGGCAGGCCGTCAGACCTTAGTTGGTCTGCTTGGTGCCGAGCGCGAAAGTATCGGCGAGCACCTTGTAGATGTCGCTTTCTTCCATATAGCCCTTGAAGCCTTCCGAACCGGGGCCGGACGACTGCAGGACGACGTCGTCGACGGAGTGAACGCCGCTGTCGCTGCTCTTCGGGAGATTGCCCTGAACGAAGACCGCGCCAGGCACGTTCTTGTATTGCTCGTTGGCGATGTATTCCTTCTTCTCGTTCTGGATCGCCGGAACGAACGGGCCATCCATTTTCGGGCGGAAGGTTTCGTAGTGGTCCGGGCCGTTGGTGGCGGCAAGGAAGAGCCGGCGCGAAACGTCGATCTTGTCCGGATAACCGTCGCCGTTTTCGTCCTTGTAGTTGGGGAAGCCGGCTTCGGCATAGGTGCCGACCTTTTCGCGCATCTCGGTGCCCGGCTTGTCGTCGTCAACCGTGCCGATGATCGAAACGCCATGGGTGTGGTCGCCGGTGACGACGATCAGCGTGTCGGGATGGGTCTTCTGGAATTCGCGGGCAACCGCGATCGCCTGGTCGAATTCGATGGTTTCGATGACGGCACGGTCCCAGTCGAGCGGATGGGACATCTTGTCGATCGAGGATCCTTCGACCATCAGGAAGAAACCATCCTGATCCTTAGAGAGACGATCGAGGGCTACCTTGGTCATGGCGACCAGACCCGGCTGGTTCGGATACTTCTCGACGGTGCCCTTCTTCAGGAACTCGCGGTCAAGCGTGACGTCCATGTTGCCAGGATGGAAGAGGCCGAGCAGCAACCCATTGGCGTTTGCGCCGGCTGCAAGTTCGTTCTTGTCGGTGGCCAGCGTGTAGCCGGCATCCTTGAAGAGCTTGACATAATCCTTGTCGTCCTTGCGCTTCGAGCCGGCAGTCGCCTGCGGCAGGAAATACGCAGAACCGCCGCCAAGCAGGACGTCCGGCTTGACGCCTAGCAGCATGCCGACGACATCGGCCTTGTCGTTGCGGTTACGGGTGTGGGAGACGACGGCGGCAGGCGTCGCGTCCTCGATTTCGGAGGTGGCGACGATACCGATCGACTTGCCGGTCTGGCGGCGAAGTGCTTCAGCAATCGTTTCGACCTTGGGGTCGTCCAGCGAGTCCGGCGTGCGGTCGGCATAAACGCCGATCGCGTTCACGGCGGTCTTGTGACCGGTCATGTAGGCCGACATCGTGTTGGCCGAGTCGGTGTCGACAGCGTTGGTCGCCGAGGTGCCGACGAAGGCCATATGGTCGAGGTCGTCCATGGCGAGACGGCCGTTGGCCTTGCCTTCGGTCATGCCCTTGGACATGATGCGGGCAGCTGTGCGATGCGCGACCGAAAGGCCATCGCCGAGCATGAAGATGATATTCTTGGCCTTCGGGGCAGAACCCGTGCCGTAGACATTCCAGGTGACGGTCTTCGTCTCGGAACCGGCCGAAATCTCGACCTTGTAATCGCCGGCGGTGGCGATGGTCAGGCCGCGCAGGATGACGGCAGAACCGAGGATCTTGTCCTTGTTCTTTTCTTCCGCGACGAACTGGACTTCCTTGCCGAGAACAGTCTTGTAATCCTGGCCGTTGACGGTGATCTTGACGTCTTCCGGCTTTACGACGGAGTTGAACTCGACCTTGAAATCGAAGGGGGAGCCGCTGAGGATCGTGGCGCGATCCAGCGGATAAACGGTGGCAGCCTGGGCGGCGCCGGCGAGCGCGGTCGAAACGACCAGAGCGGCAAAAATCTTGCGCATAGTAACCTCACGAAAAGTTCAAAGGGAAGGCGAGGTTTCGTATATCGGCGGTGCGTGACACCTACGTGACGCCAATCACAGATCGCGGCACCTCGGCTGTCGTAAGGCAAAAAGCAATGTTTTGAAGGAAATCCTGCTCCAAAAACGGAAAAAGCCTGGCGCGGGAGGAGGGTGCGCCAGGCTTTAAACTTGATCAACAACTGGGAGGAGGAGGATGTTGTCGATCCGTATCAGGCAACACTGGGAGGAGGAGTGCGTCGCCCGATGCCCAAAGATATAGGCTAATCGTTTAAGCAGGCCAAGCCACTTGGTTGCAATGCAGCAATGCATTAGCTGCAAGGCTGAGCTAATGCCCGCGCAGAATTCGGTCGCGTAATGAAACACATTTGACCGCTGGCGGTGCGGCCTTCCCAAGATCACCCATATCCCTGACGAAAAACGTGGTTTATAGCGAATCTTTGCAGACAGGCAGACGGAGACGGACATGGCAGAGATCAGGTATCATGAAGGCGATATTCCGGCAGTCGCTGCAGCCCGATATACCGGGGCGATCGCCATCGATACGGAAACGCTCGGCCTCGTGCCCCGTCGTGACCGGCTTTGCGTCGTGCAGCTTTCGCCGGGCGACGGTTCGGCAGACGTGATCCGCATCGCGGCCGGGCAGAACGAAGCTCCCAATCTCGTCGCCATGCTCGCCGATCCGTCGCGCCAGAAGATCTTCCATTACGGCCGCTTCGACATCGCCGTGCTCTTCCATACGTTCGGCGTGACCACGACGCCGGTGTTCTGCACCAAGATCGCCTCGCGGCTGACCCGCACCTACACGGACCGGCACGGGCTCAAGGACAATCTCAAGGAAATGCTCGACGTCGACGTTTCCAAGGCGCAGCAGCAATCCGACTGGGCAGCGGAGGTGCTTTCGCCGGCGCAACTCGAATATGCGGCCTCCGACGTGCTCCACCTGCATGCGCTGCGCGACAAGCTGACCTACCGCCTGGTGCGCGACAAGCGCGCCGAACTGGCCCAGGCCTGTTTCGAATTCCTGCCGACGCGGGCGAAGCTGGACCTGCTGGGCTGGGAAGAAGCCGATATCTTCGCCCATAGCTGATAGGCAACGAAGCCGCGGCCGCTTAAATAGATAAAGGGTGACATAGGTTCTAGCCACCCGGTAACGTCTCGTTAACCCTTCAAATCTAGTTTTGCTTGGCGGTGCACCTTTCGACGAGACCGGATTTCGGGCCATGTTGCTTCCTACCCAGCAGACTTATGGGCTTGCCGCGACCAACATGATGCAGTCGATGCTCGACAGCATCGAGGAACAGCGCAAGAAAGACGAAGAGCAGCGGACCGGCAAGAAGAGCGATCCGGTTGTCGAAGCACGGATCAGCGCCAGCGAAGACGCCCGGCGCGCCCGCGACAAGATCGCCTCCGCCCTTTTCAGCGTCAACAAAACCGATCCCAACGAATTGAAGATCGAGCTCGTCGACCGTCTGGCGACCAAGCTCGGCATCGATACCGACGAGGCGCGCTCCTCCTACAAGCTCGGGAAAGCGCTGGAAGATGCGCTGAAGGAGATGATGCCGGACGAGGTCGGCAAACTCGCCGAAGACCTCGGCCTCGACGACATCGGCGTCTCCATGGACACGCTGCTGGCGGCGATCAAGAACCCTTATGGCGACGACAACCAGCGCTTGATGGACGGCCTCAACCGCAAGGCCAATGGCGGCAAGCTCGACACGGAAGTCGAGCGCGTCGTGCAGCGGCTCGAAGACGTCGCCGATCCGAAGACGCTCGAAGAACTGAAGCTCGGTCCGCAGGGCTACGATCCGACCCGTGTCGAAGATGCCGAGACGCGCGCCGAGCGCCAGGACGACATCGCGGCGGCGGAGGTCGGCAAGAAGCTCGAGGACGTTCAGAAGGTTCAGGACGTCATCGAGAAGACGAATGACAAGGCGACAGCCGCGCCGGCTGCCGATGGCACCGGCGATACGCCGGCCATCGGCGACACCGCACTGTTGGCCCTCTTCGCCGCGGCGGCCGAACAGGTCGCCAATACCAATACGGACGATGTGGCCGACAGCCTCGTTTCCGACGATCAATCCGCCAAGGGCGACTCCGTTACCGATGAAGCCCTGGCAGACAATGAAGCGCCGACCAATGAAATGGCGGCGAATGCAATCGAGGAGCTTGCCACCGACAGCGCCGAAAAATCCCAGGCCGACATCTTTTCGGTGCGGCTGGACGAAATCGGCATTTATGAATTGCTGAAGAAGAAGTTGGCTGCTTGATCCGGTAATAACCCCCAATCTCCCCCTCATCTGCATCGCAATGGATCATTTTCGCTGACCTTTCAGCGAAGACTGGATCGCGTTAGCGAGTTGTTAACCTTTTTGCCCCACAGTCATCCTGTGTATCGGCACTGGCGACGCCATGAGGCGTTCCGGTCGCAACGCCGTATCGTTGCGAAAAGACAAGAACCCTTCGGCCGAGCTGTCCTATCGTCTCTATCAGACATTGGAGCGGACGATGCTGCCGCCGGTTCGTACCAGTTCATTCGTCGACTACCAGACACCTTCGCAGCAACCGATGCTGCGTCAGCGGATCGACGTGGCCAATGCCGCGGCGAACAGCGGGTTGATCGGTTCTTCGCCGATGTCGGCGGGGCGGCTGGATATCCTTTCGCTCTCGGCACAGCTTCAGCTCGCGCAGGGATTTTCCATCTTCGCCGAGACCATCGGCCGGCTGATCAAGGTGCCGCGCCGCGAAGGCGAAGCGTTGGCGGATTATGCCCAGCGCCTCTCAGACGCGGTCAAGGCGATGAACCCAGCCGAGAAGGCTGCCCTCGAACGGACGCTCAACCAGCTCGTCAAGGGCATCTCGCTGCGCCTGCTCGTCGAAATCCTCAACAATCCCACAAGTCCGGAAGCCGCCCGCATCGCCATACAGCTGGAGACCGCGCAGCTGCTCGACCGCGATCTCGCCGCCAAGGCTGTCGTCAGCTCCTATCGGCAGAATGCCGGAGCGGAACAGGCGCCGAGCCCGTTGCCACAGCCAGCGAATGCCGCGCCATCCGGAGCGCCTTCAGAAACCGTGCCCGCGGCGGCGGCTGAGGCGGAGGCCATGCTGACCGGCGACGAAGCCGCGCTCGGCGGAGCTTCGCCACAGACGATTGCCGCAGAAGCAGCTACGCAGGATGCAGAAGCAGCGCCCGTTGCGGCGACAATTTCCGGCGCCGCTCAGGATCCGGCCATGCTTTCCGCCGAGATCGACGCATTGCCGAGCCCCATCGACGAGAATGCCTCGCCGGTAAGTGCCGAGACAGATCCGGACGCCGCACCTGTCTCGGCATCCGCGCAGGAAGCGGCCGAAGTCGCCGAGAGCGAAACCCCGGAGCTTGCTGCCGTGCGGGCCGAAGATGCGCCGGAGAGCACATCTGCGGCGCGTGCCAACGAAGGTCGGCAGATCGCGAGTGCCGTTCCAGGCGATCGGCGCGGCTCTCAACCCGTCTTTTATGATGGGCCGGCGCTGGCCCGGCTTTCCCAGCGCGGTCTAGAACAGCAAGGCGGCGCGCGTGCGCTCAATACGGAGAAGATGGCGAACGGCGCGACGACCATATGGCTTGCGGACGTGCTTGCCGACGCCACCAGCGACCTTCTCGACAGCCTGCCGGTTGCGGCTAAACAATTGCCGGAACAACAGGCGCTGCAGCAGTTGACCGACAGGGAGCTTATCGGGAAATCGGCCCTGCAGGCGGGCGAGGCAGCGGGCGCCGCCATGGCAAAGCCTGCGCGGCCGGCCACCGACGAACCGTCAAGCACAGGTTCAACGGGCCGCACCGGCGGTACTTCTGCGAACGCGAACGGTCCGTCCACGGGTGCGACGGAAGTCGCCGAACAGCTCGCTCTTCCGATCGCCCTGCCGCCGATGTTTCGCGAAGGCGTCGCCCTGCCCTATGTCGCCTATCCGCCGGAAGAACGCGAGCGGGACCCCGAGGAGCGCAAGACGAAGGCGATCTCAAAGACCGACGAGGACGGCGAACAGCAGCATTCCGCCGGCGAGCAGGCGTTCAGCGAAGAACGTCCGGATGATGATCACGCCCAGGAGCACCCCGGCGACGATGCTTCGAAGGAAGCCACCGACGATGCGGACCGGGCAAACGACCTCTATTGGCGCATGGCCGGCTGGACCTGATTTCGACCCGCAAAAACTGCGCATGAAAAAACCGCCGGACTTGCATCCGGCGGTTTTCGATTTCTAAAAGGCGTCGATTACTCGTTGTTGCCGCGGTTCTTCAGAGCCGCGCCGAGGATGTCGCCGAGCGAAGCGCCAGAGTCGGACGAACCGAACTGAGCGACGGCTTCCTTCTCTTCTGCGATCTCCAGAGCCTTGATCGACAGCATGACCTTGCGGTCCTTCTTGGAGAAGTTGACGATGCGGGCATCGAAGACCTGACCAACCGAGAAACGCTCCGGACGCTGATCGTCGCGATCGCGTGCCAGGTCGTTGCGGCGGATGAAGGAGGTGATGTCTTCGTGGTTGACGAGACGAACCTCTACACCACCATCGTTGACGGCGATGACTTCGCACGAAACGACGGCATTCTTGCGCAGGTCACCGGAAGCGGCGGCTTCACCGACCGAGTCCTTGCCGAGCTGCTTGATGCCGAGCGAGATGCGCTCCTTGTCGACGTCCACATCGAGAACGACGGCCTTGACGACGTCGCCCTTGTTGAACTCCTCGATGACCTGTTCGCCCGGACGGTTCCAGTCGAGGTCGGAGAGGTGGACCATGCCGTCGACATCGCCTTCGAGGCCGATGAACAGGCCGAATTCGGTCTTGTTCTTGACTTCGCCTTCGACTTCAGTGCCGGCCGGATGGCTGTAGGCAAATGCCTGCCACGGATTTTCGAGCGTCTGCTTCAGGCCAAGCGAGATACGGCGCTTGGACGGATCGACTTCGAGAACGACCACGTCAACATCCTGCGTCGTGGACAGAATCTTGCCGGGATGAACGTTCTTCTTGGTCCAGGACATTTCAGAAATGTGGATGAGGCCTTCGATGCCCGGCTCCAGCTCGACGAATGCACCGTAGTCGGTGATGTTCGTGACGGTACCGGAAATCTTCTTGCCGACCGGATACTTGGCGGCAATGCCATCCCACGGATCCGACTCGAGCTGCTTCATGCCGAGCGAGATGCGGTGGGTTTCCTGGTTGATGCGGATGATCTGTACCTTGACCTGCTGGCCGATGGACAGGATTTCCGACGGATGGTTCACACGGCGCCATGCCATGTCGGTGACGTGCAGCAGGCCGTCGATGCCGCCGAGGTCAACGAACGCACCGTAATCGGTGATGTTCTTGACGACGCCGTCGACAACCTGGCCTTCTTCGAGGTTCTGAACGATTTCAGAACGCTGCTCGGCGCGGGACTCTTCGAGAACCGTGCGGCGCGAAACCACGATGTTGCCGCGGCGCTTGTCCATCTTGAGGATTTCGAAGGGCTGCGGGTTGTGCATGAGCGGAGTGACGTCGCGGATCGGACGGATGTCGACCTGGCTACGCGGCAGGAAGGCAACAGCGCCGTCGAGATCGACGGTGAAGCCACCCTTGACCTGGTTGAAGATGACGCCTTCGACGCGCTCGCCAGCTTCGAACTTGAGTTCGAGCTTGACCCAGCTTTCTTCGCGGCGAGCCTTCTCGCGCGACAGAACTGCTTCGCCCAGCGCGTTTTCGATGCGCTCGACATACACTTCGACCTCGTCGCCGACCTTCAGCGAACCGTCCTTGCCCTTGGCACCGAATTCCTTGAGCGCGATGCGACCTTCGACCTTGAGGCCGACGTCAACGACGGCCATGTCCTTTTCGATCCCGGTGACGATGCCCTTTGTGACATAGCCTTCCGCCAGATCGTTGGAAGCGAAGGATTCTTCGAGAAGGGCTGCGAAGTCCTCCCGCGTGGGGTTAGATACTGCCATGAAATCTCCTGAGGTACCCGATACGGGCCCATACAGCGCCGGTGGTTCGTGTTGCACATGCCCAAAGGTCAGGTCCGCCTCCCTCATCGGCGTTATCCGGGGGAGGCAATCCGGCGCGGGGACCGAACCTCGGGCTATTCTATTTCGATTGTCTCTGCAGGGCGGCGTCGATGATGGTCTTCGCTGCCCGAAACGCGGCCTCTATACTCATTTCCGAGGTATCAAGCAAGTGCGCATCGTCGGCGGGCTTCAGGGGGCTGTCGGCCCGGCCCATGTCACGCTCGTCGCGTTTCTTCACGTCGGCGAAGATGCCCTCGTAATCCGCCTCGCCGCCCTTGCCGACGATCTCGTCGTAACGGCGCCTTGCCCTCACATCCGCGGATGCAGTCACATAGAGCTTCACCGGCGCATCGGGACAGACGACAGTACCGATATCCCGGCCGTCGAGCACCGTTCCCGGCTGCCTCAGGGAAAAGGCACGCTGTGCCTCCACCAGAGCCCGGCGGACGGACGGCATGATCGCGATCTTCGAGGCCGCCTCGCCTATCGCGTGGGTGGACAATATATCGCGATCGAGCCCTGCGAGTTCAACCTCACGGGCCATCTTCCCGGCGACCTTCTCGTCGTCGAGCGGCAGGCCTGCATCGAGCAGCGCCTTGGCGGTGGCGCGATAGGTCAGCCCGGTGTCGAGATGATGAAAACCATAGGCGTCGGCGATCAGCCGCGACAGCGTGCCCTTGCCGGCGGCTGCGGGACCGTCGATGGCGATGACGATTGCTGGCTTGGACGTCAAACTCATGCTTCCCGAATCGCCCCGGGTGTGACCCGCAGACCGATCGGATAGGTCCCGATCAGCGCATGCTGAGTTCCGAGATCCTTTTCGCGAAAATGCGGCGGCTGGCACATGTTTTTCAACCTCTTGTCGCTTCCGCCCGGAGAGACGGCAGGCCGGCCCTTTGCGGTAAAATTTTCCCGTCGTCACTAACATAAAGCCTGCCACCGGTCACCGTATTCGCTCTTATGAGGTCCATGAAAAGTTTGTCTTTGACATCAAAGAGCGCAGGCCTTATGGGGACCGGCTTAGATTTTCACCCTATAAGGCCGCTGTCCAAGCGGCGCGCCGAAATATTCGGCCATCTCATGAGGCTCTGACTGTGGCAAAAGCGGAACTCGGAACCAAGCGGACCGACCCCGATACCGGCAAGAAATTCTACGACCTGAACCGCGATCCGGTCGTTTCCCCCTATTCCGGCAAATCCTGGCCGCTGTCCTTCTTCGAGGAGCACAGCGCCGCCAAGAAGATGGAACAGGCCGAGGAAGAAGACGTCCAGGAAGTCGATACCGAAAATCCGGAAGTCGAACTCGTCTCGCTCGAAGAGGGCGACGAGGCCGCCAGCGGCGACGATATCCCGGATATCGGCGATGACGACGATGTCGATATCGGCGATGACGACGACGATACCTTCCTGGAAGCCGACGAAGATGAAGATGATGACGACATGTCGGGCATCATCGGCGTGACCGGCGACGACGACGAAGTCTGATCCGATATCGAAGTTAAGGCCCGGCAATTCAATAAAAATTGCCGGGCGCACAAAATACGGCTTGCACTCTCCGTAAACCGGAAGTAATAAGCCGCCACTCCAACGGGGCAGCCCTTACAGGCGCCCGGCGGAGTTTCCCAGGACCGGAAAATACCGGACCACCCTGATGGGGCTATAGCTCAGCTGGGAGAGCGCTTGCATGGCATGCAAGAGGTCAGCGGTTCGATCCCGCTTAGCTCCACCAATTTTTTTCCGAGACATATAGAGATCGACCGGCCAGAACGCCTGCTCGGCATTTGCGCTATATCGCCATCAAAGTCGGGCGCGGCGGCGGCGGCGGTCGAGCCAGGCGGCGCCTTGCAGTGCGGCCAGGATGATCAGCACGCCGATCACCACCCTCACCTCAGGCACCTCGCCAAAGAAGACGTAGCCGGTGATGGTGACGAAGACGATCGAGAGGTAACCGACGGGCGCGAGCACGCTGGCATCGGCGATCCGATAGGCGCGCAGGAAACAATATTGTCCGAACTGGGCGAGGAAGCCGATGCCGAGCAGCGGGATCCAGTCGAAGGGCATGACCGGTTTCCAGGTGAAGACGGCGGGCACGGCGGTGATGATGGCGAGGCCGACCGTATAGAAGACCATCATCACGGTGGTGTTCTCGTCCTTCAGCGCCCGGGTCTGGATGATCGCCAGCGACCCGAAGACGACCGAAACCAGCACAACGATCACCTCGATATCGAAGCTCGACGTGCCGGGCGCCATGACGATCAGTACGCCGATGAAGGCGAGGCCGGCGCCGAGCCAGCGGATGCGGCTCACCGTCTCGCCGAGCATGGCGACCGCCATGGCCATGGTGATCAGCGGCCGGGAGAAGCCGACCGCATTGACCATGGCGAGCGGCAGCATGGTGATGGCGAGGAAATTGCTGGTCAGCGCCACCGCATTGCAGGAGATGCGAAAGATATTCCGCCACGGATGTTTGACCCTGCGCATCTCGGCGCGATGCCGCCAGATCAGCGGCAGGATGAACAGGAGCCCGATCATCGCCCGGATGAAGACGAGCTGGAAGGCCGGATAGGTCGCTCCTTGCGCCTTCACCAGCGCCGTCATGCCGCCGGAGACCAGCGTCATGTCGAGAAGCAGCCAGCCGATGCCTATGCGCGCGTTCGAAGCCCGCTCTCGATCCGTTTCGGGGACTGCCTCGGTGCTCACGCCGGCTGTACGAGGTTCGCCATCAGCCGGAAGGCGCCGGGAACGAGCTTGTCGAGCTGGTGGTGCAGCACGAGGCTGGTATGGGTGTGGCGGCCGCGGCCGATGGCAGCGGAGATCAGCGCGCCCTTGAGCGGCTGTTCGTTGGCATCGTGCATGGCCAGAAGCGGCTCATAGGCGTCATCCCAGCGGGAGACGAAATAGAGGCCGCGCTCCTTGTCCCATCCCTGCCAGTCTTCGGGGCCGGTGACGTTCGGCCCTTTAAGCAGCATATGGTCTGGCGCCAGCACGGTGACTTCGGCCTTCGGATCGGTCACGCGCCAGCGCAGCGACGGCGAGCCGATCTCGATGCGGCGAACCGGGGTCTCGTTCGGGTCCCAACCATCCGTCGGGCGGTGGTACAGGGTCACGAGGTGGCCGCCCTCTTCGACGAAGCGGTGCAGGCGCTCGGTCGCAGCGGCAAGATCCCTGCGGATGCCGAAGGCGAAGATGCCGACGACGATGGTGGTGAAGCGTGACAGATCACCGGATAGCGCCTGGGCGTCGAGTTCGGTGACGTCGAGGCCCATGCGGGCGAGCCACAGGCCGACGCGGTCGGCACCGGCGCCGACGTAACCGATCCGCGCGCCCTCGGGCAGCTTGAGGTCAACCGACAGGATTTTCAGCGTGGCGGGGGCGCGAAAACTGGTGCGGCCGATATGCCGGTAGGCGATCGGCGTGACCTGGAAGGCCGGGTGGCCATCGATCTGCGGTTCGATCTCGACGAGGCCGGGCTTGGCCGCATCGGTCGGAGAGGCAATCCAGCCGTCGTCGGTCTTCTTCATTACCCAGCCTGGAGGCGTCTTGAAGGAGACCGGTGCGTTGGCGCCGGCAACATTGGCCTTGATCGGCCATTCGGTCTGCTTTGTGCCGAGCGGCACGAGCAACGCATCCGGCAGCAGGGTCAACGACTGGGCGGGCGTCACCGCAAAGGGCTCTTCGAGATCGAAAGCGGCGGTGGCAATCCGCCCGCCGATCTCGGCCGAGACCTCCATATGCGCATGGCCGTTGCCGCCGAGCGCCGACCATGCAGGCAGATAGAGGCTCGAGAGCGGTGCATCCGCTGCCGCGGTCAACGACAGCACGCGGTCGCCCGCAAGCGACTGAACGGAAGACGAGACGCCCGCCGGCAGGACGGAGCGGATACCCACCCAATGATCCGACGCGCCTTCCCCGAGCTCCACGGTGAGGGTGGCGGAACCTCCGGGTGAGATGACCGAGGGATCGGCATAGGCGCGTTCGAAGATCGCAGCCGCCTCGATGATCGCGGCATCGACTTCCCGCTGCTTGCGGGCGATCCGATGACCATGCAGTTCCTGGAAACGCGGGGTCGCGGTGGTCGCAACCGTATCCAGCCATCCGGCGACTTCGGTCAGCGCCTCGATGATCGCATCGCGGTCCGGGAAGGCTGCGATGGCCACGGAAATGGCGGCGTCAGCGGACCGCAGAGCTTCCGCGATATTGGCGGTCAGGTCAGGCATATCCGCAAGCAGCGCGAGCGATGCGGGCAGATTTTCCAGAACGGATCGCTCGGCATGCGAGCCGGTGGCGGAGAGCTTCAGGTGCAGCTGCCAATCCTTCTCCGGACGTTTCGGCCAGTGACCCATGCCTTGGGAGGCGTGATAATAACGCGACCATTCGCCGATCCGGTCATAGTCCGCGCCGGTGGCGGGATCGCGCGCCTCGGCCACGACCGTTACCGTCGTATCCGGAGGCGGCACTTCGTCGTCATAGGTATCGCCGCCACCCGACCAGGCCGGCAGGTAATATTTGGCGACCTTCCAGGGCTTCAGGCCCTCGGCGAAATGTTCGGGGTAGGCATTGGGGTCGGCGGCGAGTGTAATCGCGGTCTCCGCGGCCCGGGTCATGGCCCGGTGATGACCATGCTGTCCGGGCACGTCGAGGAAGGTCGGGATCACGATATCGGGCCGTTCCATGCGATAGGCGCGCACCAGGCGCTCGACCGTGCGGGCCTCGCCCCAGCGGGTGAAGGTGGCGTCGCCATCCTTGGAGAAGCCGAAATCGTGCACCGGATCGGTGGGGCCGTGGCCGAGCCAGGAGACGTCGCCGTCGATCGCGCGGGCCGCCTCTTCCAGTTCGCGGGAACGGATCACCCCGAGCGGGCCGAGACGTTCGGGGCCGAGCGCGTTCTGGCCGCCCTCGCCGCGTGTCGAGCAGGCGATGATGACACGCATGCCGAGGCCAAGGCGGAACCAGGCGAGCATGCCGTTCTGCTCGTCGTCGGGATGGGCGCCGGTGTTCATCATCGTGACCGTCGACTTCAGCCGCGAAAGCTTGCGATGGAGCCGGACGAGCGAGGGATCGGCCATCTGCCGTTCGATGCGTTCACGGGCGGTCAGCATGAAAACTCTCCTCAATATGTCATGCGGGAATATCGGCAAGCGCGGCAAGCGAGGTTTCAAGCTTGGGCGTCACCATGTCGAAAAGCGGAAGGGCGGCGGCGCCGAGCGCTGCCGTCAATTGTCCCGTCTGRCCGCGCAGCACGCGGGGCAGGTCGCGCTGCCTGCGGCTGGCGACCGAGGTCGGCAGGTTGCCCATGCGAGCGACGATGTCCTCGATGATCGCATCCGGCAGCGCTCCACCGAGGATGACGGTCTGTGGGTCGAGGATGTTTTCGAGCATGGCGACCATCGGGCCGAGATAGGTCGCCGCCTCGTCGATCCATTCCTCGACGACCGGATGGCGATCCGCGTGCAGCGTCTCGAGATCGGAAAACTCGGTGTCGGAAATACCGACGCAACTCAGCTTTTCCTTCAACACATAGGCGGAAACATAACCTTCCAGGCAGCCGAGTTGGCCGCAGGAGGGGCAGGGCCTGCCCTTCGGCACGACGGTGACATGGCCGATCTCGCCGGCATTGCCGAAGGCGCCGCGATAGGGCGCGCCGTCCTGGATGATGCCGAGGCCGATACCGACACCGAAATAGATCATACAGAAATTGGAGATCGCCAGGCCTGCGCCGAACAGCCGCTCGCCGACGGCCGCCGCCGTCGCGTCGTTTTCGACGATCACCGTATGGCCGCAGGCTTCACTGAGCGCCTGGGCGGCGTCGAGCCCCGCCCAACCCGGCAGCGTCGTCGGGCCGACCGAGGTCATGCCGTCGATCTCGAAAGGACCGGGCATGACGACGCCGGTGCCGAGCAGCTTTGCACCGACCAGTTCGGTGACGGCGGCAAGCTCCGCGGCAAATGCGGAAAGGATATGCCCGGGAGTGGTATCCTTGAGCGGCGTGATGCGCTTTGCCCGAAGTCCGCCAGACAGGTCGAGCGCCACCGTCACCATATGGTCGGCGGCGATTTCGACGCCGATGGTGGCGCCGCCCTCGGGATTGACAGCGAACTGGATAGGCGGCTGGCCGCGGCCGGATTTCAGCCGGCCCATTTCCATCAGCAGCCCCTCTCCCGCCAGTTCGTCGACGATATTGGCAACGGCCTGGGGCGTCAGTTGCGTCAGCTTTGCAATATGGGCGCGGCCGAGCGAACCGTGGCGGCGCACCACATCCAGCACGACGCGACGGTTGTGCTCACGGCTGCGTTCAGGGTTCTTGCCGATAGCCACCGGGTGCGTGCCGATCGTGTGTATGGTCATTTCGCCCACCTTCGGTTGGCAGAATTCATAACGCCGGGAAGCGACATGCTGCAATAGAATAATTCAAGTAAATTATCTTATTGACAAACGACCCCGCTCAGGAAACCGTAAGGGGCAGGGCTGGGGCAAAGCGCCGCAGCACGTCAAAGGGAGGCTCGCCTCCCGAAAACCAATAAACGCGTCGGGCTGCAGGTCGCATCCGAATGCAGGGAACAATCAGACCCCAAGACCGGAGCACCCGGCGGGGCAAATGGAGGCTCACATGCGCAAGGCAACTTTGTTCGCCGGTCTCGTCGCCGGTTTCAGCACATTCGCATTTAATGCCGCCCAGGCGGTCGAAATCGAATACTGGCAGTATGTCTTCGAGACGCGTGTGAAGGCGATGGACCAGCTCATCACCGAGTTCCAGAAGGCCAATCCGGGCATCACGGTCAAGCAGGTCACCTTCCCCTATGCCGACTACCAGACGCGTGTGATCGCCGCCAACATGGCCGGCAATGGTCCCGACGTCATGCAGCTGTTCTATGGCTGGCTCGACAAGTTCGTCGCCGGCGGCCTCCTCGCTCCGCTTCCGAAGGATGCCTTCCCGCAAGCCAAGATCGAAAGCGAGTTCTTCCCGATCGTCAAGGCGATGAAGCGCGGCGACGATTATTACGGCCTGCCGACCGCCGTGCGCTCGCTCGCCCTGTTCTACAACAAGAAGCTCTTCACCGAGGCCGGCCTCGACCCGAACAGCCCGCCGAAGACGCTCGACGAATATGTCGCCGCCGCGCAGAAGATCGCCAAGCGCGACGCTTCCGGCAACCTCATCGTCGAAGGTTCGACACTCGACATGGCCGGCCAGGACCACCAGTGGTGGCGTGAAGTGCTGATCCGCCAGTTCGGCGGCGTGCCCTATACGGACAACGACCAGAAGGTTGCCTATAACAGCGAAGCCGGCATCAAGGCGTTGAAGTTCTACACCAGCCTGCAGCTCGAAAAGAAGATCGGCGCCGCCGGCTTCATGGACGAAGGCCAGGCGGCGTTCCGCGGCGGCAAGGCCGGCATGACCATCGACGGCACCTTCCGCCTCGGCGCCTTCAAGAGCATCAAGGACTTCGAATGGGGCGTGACCGAACTGCCGGCCAATGCTCAAGGCGTGCGATCCAACTATGCCAGCTATTTCGCCAACGGCATCAGCGCCAAGGCGAAGGGCGAGAAGCTCGAAGCGTCGAAGAAATTCCTGGCCTACATCACCTCGCCGGCGGCCATGGACATCTGGCTGAGGACCGTCGGCGAACTGCCGGCGCTCCGTTCCGCAGCGTTGACCGAAACCAACCTGAAGGACCCGATCTACGCACCGTTCCTGAAGGGTCTGGAATACGCTCACACCACGCTGTTCATGGATGAGCAGGGCCAGCGCCAGAACGCCATCGACATGGCAAACCGCGTGCTCCTGCAAGGTCAGTCGGTCGAGGACTCGATCAAACAGGCAGCCGCCGCCGAGCAGGAAATCATCGACGCGGCCAAGCCGTAAGATACGGAGCCGGTCATGGCAGCGATTGAACAGCAGGGGGCGGCGTCCGGCCGCCCCGGCGGATCTCCAGGGACATCCTTTGGCGACCGCTTTTCCATGCGAACGCGGCGCCTCGTCTGGGTCTGGAGTTTCCTTGCCCTGCCGATCCTCTTCTACGCAATCATCCGCTTTTATCCGACGTTCCAGGCTTTCTACCTGTCGTTTACCAACTGGGACCTGCTGCGGCCGGCGAAATTCATCGGGTTCGCCAACTATATCAAGCTCTTCAAGGACCCGCAGTTCTTGAAGGTGTTCAAGAACACGTTCACCTACCTGATCATCGGCACGCCGATCAGTCTCGTCACCGCGTTTACGATCGCCTTCTTTCTCGATCGTGTCCGTTTCATGCACAGTTTCATCCGGGCGCTGTATTTCCTGCCGTTCCTGACGACGGCTGCGGCGATGGCCTGGGTCTGGCGCTGGTTCTACCAGCCGCCGCCGATCGGCGTCATCAACGACGTGTTCAGCATGCTCGGCATTCCGCAGCAGCCGTTCATCCGCTCGACCGACCAAGCGCTGTTCTCGATCATGGTGACGGCGATCTGGGCCGGCCTCGGCTTCCAGATCATCATCTTCATGGCCGGTCTGCGTGCCATTCCGGGCACGTTCTACGAAGCCGCGCGCATCGACGGTCTCGGCGAATGGGCGATCCTGCGCAAGATCACCCTGCCGCTTCTGAAGCCCACCACCGTCTTCCTCGTGGTGTTCTCGTCGATCGGCTTCCTGCGCATCTTCGACCAGGTCTACAACATGACCACCAACGATCCCGGCGGACCGCTCGGATCGACCAAGCCGCTGGTTCTGATGATCTACCAGACCGCCTTCAACTCCTATGCGATGGGTTATGCCGCGGCGCAGACGGTGGTGCTGTTCACCATCCTCTTGATCGTATCGCTGCTGCAGCTCTGGATACTGAGGGAAAAGAAATGAGCGAAGCCACGCGCCTCAGCCACGGCAAGGTCCGTCCCGGCCTGATCGTCACCTGGACCATCCTGTTCATCGGCGGCCTGATCATGGTGTCGCCGATCGCCTTCATGTTTTCGACCTCGCTGAAGACCCCCGACCAGATCTACGACCTGCGCCTCATTCCCGCCGCGCCGACGCTTGCGAACTATATCTCGGTGCTCGCCGACGGGCGGTTCATGCGCTGGTTCTTCAATTCGACGCTGATCGCAGTCATCGTCACCCTGTCGAACTGCTTCTTCGACAGCCTTGTCGGCTATACGCTGGCGAAATTCGAGTTCCGCGGCCGTTATTTCATCTTCCTGGCGATCCTTTCGACGCTGATGATCCCGACCGAGATGCTGGTCATCCCGTGGTACCTGATGTCGAGCCAGCTCGGCTGGCTGGACAGCTACTGGGGTATCATGTTTCCCGGCATGATGACCGCCTTCGGCACCTTCCTGATGAAGCAGTTCTTCGAAACCGTACCGAACGACTTCATCGAGGCGGCGCGCGTCGACGGGCTCAACGAATTCCAGATCTGGTGGAAAGTGGCGCTGCCGCTGGTGACGCCGGCGCTTTCGGCGCTTGCGATCTTCACCTTCCTCGGCAACTGGACGGCGTTCTTCTGGCCGCTGATCGTCACCACCAGCAAGGAACTCTATACGCTGCCGGTCGGGCTTTCGAGCTTTGCGGTCGAGCAATCCATCCAGTGGGAAATGATCATGACGGGTGCGGCGATCGCCACCCTTCCCACGCTTCTCGTCTTCCTCGTCCTGCAGCGCTACATCGTCCGCGGTGTGATGCTGGCGGGCCTAAAGGGATAATGCAAGGATAAAGCCATGGCGGACATCAACCCGCGCCTTTCCGACACCAGCAAATTCCCCGATCCGGTCTACAAGGAAACCGTGCTCCGGCCGCTCTTCGACGGCGCCAAGAGCCACCATGTGGACGGTTTCCGCCGAATCGACCGGGCGCATCTCGTGATGCTGGTCGAGACCGGAATCCTCGACAAGGAAATCGCGTCCAAGATTGCCGGCGCATTGGAGGCGATCGACACGGAAATCGATCCGTCGACGCTCGTCTATACCGGCGAGGTCGAGGACTTCTTCTTCCTGATCGAGAAGGAGCTGAAGGCCCGCATCGGCGTCGACATTGCCGGACGCCTGCACACCGCCCGGTCGCGTAACGACATCGACCACACGCTCTTCAAGCTCGGGCTGAAGGACAAGATCGATGCGCTGATGGGCAAGGCTAGGCTGCTGCTGGCCGCGATGGTCGATGCCGCCGAGCGCAACAAGACGACCCTGATCGTCGCCTATACGCATGGCCAGCCGGCCCAGCCGACGACGTTCGGCCACTACTTGTCGGCCGCGATCGAAATTCTGATCCGCGATATCGAGCGGTTTGCCGAAGCCCGCAAGATCGTTGATCTTTCACCCATGGGGGCGGCGGCGATCACGACGTCCGGTTTTCCGATCGACCGCGCCCRCGTGGCCCACCTCCTCGGCTTCTCGGCACCGCTTCGCAATTCCTACAGCTGCATCGCCTCGGTCGACTACACGACCTCGACCTATTCGGCGATCGAGTTGATGTTCCTGCATCTCGGCCGCCTGATCCAGGATTTCCAGTTCTGGACGAGCTTCGAAGTCGGCCAGATCTACGTGCCGAACGCGCTGGTGCAGATCTCCTCGATCATGCCGCAGAAGCGCAATCCGGTGCCGATCGAGCATCTGCGCCATCTCGCCAGCCAGACGATGGGCCGCGCCCGCACGGTGCTCGACGTGATGCACAACACGCCCTTCACCGACATGAACGACAGCGAAGGCGAGACTCAAAGCATGGGCTACGAGGCCTTCGCCTCCGCCTCCCGCGTGCTCGACCTGCTCGCCGCGCTGATCGCCCAGATCAGTATCGATCCGGAGCGTGTCGACCAGAATATCCGCCGGTCCTGCATCACCATTACCGAGCTTGCCGATTCGCTGGTGCGCATCGAAGGGCTTTCGTTCCGCGAGGCGCATGAGATTGCCGCAGCGACGGCAAGGAGCGTCGTCGCGTCGAAGGGCGACCTTCCGAATGACGGCTACGAGCCCTTCCTCAAGGCTTTCGAACATTCGGCCGGTCGCAAGCCGTCCGTCGATCTCCAGAAGTTCAAGGAGATCGTTTCGCCCGAACATTTCGTCGCCGTGCGCGCCCGTTTCGGCGGTCCCGCCCCTGAGCCCATGAAGGCTGCAATCGCTGCCTATCGCGACAAGCTTGCCGCCTTCGAAGCCGAAGCCAAGAAGGCTGCGGACCATGAGGCGAAGGCAGCCGCAGAACTGAACCAGAAATTCACCGCCCTGACGGGAGCCCGCTGATGGCGACGATCGAACTTGAAAAACTGGTGAAGCGCTACGGCAAGGTCGAGGCCGTCAAGGGCATCGACCTCCAGATTGCCGACGGCGAATTCGTCGTCTTCGTCGGCCCGTCCGGCTGCGGCAAGTCGACGACGCTGCGCATGATCGCCGGCCTTGAGGAAATCTCCGGCGGCACGCTGAAGATCGGCTCGGAAGTGGTCAACGAGCGCGAGCCGAAACAGCGGAACATCGCCATGGTGTTCCAGAACTATGCGATCTATCCGCATATGACCGTGCGCCAGAACATCGGTTTCGGGCTATATACCTCGAAGCTCGACAAGGCTGAGAAGGACAAGCGGATCGAGGCGGCCGGCAAGATACTCGGCCTCGAAGCCCTGCTCGACCGCCGGCCCGCCGCCCTTTCCGGCGGGCAGCGTCAGCGCGTCGCGATCGGCCGCGCCATGGTACGCGACCCTTCAGCCTTCCTGTTCGACGAGCCCCTTTCCAACCTCGACGCCCAACTTCGTGCGCAGATGCGCATCGAAATCAAGCGGCTGCATCAAAAGCTGAAGACCACGACCGTCTACGTCACCCACGACCAGATCGAGGCCATGACCATGGCCGACCGTATCGTGGTGATGAAGGACGGCGTGATCCTGCAGGTCGGCACGCCTTCGGAACTCTATGACAGCCCGGTCGACGTATTCACCGCCCGCTTCATCGGCAGCCCGTCGATGAACCTCGTGCGCGGCCGTCGCACCGCTTCGGGTGCGGTAATGGCGCCTGTTGGCGATATCCTGATCGGCGTGCGCCCGCATGACCTGATTGCCCATGCGACCGTTACCGGTGGAAGCGGCTTCACGGTGACCGGAACGGTCTCGGCCGTCGAGCCGTTGGGACCGGAAACGCTGGTGCATCTGGACGTAGCCGACACCCCAATCATCGCCACCGTGCGCGAAAAATTCGTGCCGACTGTCGGAAGCACGCTCACCTGCGAAGCCGCTCCCGGCGACCTCTACCTCTTCGATGCCAGCACAGAGAGATTTCTGGGCCGTTCATGATGACGCATGCAGAGAAAAGATCCGCGGTGCTCAGCATCGGGCGGATCTATTGCGACCTGATTTTCACGGGCCTCGGCCACCTGCCGGTACTCGGGCGTGAGATTTATGCCAGCGGCATGGAGATCGCCGCCGGCGGCGGCGCCTTCATCGCGGCCGCCCATCTTGCCCATGCGGGCCGCAAGGTGGCGCTTGCCGCCCGGCTCGGCACGGATTCGCTATCGACGGGCGTCGAGGAGCAGATCCGCGACAGCGGCGTCGACCTGCGGTTCATCGAACATGCGGACGATGCCGGACCGCAGGTGACGGTCGCGGCCGTGGTCGGCCAGGACCGCGCCTTCCTCACCCGCCGCGCCGGGCCTGCCCTGCCCGAGACACTCGACACCGCGCTCGACTGGGACGAAGCGCGCCACCTGCACATCGCCGAATATGCGACGCTGCACGAGATCCCGGACCTCGTTTCCCGCGCCAAGGAAAAGGGCCTCACCGTTTCGCTCGATCCGAGCTGGGACGCAACGCTGATCTATGACCACGGCCTGCTGCGCGCCTGCGAGGGCGTCGATCTCTTCCTTCCCAATCTGGAAGAGGCGGAAGCGATCACCGGTTCGGCCGATCCTGAAGCCGCGCTTGCCAAGCTGTCGCCGGCCTTTCCGCTGGTCCTGCTGAAGGGCGGTGCCAAGGGCGCTTGGGCGATGTCGAACGGCCGGATGCTGCATGCGCCAGCGGAGACCGTGCCGGTGATCGACACGACCGGCGCCGGCGACGCCTTTAATGCCGGCTTTATCGATGCCTGGCTGAACGAGGCATCGGATGAAGCCTGCCTGAGGGCCGGCATCCGGTTCGGCAGCCGCGCCGTCCAGGCAGCCGGCGGCGCCAAGCTGCTCGCAAGCGGCGACTAAGCAATTCCAGGAAAAGTGTGGAGCGGTTTTCCGTCCGGAATTGCGAATGAATGAAGCCCTTCAGGCGATCGCGCGGTCGTTGGCGTCGAACCGGTGCAGGCTCGCCCTGTCCGGTGTCGCGAACACCACGTCGTCGGGCGCATAGGCATGTTCGCCGAACAGGCGGACGGTCAGAAGGCCGGTCGCCTCCGTTTCCAGGTAGACGATCGTGTCGGCGCCGAGATGTTCGACATGGATGACCTTGCCCTTCCAGTCGCCGCTTTCGCGGGAGAGGGCGATGTGTTCGGGCCGGACGCCGATCGTCTTGGCGCCGATTTGGCTGAGCTTTTCGGCGGGGATGAAATTCATCTGCGGCGAGCCGATGAAACCGGCAACGAAGACATTGGCCGGCTTGTTATAGAGTTCCATCGGCGAGCCGATCTGCTCGATCGCACCGGCATTCAGCACGACGATCTTGTCGGCCAGCGTCATCGCTTCGACCTGGTCGTGGGTGACGTAGATCATCGTCGCCTTGAGCCGCCGGTGCAGGCCGGCGATTTCCAGGCGGGTCTGGACGCGCAGCGCCGCATCGAGGTTCGACAGCGGTTCGTCGAACAGGAAGAGTTTCGGTTCGCGCACGATGGCGCGGCCGATCGCGACGCGCTGGCGCTGGCCGCCGGAAAGTTCCGCCGGGCGGCGGGCGAGATAGGGATCGAGCGACAGCATGCCGGACGCCTTGGCGACGCGGGTGTCGATCTCGGCCTTTTCGGTACCGGCCTGCTTGAGGCCGAGGCCCATATTGTCCTTGACCGTCAGATGCGGGTAAAGCGCGTAGGACTGGAACACCATTGCGATGCCACGCTTGGCGGGCGGTGTATTGATGACTTCCGCGCCATCGATCCTGACGCTGCCGCTGGTCGCATCCTCAAGGCCGGCGATGACCCTGAGCAGCGTGGACTTGCCGCAGCCGGACGGGCCGACGAAGATCACGAACTCGCCGTCCTGAACCTCGAGATCGATGCCCTTCAGTACCTCGTGAGGACCGAAGGCCTTGCGGATGGATTTCAGTTGAAGCGAACCCAAGGGCGTTTTCCTTACAAACCGTACTTCTAGAGGCGGACGGGTGCGCCGGTGCGCACGCTTTCGTCCGCCGCAAGGCAGATGCGCAGCGACTGGACGGCGTCTTCCATGTGCCGAGTGAGATCGATATCTTCGCGGATCGCTTTCAGCACATAGGCCTGTTCGAGATCGCAGAGTTTCTGATGATCCGGCTCGCCGGTCATGGCGAGGTCCTCGTCGCGTCGGACGAACTGGCCGTCCGGGCCGGTCTCGGCCGAGTGGACGCGGATGACCGAGGTCTTGGTGTGGGTATCGATATCGTCGGACTTCGCCTTGGCATCGACGAGGATGGACACCGACCCCTTCGGGGACATCACGTCCTTCACGAAGAAGGCCATTTCCGACATCATCGGTCCCCAGCCGGCCTCGTACCAGCCGACCGAACCGTCCTCGAACAGAACCTGCATATGGCCGTAATTGTACATGTCCGGCGCGACCTCGTCGGTCATCCGCAGGCCCATGCCACGCACTTCGACGGCCTTCGCATCGGTGATCTGGCACCAGACATCGACATAATGGACGCCGCAATCGACGATCGGCGGGGTGGTCTGCATCAGCGCCTTGTGGACGTCCCACTTGGACCCCGAGGACTGCTGGTTGAGATTCATGCGGAAGACGTAGGGGGGCCCAAGCTTTCGCGCTTCGGCGATCAACCGCATCCAGGAGGGATGGTGGCGGAGGATGTAACCGACCACGAGTTTGCGGCCGTGCTTTTTCGCCGCCGCCACGACGCGTTCGGCATCGGCTACAGTGGTCGCCAGCGGCTTTTCGACGAACACGTCGCAGCCGGCCTCGAAAGCCATGACCGCATAGTCGGCGTGGGTATCGGAATAGGTGTTGATCGAACAGAGATCGGGCTTCGTCTCGCGCAGTGCCTGCTCGAAATCGGAAAACATCGGATAGGCCTCGAGCCCGGCCGGCAGGTCGCGCCGCGAGCGGTTGACGAGGCCGACGATCTCGAAGCCCGGATTGTCGTGGTAGGCGAGCGCGTGGCTCCTACCCATATTGCCGAGCCCGGCGACGAGGACGCGGATGGGGCGGGTGGAATTCATGTGTTTGTCTCCTTGTTTGAGACAGCGTGCCGGATCGCCCCCTCACCCGGCCTCCGCTTCGCTCGGCCACCCTCTCCCCAAGGGGAGAGGAAGATCGGAGACCTCGCCGCACCACCCTCTTCTCCCCTCGGGGAGGTGCCCGAAGGGCGGATGAGGGGGAGCGACGGTTCTGTGGATTTCAAACCCATCACTTCACCGCCCCAGACGTAATCCCGCGGATCAGCTGCCGCGAGAAGATGACGTACAGAACCATGACCGGCAGGATTGCCAGCGACAGGGCCGAGAGCACGGCGTTCCAGTTGGTGACGAACTGGCCGATGAACATCTGAGCGCCCAAGGTCACTGTCTTGGTCGATTCGCCTGGCGCCAAGATCAGCGGGAACCAGAGGTCGTTCCAGATCGGGATCATGGTGAAGACCGCGACCGTCGCCATGGCGGGGCGCACCAGCGGCAGCACCAGGCGGAAGAAGATCGCATATTCGGACAAGCCGTCGATACGGCCGGCGCTCTTCAGGTCATCCGAAACGGTGCGCATGAATTCCGACAGGATGAAGATCGCCAGCGGCAGCCCTTGAGCCGTGTAGACCAGGATGAGCGAGGTCAGCGTGTTGACGAGGCCGGCGGCGACCATGCCCTGCAGGATCGCCACCGTGCCCAACCTTATCGGGATCATGATGCCGAGGGCGAGATAGAGCCCCATCAGCGTGTTGCCGCGGAACCGGTATTCGGACAGCGCGAAGGCGGCCATGGCGCCGAACAGCAGGACGAGCGCGATCGAGGCGACGGTGACGATCAGGCTATTCTGGAAATAACCGACGAAATCGCCCTGTTGCAGCACCGTCTGGTAACCGATCAAACTGAAGGTCGAAGGTGTCGGCAGGGCCATTGGCTGGCTGAAGATCGCGCTGCGGCTCTTGAACGAATTGACCAGCGTCAGGAACACCGGAAACAGCGCCACCAGCGTATAGGCGATCAGCGCCAGGTGGATAAACGCGGCACGGACAGGGGCGGAGCGGGCTTTCGACATATCTGGCGCTCCTTCAGAACTGGTAGCGGCGCATGCGCCGCTGGATGACGAAAAGATAGAGCGCGACACCGGCGAGGATGATCAGGAACATCACCGCGGCGATGGTGGCACCCATGGAACGGTCTCCCATCTGGTTCTGGAAACCGAAGAAGGTGCGGTAAAGCAACGTGCCGAGAATGTCGGTCGAGCCGTTGGGACCGGCAAGCGCACCCTGGACGGTGTAGACCAGGTCGAAGGCGTTGAAATTGCCGACGAAGGTCAGCACCGAGACGATGCCGATCGACGGCAGGATGAGCGGCAGCTTGATCTTCCAGAATTGGCTCCAGCCGGTAATGCCGTCACATTCGGCAGCTTCCAGCACCTCGTCGGGAATGTTGAGCAGCGCCGCATAGATCAGCATCATCGGGATGCCGACATATTGCCAGACGGAAATCAGCGAGACGGCGATGAGCGCGGTTTCCGCCTTGCCTAGCCAGGGCGCAAAGGCCCATTTCAGGCCGACGAGATCCATCAGGCTCGGTGCGATGCCCCAGATCGGCGACAGGATGAGCTTCCAGATGAAACCGACGATAACGAAGGAAAGCAGCGTCGGCACGAAGATCGCCGAACGGTAGAAGGCCGCGAACCGCAGGCCGGGCAGCGACAGCATGGCGGCAATCGCGATGCCGACCGGGTTCTGCACCAGCATGTGGATGATGAAGAAGATGACGTTGTTGCGCAGCGCGTTCCAGAAATCGGCGGACAGGCGCGGATCGCCGAACAGCACCTTGAAATTGCTGAGGCCGACGAAGGCGAGCTGGCCCTCGACGATGTTGAAGAGCGACAGACGCAACGTCTCGATCAGCGGCAGGATCATCACCGCCGTATAGACGAGGAAGGCCGGAGCCAGGAAAACGGCGATGTGCCAGCGGGTGGGGCGCTTCACCGGAACCGTTTCGATATCGGCAATTTCGGTATCGCTCATGGGTTTGGGTTCCGGGTTAGAATCTTGAACTGAATTACGAAGGAGCCCCTCATCCGGCTGCCGCCACCTTCTCCCCGTCTCGACGGGGAGAAGGGATATGCCGCACCGTTTCCGTGCTTCAAAGGCATGGTGGGGCAAGTCCCCTCTCCCCGCAAGCGGGGAGAGGATTAGGGTGAGGGTGAGGGGCAGTCTTCGATCGCCAGAGGCGGAGGCTTACTTCGCCGGCTTGTACCAGCTGTCGAGACCCTTCTGGGTTTCGGCAGCGGCCTGTTCCGGGGTCTGGGTACCGTTGATCACGTTGGCCGAGACACGCCACATTTCTAGGTCGAGGTTCGGCTGGCCGCGGCCGACGACGGCAGCGCTCGGGCGGATCGTCTGCTTGCAGTTCTGGCGCCAGGAGACGAACTCCTGGGCAAGCGCGTCCTGCATCTTCACCGGCGTCGAGTTCAGGCTGAAGAAGCCTGGTGCTGCGTTGGCATAGAGATCGGCAAATTCCGGCGAAGCGACCCAGGAAAGGAATTTCTTGGCGGCTTCGAGGTTCTTGCCCTTGGCGTTGAGGCCGATGCCGATGTCGTTATGGTCGGAAATGTAGCAGGTATCGCCTGCCTTCTTCACCGGCGGCGGGAAGGCGCCCATCTCGAAATCGGCCTGCGCCTTGAACGGAGCGATTTCCCAGGAACCGGCCGGATAGATGGCGGCGCGTCCGAGCGTGAAGAGGTTCTGGCTGTCCGGATAGGTCTGGGCTTCGAAACCGTCGCCGAGATAAGGCTTCCACTTGGCGAGCGCCTTGTAGGGCTCGACCCAGTCGGCGTCGGTCAGCTTTTCCTTGCCTGCGATCAGTGCCTTGCGGCCGTCCTCGCCCTTCCAGTAGTTCGGGCCGATATTGTAATAGCCCATGGTCGCCGCTTCCCACTGGTCCTTGGTGCCCATGGCGAGCGGGATGTATTTGCCATCCTTTTTGAACTTCTCGAGGACTGCGAAGAACTCGTCCTCGGTCTTCGGGATCTGGACGCCCACATCCGTGAAGGCCTTCTTGTTGTAGATGAAGCCGTGGATGACGGAAGCCATCGGCACGCAGAACGTGGTCTTGCCGTCGTCAGTGCTCCAGGCGGACTTGCCGACGTCGGAGAAGTTGGAAATGCCCGGCAGGTCGTTCAGCGAGGCGAGCTGCCCCTTCTGGAACATGGCGAGCGACAGATCGAACGGACGGCAGGTGATGAGATCGCCAGCGGTGCCGGCGTCGAGCTTGGCGTTGACGGCCGAATTATATTCGGTCGGCGCCATCGGGGCGAAGGTCACCTTGATGCCCGGGTTCTTGGCTTCGAAGGCGGGGATGATCTTCTTCTGCCAGATCGGCAGGTCGTCATTGCGCCAACTCTCGATGGTGAGGTTAGCGGTCTGCGCGGATGCCCCGGTGGCGGCAAGGCCCGCCGGTGCGAGTACGGTCGTGGCAAAAAGAATGCTTTTCAATATGCGTGTCATGATGTTCTCCCTTTTATATGCGCCTTTCAGGCGCGTTTCATGGAACTCTTGGACGCCTGCAATTCGGCGAGCGCTGCGCGCAGCACACCGTCCGAACGGGCAAGCAAAGTCTTTGCGGCTTCCACATCGGTCGCGCCGGCTGCGAGCAGGACCGCGACCTTGACAGAACCCTCGGCCACCTCGACCCAGGCACGAGCCTCGTCGAAACCGATGCCGGCGATATCGGCCACCATGCGGGCGGCGCGTATGCGCAGCTTGCCGTTATCGGCGCGCAGATTGATCATATGGCCGTCATGCACATGGCCGAGTTTGACGGCGGCAAGCGTCGACAGCATGTTGAAGGCAATCTTCTGGGCCGTGCCGGCACCCATGCGGGTGGAACCGGCGACGACTTCCGGTGGCGTTTCGAGCAGGATCGCCGCATCGGCGCCCTCGAACAGCCTTGCGCCGGCATTGTTGGCGATGGCCACGAGTTTTGCGCTGCGGCGTTTCGCGGTTTCGGCCACCGCCACCGTATAGGGTGTCGAACCGCTGGCGGAAACACAGATGACGCAATCGGCCGCCTCGATGATATCGGCATCACGCTCGCCGAGCGACGCATCGTCTTCGGGACCGCCGGGCAGGTCAGCTATGTTGGGAACACCGCCGGCAAACAGGATGGCGATCCGTTCAGGCGGGACGCCGTAAGTCCCGGGCAGTTCCATGGCGTCGGCCATCGCCACGAGACCAGCACTGCCGGCCCCAGCATAGACCACCTTGCCGCCGGACTTGAGAGCGACAGCGACGAGGTCTGCGGCCTTGGCGATCGCGGGAATGGCATGGTCGACAGCCTTGGCTGCCGCCTGCTGGCCGGACGCGAGAAGCGCAAGGATGTCGGCGGATGCGAGCGTATCGAGCCCTTCCGCTTTCCCATGTCTCGCTTCGGTGGCAGTTCTGCTCATCCGGCTTCTCCCTCTAACCAAAATGATGCCAAAAAAATACCAATTGTCCAGAAGGAAAATTAACTTTTATGAATGGATCGATAATTTCTGCCAAACATAGGGGAAATATGGCAATATTTTCAAATATATGAAACCTGTTGCTTGGGATTTTTGAAATCACGCTTGGTTATTGGTACTTTTTTGGTATTATTTACCCCGGAGGTACCCATGGCGGATTATTTTATCGGAATCGATGGCGGCGGAACAAGTTGCCGTGCGGCCCTGGCCGACAAAAACGGCAGGATTCTCGGCCGCGGCAAGAGCGGCGCCTCCAATATCCTGACCGACCCCGATACCGCCCTGAAACACATTACCGAAGCGTCCAGCCTTGCTTTTGCGGAAGCGGGGATCGAACCTGATCTCTCCACCACCTCGGCCGTCCTCGGCCTTGCTGGCAACAATGTCGGCGATGCGGTGAGTTATGTGCAGGCACGGCTGCCTTTCAGGCAATCGGACATCGTTTCCGATGGCGTGATCGCGCTTCAGGGCGCGATCGGCGACGCGGACGGGGCGATCGGCATCGTCGGCACCGGGACGGTCTATATCGCCCGGCACCAGGGCCGGCTTCACTCGGTCGCCGGCTGGGGTTTCCAGGTGAGCGATCTCGGCAGCGGCGCACGGCTCGGCCAGCTCGCACTGCAGGAAAGCCTGCTCGCCTACGACAACATCCATCCGATGACAGGCCTGTCGAAGGCCATCCTCGCCGATTTCGACAACAATCCGGAAAAGGTGGTCGATTTCGCCCGATTGGCGAAACCCGGAGATTTCGGGCGTCATACGCCTAAAGTGTTCGAGTTCGCGCAAAAGGGCGATGCGGCGGCGATCCGCATCCTCAAGACCGGGGCTGCCGGCATCGACGAGGCGCTCGACGCTGTAAACGGGATCACCGGGACGAAAGGCCGGCTCTGCCTGCTCGGCGGTCTTGCCCCCTTGTATCCCGAATATCTGGCCGAGCGGCATCGCGCCCGACTTTCCGAACCGCTCGCCGATGCGCTGACCGGCGCGGTGGCGCTTGCGGTCAAGACCTATGGTGCGCGGGCGGAGCTTCGCGCATGAACCAGATGCTCGCCGCCATCCTGCCGCTCGACGGCCTGCAATCGGCCGGAACCGGGCCGCTTTACCGAAAACTGCGCCAGAGTCTCGAAGATGCGATCCGCAGCGGCAAGCTCGGCCATGGCGACGCCCTGCCGGCAGAGCGCGATCTTGCCGACTACGCCAATGTCAGCCGGGTCACGGTGCGCAAGGCCGTCGACGATCTCGTCAAGGACGGGCTGCTCACCCGCAGGCATGGGTCCGGCACGTTCGTGGTCAAGCCGATGTCGCGGGTCGAGCAGCCGCTGACCCGGCTTACCTCGTTTACCGAGGACATGGCGCGACGCGGGCTGGTGACGCGATCCGAATGGCTGGAGCGCGGGCTTTTCCACCCTTCCCCCGAGGAGATGATGATGCTTGGTCTTGCGCCAGGAGAAAAGGTTGCGCGGCTCGGGCGCCTGCGCCTCGGCAACGACATGCCGCTTGCGATCGAACGCGCCAGCATTTCGGCCAATTTTCTGCCCGATCCTTCGGTGGTGACCAATTCGCTCTATGCGGAGCTCGGAAAAAAGGATGCCCGGCCGGTGCGCGCCATACAGCGGATATCGGCCTGCAATATGAAGAACCCGGATGCCGGGCTGCTGGCCGTGCCGGTCGGTTCCGCCGGGCTTTCGATCGAGCGGGTTTCCTATCTCGCATCCGGCCGTGTGGTGGAGCTGACCCGTTCGCTCTATCGCGGCGACGCCTATGATTTCGTGGCCGAGCTCTCGCTCGGCGAAAATTGACCTTCGAGGACGATGTTATGCTGACCAATATGACGAACATGCGCAAAGAAATCGACGAGATTCCGGAAGCGGCGGCCCGCCTGCTCGACGGTTCGGCGACCGAGCTTGCCGCAGCCGGCCGCGCGCTGCGCGAAAAGGACCCGGCCTTCCTGATCACTATTGCACGCGGCTCGTCCGACCATGCGGCAACCTTTATCAAGTATGCCGTCGAACTCACCGCCGGCCGGCCGGTGGCTTCCCTCGGTCCGTCGCTTGCCTCGATCTACGGCGCCAGGCTGAAGCTCGACGGCGGTGCGGCAATCGCCATTTCCCAATCCGGCAAGAGCCCGGATATCGTCGCGATGGCGGAAGCCGCGACCAAGGCCGGCGCCGTCACCGTGGCGCTCACCAATACGCTCCCCTCGCCGATCGCCAGCGCTTCCGCTTATGCGATCAACATCAATGCCGGACCCGAACTCGCCGTCGCAGCAACCAAATCCTTCGTCAACTCGATCGTCGCAGGCCTTGCGCTGCTGTCGGAGTGGGTCGGCGACGAGGCGCTGAAAGCCGCCATCCGCGACCTGCCGGAGCATTTCGAAAAGGCCGTCAAGCTCGATTGGAGCGCGCTTGCAAACGAACTCGGCGATGCGGAATCGCTCTACATGCTCGGCCGCGGCCCGGCATTGGCGATCGCCAGCGAAGCCGCGCTGAAGTTCAAGGAAACTTCCAACATGCATGCCGAGGCCTATTCGGCTGCGGAAGTGCTGCATGGTCCGGTGGCGCTTGTCGAAAAGCGTTTTCCGGTCGTCACCTTCGCGGCACGCGATGCCGCGGAAGCTTCGGCGATCGAGATCGCCGATAGCCTGGCGGCCAAGGGCGCGCTCGCGTTTGCGACCTCCGACAAGGTCAAGGCCGACCGCAGGCTGCCCTTCGTCGCGACCGGCCATCCGATCACCGACGCGCTGACGCTCATCTTGCCTTTCTACGGTTTCGTCGAAGCCTGGTCGCGCGCCAAGGGCTTCAATCCGGATGCGCCTGTCGCACTCAAGAAGGTGACCGAGACGCTATGAGCACATCCAAAGCCATTACCGGAGCCCGCATCTTCGACGGCACCTTCTGGCATGAGGATGCTGCGCTCGTTTTTGCGAATGGCAAGGTCGAGGCGATCCAATCCACGGCCGAGCTGCCGGAAGGCATCGAGCGGGTCGAAACCGGAGGCGGGCTGATCGTTCCCGGCTTCATCGACATGCAGGTGAATGGCGGCGGCGGCGTGTTGTTGAATGAGGAGCCGACGGTCACGGGTATCAGGCAGATCTGCGCCGCGCATGCAAAGTTCGGTACGACGGCACTCCTGCCGACGTTGATCACCGACAACTACGAGATCACGTCCAGGACGGTCGAGGCCGGCAAGCAGGCGAAGGCCGAAGGCGTGCCAGGTTTCCTGGGCCTGCATCTCGAAGGCCCGCATCTTTCGATCGCGCGCAAGGGTGCGCATGACCCGAACCTGATCCGGCCGATGGAGGAGAAGGACATCGAACTGATGCTCTCCTGCAAAGGAGTGTTCGATGCGATGATGATCACCATCGCGCCGGAAAACGTGACGGTGGAGCAGGCGGCACGGCTGGCGCAGGCCGGCTTCATGGTGAGCCTCGGCCATACCGACACGACTTATGAGACCGCCAAGGCCTATGCGGAGGCCGGCGTTCGCACCGTTACCCATCTGTTCAACGCCATGAGCCCGCTCGGCCACCGCCAGCCGGGTGTTGTCGGCGCCGCACTCGATATCGGCTCGCTCTATGTCGGGATCATCGCCGACGGCATCCATGTGCATCCGGCTGCGATGGGCGTCGCGCTGCGGGCCAAGAACGGACCCGGCAAGATCTTCATCGTCACCGACGCGATGTCGACCATCGGCACGGACATGAAGAGCTTTACGCTGAACGGCCGCGAGATCCTGCGCCAGGACGGGCGCCTGACGCTCGCCGACGGCACACTGGCCGGCGCCGATATCGACATGATCTCATCGGTCCGGTTTGCGCACGAGGCGCTCGACCTGCCGGTCGAGGAGGCGTTGCGCATGGCATCCACCTATCCGGCGGAAGCCGCTTACCTTTCCGACCGCAAGGGGGCGCTGAAGCCCGGCTTCGATGCGGATTTCGTGTTGTTGACTGATGACCTTGGAATGAAGAGCACCTGGATCAGTGGAGTGAAGGTGCATCAGGAATAGGTACGCGGGTTCTTCCGGCCTTCAAGCCCCTCATCCCCCTGCCGGGACCTTCTCCCCGCACGCGGGGCGAAGGAGGCTGGATCTCCGACAGTGCCACAAACCTCTTCTCCCCGTCCAAACGGGGAGAAGGTCCCGGCAGGGGGATGAGGGGCAATTGCCTCGCGTTGACGCCGCGCAAAGATTAGCCGGCTATAGGAAACCGTATCTCGACCTTCAGACCCTTCCCCTCGCGACCGTCCGCGAGGATCATCGTCGCCCCGTGCAGGCGGGCGATCTCCTCGACGATCGGCAGGCCGAGGCCGGTGCCGAGCTTATCCGAGCGATCGCCGCGATCGAAGCGCTTGAGCACCGAATCCCGTTTTTCCGGCGGAATGCCGGGACCGTCGTCCTCGACCTCGAGCACAGCGGCACCGTCTTCCGACTTGACGCGAACCGTCACCTCGGCGCCGTTTCCCGCATAGAGCAGCGCATTGCCGATCAGGTTCTTCATCAGTTCGCCGATCAGCAGCGGCTCGGCAGAGATCATGATTTCCCCCTCCCCCTCGAAACCGAGATCGATACCGGCATCGGCGCCCAGCGGCACATTGTCGGCCGTCGCCCCGCGCGCCAACGCGGTCAGGTCGACGCGTTGCATCGAAGCCGATCGCGTGGCCGCATCGATCTTCGCCATCAGGAGAAGCTGGGCAATAATGCGCTCGGCATCCGCGACTGCCTCGTCCGCCTTGCGGGCAGCCTCCTTCACCTCGCCAAGTTCCGTGGCGCGGTCGGCGAGCGCCAGCTGGGTGCGGATGATGGCGAGCGGCGTGCGCAGCTGATGGCTGGCATTGCCGGTGAAATGACGTAATGCTTCAAGCGCGCTTTCCAGCCGCACCATGAAGGAATTGACCGTGTCGACAAGTCCCTGCACCTCGTTCGGCACCCGCTCGCTGATCGGGTGAAGATCATCCGGGCTGCGTTCGGCGATCGCTTCGCTGAATCGATACAGCGGCCGGAGCGACAGCGTCACCGCTACCCAGACGATGATCGCGGCGCCGACGATCATGAACAGCAGGCGCAGCGCCGAGCGGATCAGGATCGTCTGGGTCAGTTGCTGGCGGGCGATTGTGGTTTCCGCAACTGTCACTGTAAAGGGCACGGAATTGATGCCGGTCGAGGCGGAGCGCGCAAGGGCGGCCACGCGGATCGGCTCGCCGCGGAACGTGGCATTCTCGAAGGCGGCCGCCTGACCTTCCCGGCGCGGGATCGACGGCAGCGTCTGGTAGCCGGTGATGAATTTTCCGGGCGGCCCGTCGACGCGGTAGAAGACGCGGTCCTGGGCTGCCGAGGTCAGCATTTCCAGGGCCACATAGGGAATGTCGACTTCCAGCGTGCCGTCTTCGGCGACGATGACCCGCTCGGCGATCGCCAGCGCGGAACCGGCCAACACACGGTCGGACACCTCGTTCGCCGTATCGATCGCTTCGTCCCAGGTGTCGGCCATGGCGATCGTGCCGATCACCGCCGTCGAGGCGAGAAGCCATGCGAGCAGCCGGCGGCGCAGGGAATAGGCGGCGATCGGCGGGATCGGCTGGGCGCCGTGAGAGCCGGATGTCATGCGGTCGGCGCCGTGGTTTCGAGATAATACCCGATGCCGCGAGCGGTCTTCACCGTGAGTCCGTGCGGGGCGAGACGCCGGCGCAGGCGGCTTACATATTGCTCGATGGCATTGGCGGACAGATCGTCGTCGAAGCCGGTCAGCGATGCCATGATCGCGTCCTTGGAGACCACCTTGCCAGCGCGCAGGAAGAGCAGTTCCAGAAGCGCCACCTCGCGTGCGGGGAGGTCGAGGGTCACACCCTGGCTCGAAAAGGTTCGTGAATTCAGGTCGAAGGTGACGCCGCCGTAGTTGACGATCGAGCTTCTGAGGCCCGCCTGGCGGCGCAGCAGCACGCGGATGCGCGCCTCGAATTCCGAAATGTCGAAAGGCTTGATCATATAGTCGTCGGCGCCGAGATCGAGCCCCTTCACCCGCTCCTCGGGCGTGCCGCGGGCGGTCAGGATCATCACAGCGGCCTTGTTCGCCCTGGCCCGCATGGCGCGCAGCACATCGAGCCCGTCCATTTCCGGCAGGTTCAGGTCGAGGATGACGAGGTCATAGGTTTCGGCGGCGGCGACTGCTTCCGCCGAAGCGCCGTCGGCAACCGCATCGACCGCATAACCGCTGCCGCGCAGGATCGTCGACAGCCCCTCGGCCAGCGCCTGATTGTCCTCGACCAGAAGAATACGCACGAAATCTCCCCGCTTCCGCAGATGATTATAAACGCGGAAGCGGCGATGTCACTGAGGGCCTGACGACCTTGTTACTGCGAACGGCCGATATAATCCATCTTGCCGATCGGAACGCCCTTGTGGCGCAGGATGGCGTAGGCCGTGGTTACGTGGAAATAGAAATTCGGCAGCGCGAAGCCGAGGACGTAGCTCTTGCCGGTGAACTTCGTTTCGCCGCTGCGGGTCTTGACGATCACCTCGGCATCTTCGCGATTGACCATGGTGGCAGGATCGACGCTGTTGAGGAAGGCCACGGTCTTTTCGATCCGGGCATGCAGGTCGGCGAAAGTAACTTCTTCGTCGGCCATCGGGATATTCTCGATCTGCCCGACGCGGACCGGCACGAATTTCGCGGTGTCGCTGGCGCGCTGGATCTGGGAGATCAGCGGGTACATGTCATCGACCAGCCGGGTCTCCAGCAGTTCCTTGTGGGCGAGGCCCTTTTCATCGGCGAAAGCTTCGCCCTTTTTCAGGATTTCCGTGAGGTTGCCGAAAGCGCGGATGAAGACCGGCACTGTGACATCGTAGAGCGTAAGCGACATGGGGCGAGACCTTTGGTTGCTGACAAGACGCCGGGACTTCCGGCGCAAAAAAGACCGCCCACAGGTAATGATCTGGCATCGGAAAACAAGCTGGCGGACGGTTGCATCGAGGTCCCTGTGGCGGGAATGTTACGGAGTTCCGGTTGGCTTGTCGCGGCCGCTGCAGTGGGGCATTGTGGCCACATGAAAAGGCTGCTTTTCCTATTCCTCTGTCTTGCCCTTTCGCCCAGCTTTGCAGCGGCGGACACGACGCTGTTCCGGGCGCTCTCCGGGCGGGACGATGCGCCCATGCTGACGGTCTATTCGTCGCTCGACGAGCCGCTCGCCAAGCCGATGATAGCCGGCTTCCAGACGGCCAATCCGGATGTCGCGGTGCGCTACGAGGACATGCTGACGGGCGAGATCTACGACCGGATCGTGCGCGAAACCGATGCCGGCAACAAGACTGCCGACTTTGCCTTCTCGTCGGCCATGGACCTGCAGGTGAAGCTTGCCAATGACGGCTACGCCCAGCGCAGCGACCTGCCGATGAGCGGGCAATGGCCGGGCTGGGCCAACTGGCGCAATACGGCCTATGCGCTGACTTTCGAACCGGCCGTGTTCGTCTATCACAAGCCGAGTTTTAAGGATTCCCCACCGCCCTCGACCCGGGCGGAACTGGTCGAATTCCTGCAGAAGCGGGGCGATGCCGTCTACGGTCGAATCGGCACCTACGACATCGAGCGGTCCGGCGTCGGTTTCCTGTTCATGGCGCGCGACCAGGAACAGTTCGGCGATATCTGGTCGGTGATCCGGGCAATGGGGGCTGCGGGCGTGAAACTTTATTCGACCAGTCAGGCGATCCTGGAGCGCGTCGCCGACGGACGGTTCCTGCTCGGCTACAACATCCTCGGTTCCTATGCCGCCGACTGGGCTTCCCGTCATCCGGATGTCGGGATCGTGCTGCCGAAGGATTACACGGTGGTGATGTCGCGTATCGGCCTTGTGCCGCAGGCCGCCGCCGCGCCGGATCTCGGCAAACGTTACCTCGAATTCTTCATGTCGAAGGAAGGCCAGACAATCATGGCCCGTGAACTGCAGATCCCGGCCGTCAGCCCGGAAGTCGCCGGCAACAACACCGCGACGACGCTGCGGGAGATGTTGGGCGGGCAATTGAAACCGGTTCCGGTCAGCCTCGGGCTGATGGTTTATCTCGACCAGGTGAAGCGGGCACGGCTGATTTCCCGCTGGAACGAAGTCCTTCGGCTGCAATAGCCACAAAATTCGGCGGCTGCGGGCCGAAACCCCTTGCCAAATCGCAAGTCCGCGAAAGATGTCAGGTAGATGTCAGCTTGATATGCTGGCTTAGGGCATTCGGCCCCCGTGGAGGCGGGGACCCGATTCACGATGGGAGGACATCGGACGAGCGATTCTCGCTTTCCGCTTCAATCTCCCTCGTTCTGCCAAAACAAGCATTTCGCGTCGGATCAAGACGCCAACGGAGGATCGACCCTTGAAACATTTCTTGCTTGCTTCCCTTCTCGCGGGCGCAATCGCACTTCCGGCCGCCGCGGCCGACTATTCGATCATGGCGCCAGCCGCCCCCGGCGGCGGCTGGGACCAGACCGCCCGGACCATGCAGACCGCTTTGCAGACTGAGAAGATCTCCAGCAAGGTGCAGGTCATGAACGTTCCCGGCGCCGGCGGCACGATCGGCATCGCCCAGTTCGCCAGCCAGCAGAAGGGCAATCCGAACGCCCTGATGGTCGGCGGCTACGTCATGGTCGGTGCTATCCTCACCAACAAGTCCCCGGTCACGCTGAAGGACGTTACCCCGATCGCCCGCCTGACCGGCGAATACGAAGTCATCGTCGTTCCGGCTTCTTCCGACATCAAGTCGATTGCCGATCTGACCGCCAAGCTGAAGGCAAATCCGGGTTCGGTTTCCTGGGGCGGCGGTTCGGCCGGCGGTACGGACCACATCACGGCCGGTTTGATCGCCAAGGCCGCCGGCGTCGATCCGACGAAGGTCAACTACATCGCGTTTTCCGGCGGCGGTGAAGCACTCGCCGCCATCCTTGGCGGCCAGGTCACGGCCGGCATCTCGTCCTACGGCGAGTTCGAAGGCCAGATCAAGGCCGGCACGCTTCGCCTCCTCGCCATCTCCTCCGAAAAGAAGGTCGAAGGCATCAATGCCCCGACACTGAAGGAAGGCGGTCTTGACGTCGTGATCCAGAACTGGCGCATGGTCGCCGCTGCTCCCGGCCTGACCCCCGAGCAGAAGAAGGCTGTGACCGCCGACGTCGAAAAGCTTGCCAAGTCCAAGACCTGGCAGGACAACCTGAAGACCAAGGGCTGGATCGACACCTATCTCTCCGGCCCGGAATTCGACGCCCAGCTCGCCAAGGACATCGCTGCCACTGAAACCATCCTGAAGGACATCGGACTGGTCAAATGAGCCTCGACAACAACAAAACGACCACCGAGCAGCGCCGCCCCGATTGGGCGGCGCTTGTTATTGCCGCCATCCTCGTTGCTGTCGCCGTCGTCATCTTTCTCGACGTCTCGCGGCTGAGGGATATGGGCGGCTATAGCCAGGTCGGCCCGGCCACAGTTCCGGACTGGATCGCCTTTGCGCTGATCGGACTTGCCGTCTGGACGGTCTTCGCCGCCTTTCGCCGCGATTTCCCGGCGCGGGAAAAACAGGAGCTTGGACCTGTCGCGTGGGTCGTCGCCGGCCTGCTGGCGCAAATGATCCTCATCCGGATCGCCGGGTTCTCGATCGCCACGGGCACGCTTTTCGGCCTTGCGGCGGCAGGTTTCGGCGCCCGCAGGCTATGGATCAGCATTCCGGTCGGCATCGTCATCTGTCTCGCCATCTGGTGGCTGTTTGCCGGCGTTCTGCAACTTTCGCTTCCGGCAGGCCCGCTGGAACACCTCATCCAGTGATGCGACCCTTGAGAGCAAGATCATGACCACATTCGAATTTCTTCTCCAGGGGCTCGTATCGGCAATGGAGCCGATGAACCTCTTTTACGCGCTGATCGGCGTGACGCTCGGCACCGCGGTGGGCGTACTCCCCGGCATCGGTCCGGCAACGACGGTCGCCCTGCTTCTGCCGGTCACCTACCAGCTGGATGCGACCGGCTCGCTGATCATGTTTGCCGGCATCTATTACGGCGGCATGTATGGCGGCTCGACGACGTCGATACTCCTCAACACGCCGGGTGAAAGCGCCTCGATCGTCACCGCGCTCGAAGGCAACAAGATGGCTCGGGCGGGACGTGGCGGTCCGGCTCTTGCGACGGCGGCGATCGGATCGTTCGTGGCCGGCCTGATCGCCACCTTGGCGCTTGCCTTCATCGCTCCCTACATCGTCAAGCTGGCGCTGGTCTTCGGTCCGCGCGAATATTTCGCGCTGATGGTTCTGGCCTTCGTCACCGTCTCCTCGGCCTTCGGCAATTCCACGCTGCGGGGCCTCACCTCGCTGTTCATCGGGCTTGCCCTGTCGCTCGTCGGCATCGACCAGCTGACCGGCCAGAACCGGCTTTCCTTCGGCGTGCCGGACCTGCTCGACGGCATCGAGGTGACCACGATGGCGGTCGCCATGTTCGCGATCGGCGAGACGCTCTATATCGCCGCCCAGGGCGAGGCCGCTCCGGACAAGATCGAGGCGATCAAGGGCTCTGTGTGGATGACGGCCCAGGATTGGGCCCGTTCCTGGAAAGCCTGGCTGCGTGGCACCGTGATCGGCTTCCCGATCGGCGCGATGCCGGCCGGGGGCGCCGAGATCGGCACCTTCCTCTCCTATGCGACCGAAAAGCGGCTTTCCAAGCACCCGGAAGAATTCGGCAATGGCGCGATCGAAGGCGTCGCCGGTCCGGAAGCGGCCAACAATGCATCCGCCGCCGGCACGCTGGTGCCGCTCCTGACCCTCGGGCTGCCGACTTCGGCAACCGCGGCGATCATGCTCGCAGGCTTCCAGCAATACGGACTGCAGCCCGGCCCGCTTCTTTTTGCGACCAACCCGCAGCTCGTCTGGGGCCTGATCGCCTCGCTGTTGATCGCCAACCTGATGCTGCTCGTGCTCAACCTGCCGCTGGTCGGCCTGTGGGTGAAGCTGCTGACCATTCCGAAGCCGTGGCTCTACGCGGGCATCCTCGTATTCGCCACCCTCGGCACGATCGGCGCCAACCCATCGGTGTTCGAACTCGGCATGCTGCTGGTCTTCGGGCTCGTCGCCTACATCATGCGCGTCTTCGATTATCCGATTGCGCCTGTCATCGTCGGCCTCATTCTCGGGCCGCTCGCCGAACAGCAGCTCCGCCGTGCCCTCGCCATCAGCCAGGGTGACGTGACGGTGCTGGTCACCTCGCCGATCGCCGCCGTGCTGCTGGGCGTGGCAGCACTTGCCCTCATCCTGCCGCTCATCCTACGCGCACGAGGACGCGGCGATGCTCTTTCGCAGATGGCAGCCAGCGAAGACTGATCATAACGCTGCCAGCACACTGAAAACCCGGCTCCGGCCGGGCTTTTTTTATTGGCCGAACACCGACCAACCGGTTCTGGTGGCCAGCATTTCCAGCGCCAGCGAACCAAGCAGCGAATTGCCGTTGTGATTGAGGCCCGGCGACCAGACGGCGACGGAGGCCTTGCCAGGTGCTACCGCCATGATGCCACCGCCGACCCCGCTCTTGCCGGGCAGACCGACACGGTAGGCGAAATCGCCCGATCCATCGTAATGGCCGCAGGTGAGCATCAGCGCATTGATGCGCCTTGCCCGCTGCTTCGAGACTACGGTGTGCCCGGTCAGCGGATTGCGGCCCGATGCGGCGAGGAAAAGGGCCGACTTGGCGAGCTGGGTACAGGTCATCGCCAGCGCGCAATGGTGGAAATAGACGCCGAGGACATGTTCGACGGGATGGTCGAGCTTGCCGAAGGAGCGCATGAAATTGGCGAGCGCGAAATTGCGGAAACCCGTCGCCTGCTCCGACTTCGCCACTTCCGGATCGATGGCGATCGAATCGTCATCCGCCAGGTAACGCACAAAACGGACGATCTCGCCGATCGCCTCGCGCGGCGTGTGTCCGGCAAGGACGAGATCGCTGACGGCGATGGCGCCGGCATTGATGAACGGATTGCGCGGCTTGCCTTCCTCGTGCTCGAGCTGGACAATCGAATTGAAGGCGGAGCCGGACGGTTCGCGGCCGACGCGGTTCCAGGTCGTCTCGCCATGCTTGCCGAGCGCCAGCGTCAGCGTGAAGACCTTCGAGACGCTCTGGATCGAGAAGGGTTCGTCGCAATCGCCGGCCTTGAAGACCTGACCGTCGACATCGATGATCGCCATCCCGAATTTCTTCGGGTCGACATGGGCGAGCTGCGGGATGTAGTCGGCCACCTTGCCTTCACCCAGACGCGGCGTCAGCTTCGCATGGATCTCATCGACGATCGCCTGCAGGTCTGCCATTTCTTAACCCCGAATTGTTGCGCCCGGAGACGAGCCTTACTATTCGAAGGCGCTGCCGGAAAGGTGGTTGCTGGCGGAAGCTTTCACCGCGCCGATCTCCGACCACAGTGAGGCGATCATCGCCGGGTCGACATCGGCCATGATGTCGCGCAGCCAGCCTTCGTGAGCGGCCGCCATGGCGACAAAAAGCTCGGTACCGGCGGGCGTCAGCTTGGCGACGGTGACGCGACGGTCTCCGTCCGGCGTGACCCGCTGCACGAAACCATCCGTCTCCAGCCGCTCCACCAGCCCGGTCACGTTGCCGTTCGTCACCATGGTGCGCTTGGAAAGCTCGCCGAGCCTCAAGCCGTCCGCTTCGCGATAGAGCTGCGCCATCAGATCGAACTGGGGAAGCGTAGCGCCGAACTCGGTGCGGAGCCGGCGGCGGATTTCCGTGGTGATCAGCTTGGTGGTGGAAAGCATGCGCAGCCACAGCCGCGTCTCAGGTTTGTTCTTCCCATGCGGGCCATGGCCGATCAGTTCCAGGTCGGCGCTTGCCGCTTCCGCTTCCATGCCTATACCCCGAGATATCGATCCTGCAGTTCCGTCGTCAGGTCCGCGGGCCTGCCGCTCCAGGCGCTTCTTCCGTTTTCCAGGATGACACAGCGGTCCGCAACCGGCAAAAGCTCCGAAAGCGTCTTATCCACCACGAGGATCGACAAACCTTCGGCTTTCAGCCGCCTGATCGCCTTCCAGATGTCCTGGCGGATGACCGGGGCAAGGCCTTCGGTCGCCTCGTCGAGAATGAGAAGCCGCGGATTGGTCATCAGGGCGCGGCCGATCGCCAGCATCTGCTGCTCGCCACCCGACAGCGATCTTGCCATTTGCGCATGCCGCTCCTCAAGCCGGGGGAACAGTTCGTTGACGCGTTCCAGCGTCCACTGGCCCGGCCGGGCGGCAGCGACAAGGTTTTCATGAACCGTGAGATTCGGAAAACAACGGCGGCCTTCCGGCACCAGGCCGATGCCGAGCTTGGCGACATGATGCGGCCGCTTGCCCTTGGTATCCGTGCCGCCGATCTTCACGGCGCCTGATCGCGGCGGCGTGAGGTTACAGATGGCGCGGATGGTTGTCGTCTTGCCCATGCCGTTACGGCCCATCAGGGCGACGGCCTCGCCTTCGGCGACTGCGAGGTCAACGCCGAACAATGCTTGGCTGGCGCCATAAAATGCTTCGATCTTTGTTACATCGAGCAGCATCAGGCGTGGTCTCCGAGATAGGCGGTGCGCACGGTCGGGTCGCGGCGGATCTCCTCCACCGTGCCGGTCGCAATGATGCGGCCGTAGACGAGCACCGAAATCCGGTCGGCGAGTGCGAAAACCGCATCCATGTCGTGCTCGACCAGCAGGATCGGCGCTTCCTGCCGCAGCGTATCGAGGAAGCGGGTCAGCGATTTGGAACCTTCCGGCCCCATGCCGGCCATCGGCTCATCGAGCAGGAAGGCTTTCGAGCCGAGCGCCAGCGCCATGGCGATTTCGAGCTGCCGGCGTTCGCCATGGGAAAGCTCGGCGGCAGGGATGCGGGCGCGGGCCGTGAGCCCGACGCGTTCCAGTATGGCCATTGCCGTGTCGATCAGTGACCTGTCGCGCATGACGGGCTTGAAAAAACGGAAACTCGAGCCCTGCTTTGCCTGGACCGCCAGCATGACATTGCGCAGGCCTGAGAAATCCGGCGCGATCGACGAGACCTGGAAGGTGCGGCCAAGCCCAAGGCGGGCGCGTTCGGCAACCCCAAATGAACCGATATCCTGCCCGGCAAAACGGATCGAGCCGCTATCCTGCCGGAGCGTGCCGCAGATCTGGTGGATGAGCGTCGACTTGCCGGCGCCGTTCGGGCCGATCAGGGCATGGATCTCACCGGGGCGCAGGTCGAGCGTCACACCATCTGTGGCCCGGAGCGCGCCGAAATTCTTGATGAGATTGGAGATCTGGAGAACCGGCTCAACCATGTTTGGCCTTTCCGGCAAGCAGGCCCAGAAGACCGCCGCGCGCAAACAGTACGACGACGAGGAGGATGAGGCCGAGGAAGAACTGCCAGCGCTCGGTGAGGCCGCCGAGCGCAAATTCGAAGATGACGTAGAGTGCCGCACCCGCGAGCGGCCCGAACAGCCGGCCGGTGCCGCCGAGGATGATCAGCACGATCAGTTCGCCCGACATGTGCCAGGAGAGCATGGACGGGCTGACGAAGCGGTTGAGATCGGCAAACAGGGCGCCGGCAAGGCCAGTGACCGCCGCCGAGATCGCAAAGCCGGTCAGCCGGATGCGGTAGGGCTGGATGCCGACGGTCGCGACACGCACCTCGTTCTGCCGCGCCGCCTGCAGCGCCGTGCCGAAACGCGAGGCGCGAATCAGCGCGAAGAGGCTGAGCGCCAGCAGCAGGACGACATAGCAGATCAGGAAGAAGGTCAGCGGCCGCATGGTGTTGACGCCCGGAAACTGGTTGCGGACGAGGAGCGACAGCCCGTCCTCGCCGCCATAGGCCGGCCAGGAGATCGCGAAATAATAGACCATCTGCGCGAATGCGAGCGTGATCATGATGAAATAGACGCCCGAGGTGCGAAGGCTGATCGCGCCGATCGCCAGGCCGACGAGTCCCGAGACGATCACGGCAACGATCCAGATCACCCACATCTGCTTCGAGCCGGAAAGGCCGAACAGCAGCGGATCGCCGGAAAAGGCGTGAGCGGCCAGGATGCCGGCGACATAACCGCCGATTCCGAAGAAGGCCGCGTGGCCGAACGAGACGAGACCGCCGAGGCCGAGCGCCAGATTGAGGCCAGTCGCAGCAAGCGCGAGGATGGCGATGCGGGTCGCCAGTGTGATGTAGAATGGCTGGCCTAGCGCGTTCGCCGCAAAGGGCACGGCGAGCAGCATTGCCGCCAGAATGAAGTTGATGAGGTTTTCGCGGGTCAGGATCATCTTAAGCCAGGGGCCTCACGCATGCGCCGCGGGGAAGAGGCCGCGCGGTTTGACCGCAAGAATGACCGCCATGACGATATAGATCAGCATCGAGGCCGCAGCGCCGCCGATCATGCCGGCCTGGGCCGGGGCGACGAACAGCGCCAGGATCTTCGGCAACAGGAAACGCCCCATCGTATCGGTAACCCCGACCAGCAGCGCACCGAGAAGCGCGCCCTTGATCGAGCCGATGCCGCCGATGACGATGACCACGAAGGCGAGGATCAGCACCGGCTCGCCCATGCCGACCTGCACCGACTGCAGTGCCCCGACCATGGCGCCGGCAAAACCAGCGAGTGCCGCGCCAAGCGCGAAGACGACGGTATAGAGCGTGCGGATATCGACGCCTAAAGCGCCGATCATCTCGCGGTCGCTTTCGCCGGCACGGATGCGCATGCCGAGGCGGGTCCGGGAGATCAGCAGATAGAGGCCGAAGGCGACGATCGCGCCGGCGAGGATGATCGCCAGACGGTAGACCGGATATTCCGTGCCGCCCGGCAGCGCGACGGCGCCCTGCAGAAGCGGTGGGATATCGAGATAGAGCGGGAAGGAGCCGAACAGCCAGCGCGTGCCTTCCGAAAATATCAGGATCAGCGCGAAGGTGGCGAGCACCTGGTCGAGGTGATCCCGATCGTAGAGTCTACGGATCACCACGAGTTCGACGATCGCCCCGGCGGCGGCGGCCGCGACGAGGCTGGCGATCAATCCGATCCAGAACGAGCCGGTCCACGCCGCTACGGTGGCGCAGGCAAATGCGCCGACCATGTATAGCGAGCCGTGAGCGAGGTTGATCAGGCCCATGACGCCGAAGATCAGCGTCAGCCCGGCAGCCATGAGAAACAACATGACGCCGAGCTGCAGGCCGTTGAGCAACTGCTCGAGAGCAAGTGCCAAAGTCACAGGCAGGCCTTAGATCTTGCAGTCTTTGGCATAGGCATCGCCATGATCGGCGAAGATCTTCTCCACCGTCTTGTTGGTGATGACGCCGTTCTGCTTCACCACCTCCGTCAGGTAGATATCCTGGATCGGATGCTGGTTAGTGTTGAACTTGAATTTTCCACGCGGGGACTGGATGTCGGCCTTCTTCAGTTCGGCGCCGAACGCATCGGCATTCTTGACGCTGGCCTTGGACGCTGCGGCAACGATGAGCTGGGCTGCGTCATAGGCCTGGACGGCATAGATGGACGGCAGGCGGTTATATTCCTTCTGGAAATCCGCCAGGAACTTCTTGCTTGCTGCGTTGTCGAAGTCCGGGGCCCACTGACCGGACGCCTTGGCGCCGACCGCAGCGTCGCCGATTGCCGGCAAAACGTCCTGGCTGAAGGAGAAGCCCGGGCCCATGACCGGGATTTTGACGCCCGACTGGGCGAACTGCTTCATGAAGGCGATGCCCATGCCGCCTGGCAGGAAGACGAAGATGCCGTCGGCGCCGGAGGCGCGCATCTGGGCGATTTCGGCAGCGTAGTCGGTCTGGCCGACCTGGGTGTACACCTCGGCGGCGAGCTGGCCCTTGTAATAACGCTTGAAGCCGGTCAGCGAATCCTTGCCGGCCGGATAGTTCGGGGCGAGGATGAACATCTTCTTGTAGCCCTTGTTGGCATATTCGCCCATGGCTTCATGAAGGTTGTCGTTCTGGTAGGCGGCGTTGAAATAGAGCTTGTTGCAGTTGGCGCCGGCAAGCGCTGCAGGCGCCGCATTGGTCGACACGTAGAACTTGCCCTGTGCCACCGCACTCGGGGCAACGGCCATCAGCAGGTTCGACCAGACGATGCCGGTCAGGATATCGACCTTGTCGCTCTGGATCATCTTGTCGGCGATCTGCACGGCCAGTTCCGGCTTCTGCGCATCGTCTTCGGTAACGACTGTGATGTCCTTGTTGCCGGCGTTCTTGATTGCCAGCATGAAGCCGTCGCGCGTATCGATGCCGAGGCCGGCGCCACCACCCGAAAGCGTGGTGATCATGCCGATCTTCAGCGGCTCGGCGAAAGCCATGCCGGTGGTGCTCATGCTCAGCGCCAAAGTGGCAGCAGCAAGCATTTTCTTCATGTGACGAACTCCCGTTTGTTTTTGTGTTGTTCCCGATGCCTTCGACGGACTTGGACATCCGCCGGGTCTTCTTTGTCTTCCACATTTGCGTGGAAACTTCCACTCTACATGTCAGGCGAAATTCAACCGCCAATCGCCATGGTTAAGCCGAGGGCTTCTGCTTCAGGCGGAAGCGCTGGATCTTGCCGGATTCCGTCTTCGGCAGGGCCTCGGTGAACACGATCGAACGCGGATATTTGTAAGGCGCGATGACCGCCTTCACATGATCCTGCAGAAGCTTGACCATCAGTTCGCCTGGTTCGGCGCCCTTCGCCAGAACCACATGCGCCTCGACGATCGTGCCGCGCGCCTCGTCCGACACGCCGATCACGGCGCATTCGAGCACCGCCTCGTGCTTGAGGAGGGCCGCCTCCACCTCGGGACCGGCGATGTTGTAGCCGGCCGAGACGATCATGTCGTCGGAGCGGGCGGCAAAATGGAAATAGCCATCCTCGTCCTCGATAAAACTGTCGCCCGTCAGGTTCCAGCCGTCCCTGACATAGTCCTTCTGGCGGTCGTCGGCGAGGTAACGGCAGCCGATCGGTCCCTTGACCGCCAGCCTGCCGATCGTGCCGCGCGGCACTTCGTTCATGTCGTCGTCGACAACGATCGCCTCGTAGCCGGTGAGCGGCTTGCCGGTGCTGGCCGGCTTTGAATCGCCGAGACGGTTGGAGATGAAGATATGCAGCATCTCGGTGGCACCGATGCCGTCGAGGATCGGCTTGCCGGTCTTCTTGACCCACTCGTCGAAGACCGGACCGGGCAAGGTCTCGCCGGCGGAAACGGCGATGCGCAGCGACGAGAGATCGGCGCCGGCATCCATCGCCGCCAGCATGGCGCGGTATGCGGTCGGCGCGGTGAAGCTGATCGTCGCCTTATAGGTCTCGATGATCTCGATCATCTTGGCCGGCGTTGCCTGTTCCAGAAGGGTCGCGGCCGCGCCGAAACGTAAGGGGAAGACCGCGAGGCCACCGAGCCCGAAGGTGAAGGCGAGCGGCGGTGAACCGACGAACACGTCGTCCGGCGTCACGTCCAGCACTTCCTTCGCATAGGCGTCGGCGATGATCAGGATATCGCGGTGGAAATGCATGGTCGCCTTCGGCACGCCGGTGGAACCGGACGTGAAGCCGAGCAGGGCGACATCGTCGCGGCCGGTTTTCACCGCTTCGAAACGCACCGGCTTGTTGAGCGCCGCCCGATCGAGCTCGGCGTCATGATTGGCGGTGCCGTCGAAGCCGATTACCTGTTTCAGGAACCGGCTTTCCTTGGCGCAGGCGACCAGTTCGTCCATCAGCCGCGTATCGCAGAGCGCGATCGAAATTTCCGCCTTGTCGATGATCTTGGCGAGCTCGCCGGAGCGCAGCATCGGCATGGTGTTGACGACGACCGCGCCGGCCTTGGTCGCGGCCAGCCAGCAGGCGACCATGGCCGGGTTGTTGGCGGAGCGGATCAACACCCGGTTGCCGGGCTTCAGGCCGTAATCCTCGGTCAGCGCACGCGCGATGCGGTTCGTCCAGTCGGACAATTCCTTGTAGGTGCGACGGCGGCCGTTGCCGATGAGCGCTGTGTTGTCGCCGAAGCCGCGCTCGACCATGCGGTCGGTGAGTTCGACGCCCGCATTCATCCATTCCGGATAATCGAAGCCATCAAGCCTGATTTCCGGCCACTGGTCTGGCGGCGGAAGATTGTCGCGGGCAAACGTATCCAGATGGCCTGACGGTCCCAGCATATTTTCGTTCCCAAGCGTTTTTTATCGAGCGGCTTTTTGCCTTTCATTCAGAAAAGCACTGCTTTCCCTCGGTTGCAAGAGAGAAATTTTAAGTTTGTAATAATTTTCCGCGACCGCCATTTTTGGCGCTTGAGCGGCTTCCAAGCGGGCCGATGCGGTGCCAGTATGACGCTCGAAATCAGGCCTTATCGAAGGGAAAGTGAAGATGCGTCATCGGATTAGCGACTGGGACAATGCCTATGCCAACGGCATCAACATTCCCCAGGGCGACCGTTGGCCGGCAGCATGGGTGGAGCCGGCACGACTTTTTCGCGAGACGCTTTTCGCAGCGGGCCGCGCCAAGCTCGGTCTTTCCTATGGCGAAAGACCGCGCAACCGCTTCGACCTTTTCCTGCCCGAAACCGAACCGGCCGGCCTTGTGGTTTTTGTCCACGGCGGCTTCTGGATCGGCCTCGACAACAGCTACTGGTCGCAGTTCGCCAAGGGTTCGGTGCAGCGCGGATATGCCGTCGCCATGCCGATGTACACATTGGCCCCGGAAAACCGCATTTCCGGCATCACTGTGGAAATCGGCAAGGCGATCGAAGCTGCCGCAAAGGACGTGGCGGGACCGATCCGGCTGATCGGCCATTCGGCGGGCGGGCATCTGGTGACGCGGATGATCTCCGCCACGTCGCCGCTGCCGGAGGCTGTGCGCAGCCGCATCGCCAATACGGTTTCACTCTCCGGCGTGCACGATCTGCGGCCGATCATGAAGACGAAGATGAACGAAAAGCAGCGGATCGATGTCGAAGAAGCCTATCGTGAAAGCCCGGCGCTGCTGGAACCGCTGCCGGGAGCGAAGGTGACCTGCTGGGTAGGGGCTGGCGAACGCGCCGAATTCATCCGACAGAACGCGCTGCTTGCCAGTATCTGGAAGGGGCTGGGCGCCGAGACGGAGGCCGTCGAGGAGCCGGACAGGCATCATTTCACCATCCTTGACGGCATGGCGGACCCCGACCATCCGCTGATGGATGCGCTGTTTTCCTAGAGCGATGCGGCGGCGCGGGCCGCCTGGTCGTAATGGCCGGACAGCGCGCGCAGGCGGGCTGCCATGGCCGACAGGGTTTCGCCCGATACCTCGGTCGCAAGCACCGACTTGACCAGCAGTTCCTCGCGCACCGCCGCATAGCGCTTGCAGGCTTCGGCGCCCGCTTCCGTCACCATGACCAGCTTTTCCTTGCCGCGACGGCCGGATTTGATCAGCTTCAGGCGTTCCAGTTTCTTCAGCGCGTAAGTCACCACATGCGTGTCCTCGATGTTGAGGACGAGCGCGATATCGGCGAGCGTCTTTGCCTTGTTGCGGCTGTTGATGTTGTGCAGCACGAGAATATCGATCGGCGACAGATCCGGTACGCCGGCTGCCGACATGCAGCGCACCATCCAGCGGCTGAAGGCGTGGTTCAGCATGATCATGCCGAACTCGATCTCCGACAGCGCCGGCAATGCGCCGCTCGCCAGGTGCCCGGAGGATACGATCGGGCCGAATTCACTCTTTTCCGATACCATGATTTCTCCTCCCGGGACGAGCGCGCCGCAGAGGGGTGCCTGCGGCGCCCCTCAAATCACATCTTCTTGTAGGCGTCCAGAATGGCGGCGCCATCAGCGCCGGCCTTCTTCGACCAGTCCTCGGTCAGCTTGGAGCCGACATCGGCCAGGCCCTTTTTCAGGTCGGCACTCGGCTCAAGAACCTTCATGCCGTTCTTCCTGAGGGTTTCCATGTAGGCGGCGGTCTTTTCGGCACCGAGCGCCCAGCCGCGAGCTTCGGCGGCAGCCGCGGCATCGGTGACGGCCTTCTGGACGGCCGGATCGAGTGCTGCGAAGGCGGCCTTGTTGACGAAGATGACGTTCTTCGGGATCCAGGCCTGGGTATCGTAATAGTGGTTCAGCGATTCCCAGATCTTGCTATCGACGCCGGTGGCGCTCGAGGTCATCAAGCCGTCAACGACGCCGGTTGCGAGAGCCTGCGGCAGTTCGGCCGCCTGGACCGTGACCGGCTGGGCGCCGACGAGATCGGCGATGCGCGACGTGCCGACGTTATAGGCGCGCCATTTCAGACCTTTAAGGTCAGCGGTGCTGTTGACGTCCTTCTTGGTGAAGATGCCCTGGGGTGGCCACGGCGTTGCATAGAGGAGCTTGAGACCCTGGGCGTCGAGCGCCTTTTCAACCGCCGGCTTCGAGGCGGCATAGAGCTTCTTCGATGCGTCGAAGCTGGTTGCCAGGAACGGCACGACGTCGATGCCGAAGACGGGGTTTTCATTCTCGTGCAGCGAGATCAGCACTTCGCCGGCCTGCGCCTGACCGGTCTGGACAGCCCGCTTGATATCCGGCGCCTTGAAGAGCGAAGCGTTCGGATGAACGGTGATCTTCAATTTGCCGCCGGAAGCCGTTTCGACGTCCTTGGCGAACTGCATCAGGTTCTCGACATGGTAGTTCGCCGGCGGATAGGCGGACGGCAGGACCCAGGCGGTCTGGGCGAGCGCCGCACCGGAGGCTGCCAGCAAGGCCGCCGCCGCAATGCCCGGGCGAACCAGATTGGAGAGCAATTTTCTCATTTCAGTTCCCTTTTCTCTCTAGTTATCCCGGGAAAGCCATTTTCGGCAGAAACATCACGATATCCGGGAAGATCGTGAGGACGGCGACGGTCGCCAGAAGCAGGAAGAAGAATGGCAGTGCGGCACGCGCAACCGTCAGGCTATCGCGCCCGCTCATCGTCTGGAGAACGAAGAGGTTGAAGCCGACCGGTGGCGTGATCTGCGCCATCTCGACCATCAACACCAGGAAGATGCCGAACCAGATCAGGTCGAAACCGGCCTGCTGGATCATCGGCAGCACCACGACTGTGGTCAGCACGATCATGGACAGGCCGTCGATGGCGCAACCGAGCAGCACATACATAAGCGTCAGAACGGCAATCAGCGCGTAGGGGCTAAGCTGAAAACTGTCGACCCACGCCGCAAGAGCGTTCGGAATGCCCGTATATCCCATGGCAATCGACATATAGCCGGCTCCCGTGAGGATCAGCATGACCATCGACGTCATGCGGGTCGCGCCCAACACGCTGTCGATGAAACTTCTCCAAGTAAGAGCCCTCTGCGACGCAGCGATGACGAGGGCGCCCAGGACGCCCCATGCCGCGCATTCGGTCGCCGTCGCCCATCCGAGCATCAGGGCAGAAAAGACCGTGAGAATCAGCAACGCCAGGGGGATGAGGTTCAACGTCTCCTTCAGCTTGGTCGGAAAAGACGTCTTCGGGGCAGGAGCGGGGCTCTTGTCCGGGTTCATCAGCGACCAAACGACGATCGCACCCATGTACAGGATCATGACGATGACGGCCGGAATGAGACCCGCCATGAACATCTGGATGATCGAAACATTCGCTGCGACCGCATAGACGATCATTGGAATGGACGGCGGCACCAGAAAACCGAGCGTGCCCGCGCCGGCGAGCGATCCCAGGCTGATGTTTTCGTCGTAGCCCCGCTTCTTGAGTTCGGGCAAGGTGATTTTCGCCACCATTGCGGTCGTTGCTGCGGACGAGCCTGAGACCGCGCCAAAAAGCCCGCAGCCAAGCACGTTGACGTGGACGAGACGTCCCGGCAGCCAATTCAGCCAAGGCGACAGGCCACGAAACATCTCGTCCGAGAGCCGCGTCCTGTAGAGGATTTCTCCCATCCAGATGAACAGGGGCAAGGCTGCGAGGCTCCAGGATGCGCTGCCGCTCCAGGCATTGGTGGCCATGGCGGCGCCGATCTGGATGCCGGCCGGGGCGAACTGCATTGCGATGAAGCCGCATATCAGCAACGCGATGCCAATCCACACTCCGCCCATAAGGAGGATGAGCATCGCGCCGAGAATGAGACCTGAAATCTCGACCAGGAAAGTGGTATCCATATTCAGACTCCACTTTCCATGACGCGCTCGATGATCTCTTCCTTGGTCTTCGGCACCGGCTTCTCGTAACGCGGCATACCACCGAACAGGAGGTGGAGAAGTTCGTCAACGAAGGCGACTTCCAGGATGACCAGACCAAGAGACATGCCGATCTGGGGAATCCAGAGCGGAACCGGAATGACCCCCTGCGAGACGTCGTTGAATTTCCACGAGGTCAATGTCATGTCCACCGCATACCAAGCGAAATAACCGACAGCCAAAGTCGCAGTAGCTGTGCAGCCGATTTCAAGCGCCCGCCGAGGCGCTCCGCCGATCCTGTCGATCAGCAACCCCATGCGGATGAGTTCGGCGGACCGGAAGGTATGAGCTAACGGCAGAAAGGCCGTTGCTGCCATGCACCAGGCGGTAAAGTCGTCACCGGCGGGAATATCGACGCCCAGCGGCCGGCCGGCCGACAGGGACAGCATGATTGCGAACGTCGCCACGAGAAATACGCCTCCCAGATACCCAGCGGCGAGATACAGGCCGTCCAGCGCTCGTCGAAGGAATTCCGGAAGAATGCTATGATGCGGATCAACGGAGGACATGGATCGGCCTCCCGTAACAGGATATGAAAAACGGCATGGTCGGCTCCCCTCGGTTGCCGGTTATCCGGGTGGAGCTCTTGGCGGCTTCCTGCCCGTTCAGCGAGCATGATGCTTCAATGTGCATTTTCCTGTCAACTAATCATTGACGTTTTATCGACGAAATGTTTTCGTTATTGCCTATCGAATTTGATTTGAGGGCGGAACATGACCGAAGCTAAGTGGGATTTCTGGATCGATCGCGGCGGCACGTTCACCGACATCGTCGGCCGGAAGCCGGACGGATCGCTTGTCGCCCATAAAGTCCTGTCCGAAAATCCGGAAGCCTATCGTGATGCGGCCGTACAAGGGATTCGCGAACTCCTTGGCGTGCCGGCCGGCACTGCCATACCCGCCGATGCCATCGGCGCGGTAAAGATGGGCACGACGGTCGCCACCAATGCGCTGCTGGAGCGCAAGGGCGAGCGCACGCTGCTGGTGACGACCCGCGGCTTCCGCGATGCGCTGGCGATCGGCTATCAGGCCCGCGCCGACATCTTCGCCAAGAAGATCATCAAGCCGGAGCTGCTCTACAAGCACGTGGTCGAGGTGGATGAACGCGTCCGCGCCGACGGCACGATCGAAGCTGCACCGGATGCCGCAACGATCCGCGCGCAGCTGCAGGAGCAGTATGACGCCGGCTTCCGCGCCGTCGCGATCGTCCTGATGCATGCCTATCGCTTCCCGGCGCATGAGCAGCTGATTGCGCATATCGCCCGCGAGATCGGCTTCACCCAGGTTTCCGTCAGTCACGAGGTTTCGCCGCTGATCAAGCTGGTCGGGCGCGGCGACACGACTGTCGTCGACGCCTATCTGTCGCCGATCCTGCGCCGCTATGTGGAGCAGGTTGCCGGCGAACTCGGCACCGGCTTGGACGCCACCGACGGCCAAGGCGCGCAGCTGATGTTCATGCAGTCCTCCGGCGGGCTGACCGCAGCGCGGCTGTTCCAGGGCAAGGATGCGATCCTGTCCGGCCCGGCCGGCGGCGTGGTCGGAGCGGTCGAGACCTCGCGGCTTGCGGGTTTCAACCGGATGATCGGCTTCGACATGGGCGGCACGTCGACCGACGTGTCTCATTATGACGGCGAGTTGGAACGCTCGTTCGAAACCGAGGTGGCGGGCGTTCGCATGCGCGCGCCGATGATGTCGATCCATACCGTCGCTGCCGGCGGCGGTTCGATCCTGCATTTCGAGAACGGCCGTTTTCGCGTCGGCCCGGATTCGGCTGGCGCCAATCCCGGTCCGAAGGCCTATCGCCGCGGCGGACCGCTGACCGTTACAGACGCCAATGTCATGCTCGGCAAGCTGTCGCCAAAGCTGTTTCCGGCGATCTTCGGACCCAACCGCGACCAGCCGCTCGATGCGGATGCCGTGCGCGCCGCCTTCGAGGACATGGCCAAGGTGATCGGCGACGGCCGTTCACCGGAAGAAGTGGCTGATGGTTTCCTGGCGATCGCCGTCGAGAACATGGCGAATGCGGTCAAGAAGATCAGCGTCCAGCGCGGCTACGACGTCACTCATTACGTGCTGACCTGCTTCGGCGGCGCCGGCGGACAGCATGCCTGCCTGACAGCTGATGCGCTCGGTATTTCGACCGTGATGATCCATCCGTTTTCGGGCATCCTGTCGGCCTATGGCATGGGGCTTGCGGATATCCGGGCCACACGCCAGCGCACGGTATCTCACGAGCTTGCGGCCGCGCTGGAGACGCTTGAGGCAACCCAGGACGAGCTGACCGCCAGCGTGCTGGAGGAAATGGCCTCGCAGGGCGTTTCCCGGGCAGATACCGAAGTCCTGCACCGCGCACACCTGCGCTATCAGGGCACGGATACGACTTTGCCCGTAACCGTGACCGACGCCGCCGACATGACGGTCGCCTTCGAAACGGCGCACAGGAAACAGTTCGGCTTCATCTTCGAAAACCGAGAGATTATTTTCGAGGCCTACGAGGTCGAGGCGATCGGCGGCGGCGCCGATTCCGACGAACCGGAATTCGAACTGGACGATAGCGCGCAAGCGGCGGCTGAACAGACAAAGTTCTTCTCCGGCGGTGCATGGCGCGAAGCGCCAGTTTATCGGCGCGCCGAGATCAAGCCTGGATCGCGCGCAAGCGGCCCGTGCCTGATCGTCGAGCCGCACCAGACGATTGTCGTCGAAGACGGCTGGGCTTTCGAGATCACCGGGTTGAACCACGTTGTTCTGAAGCGCGTCGCGGAACTCTCCCGCGCCAGGCCGATCGGCACCCAGGCCGATCCGGTGCTGCTCGAAGTGTTCAACAACCTGTTCATGTCGATCGCCGAACAGATGGGCGTGACGCTGCAGAACACCGCTTCGTCGGTCAACATCAAGGAACGGCTGGATTTCTCCTGCGCCGTCTTCGATGCGGATGGCGCGCTGGTGGCCAACGCCCCGCACATGCCGGTGCATCTCGGTTCGATGGACCGCTCGGTCGAAAGCGTCATCGCTCAGAACCATGGCAGGATCCGCCCCGGCGACGTGTTTGCGTTGAACGCGCCCTATAATGGCGGCACCCACCTGCCGGATATCACCGTCGTTACGCCGGTCTTTGATTCCGAGGGTAGACACATCCTGTTCTACGTCGCCTCGCGCGGACACCACGCGGATGTCGGCGGCACCGCGCCGGGTTCGATGACGCCGCTTGCGACCACCGTCGACGAGGAGGGCGTGCTGTTCGACAACGTGCTGCTCGTCGATCGCGGCCGGTTCGACGAGGCCGGCATCACCGATCTCCTCTCCAACCACCCCTACCCCGCCCGCAACGTCGCGCAGAACGTCGCGGACCTTCGCGCCCAGATCGCCGCCAACGAAAAGGGCGTGCACGAGATGCGCAAGATGATTGCGCAGTTCGGGTTGGACGTGGTGCGGGCCTATATGGGCCACGTGCAGGACAATGCGGAGGAGAGCGTCCGCCGCGTCATCGAAAAACTTGGCGATTCTGAATTCACCTACCCGACCGACCAGGGCAGCGTGATCCAGGTGAAAATCACCGTCGACAAGGCAAAACGCGAGGCGACTGTCGATTTCACCGGAACGAGCCCGCAAAAGAAGAACAACTTCAATGCACCGGAACCGGTCACCCGGGCCGCGGTGCTTTATGTCTTCCGCGTCATGGTCGAAAGCTCCATTCCCATGAACGCGGGATGCCTGCGGCCGATCCGGATCATCGTGCCGGAAGGGTCGATGCTGAAGCCGCAATATCCGGCGGCGGTCGTCGCCGGCAATGTCGAGACCAGCCAGCATGTGACCAACGCGCTGTTCGGCGCGCTCGGGGCGATGGCGGCAAGCCAGGGCTCGATGAACAACCTCACCTTCGGCAATGCGACCTACCAATATTACGAGACGCTGTGCTCCGGCTCGCCGGCCGGCGTGTTCAACGACGGGACCGGTTTCGAAGGCACGGACGCGGTGCATGTGCACATGACCAATTCCCGCCTCACCGACCCGGAAATCCTGGAAACCCGTTATCCGGTGCTGCTCGAAGATTTCCACATCCGCGACAATTCCGGCGGCAGGGGCAGGTTCTCGGCCGGCAACGGCACGAAGCGCACCATCCGTTTCCTCGAAAAAATGGATTGCGCCATCCTTTCGTCGCACCGGACGATCAAGCCGCATGGGCTTCAGGGCGGCGAAACCGGCGAGCTTGGCAAGACGACGGTACGACGCCTCGACGGCACGCTCGAAGAGCTTGGGGGCTGCGCCCAGACGATCATCGAGGCGGGCGAAGCGGTGACCGTCCAGACGCCGACCGCCGGAGGCTATGGCAAAGCGGACTGATCTGCCTTAACCGGGAGGCATGACAAAGCAGATCGCGATCATCGGCGGCGGCCCGACAGGGCTGATGGCGGCGGAGGTTCTCTCCGCTGCCGGTCACGCAGTGACCGTCTACGAGGCGATGCCGACCTTCGGGCGGAAATTCCTGCTCGCCGGGAAATCCGGGCTGAACATCACCCATTCGGAAGATTTTTCAAAGTTCGCGGCGCGTTTCGGAAGCGCCTCCGCTCGACTGCGCCCTGCCCTCGAGGCATTCACGCCGGGCGACGTGCGGGCCTGGGCGCTGGGGCTTGGCACGGAAACCTTCGTGGGGACCTCCGGCCGCGTGTTTCCGACGGTTATGAAGGCCTCGCCGCTATTGCGCGCCTGGCTGCGGCGGCTGGAGGCGCAGGGCGTGATGCTCAGGACGCGGCGTCGCTGGGTGGGGTTTGCCGAAAACGGTTACCGGTTCGAAACTCCGGAAGGGCCCGTCACGGTCCAGCCCGATGCCGCTCTTGTGGCACTGGGCGGCGCCAGTTGGCCGCGGCTTGGCTCGGATGCCGCCTGGGTGCCGTGGCTGAAGGACAAGAGCGTTGAAGTCGCCGATCTGCAGCCGGCCAATTGCGGCTTCGATGTTGCCTGGAGCGAGGCATTTCGTGACCGTTTCGCCGGAGAGCCGCTGAAATCCGTTTCGACCACTTCCGACGCCGGCACATTCCAAGGCGAATTCGTGATCTCCGGGCAGGGGATCGAAGGCAGCCTTGTCTATGCCCATTCAGCAGCACTTCGGGACCGGCTTTTTGTGCAAGGCCAGGCGACATTGACCGTCGACCTCGCACCCGGCCGCACGCTGGAGCGACTTGGCCGCGACCTTACCCGGCAAGATGCCAAGGCGAGTTTCTCCAACCGCCTGCGCAAGGGAGCAGGGCTGGAGGGCGTGAAGAGCGCTCTGCTTCGCGAGCTTGTTGGCGATATCAACCGCATGTCCCCGGAGGAACTGGCGAGGCTGATCAAGTCTCTGCCGATCCCGGTTGTCCGTCCGCGACCGATCGCGGAAGCGATCTCGTCCGCCGGCGGCATCGCCTGGAGCGACCTTGACGAAAACTACATGCTGAAACCGCTTCCGGGCCTTTTCGCCGCCGGGGAAATGCTCGACTGGGAGGCCCCGACGGGTGGCTACCTGCTGACCGCGTGCCTTGCGACGGGCCGGGCCGCGGCAAAGGGTATCGATGCCTGGTTGGACCCGAGATAGGACTCGCTTGGCCAAGCGATTTGCGATTTCTTTTCTACTTGTTCGACATTGTCCTAGATCAACGCCTCAAGGCGTGATTCGCGCAGATTTACGCGGAGGAAGGGGCTCCATGAGCAGGGAAAGACGAAGACGCATCATCCGCAGGCGGCGGACCGTGACAGGCCTTGCGCTGGTTGCCGCCATTTCCTTCGTGGCGGGCATGACGGATGCGGTGGGGCTGTTACTCTCGGGCGACTTCGTGTCCTTCATGACCGGCAACACGACCCGCGCGGCCATCGCCTTCGCCGACGGCGACTATAGCCATGCGATCATCCTGTTCATCGCGCTCTGGGTCTTCATCCTCGGCAACGCGCTCGGCATCGTGCTTGCCTATACGGTGTCGGCGCGCCGCACATTCGTGGTGCTTGCAAGCGTCTCCATCCTGCTTGCCGCCGCCTCGACCGTCCCCGACGCGGGGGGATATCCTCGGCTGCAATTCTATCTGGTCGTGTTGTCGATGGGCATGATCAACGCAACGGTCGAACATATCGAAGGGCTGCCGATCGGCCTCACCTACGTGACGGGGGCGCTTTCCCGCTTTGGCCGCGGCATCGGCCGCTGGCTGATCGGCGACCGCAACCCGACCGGTTGGCTGATCCAGACGGTTCCTTGGACCGGAATGGCATGCGGCGCGGTGACGGGCGCTTTTTTGACGAAATATGCAGGCAGCCATGCGCTCTGGATCGTTTCGGTTCTGGCCCTCGCGGTCGCATTGGCGACGACGCTTCTGCCGCGCCCGCTGCACCTGCATTTCCAGCAGCCGATCGCCTCAGCCCGCCGCCGTGCCTGATCTTTCCGAAAGTTTTTGATGTTCCTGCTTTCAAAACTCTTCTGGGTCTTCGCCCAGCCCCTCTCGCTTGCTTTTCTCCTCTCCGCCCTTGCCACAGTTCTCATCGCCGTCGGCTGGCGCCGGCTTGGCGGCCTTGCTGCGCTGCTGACCGCACTGGTGCTGTTCGTGACGCTTTTTACCACGACGGGCGCAGTGGCGCTGCAGGCGCTGGAAGGCCGCATTCCAAAGCCGATGCAGGAACCCCAGTCGGTTTCCTGCATGATCGTGCTCGGCGGCGTGCTCGAGAACGAGGTGACGACCGTGCGCGGCGGCATCGAGCTCAATCAGGCCGCCGACCGGTTCGTGGAGGCGTTGCGGCTCGCCCGTAATCATCCGCAAGCACACATCCTGATTTCCGGCGGCGACGGTTCCATCAGCGGCGCCTACGAAGGAGAGGCGCAGGCTGCGGAACGGTTCTTCTCCGCCTTCGACATCCCGGCCGATCGACTGGTGAAGGAGAATGCGTCTCGCACGACCTATGAGAATACGGTGAATACGGCCGGGCTTCTGAAGGCTCAGGGGCTCGACGATTGCCTGCTGATCACCTCTGCCTTCCATATGCCGCGATCGATGGGCCTGTTCCGGGCCGCCGGAACGGAGGTGACACCGTGGCCGGTCGACTACCGCACCAGCGGCATCGTCCGCCTATCGCTGGATTTCACCCAGCCGGCGCTGAATGCGCAGCTAACGACGACTGCCGCTCGCGAATGGATGAGCCTGACGGCCTATTATCTCACCGGGCGGATCGGCGAGATCTTCCCGGGGTGAGCCCTCTCCCGGGCCGTTCTATTTCTTCGATAGGATGTTGAAATCAAGGCCGCGCACCCTGACGCGCATTTCGCAGGGCGCCGCGTCGGTGCGACCGCAGAAGCGGGGATGCATCGTCAGTTCGAAGACCATGTTGCCGAAGTACTGAACAAAATCGTATTTATAAAGCTGGGCGGTGGCGACCATGACGTAGCCGCCTTCCTTGATCTGCACATAAAAATTGTAGCGGCAGCCTTCACTGGCGCAACGCGGTCCTCTGACCCCGTCGCAGGTTACTTCGGATTGGTTGGAAACGAGATCGAGCATGCCGTCGTTGTTGATGTCGAAGCGCTTGATGAAGGCCGGCCCGAAATCGACGGTCTTGCACTCCTTGCGGAAGTAATCCTTCTCGTAAATTTCCGGATCGCTGAAACGCTGCGGCTGCTGAGCAAAAGAAAGTGTGGGCGCAAACACCAAGACGAGCGCCTGCACGACAATGATCAAGAGCTTTTTCACTGGCGGACCTCTGCAAATTCATCTGTTCACGGCGTGCGTCGAAGGATGACGCACGCAACGATCGGCGGTTATGCTAACGGCCCGCACTTGCGCGACGCTGGATCACAAGGTCTGACATGTCTCTGCTGACGATACTCGACTATGCCGGCATCGCGCTTTTTGCCGCGACCGGGGCGCTTGCCGCTTCGCGAAAGCAGCTCGACCTCGTCGGCTTCCTGTTTTTCGCGGCGGTCACCGGGCTCGGCGGGGGAACGCTCAGGGACATCCTCCTCGGTCGCACGCCGGTCTTCTGGGTGCTGGACCCGACCTATATTCTCATCTGCGTCGTCTCGGGCGCCTTCGTGTTCTGCACCGCGCATCGGGTGGAATGGCGCTTTCGCCTGCTGATCTGGCTCGACGCGATCGGGCTTGCCGCCTATAGCGTGCTCGGTGCAGCAAAAGGTCTCGCCGCCACCGGATCGCCGACGATCGCGATCGTCACCGGAGCATTGACAGCCGCCTTCGGCGGCATCCTGCGCGACCTTCTCGCCAACGAACCTTCGGTTCTGCTTCGGCCGGAAATATACATCACCGCCGCCCTTGCGGGCGCCTGCGGGTTTACCGCGGCGAATGCACTCGGCCTGCCGGTCTACGCAAGTTCGGGGCTGGGCGCGGCGCTCGCCTTCGGCCTGCGCGGTGGCGCGATCCACTATGGCTGGACATTGCCACGCTACAGGCCGCGTCCCGGACGGGACCAGGACGAAGCAATCAAAGGAAAGAAAAGGCCGTGAGAGGCGTCAGCTTTTCTTTTCGCGCAGACGGATGATCACATCCACATGAGCGATTTCCATGCCTTCAGGAGCTTCCGGAAGGTTGTCGATCTGCAGATTGCTGACCGGAATGTCGAGCACCTGATTGCGGCCCTCGACGAAGAAGTGATGGTGATCGGAAATATTGGTGTCGAAATAGGTCCTGGCGCTTTCAACCGCGAGCACGCGGATGAGACCGGCTTCGGTGAACTGATGCAAGGTATTGTAGACGGTCGCGAGCGAAACCGGGACACCGGCAAAGGTGGCTTCCTCGTGCAGTTCCTCGACGGTCAGATGGCGGTCACCCTTGGCGAACAACAGGTCGGCAAGCGCAATACGCTGCCGCGTCGGACGCAGGCCGCAATGGCGCAGTCTCGTCTCGATGTCCGTAATGGCTTCTGCCATAATTACCCGTCAACTCCTGCCGTTTCACGCCAATATCAGGTATCTTGACTTTCCGATATAACTTTTACGGACGGTAGTTTCAATAGTTTCCGGAGGATACCTGCGGCGAGAGCGCCAAAAACGCGCAATTTCGCTACAAGCCTCTGGTTTGCGCCTGTAGCTTCCTATATGCGGACCAGAACAAACGCATGTTCCAGCGGCTCGGCTGCCATCCCCAGGCGGAGCGCGAGTTCATCGTTACGCTTCAATTCCGACCGATCTTGCAATACGCTGCTGAAACAAAAGGTCTAAGGTTCAACGGGGGGAACGGAAATTTATGGCACCCAGGCAGTCCAGCTTCTCTTACGAAGAACTTCTCTCTTGCGCCCATGGTGAGCTGTTCGGACCAGGCAATGCGCAGCTTCCGCTGCCGCCGATGTTGATGGTCCACCGCATCACCGATATCTCGGAAACAGGCGGAGCTTTCGACAAGGGTTATCTCCGCGCCGAGTACGACGTACGACCGGACGACTGGTATTTTCCCTGCCATTTCGAAGGCAATCCCATCATGCCGGGCTGCCTCGGTCTCGACGGCATGTGGCAGTTGACCGGCTTTTTCCTCGGCTGGCTCGGCGAACCCGGACGCGGCATGGCTCTGTCGACCGGCGAAGTGAAGTTCAAGGGCATGATACGCCCGGATACCAAGCTGCTTGAGTATGGCATCGACTTCAAGCGCGTCATGCGCGGCCGCCTGGTGCTCGGCACCGCCGATGGCTGGCTGAAGGCGGATGGCGAAACCATTTACCAGGCGACGGACCTTCGTGTAGGCCTGTCGAAGGAAAAGGCCGCCTGATCCTGCGTGGCGGCCAAAGCAGAACAAGCAGAAAAGGTTTTGATGAGATGAGACGGGTAGTTGTAACGGGTCTCGGTATCGTATCCTCGATCGGGAGCGATGCCGCCGAAGTCACCGAATCCTTGCGTCAGGCAAAGTCCGGCATTTCCTTCTCTCCCGATTTCGCCGAGCACGGCTTCAAGTGCCAGGTCTGGGGCAAGCCGACGCTCGACCCGACCGATCTCGTCGACCGCCGCGCGATGCGCTTCCTCAGCCAGGGCGGCGCCTGGAACCATGTCGCCATGAAACAGGCGATCGCCGATTCCGGTCTCGAAGACAAGGATATCGGCGAGAACGAGCGCACCGGCATCATCATGGGCTCCGGCGGCCCGTCCACCCGCACGCTGATCGAAGCCGCCGAGATCACGCTCAAGAACAACAGTCCGAAGCGGATCGGCCCGTTTGCCGTGCCGAAGGCGATGTCCTCCACGGCATCCGCGACGCTCGCCACCTGGTTCAAGATCCACGGCGTCAACTATTCGATCTCGTCCGCCTGCTCGACATCCGCGCACTGCATCGGCAACGCTGCGGAGATGATCCAGTGGGGCAAGCAGGACGTGATGTTCGCCGGTGGCCACGAGGACCTCGACTGGACGATGTCGAACCTGTTCGACGCCATGGGCGCCATGTCCACCAAGTACAATAACAATCCCGACAAGGCCTCCCGCGCCTATGACGTCGACCGCGACGGTTTCGTCATCGCCGGCGGCGCCGGCGTGCTGGTTCTCGAAGAACTCGAGCATGCCAAAGCGCGCGGCGCCAAGATCTATGCGGAAATCGTCGGCTACGGCGCGACGTCGGATGGCTACGACATGGTCGCCCCCTCGGGTGAAGGCGCGATGCGATGCATGCGCCAGGCGCTGGCGACCGTGAAAGGCGATATCGACTACATCAACACCCACGGCACCTCGACGCCGGTCGGGGACAGCAAGGAGATCGGCGCAATCCGCCAGGTCTTCGGTGATAAGATCCCGCATATCCAGTCGACCAAGTCGCTGACCGGCCATTCGCTCGGCGGTGCCGGCGTGCAGGAATCGATCTACGGCCTTTTGATGATGCAGGAACGCTTTATCGGCGAAAGCGCCCATATCGAGAACCTGGACCCGGAATTCGAAGGTGTGCCGATCGTCCGCAAGCGGATCGACGACGCCAAGATCGATACGGTTCTTTCCAATTCCTTCGGGTTCGGCGGCACGAACGCCACGCTCGTCTTCCAGCGCTTTAACGGGTAAATCCATGACCGGAATCATGCAGGGGAAACGCGGCCTGATCATGGGGGTCGCCAATAATCACTCCATCGCCTGGGGGATTTCGAAAGCCGTCGCAGCGCAAGGCGCCGAACTCGCCTTCACCTTTCAGGGCGAAGCGCTCGGCAAGCGGGTCAAGCCGCTCGCAGCCGAACTCAATTCCGATTTCGTGGTGCCTTGCGATGTCGAGGATATCGCCTCGGTGGATGCGACCTTCGCGGCGATCAAGGAGCGCTGGGGCAAGCTCGACTTCCTGGTGCATGCCATCGGCTTTTCCGACAAGAACGAGCTGAAAGGCCTTTACGCCGACACGACGCGCGAGAATTTCAGCCGCACGATGGTGATCTCCTGCTTCTCCTTCACCGAGATTTCCAAACGGGCGGCGGACCTGATGATCGACGGCGGAACGATCCTGACGCTCACCTACGGCGGCTCGATGCGGGTCATTCCGAACTACAACGTCATGGGCGTTGCCAAGGCGGCGCTGGAAAGCTCGGTGCGCTATCTCGCCGCCGATTACGGCCCACGCGACATCCGCGTCAACGCAATCTCGGCAGGCCCCGTGCGCACGCTTGCGGGTGCGGGCATTTCCGACGCGCGCGCGATCTATTCCTGGAACCAGAAGAACGCGCCCCTGCGTCGCACGGCCACCATCGAGGATATCGGCGGCTCGGCCCTCTACCTGCTCTCGGACCTTTCCCGCGGCGTGACCGGCGAAATCCACTACGTGGATGCCGGCTACAACATCACGTCGCTGCCGAGCCTCGACCGGCTGCGGAACGCGGATTCGGAGTAAGCGCTATTTTGGGAAACCTTCTGAAGGCCCGCTGTTCGCATCGATAACGGTGCGTATTGCCGGCTTCAGATTGTACGGAACGGCTTCAAGCGCCTGAACGGCATCGAGATTGTAGCCACGCTCTTCGATTTCCCTGACGAAGGCGCGGGTCGTCAAAAGCGTCATCGGAACCGTTGCTGCTGCCATCAGATTCGGAACGGCGCCGTCCTCATAAAGGACCAATGCCTCATCCGTATCCTGCGGGTCCATTGCTTCGATGTATTCGCGAATGGCGCGTTCGCCGCTGTTCCTCAATGCCCGCTTGAGTTTGTCCTGCGCTTCCGGCGTTGTCGCACGATCGCGCAATGCCGCGATCGCGATGCCCTCCAACGTCTCTGCATGCTCGATCGCCCCGTTCATGGACGTCATCCAGGCCTCGATCTCCGGCGCATAAGGTTTGGAGAGATCACTGCAGACTTCTTCCTCGATCCGATCGACGATGACAATCCTGCGATTGGTGAGCCGCATGGAATCGAGGAGCCCCGCCGCTGCGAGGCGGATCAACGGCCCTGCGTCAGCGATGACAATCGGATCTCGATCGAGCATATCGGTCCTTGCGAGGCTTACTTCTTCGCCCATAGAACCTTAAAGCGGGCGTTGCGGCAAGTCTCGCCGCTTTCGCGGAAACCTTCGGCCAGGACCGGCTCGTAGGTCAGGCCGCGATTGGCGACCAGCATCAGGCGGCCGCCGTTCTTGAGTGCCGCGGCGGCCGTGCGGATCATCGTCTTGCCGAGTTCGGGGTCCGTCGCCTGCGTCTCGTGGAACGGCGGGTTCATGATGACGAGGTCGTATTTTTCCTTCGGCGGCTCGGCGCCAAGGTCCTGCCAGTAGAAACGGGCGTTGAGATCCGGGCAATTGCGCGCGATGTTGCGCTTGGCAAATTCCAGTGCCTGGTAATCCGCCTCGAAGAGATCGATGCGGTTCACACGCTTCGACTTTTCCGCCAGCATCACCGAGAGATACCCCCAGCCGGCGCCGAAGTCGGCGGCATTGCCGTCGAAATCGGTCGGCAGGCGGCCTGCGAGCAGTTCCGAGCCTGCATCCACGCGCTCGTGGGAGAACATGCCGGGTGCAGCCTCGAACCGGGCGTCGATCACCACGGTCGACTTCTTCAGCGCCTTGATCGCTGCGTCGGCATTGGCGGGCCTGGCGAACCATATGGCGACGCCGTGATATTTCGGGGTGTAATCGAGTTCGATGCCAAGCTTCAGAAGCGTGTTGCGGAGCGGCTGGATGCCATCTTCCTTACCGCCGGCGACGATGATGACGCCTCCCGTTCTGACGCGCTCGAGAGCCTCGGCGACACGGTTCTCGTTCTCGCCGCGATGTTTGCCGCAGAGCACCAGCCCAAAGTCGTAACCGTCGCCCTCGGCCTCGGGAAAGGCGCCGTCGCGCAAAGCCCGGAACAGCGGCCGGAACGGCTGCACCGCAGTGATCTCGGCCGCGAACCCTTCGGACAGGGCATTGCCTGCCTCGGCGCCCAGGAAGAGCACACGCTCTCCTTCGCCGGGCATCGGAACAGCCTCGGTGTCGAAGGGGTGGAACAGGGTTTTCAGGGCGTCTCGGCTCATGGCTAGTCTCGTGGGTTCGTCTCGTGGCAGCAGATAAACAAAAGGCGCGGAAGAGCTTCCGCGCCTCGATGTCTCGGGAAAACGAAGGCCTTATTCGGCGGCTTCGCCTTCAGCCTTCTTGACTTCCTGGCCGGTGGCCTGGTCGACGACCTTCATCGACAGGCGAACCTTGCCGCGCTCGTCGAAGCCCATGAGCTTGACCCAGACCTTGTCGCCTTCCTTGACGACGTCCTGGGTCTTGGCAACACGCTCGGAAGCGAGCTGCGAGATGTGCACGAGGCCGTCGCGGGCGCCGAAGAAGTTTACGAAAGCACCAAAGTCAGCGGTCTTGACGACCGTGCCTTCATAGATAGCGCCAACTTCCGGCTCGGCAACGATCGAGTGGATCCACTTGCGGGCGGCTTCGATTTCCTTGCCGGAAGACGAAGCGATCTTGACGGTGCCGTCGTCCTCGATGTTGATCTTGGCGCCGGTCTTTTCGACGATTTCGCGGATGACCTTGCCGCCCGAACCGATGACTTCACGGATCTTGTCGACCGGGATGTTCATCACTTCGATGCGCGGTGCGAATTCGCCGAGCTGGCCACGGCTCTCGGTGATGGCATTGGCCATTTCGCCGAGGATGTGTTTGCGACCGCCCTGTGCCTGGTTGAGCGCGACCTTCATGATCTCTTCGGTGATACCGGCGATCTTGATGTCCATCTGCAGCGAGGTGATGCCGTCGGCAGTACCCGCTACCTTGAAGTCCATATCGCCGAGGTGGTCTTCGTCGCCGAGGATGTCGGAGAGAACCGCGAAACGCTCACCTTCGAGGATGAGACCCATGGCGATGCCGGCAACCGGCTTGGCCAGCGGTACGCCGGCGTCCATCAGTGCGAGCGAGGTGCCGCAGACGGTCGCCATCGAAGACGAGCCGTTGGACTCGGTGATTTCGGAAACGACGCGCAGCGTGTAGGGGAACTGCTCGACCGTCGGCAGCATCGGGCGGATGGCGCGCCATGCGAGCTTGCCATGGCCGATTTCGCGGCGGCCCGGGGAGCCCATGCGGCCGGTTTCACCAACCGAGTAGGGAGGGAAGTTGTAATGGAGCAGGAAGCGCTCCTTGTACATGCCGGTCAGGCTGTCGACGTACTGTTCGTCTTCGCCGGTGCCGAGCGTGGCGACAACGATCGCCTGGGTCTCGCCGCGGGTGAAGAGGGCAGAACCGTGGGTGCGCGGCAGGATGCCAACTTCAGAGACGATCGGGCGGACGGTCTCGAGATCACGGCCATCGATGCGGCTCTTGGTGTCGAGGATGTTCCAGCGAACGATCTTGGCCTGCAGGTGCTTGAACACGGCGCCGATGACTTCGGCATTGTACTTCGGCTCGACGCCCTCGGGGAAGAAGTGGGCCTTCACCTTCGCCTTGACAGCGTCGACGGCTGCGTAACGGTCAGCCTTCTGGGTGATCTTGTAGCCTTCGCGAAGTTCGGCTTCGAAATGCTGGAGCATTTCGGCCTCGAGCGCGGAATGATCTTCCGGTTCGAACTCGCGGGGTTCCTTGGCGGCGACTTCAGCGAGCTTGATGATCGCGTCGATGACCGGCTGGAAACCGCGATGGCCGAACATGACGGCGCCGAGCATGATGTCTTCGTTGAGTTCCTTGGCTTCGGATTCAACCATCAGGACGGCATCGCCCGTACCGGCGACAACGAGGTCGAGAACCGACTCGTCCATCTCGTCGAGATGCGGGTTCAGGACGTATTCGCCGTTGATGTAACCGACGCGGGCGCCGCCGACCGGGCCCATGAACGGAACGCCGGAGAGCGTCAGCGCAGCAGACGCCGCAACCATCGACAAGACGTCCGGATCGTTCTCAAGGTCGTGCTGGACAACGGTAACGACGACCTGGGTATCGTTCTTGTAGCCTTCCGGGAAGAGCGGGCGGATCGGACGGTCGATCAGGCGGGAAACCAGCGTTTCCTTTTCCGACGGACGACCTTCGCGCTTGAAATAGCCGCCCGGGATCTTGCCGGCGGCATAGGTCTTTTCCTGGTAGTTGACGGTGAGCGGGAAGAAATCCTGGCCAGGCTTCGGAGCCTTGGCGGAAACAACGGTCGCGAGAACGACGGTCTCGCCGTAGGTTGCGAGAACCGCGCCGTCAGCCTGGCGGGCGATCTTGCCCGTTTCCAGCCTCAGCGGGCGGCCGGCCCATTCGATTTCGACGGAATGAGTATTGAACATATGTCTTGTCCTTCAATGCGGGAGCACACGCATCGCCGATATCGGGCGTAGCGTACAGTCGACCGCAATCAATGTGACACATCATGGGCAAGACAACGGGAGGCTTTGCATCACCGGCATCCTGGAAAGGAGCCGCGGCTAAAGCCCCGAGGGCTTTGGCCGAAAGCATCCGGCAATCCTGCCCCATGACAGGTCAACGGTTTGTTTGGCAGATCCGGCCCATCCGGGTCTGCGGGCAGTCACCACGCGAACTAGGGCGTAGCGCAAACATTTCATCGGACCTTGGCCCGAATAAAGAACCGGCAGGCGCTCCAAGAGCGCCCGCCGGAAATTTTTAGCGGCGAATACCCAGAGCAGCAATGATCTTGCTGTAACGGGCCTCGTCCTTCTTCTTGAGATAATCAAGAAGCGAGCGACGGGTGGAAACCATGGTCAGAAGGCCACGACGCGAGTGGTTGTCCTTCTTGTGATCCTTGAAGTGACCCGTCAGGTTGTTGATGCGTTCCGTCAGGATTGCGACCTGAATTTCCGGAGAACCGGTGTCGCCTTCGACGGTTGCATATTCCTTGATCAGCGCAGTCTTGCGCTCGGCAGTGATCGACATCTTACGATCCTTTCGTAAAGAGGAGAACGAGACGCCAGAAGCCGAGATGTCGTTCAGCTTCGGCCATGAATGCAGTAGGATGCCTATAGGCTCCTGATGCTGGCGCTGCCTATAGACCATTCACGTTGCAATTGGAAGAGGCGTCCGCCGATCAGCCGAACACCCGCTTCGGCCGGAATTCGCCCTGGCCGATCTCGCCGATGGCGATCAGCTTGCCGCGCACCGTCGCATAGGCCTCGGCCTCCGCAAGCGGCGCATCGCGGCCGCGCAAAATGACCGGGTTGCCCATTTTCAGCCTGTGCGCCTGATCGTCGGTGACCGGCAGATGCGGCAGGCTGGACAGCGCTTCGGCAGTGTCGATCAGGAACTCATCGAGCGCCGCCAGGCGTTCGTCGCGGTCCTCGATCTCCTCAAGCGCCACGAGATCGGCGAGCGGAACCATCTTTTCCTCGGCGAACGGCGCGACGAAGGTGCGGCGCAGTTCGGAAATGTGACCATAGCAGCCGAGATCGCGGCCGAAGTCGCGGGCCAGCGCGCGCACATAAGTGCCCTTGCCGCATTCCACCTCGAAATGCGCCTTGTCCGCGGTGACGCCGAGCAGCGTCAGCCGGAAGATCTCCACTTCGCGGGAAGGGATATCGACCGTCTCGCCATCGCGAGCGAGGTCATAGGCCCGTTCGCCGGCAATCTTGATCGCCGAGAACTGCGGCGGGATCTGGCTGATCGTGCCGGTGTATTTCGGCAGCAGATCGCGGATGGACTGTTCGTCGGGACGCGTGTCCGATGCGGCCGTGACTTCGCCTTCGAGGTCGTCGGTCGAACGCTCTTCGCCCCAGCTGACGGCGAATTCATAAATCTTGCGTCCGTCCATGACGTAAGGCACGGTCTTGGTCGCATCGCCGAGCGCAATCGGCAGCATGCCGGAAGCGAGCGGATCGAGCGTACCGGCATGTCCCGCCTTCTGGGCGTTGAACAGCCACTTGATCTTGGAGACGGCCTCGGTCGAGCCGAAATCGACCGGCTTGTCGAGGATCAGCCAGCCGGAAATCGGGCGGCCCTTTGGTTTGCGGGGTTTTGACATGCGTTCTCTTGATTATTCTTTGTCTTCATTGCCGCCGTCGAGATCCCGCTGGACCTCCGGCGAGCGCAGCAGCTCATCGATCTTCTTGTAGTTGTCGAAGCTGGTATCGTCGCGGAAGCGGACTTCCGGCATGTATTTCATCTGCCGGAGCTGACCGCCGATACGGCCGCGAATGTATTTGGCGTTGCGGTTCAGCGCCTCGATGATTGCCGCATGATCCGGCAGGCCGAGGGGTGTCACGTAGGCCGTGGCGACCTTAAGGTCTGTCGACATGCGCACTTCGGACACCGAGATCACGGTCTTTTCGATGAGGTCGTCGCGCACTTCGCCGCGTTGCAGGACCTGGGTTATGGCGGCGCGGACCTGTTCGCCAACGCGAAGCATGCGCTGGGAGGGCGCCGAGGATGTTGGCTTGCTCATTGTGTTTCTCTTCTAGAGCACTTGCGGGGTTCGTCCCGTATTCCAAGCGCTGCGTCAGTAAAGGCGGTCACATGACCCAGGCGCACCCAAAGGTCAAGGCGCGGCCTTCGCTTTATCTTAACAGGACAAGCCGCTGAATGCAGCCCCCGCCGGTCCGCGCAGGCGCCGGCCGATCAGAACAGGGCATCGTCGATGTCTTCATCCGACATGGTGGTGGCGGCAGCAGCGGCTACCATCGGCGGCGCCGTGCCAAGCACCGCGGCATGCAATTCGCGTTCGGTCACCATCGTATAAAGACGAGCAATACGGCCACCGACTTCCGCGAGCGCCTCTTCAAGGCCCGGCGCTTCGAAGACGTCGTCGTCGAGCGCCATCTCGTCGGCGCAGGCGCGCAGCACTTCGCCGAGTTCGGCGTTGAAGTTCAGCCGGGCGAGCGAGATATCCATCTCGCCGACCGCCGTCCTGCTCTGATCGCCGAGCGCCAGCATCTGGGTATCCATCCGGTCGCCGACCGCACGAATGTTTTCAAGCGCGTTTTCCAAACGCTGGTCGAGGCTTTGTTCGCTCTCTTCGCCGTGGACGCTGGTCAGCTTGTTGGCAGCGATTTCGAGCGTCTGGAGTTCGATCAGGATTTTTTCAGCCGTTTCGTCGAGCACCGCGGCGAAGTTGCGCAGTTCTGCGGTCACGACATTGATCGCCCTGCCTTCCTCACCGATCTTGCCGCAACGGAGGTTGGTGTTGAGCGCCATATAGTGAATGTCGGTGCGCACGACCTTGACGATGCTGATGCCGTCGAGAAGTTCCCGGACGGTATCGCTGGTCGACCGGCTGAGCTCGCCGGCGTGGTGGGCAACCTCCTCGATTTCGCGCACGGCACCGCGAGCTGCGGTCACGCCGCTCTCGAGCTGCCGGATCGCATTGTCGTTGTCGCCGCTGTCGGCATCGGTCATCGTCGCGCGCAGGGCTTCGATCTGCGACAGATCGGACCGGAAGCTTGCGACGATGGCAACGATCTTTGCGGTATCACGATCGAAGTCGGAGATGGATTGATTGAGCTGCAACGATACGAGCTTGCGGATGATCAGCGACAGGCTTTCGCGCTGGTCGCCGGTCAGCCTGGCGGCCGCGGGCGATTCCAGATAATCGGAAAGGATGCGCAGGCTCGACTGGCAATGTTCGATGCGCTGGCGGGTGATGTCGCCGACCTGCATGGCCGACAGCGTCGAGGCGAGCTTCGACTGGATGCCGCTTGCAACGGTGCGCACCCTAGCGGCGCGCTCGACCAGCAGCTTGCGGTGCTTGCCGATCTCTGCCGCGCCGTTGGAGAGGCCGACAACGATCTGCGGCACCGTTTGGTCGTAGCTTGCCAGGATCGCCTTTCCCTTGACCATCACCGGTCCAAGACCGTGGCCGAGGGTGCTCAGCTTGCCTGCCAGATCGTTGACCTGCCGCGAGCCTTCCTGGATCCTTGCGAGAATTTCCTCTGCGAAACCGGCGAAATCGGCAATCCCGGCACCGGTGATCTTGGCGGTCACCGCGAAGGTGCGCAGATAGCGCAGCGTTTCCTGCATCTCTTCGATCTGAGGCCGGAGTTTTCGTTCCGCGGAGGCGATTTCCTGGAAGCCGACCTGGCGTCCGGATTCGAGTCTGGTCAGGTGCGACAGCCGCTCGACCGTGCTCTTCAGCTCGGCCATCGTGGCGTTTGCCGTTCCTTCGTCCAGCGAACCGGTCAACTGGTCGAGGGAGGTGATCAGCTTGTTCAGCACATCGAGGATCGACAGGAGCGCCGCGCCACCATCGAGAAAACGTTCCTCGATACGCGAGCGTGCTGTTTCCATCCGGTCGACGAAGGCGAGAACGCCAGTCGAGCTACTCACGATGTCAAAAATGGATGCCCTGACAGCCATTTTGCCTCACCTTTCAGGTCCCCACGGGACCTCTGCCTGCTGAAGATACGACGATGAACTCGCCTGCATTGTTTTGGGACAGTTCCGCACCAGCAAGTTCGGGCACGGTTTTGTCCTGCGCGAGAACTACTCTGAGGGACGATGAGTTAATTCCCGCAGAATAGCGGCGGTCGTTTGCGACTTGTGGTTAATTTTCCCGCTCATTAGCGCGGCAAAATGCAACCTATCAGTTTTGTTTCGTGAGAAATGGCCATGGTCGGTTAACTCCGCATTAACGATGCAAGTCCACATTCGGCCAGCTATTTCAGCGTTTTCGGAATTATATTGAGGTAAGAATGCCTGCTTCCGATGTTCAAGAGGATTACTTTCGCCCGCCGCAGAACCTGACTGTTCGCACGATTGCAACCGTGCAGCGGGAAATGCTGCAGTTTCTGGACAAAACCGCGTCCGCAACCATCGAACTCGACGATGATTGCCAAGTGGACATCAGCTTCATTCAACTCATGGAAGCGGCGCGCATCTACGCCGTCGCAGCCGGAAAGCAAATCGCGTTAGCCCGTCCCGCCAGCGGCCCAACGCTCGATGTCTTGAAGCGCAGCGGCTTCCTCGACGGGATGTCCGCTGAAGACCTGAAATTCTGGCTTCATCAAGGGGGTATTCAATGAGCGCCAGCATCTTAACAGTCGACGATTCCGCCAGCATCCGGCTGACGACGCGCGTCGCCCTCAGCAATGCCGGATACCAGATCACGGAAGCAGTCGACGGCATGGACGGCATCGCCAAGCTTAGCGCCAGCCAGTTCGACCTGATCGTCACCGATCTCAACATGCCGAACATGGACGGCCTGACGATGATCCGGGAACTGCGCAAGATGCCGGCCCATATGGGCGTTCCAGTCATCTTCCTGACGACGGAATCCGACAACGACATCAAGCAGGAAGCCAAGGCCGCCGGTGCCACCGGTTGGCTCACCAAGCCCTTCGACCCGGAAAGCCTGGTCAAGATCGTTCGAAAGGTACTCGGCAGATGAGCTTTCCCGATCCTATCGCGGTTTTCAGGACAGAGGCTGCCGAGCTTCTGGAACAGATCGAAGCTGGGCTTCTCGACCTGAACGTAAACCTCGGCGACAAGGATCAGGTGGACGCGGTCTTCCGCGGACTCCACACTTTGAAGGGATCGGGAGCCATGTTCGGCTTCGATGCCCTGGCTGCTTTCACCCATCATTGCGAGACGGCGTTCGACCGCGTCCGCAAGGGCGAAGTTCCTGCAACACAGGAGCTGGTCACGGCGGTTCTCGAGGCCAAGGATCACATGCGTGCCCTGGTCGACACGCCGAATGGCGACCATGAGGCGACCGGCGAAGCGCTTCTCGCCAGCCTGCGCGCTGCCGTCGATGGCGCCAACAACGCCGGTTCTTCCGGCCCCGCCAAAACTGCTCCGGGCCAGAACCATTTCAAGATCCGCTTCAGCTTGCCGCAGAACGCAATGGCAAACGGCACCAATCCGCTGCCGCTTCTCGACGAACTGCGCGAGCTCGGCGAGTGCCGGATCGTGGCAGACCGCTCTGCCATCCCATCGCTCGACCTTCTCGCGCCGACCGATCTTTATGTCTCCTGGGAAGTCGAGCTTCTGACCACCCAGCCGCGGTCTGCGATCGACGACGTATTCATCTTCGTCATGGACGAGATGCAGCTCGAAGTCATAACCGTCGAGATTTCGGTCGCCGCCAAGGCACCGGCCAAGACGGAAGCCCCGGTTACGGCATCGCAGCCCGCCGCGGCATCCCAGCCTGCGGCGGCACCGGTTGTCGTCCTGCATGCGGCTGCACCTGCGCCGATCGCTGCAGCTCCCGTCGAGACGAAGCAGAACAAGGCGTCCGAAAACGTCCGCGTGCCCGCCGAAAAACTCGACGAGCTGATGGACCGGGTCGGCGAACTCGTCATCGCCCAATCGCGCCTCAGCCAGCTTGCAGGCGGCAGCGGCGATCTGCAGCTGCGGGCCGTCTCGGAAGACGTGGAACGCCTTTCAGGCGAGCTGCGCGATACGATGATGGTGCTGCGCATGGTACCGGTCGCGCACCTCTTCAGCCGCTTCCGCAGGCTGGTGCACGATCTTTCGCATGAAACCGGCAAGACGATCGAACTGGTCACCGAGGGAGAAAGCACGGAAGTCGACAAGAGCGTCATCGAACGCCTGGCCGATCCGCTGGTGCATCTGGTGCGCAACTCTTGCGACCACGGTCTCGAGACCCCCGAGGAACGGCTTGCCGCCGGCAAATCACAAGCGGGGCATATCTTGCTTTCCGCCCGCCAGCAGGCCGGCGAAGTCATTATCACTATCAAGGACGACGGTCGCGGCATCAACCGCGAACGGGTGCGCGCCAAGGCGGAATCCTCCGGCCTCATCCCGCCGAATGCCAGCCTCACCGATCAGGAACTCTACCAGCTGATCTTCCACCCCGGCTTCTCGACAGCCCAGACGGTCACCAACCTTTCAGGCCGCGGTGTCGGCATGGATGTGGTCAAACGGACCATCGATGCACTCCGCGGCACGATCAACGTTGCAAGCCATCCTGGCGAAGGTTCCGAGATTTCGCTGGCGATCCCTCTGACGCTCGCGATCATCGACGGACTGCTCGTGCGGGTCGGCGACGGCCGTTATGTCATTCCGCTTTCGGCGGTAGAGGAATGCCTCGAACTCTCGATCGAAGAAGACATGCGCTCACGCGGCCGCAGCTTCATCTCGCTGCGCGACAGCCTCGTGCCATTTCTCAGGCTTCGCGATCTCTTCCGCACCGGCACGAAGCCCGATCCCTTCCAGAAGGTGGTCGTCATCTCGACAGGTTCCGAACGGGTCGGCCTGGTCGTCGACCAGATCATTGGCGATCACCAGACGGTCATCAAGGGCATGTCGAAACTGCACCATGACGTCGCCACCTTCTCGGGTGCGACCATACTCGGCGACGGGGACGTGGCGCTGATCCTCGACGTCGGTCATCTGGTGGCCGAGGGGCAACAACAGGAGGCGCATCTGCGCGCGGCCGGATGAACGAAGCAGTCAGAAAGATTTCTCAGGACCTTTGGGGCGGCCGCGACGAGCTGGAAGTCCTGACATTCGACATTGCCGGCGAAGTTTTCGCGCTGGAAGCCTTCATCGTGCAGGAGATCCTCGATCTTCTGCCGGAGACCATGGTTCCGGGCGCCAAGGCCTTTGTCGGCAGCGTCATCAACTTCCGCGGCAAGGTCATCCCGCTTGCCGATATCCGTCTCGCATTCGGCATGGAAGCGACCAAGCCGACGATCGACAGCCGCATCATCGTCATCTCGATCGAGATCGACGGCGAATCCGTGCTGACGGGCATCCGCACGGACAAAGTGCACGAAGTGACAACGCTGCTTCGCACCGCCGGCGAGCCGCCGCCGAGCGTGGGGATGCGCTGGCGACCAGATTTCATCGATTGCCTCGTCAAGCGGGGGGCGGAATTCATCATCCTCCCGAACCTCCAGGTGATCTTCTCCGCCCAACACGACCATTCCGCGACCGGGGCCTCCCACGGTTGATCACCCTTTTGATGGACTCAAAAAATGCACGCTTCAATCAAATTTAAGCTGGCTTCAGCATTCGGTTTCATCATCATCATGCTGTTGGCGACTGCTACCTATGGCATTTTCAGCCTCAGTAGCCTGAACGACACGCTCGAAAATGTGCTGCAGGGGCCAGCCCTGCGACTGAAACTCGCCCAGAATCTGAACAACGAGCAGCTTCAGCAGATCCGCCAACAGAAGAACCTGCTTCTGGCGGCGAATCCCGGCGAGATACAGGGATATATCGCGAAGAGTGACGAGGCCCGCCGTGTATTCGATGAGACGCTCAAGGCGGTTGAAGCCCGCGCGACCGAACAGGGCAAAGTCCTTTGGGGCAAGCTCTCCGCCTTCACAGCGGAATTCCGCAAGCAGGATGACCACATCCGCACCCTGATGCTGGGTGGAGATACAAGCTCGGCACTGCGTATTTCAACCACTGAGGCACGCACCGTCACCAACGAGATCGATGCTTTGCTCTCCGACGTGGTCAAACTCGAAGAAGGCCGGCTCGACGACGCCAACAAACAGTCGGATGTGGATTATGCTCAGACCCGACTGATCATGATCTCGGTCGCGGCAACCGCTTTCCTGATCGCCTTGCTGGCCGCCCTCTGGATCGCCCTTTCGATCAACAAGGGCCTGCGCAATGCGATCGGGGCAGTGCAGAACGTCGCCGACGGCGACCTGACCCGCTTCGCCGCCATCTCCAGCAGGGACGAGATCGGTGAACTGCTCGGCTTCGTCAACACCATGATCGAGCGCCTGCGCGGCGTCGTCGGCGATGCGCTCGCCGCTTCCGACAACGTCTCCTCGGGCAGCCAGGAACTTTCTGCAAGCTCCGAGCAGCTGAGCCAGGGCGCCAGCGAACAGGCCTCGTCGGCCGAAGAAGCATCCGCCTCGATGGAGCAGATGGCGGCCAACATCAAGCAGAACGCCGATAACGCCGCCCAGACGGAAAAGATCGCCCGCCAGTCGTCGCGTGACGCCGAAGCGTCGGGCCAGGCCGTCGGACGCGCCGTCCATGCAATGCGCACGATCGCGGAAAAGATCTCGATCGTCCAGGAAATCGCCCGCCAGACCGACCTTCTCGCTCTGAACGCCGCGGTCGAAGCCGCCCGTGCCGGCGAACACGGCAAGGGCTTCGCGGTCGTCGCCTCGGAAGTCCGCAAGCTTGCCGAACGCAGCCAAGCTGCCGCCGCCGAAATCAGCGCGCTTTCAGGTGAGACCGTGCAGGTTGCCACCGAAGCCGGCGAGATGCTCAACAAGCTGGTGCCGGACATCCAGAAGACGGCGGAACTCGTGTCGGAAATCTCCGCCGCCTGCCGCGAACAGGATGTCGGTGCCAGCCAGATCAACGAAGCGATCCAGCAGCTCGACAAGGTGACCCAGCAGAACGCCGGTGCCTCGGAAGAAATGTCGGCGACTTCGGAAGAACTTGCCTCGCAGGCAGAAGAACTGCAGGCCTCGATCGCCTTCTTCCGAGTGGATCAGTCCGGCAGCAAACAGGCCAAACAGGCAAAGCGCGCTCCGGCCGCCTCCGCCGCCCGCAAGCCGATGGCAAAACCCACGCAGGCACGCGCTGCGGGACAACACCACAAGGGCGACCATTCGGTCCTCAGCCAGCAAGCCCGCGCCAAGGGTTTTGCCCTCGACATGTCGATGGGCGGGCCGGATGCCGATGACGCGGACTTCCGCGAAAGCGCCTGAGGGAACTGAACCGATCCCGGATTGACAGGAATTCGGGATCGTCTCTTGCATGTAGGCGGGAGAATATCCGGGCAACCGGACTATCGCAGAAGGGTGAATGTATCGGTCTTCTCGTTTTCAACCGCGTCCCCCCGCCTGGAGGGACGCATCGACTGATGCACTTCATTGCCTTGAGGGGATAGGGCTATGCGATTTACGATCAAAGCCAAACTGACATTGGCCTTCGGCTTTCTTGTCAGCATGCTGGTTGGTACGGCCGGCTACGGAATATATAGCCTTGGCGCCGCCAATGAGGCCATGACTTACGTCACGGACGTCGCGGCGACGCGGCTCGATAAAGTCCAGCAGATGAACATCCTGTCGCTCAATCGCATCCGCGCGCAGAAGAACATGCTGCTTGCCACCTCGCCGCAGGAGATCGAAAAGTTCCTCGGCGACGGCGACAAGCTGGAGTTGCAGTTCATCACGCTGCTGAACGAACTGGCTTCGACCGCATCGGCAGACCAGAAGCCGTTCTGGGATGAAACGCGCGGTCTCGCGACGACCAACCAGGCTGCGAACGACAAGGTCGATGCCGCCGCCAAGCGCGGCGACATGCAGCAAGCACTCGCTCTCTCGGCTGGAGAAAGCCGCAAGGCGATCACCGAACTCTCCGCGCAGCTGGATGAATCCGTCCAAATCAATCGCGACCGGATGCAGAAGGCCAATGATGAAGCCGAAGCCACCTATTGGACCACGCGCAGCCTGATGATCACAATCGCGGTCGTTGCCGTCATTACGGCAGCGGCGACAGCGTTCTGGATCGCCCTGGGCATCGGCAGAGGCCTTACCAAGATCATGGGCGTCGCCCGGGCCGTGTCGATCGGCGATCTCAATCAGAACGTCGAAATCAAGACAAATGACGAGATCAAGGATCTGGTCGATACCATCAACACGATGACGGCCAACCTGCGCAACACGGCGACCATTGCCGACCAGATCGCCAACGGCGACCTGACCGTTTCACCGAAACCGCTCTCCGACAAGGACACGCTCGGTCTTGCTCTTGAAAGCATGGTGGAACGCCTGCGAGGCGTGGTCGGCGACGCTCTTTCGGCGGCGGACAATGTCTCTTCGGGCAGCCAGGAACTGTCGGCAAGTTCGGAACAGCTGAGCCAGGGCGCCACCGAACAGGCCTCATCGGCCGAAGAAGCTTCCTCTTCGATGGAGCAGATGGCAGCCAACATCAAGCAGAACGCCGATAACGCCGCCCAGACGGAAAAGATCGCCCGGCAGTCGTCGCGTGACGCCGAAGCGTCCGGCCAGGCCGTCGGCCGCGCCGTCGGTGCCATGCGCACGATTGCCCAGAAGATCTCGATCGTCCAGGAAATCGCCCGTCAGACCGACCTTCTCGCTCTCAACGCCGCGGTCGAAGCCGCCCGTGCCGGCGAACACGGCAAGGGTTTTGCGGTCGTCGCCTCAGAAGTCCGCAAGCTTGCCGAACGTAGCCAGGCTGCGGCTGCCGAAATCAGCGCGCTTTCGGGCGAGACCGTGCAGGTCGCCACCGAAGCCGGCGAGATGCTCAACAAGCTGGTGCCGGACATCCAGAAGACCGCGGAACTCGTGTCGGAAATCTCCGCCGCCTGCCGCGAACAGGATGTCGGTGCCAGCCAGATCAACGAAGCGATCCAGCAACTCGACAAGGTGACCCAGCAGAACGCCGGCGCCTCTGAAGAAATGTCGGCGACTTCGGAAGAACTCGCCGCTCAAGCGGAAGAACTGCAGGCCTCGATCGCCTTCTTCAAGGTCGAACGGGCGGGCGCAAAAGCGCGGCCGCAGCCGGGCGCCAAGGCTCACACAACAGCAAAGCCTGGCCCAAAACAACCGTCGAAGGCTCCTGCGCCCCGTCCGGCCGGCCATTCCGTCGCAGCTCAGCAGTCACGCGCCAAAGGATTTGCTCTCGATCTTTCGATGGGCGGTCCCGACGGCGATGACGACGACTTCCGGGAAAGCGCCTGAGCGCTCACCCCAACCAATGAGCGGGGCCGTCAGGCGGCCCCGCGATAGCCAGCGTTATTGCGTTGGTGCGAGCAACGAAACGACTGCCGTTAGGAAGTATCCTGATCGTGAGGCTTTCTCGATCGCATCCGAGATGAAGCATTCCCCGACCTGAAGGATTTCGGAGACCTTAAAATGCGGTTTACTATCAAATTGAAGCTGGCATTCACTTATGGCTTGGTCATAGCGCTGCTAATCGGCGTGGCGGGCTTCGGAATATACAGCTTGTCCAACCTGAACGACGCGATCGGCAAACTGATCGCCGGGCCGGCGGCGCGTTTGGAAACCGCGCAGGACCTGGGCAATATCCAGCTTCGCCTGACCCGGGCGCAGCTCAATATGGTAAATGCAAGCAATCCCAAGGACTTCGACACCTACGCCGAAGCCAGTGACCGTAACCAGCAGAACTTCAAGACGATACTTGAGAAACTTGCCGGCCTTGCCTCTACAGAGGAAGGCAGGCAGGCTTGGAGAGATGTCGGCCTCAAGTTTCAGCAGATCGTGACTCTCGACACCCGAATCCGCGATCTTGTCAAGGCCGGCAAGTCCAACGAAGCGGTCGTGATCATCGCAGGCCAAGGCCGAGAGCTGATCGACGAGATCGAAAGCGCCATCGACAAGCGCGTCCAGGCCGCAAAGAACCAAATGGCTGCAACGGATCAGGCCACGGACGAACAATACAACAGCACGCGTAATCTTGTCCTCGCCATCGCCTCTCTGGCAACGATCGTGGCGATCGCCGCCGCCCTCTGGATCGCTTTCGGCATCAGCCGAGGCCTGAAAAAGATATCCTTGATCGCCAATGCCGTGGCGATCGGAGACCTCAACCAGAAGGTCGAGGTCAAGACCAATGACGAGATCAAGGACCTCATCGATACGGTCAACGTGATGACCGGCAATCTCCGCAATACGGCGGCGATCGCCGAGCGTATTTCCGAGGGCGACCTTTCGGTCGATGCCAAGCCGCTTTCCGACAAGGATACGCTTGGGCTCGCCATGCAGAGCATGGTCGCCAATCTGCGGACCACGGCGCACGTGGCCGACCAGATCGCCAATGGTGATCTGACCATTTCGCCAAAGCCACTCTCCGAGAAGGACACGCTCGGTCTTGCGCTGCAGAGCATGGTGGAACGTCTTCGGGGTGTCGTGGCCGACGCGCTTGCAGCGTCAAACAACGTCTCTTCGGGCAGCCAGGAATTGTCGGCCAGCTCCGAGCAGCTGAGCCAGGGCGCCACCGAACAGGCCTCGTCGGCCGAAGAAGCTTCCTCTTCGATGGAGCAGATGGCAGCCAACATCAAGCAGAACGCCGATAACGCCGCCCAGACGGAAAAGATCGCCCGCCAGTCGTCGCGTGACGCCGAAGCGTCGGGCCAGGCGGTCGGCCGCGCCGTCGGTGCCATGCGCACGATTGCCCAGAAGATCTCGATCGTCCAGGAAATCGCCCGTCAGACCGACCTTCTCGCTCTCAACGCCGCGGTCGAAGCCGCCCGTGCCGGGGAACACGGCAAGGGTTTTGCGGTCGTCGCCTCAGAAGTCCGCAAGCTTGCCGAACGTAGCCAGGCTGCCGCCGCCGAAATCAGCGCGCTTTCGGGCGAGACGGTACAGGTCGCCACGGAAGCCGGCGAGATGCTCAATAAGCTGGTGCCGGACATCCACAAGACCGCGGAACTCGTGTCGGAAATCTCCGCCGCCTGCCGTGAACAGGACATCGGTGCTTCGCAGATCAACGAAGCGATCCAGCAGCTCGACAAGGTGACCCAGCAGAACGCCGGCGCCTCCGAACAGATGTCGGCGACTTCAGAAGAACTCGCCGCTCAGGCGGAAGAACTGCAGGCCTCGATCGCCTTCTTCAAGGTCGAACGGGCCGGGTCCAAGCAGCGAAACCAGCCGGCCCCGACCGCCAAGCCCGCACCGGCGAAGGCCAAGACCCAGCCGCCGGCCAAGGCTTATTCGGCCGGCCACTCGGTGACCGCACAACAGGCCCGCGTGAAAGGGTTTGCCCTCGACCTGTCGATGGGCGGCCCGGATGCGGACGA
>NZ_JBFTZM010000009.1:0-267400 GCF_056406795.1 Neorhizobium sp. P1_A6 | reverse complement strand
TTCGGCCTGCAGCCAGTTTTCGCCGGAGAACGACGCGGAGGAAGCGATGCTCTTCAGCTGGCTCTGCAGCTGGGTGATTTCTTCCTGGACCTTCGACTTGTCGACGCCCGGTTCAGCGGCGGCAACCAGCTTGTTCTTGATTTCCTTGACGACGTCGATTGCCGATTCCATGGCGGAATAGGCAGTATCGACCTTGGCAGCGCCGAGGCCGAGGGCGTCCTGGACCGTGGAGAGCGAGCCCTTGTCGGATCGCATGGTGGTCGCGATCGACCAGTAGGCAGCGTTGTCGGAAGCAGAGCCGACGCGCAGGCCCGAGGAAACTCGGCTCTGCGTGGATTCCATGTCGTTGCTGATGCCGCGCAGCGTCTGAAGCGCGGCCATCGCCGACACGTTGGTGAGAATGCTAGCCATAGTTGATTGTCCCTTTGAACGAAATACCTGGAGGGGGACATACCGGACTGTATATTTTACCGGCACTTCGGTCCGGCATCATGCCAACTCGGTCTCTTCAATCTGAAGGAACACCAAACCCGTCGTGTGAGGCAAATCTCGCAGCATTTCCTTTCTAAGTTCTTTAAACAACGAGGGGAGCTAAAAGGCGTTCGACCGATATGATTAACGAAAGATTGACAAAAATTCCGCTTCTGCGAGGTCGGCTTCATGCAAGCTTGGCTTGCCACGATGCGCGGTGAAGCCGATTTGCCGGGACGCCGGCACAACTTTACTGGAGCGGGAAGCCTTGAAACCCCTGAAGATACAACGGCAATACGTCGCAGCGCAAAATCACTTCGACAAAAAAGAATATCACGATGTATTGGGCATCCTGAACAAGCTGCTGGATGTTCACAAGGATCCGAGGCACTACGCACTCCTGGGCGCAACTCTGTTGAAGCTCAAGATGAAGACCGAGGCAGCCCAGGCGTTCCAACTTGCCGGGGGCATGGAATCCCCCCATAAGCTCAAATATCTGCGCGAAGCCATGCGGCTTCATTTCTCCAATAACGACGACATCAGCGTCCTTCGCCTCGGCGCACGCATTCTCAAAGAGGCGATCGCTGATCCCGATATGGCAGTTCTGATGTCCGGCGCTCTCATGCGCCAGGAACTGGACGGCGCCCAAGCATTTCGCAATACACTTGCAAGAAGCGACGAACCGACACACCGGCACCTTGCTGCCCGCTCGATCAAGCTTCAGGAACGCAGCGACGAAGAGAACAAGTGCATTCTCGAGATCTTTGAAAGAGATCCCGAAGACCGCATCGTGCGCAATTTCTACCTTTCGGCGATGCGGGACAGCCTCGACTACGATGTGCTGCGGAAATACGAGCCGATCCAGCTAGAGGAAATTGCCCGGGGCGAATTCGAAGCGATCGCAGACGAAGTATCTCTCTTCAATCTGCGCTGGTGCGACGATGAAAAGACGAACGCCATCGCGGGCTCCAGAATGGGCGAGAGAAAGCCCAAAAACGCCGCCTCGAAAAGGCACAACATGCCGCATCGCTGGGGCAGCAAACTGCGCATAGGCTATCTCTCGGCCGACCTTTGGACGGAACACGCCGTCATGAAGGCGCTGCGGGGCATACTGGAATCGCACGACAGAAACCGTTTCGAAATCACCCTCTTCTGCAACGCCCCTCCCGAACGCCTGCGTAACGACAACAACGCCATCCGCGAGGAATGGGGCAGGGTCATCAGGGTTCGCAACATGACGGACGACGAAGCCGCCGAGGCTATCAAGGCCGAAAACATCGACATCCTGGTCGACCTGCAGGGGCACACCGCAGAAAACAGGGTATTCGTGATGAACCGGCCAGCTGCGCCCGTACATGCGACCTGGCTCGGCTATCCGGGCACTGTCGTCAACGTGGATATCGACTATCTCATCGCAGACAGCACGGTGGTGCCGGAAAGCTCCTTCCCGCATTATTACGAGAAGATCTGCTGGATGCCCGAGACGTTCTTCCCGAACGAAGCGGTCCACCGCCCGATGCCGCAGCCGATCGATCGGGCACTCTGCGACATGCCACAGGACGCCTTCATCTTCTCATGTTTCCACAGCCACTGGAAATTCACGCCAGCAACCATCGACCTCTGGGTCCGCGTCCTCAAGGAAACGCCGGAGAGCTATCTGTTCCTGATCTGCCGCGAACGGTTCGGTGCTCGAAAGAACCTGATCAAGGCCTTTGCGGAGGCGGGAATCCCCAAGAGCCGGCTGATGTTCGGCGATCGCGTCAACAATTATGCGGCCTATATCAACCGTATCGGCCTGACGGATCTCGGTCTCGACACCTATCCGTATAACGGCCATACGACGACCTCCGAAAAGCTGTGGGCCGGACTTCCGATGCTGACCCACAAGGGCAAGAATTTTGCATCCCGGGTCAGCGAAAGCCTGCTGAATGCGCTCGGCCTGCCGGAAATGGTCGCCGACGATCAGGATGATTTCGTTCGCCGCGCGGTCCATTACTACAACAACCGCGAGGAGCTCAAAGAGGTCCGGAAACGGCTCGAGGCAAACCGCTTCACGCACCCGCTGTTCGACGCCGAACGGTATTGCCGGCATCTCGAAACCGCTTACACGATGATGGCCGAGAAGGCGAAGGCCAAGATCAAGCCCGACCACTTCAGCGTTCCGGCCCTACCGCCGCGGGAAGCCCCCTTCAGCGCACGCAAGAACTGATATGCGCATGGAAACGGCGGGGATCCCCCGCCGTTTCCATTTCCGCAGCCCTGCTGCCAGTTAATTGAAGGAACGAACCAAACTGCCGACCAGCAGATTCCAGCCGTCGATCAGGACAAAGAAAAGGATCTTGAAGGGCAGTGAGATCGACGTCGGCGGCAGCATCATCATGCCCATCGCCATGGTGATTGCCGCGACGATCATGTCGATGACCAGAAACGGCAGGATGATCAGGAAGCCGATCTCGAAACCGCGCCTGATTTCCGAGAGCATGAAGGCGGGGACGAGGACGCGGTAGTCGATCGCCTGCGGCGTGCCGACCGACTGGTTTCGTTCCCGGGCGATTTCGACGAAAAGCTGCAGATCCTTGTCGCGCGTATTGGCCGACATGAAAACCCGGAACGGTTCCGCGATCCGCTGAACCGCCTCAGCCTCCGTGACCCTGTTCTGAAGAAGCGGCTGGACGCCCTCGTTCCAGGCCCTGTCGAAGGTGGGCGACATCACATAAAACGTCATGAACAGCGCCATCGAGACCAATATCATGTTCGACGGCGCGGTCGACAGACCCATGCCGGAGCGCAGGATCGAAAAGGCGATCACGAACCGCGGAAAGCTCGTGACCATGATCAGAATGCCGGGGGCGACGGAAAGAACCGTCAACAACCCGAAGGTTCGGATGATCCACGCGGCTGCGGAACCATCGACCGGCAGATTGAGAAGATCCGCGGGCGATTGCTGGGCGAGCGCGAGCCCGGGTGCCGCGATCAGAGCGACGAACAGGAAGATCAGCCGAATCATGCGATCACGAAGGTCCTTTGCGTCACCTTCGATAGTCATCCCGACCAACGCAGGTCAACACCTCAAGGCCGCATCCCGAAGCTCGTGCACAGAAAGCCGCATCAGCCTGACCAAACGACAAGGCCTGGGTTTCCGAACGAGGCCTTCATTCAGCTTGGCGCAAGTCTGGTTGAATAGCGTGAGCTTATGAATGGCTCAAAGCCGCAAAGAGGCCCAACAGCAATGTGAGGGCTTCTCACTTCGGCAAGTCACCGGTGCTTCGGAACGTCAATCGTCTGCGGCGAGCCGGAAGGGCTTGTTCGAGTAAATCAGATCGAGGAAATTCGGTGTCTTCCATTAAACTCAGCATCTGCATTCCGACCTACAACCGTGAAAAACACCTGCACGATTGCCTGGAACGGTGCCATCGCGATTTCCGCTTCGATTTCCCCTATGAAATCGTCATTTCCGACAACGCCTCCACAGACAATACGGGTGCGGTCGCCAAGGAGTTCATCGAGCGGGGGATGCCGATCCGCTACGTCAGGGGTGCGCAGAATGTCGGGATGATCCCCAACATGAACAGCGCGCTCAGGCTGGGACGTGGCGAATACATGCTCTATCTCGCGGACGACGATCGCCTGATCCCGCAGGAAGTCGCCAATATCGTTGCCTATCTCGACGAAAACCCGAACATCACGGTCTGCCATGCACCATGGGCGATGTATGACGGCATCAACGAGGTAGAGGGCGGGCTGTTCTACACGGTCAACGAGGACAAGGTCTTCCCGCAGAAAAGCTTCGCCGAAGTCTTCAACTATATGTTCAGGGGCCACATCTTCCCTGAGATCGGCATCTATCGCAGCAGCGCTTTCCGGGCCGCTTGGGTTCCGAGAGATATCTGCTTCTACCCGTTCCCCATGCTTGCCCACTTCCTGGACCAGGGCGACATCGCGTTCCGCAAGACGCCCTTCTATCGCCAGGTCATCGTATCCGGCGTCGAACGCGATCGCGTCCAGGGAGGCGCTCAGATCGCGGCAACCGGATGGGACCAGTACCGCGGCGGTCTGGAATATTTCCTCTATTTCGCATCCAAACGCGGCAAGGTCGGCACCTCGCCCGACGAACGCGCGACCCAGGAGCATCTTTGCAGAAACTTCACGCTGCAGCGAATGGCCGTCTCGATGCGACTGCTCGTCGGCATGCGCGAATTCGTGAAGGCGTACGAAGTCTATACCAGGATGGTCTTCGGAGGCTTCGACGAGCATCCGGAAGTTCAGTCCTTCAAGGATGGCGGATTGCTGGCAACGGCGCTGCAGATCCTCGTGTGGCAGGTGAGCGTCACCGCCGGTATCGAAAATCTCGTCATCCACGGGTTTCATGACATCGACACCATCAAGGAACGGCTTTTCAGGGTCGATTTCCCGTTGCGGCTGCAGATGATCGACGAGCCGACCGCCCCCACGCCGCAGCAACTTGATAATACGGCGGTCCTCGTGCACCTGCCGGAAGAGCGCGACCGTTTCGTGGAAATGGGCTATCTGCCGAATCTCGTGTTCAGCCAGGACGATCTGATCAAGACCATTCTGCTCTAACGGACGAAGGCGTTTAGCCCGATCGCTTGAAAGCCTCACTCGCATGGCTTAGTGACGATCGTCGTTTCAATGGATAGCGCGTCAGTTACGGAGAGACGGAATTGAAAGCTGTAATTCTCGCCGGTGGATTGGGAACCCGTATCTCCGAGGAGACGCATCTCAAGCCGAAGCCGATGATCGAGATCGGTGGACGGCCGATCCTCTGGCACATCATGAAACTCTATTCCGCCCATGGCGTGAACGAGTTCATCATCTGCTGCGGATACAAGGGCTACGTCATCAAGGAGTATTTTGCGAATTACTTCCTGCATATGTCGGACGTCACCTTCGACATGGCCTATAACGAAAAGCAGGTCCATCGCCGCACCGCCGAGCCTTGGAAAGTCACGCTGATCGATACCGGCGAAGCGACGATGACCGGCGGCCGCCTGAAGCGCGTCTCCGAATACCTGCGCAACGAGGAAAGCTTCTGCTTTACCTATGGCGACGGTTTGAGCGACGTGAATATCACCGAGCTCGTCAAGTTCCATCGTTCGCACGGCAGGAATGCGACGGTTACCGCCGTCCATCCGCCGGGCCGCTACGGCGCGCTCGAACGCTCCGGCAACCAGGTCACCGGCTTCGTGGAAAAGCCGCGCGGCGATGGCGGCATGATCAACGGCGGTTTCTTCGTACTTTCGCCGAAATGCATCGACCTCATCGAGGGCGACAACATTCCGTGGGAATCCGCGCCGATGGCGGACCTTGCTACGATGGGCGAACTGATGGCCTACGAGCACGAAGGCTTCTGGCAGCCGATGGACACGCTGCGCGAAAAGAACCTGCTCGAAGACCTCTGGGCTTCCGGAAAAGCGCCATGGAAAATCTGGCCGTGAGCGGAGGAGCCCAGCCGAGCCACGCTTTCTGGGAAGGTAAACGCGTCCTTTTGACAGGGCATACAGGCTTCAAGGGAGCCTGGCTCTCCATCTGGCTCGGCCGCCTCGGCGCCACGGTCACCGGCGTTGCCCTGCCCCCGGAAACGCGGCCCAGCCTCTTTGCACTTGCGCGGCCCGATCTCAAGGAAAGTCATTTCCAGGATATCCGCGATGCGGCCAGGCTCGCCGAACTGGTGCGCTCCGCCTCCCCCGATATCGTCATGCATCTCGGCGCTCAGGCCCTGGTGCGCCCGAGCTACCAGGATCCGCTTGGCACGTTCGCGACCAACGTGCTCGGGACCGCCAATCTGCTTGAGGCGGTCAGGTCGGTGCCGTCTGCGCGCGTGGTCGTCGCGATCACGACGGACAAAGTCTACCGCAACCTCGAACACGCCTTTCCCTACCGGGAGACCGACCATCTCGGCGGGCACGATCCCTACAGCGCCAGCAAGGCCGCATCCGAGATTATCATTGCGAGCTATCGCGATTCGTTTCTGCGCGAAAAAGGCGTGGCGGTTGCCAGCGCCCGGGCAGGCAATGTCATCGGCGGCGGCGACTGGTCGGCCGACCGTCTGCTGCCGGATGCGGTCCGCGCCTGGCAGTCCGGCAATTCCCTCAGCGTCAGGCGGCCGGAAGCCAAGCGCCCTTGGCAGCACGTGCTCGAACCGCTCTCAGCCTATCTCGTGCTTGCCGAACGGCTGTGGAGCGATCCCTCGATTGGCGACGCCTTCAATTTCGGCCCGATCAGCCATGAAGCTGCACCGGTGCGCCAGGTGATCGAGATCGCCCGCGCCTCCTTCGGCCGCGGCGAAGTGCAATATGGCGACGGCACCGAGGGACCGCACGAAGCGGGCTGGCTTGCCTTGGAAACAGCCAAGGCGCGGCATATGCTGGGCATCGAACCGCGCTGGTCGCTGGCGGAGGCTGTCGACCGGACGATGAAATGGTATCGTGCGCAGAATGACGGCGCCGACGCCCGCGCCCTTTGCGAAGCCGAAATCGACGAATACGAGGCACGCCCTTGAGCCGCTTCACCGTCACCGATCTACCGCTTGCCGGCCTGAAGCTGGTCGAACGTCAAAATCTCGGTGATTCGCGTGGGTTCCTGTCGCGCATGTTCTGCGCAGACGAACTGGCGCCGGCGGGCTGGGAAAAGCCGATCGCCCAGATCAACCTGACAATGACGGCCCGCCAGGGCACCGTGCGCGGCATGCATTTCCAACGCCCTCCCCATGCCGAGATGAAACTGGTCAATTGCCTGCGCGGCGCCGTCTTCGACGTCGCGGTGGATCTCAGACAGGATTCTCCGACCTTCCTGAAATGGCATGCCCAGGAGCTTTCCTCCGAGAACCGCCGATCGCTGCTGATCCCGGAAGGGTTTGCGCACGGCTTCCAGGCGCTGACCGACGACTGTGAGCTCCTCTATTTCCATTCGATGCCCTATGCGTCCGGTTCGGAGGGTGCCTTGAACTCCCAGGACCCCGCACTCGACATCAGTTGGCCGCTGGAGATCACCGAAATGTCGGATCGTGATCGCGGCCATTCCTTCCTGACATCACAATTCACGGGACTGACGCTATGAACTGCCGCCACTGCGGGACCACACTTCGCTGCGATTTCCTGGACCTCGGCTTCGCGCCGCCATCCAACGCGTATCTGACCGCCGAGGATCTGGCCAAGCCGGAAGTCTATTTTCCCTTGAGGCTACAGGTCTGCGAGGAATGCTGGCTGGTCCAGACCGAGGATTATGCCTCGGCCGAATCACTCTTCAGTGCCGAATATGCCTATTTCTCCAGCGCCTCGACGAGCTGGCTCGCCCATGCAGCACGTTATGTCGAGATGATCACCTCTCGTCTCGGTCTCGGCCGGGACAGCATGGTCATCGAGGTCGCATCGAACGACGGTTATCTGCTGAAGAATTTCGTCAAGGCCGGCATACCCTGCCTCGGCGTCGAGCCGACGGCAAGCACGGCGGAAGCCGCCGAAGCGCTTGGCATCCCGGTCCGAGGGGAGTTCTTTGGAGAGGCACTCGGCAAGACGTTGACCGACGAGGGCAAGAGTGCTGATCTCATCCTCGGCAACAACGTCTATGCCCATGTTCCCGACATCAACGACTTCACGCGCGGCCTGAAGGCGGCGCTGAAGGCTGGCGGCACGGTGACGCTCGAATTTCCGCATGTGATGCGGCTTATCGAGCACAATCAGTTCGATACGGTCTATCACGAGCACTTCTCCTATCTTTCCCTCTTCACGGTCGGAAAGATCTTCGACGCGGCGGGCCTGCGCGTCTTCGACGTCGAGGAATTGCCGACCCATGGCGGCAGCCTGCGCGTCTACGGATGCCATGCAGATGATTCACGCCGGACGACGGAGGCGATTACCGCACTTCTCGGCGAAGAACAGCGCCGCGGTCTTCAGACAGCGGCCACCTATGCCGACTTCCAGGCCAAGGCCGAAAAGGTCAAGAACGACGCGCTCGCCTTCCTGCTGGACGCAAAGCGCGAGGGCAAGACGGTCGCAGCCTATGGCGCCGCAGCCAAGGGCAATACGCTTCTGAATTTTGCCGGCGTCAAACCGGACCTCCTCCCCTATGTCTGCGATGCCGCAGCCGCCAAGCAGAACAAGTTCATGCCCGGCAGCCACATTCCGATCCTGCATCCGGACGAGATCGTCGTGCGCCGGCCGGACTATGTGATGATCCTGCCCTGGAACATCGCGACCGAAGTCCGTCAGCAGCTGGCTTCGCTTGCCGATCAGGGCACCAGGTTCGTAACCGCCGTGCCGGAATTGAAGATCATATGACGCCACTCGTCCTGCTTACCGGGGGAACAGGTTTTGTCGGCCGGCAGGTGCTGCGGGCGCTGACCGAATCCGGTACGCGCGTCCGGGTGATTTTACGCGAAGGGTCGGCGGAAAGCCGGCTTGGCGATCTCTCCGCTGTCGAGAGCATCGTGCGGACGCCGGACCTGTTCCGCGAGCCGGTCGAGTGGTGGGCGAAGGCCCTAGACGGCGTCGATACGGTCACACATGTCGCCTGGTACGCCGAACCCGGCAAATATTTGCAGTCACCAGAAAACATCGTCTGCCTCGAAGGCACGTTGCGGATGGCGCAGGGCGCGGCTATCGCCGGCGTCAAACGGTTCGTCGGCGTGGGCACGTGTTTCGAATATGACGTCTCGGTGGGCATGCTCGCCACCGACACGCCGCTGCGGCCGATCAGCCCCTATGCCGGCGCGAAAGCCGCAGTATTTATGGCCCTGTCGCAATGGCTGCCGCTACACCGGATCAGCTTTGCCTGGTGCCGGCTCTTTTATCTTTTCGGCGAAGGTGAAGACGAGCGACGGCTGTTTCCCTACCTTCGCGCCCAGCTCGCCGCAGGCAAACCGGTGGATTTGACCAGCGGCAACCAGATCCGCGACTTCCTGGACGTTCGGGAAGCCGGAAGGCAGATCGCCGATATCGGACTTGGCGACAGAACGGGAGCAGCAAACATCTGTTCCGGAATTCCGGTGACCGTGCGGCAGATAGCCGAGCGGTTGGCCGACGAGTATGGTCGACGCGATCTCCTGCGATTCGGCGCCCGTCCCGACAATCTGGTGGATCCTCCCTGCGTTGTAGGATTAACGAGGTGATGACATGACAACGAAAGATACCCTGCTGCTTTACGAACAGCCGCAGTTGCCGACCTTCCAGAACCGCGTTTATCCCACGGCGGCAGAAGCTAAAAACTGCGCCAAGGGCGACATCCGCCTGGTCCAGGACATGAAGACGGGCCTCGTCTACAACGACGCGTTCGATCCGAAGCTCATGGACTACGACGGCAATTACAATAACGAACAGGGCGTCAGCCGGCATTTCCACCAGCATCTGGAAATGGTGGCCGGTATCGTCGAGCGGACGATGGGCCGCGAGAACCTGGTGGAGGTTGGCTGCGGCAAGGGCCTCTTCCTCGAAATGCTGCTCGAAAAAGGCTTCGACCTCACCGGTTTCGATCCCACCTACGAGGGCACGAACCCGCGCGTGAAACGACACTATTTCGAGGCTGGCGTCGACGTCCAAGGCGAGGGGCTGATCCTTCGCCACGTGCTGGAGCATATCCAGAGCCCGTATGATTTCCTCGTCGAACTCTGCAAGGCGAACGGCGGCAAGGGCCGCATCTATATCGAAGTGCCCTGCTTCGACTGGATCATGGAACACCGCGCCTGGTTCGACGTGTTCTACGAGCACGTCAATTACTTCCGGCTGTCCGATTTCCATCGGATCTTCGGCAATGTCATCGAAAGCGGTCGGGTTTTCGGCGGACAGTACCTTTATGTGGTGGCCGAGCTGGACTCGTTGCGGCCGCCGGTGCGCGAAGAAACCGATCGCGTCGCGTTTCCCGCCGACTTCACCCGCACGCTCGGCGATCGAATTGCAGCGGGCGACAGTTCGGCTATCTGGGGCGGCGCGTCGAAGGGGGTGACCTTCTCGCTGTTGAAATCCCGTCAGGGGCAGCCGGTCGACATGGTCATCGACATCAATCCCGCCAAACAGGGCAAATTCCTGCCGGCGACCGGCCTGATGGTGCAATCGCCGGACCAGGCCCTGGCGAAGCTTCCCCACGGCTCGACCATCTACGTCATGAACTCCAATTATCTCGAGGAAATTCGAATGCTGTCTCACAACGCCTATATCTATGTGGGGATCGACAATGAGTGATTTCACCAAGGAAGTTGAAGCCCGCGTCGCTGCCGTCCCTGGAAACAAGGAACTTACCGACAGCGCCGCGCAGTTCATGCGCACGTCGATCGCCTCGCAATATTCCTACAACTATTTCTGGCTCGGCCGACCGATCATCCAGTATCCGCAGGATATGGTCGCCATGCAGGAGCTGATCTGGACGGTAAAACCCGACCTGATCATCGAGACCGGCATCGCCCATGGCGGCTCCCTCATCCTCAGCGCCTCGATGCTGGCGCTGCTGGAACTGTCGGAAGCGGCGGAAAAGGGCGAAATCGTCGATCCGGCCAAGCCGAAGCGCAAGGTTCTCGGCATCGACATCGACATCCGCCCCCATAACAAGGACGCGATCGAGGCCCACCCGATGGCGTCGCGGATCGAAATGATCCAAGGCTCCAGCATCGCGCCCGAGATCATGGATCAGGTCCGCAAGGTCGCTGCCGGTTATTCGCGCGTCCTGATCAGCCTCGACAGCAACCATACGCACGAGCACGTTCTCGAGGAACTCAAGCTCTATGCCCCGCTCACCAGCGTCGGCAGCTATTGCGTCGTGTTCGACACCGTCGTCGAGGACCTTCCGAAGGAACTGGCCGGCAATCGCCCCTGGGGACCGGGCGACAATCCGAAAACGGCCGTCTTCGAATATCTGAAGACGCATCCGGAATTCGAGATCGACAAGTCGGTCGAGAACAAGCTGCTGATCACGGTCGCCCCGGACGGCTTCCTGAAGCGGGTCCGCTAAACGAAAGGACGCTCCTTCGGTAAACCGAAGGAGCAGTCACGATCGGACAGAGATCCGACCCAAACGAAAAAAGCGGCCACTTACAGGCCGCTTTTTTCGTGATTTGTCATTGAGACGACCGCTATTCGATCACGAAGGAGCGGAACATCACCTTGGCGACTTTGCCCTGCGAGCGAAGATCGACGCGCTCCTTAATGTCGTCCTTGAGATACTGGAAACCCCGCGGCCCCTCGATCTGTTGCAGCGACACCGTGCGCATATAGGCGAGAATATCCTGGTGGATATTTTCCGCGAGTGCCAGTTCCGGCGGCCCCTTGAACGAAAGCGCCACTTCGAGCCTGATCCAGTTCTCGGACGGATAGGCGAGATTGGTGGTAATCGGTTCGAGGAGAATGACGCCATTGGCCTGGGTTGAGATATGGGGAAGGCCCTCTTCCTTCTTGCCGGCTTCGCCGTGTTCGCCGGCCGCGGGCTCGGCCTGATGCGCCTGCGCGTTCGGATCCTTCGGCGCGATCATGCCGCCGACGACCCAGCCGCCACCGGCGCCGATCACGGTCAGGATCGCGACACCGGCAACGACCATGATGGTGCCATTCTTCTTTTTCTTAGCGTCGGCCGCCTGTGCTTCATCCGCCATGATCTTCAAACCTTCACATCAAGAGACCTTCGCCCGGGTCCGTCAGAAGGGCGAGAACATATCGACGACCTGCTGACCGACCGGCGGCTGCTGGACTTCCGTCAGACGGCCGCGGCCACCGTAGGAAATGCGGGCCTCGGCGATCTTGTCATAGGAGATCATATTGGTGGAATCGACATCCTGCGGCCGGACGATACCGGCGACGTTCAGAATGCGGATTTCGTGGTTGACGCGCACTTCCTGTGAACCGCTGATCAGGAGATTGCCGTTTTCGAGAATACCGGTGACGACGGCCGCCACAAGCAGCTTCAGGCTTTCGGCACGCTTGGTCGTTCCCTTGCCCTGCGAATCCGTGTTCGAATCCGTGCCCAGATCGCCAGTGGTCCCCGCCTTGGGAGTCCAGCCGAACAGATTGCTCAAGTTGGCGCCCCAGGTCAGGCTGGTCGAATTCTTGCGGTTGCGTTCCGTCTCGTTGTCAAACGATGCCTTGTCATTGATCTTGATGTCGACGGTCAGGATGTCGCCGACGTTGAGGGCACGCGAATCCTTGAAAAGCGCGGCCTGATTGTCGCTCCACAGCGAATAGCCGCTGGCCATCTGCCGCGGCTGCTTCGGATAGGACGACATCTGCGGCGCCTGCGCATATTGCAGGCCACTGCCGATCGGGCTCATCGCCGGCGCATTGCCGATTTCCTTGATCGTCTGGCTGGAACAACCGGCCAGAAGGAGAACGGCGAGGATTGCGGGAATGCGTTTCGTCATGAGGGTACTTTCGGAACATTGGGAGCGCGTGCTTTCGACGTATGCGGGTCGGAAGCGCTAGAGATGATCGTCGAGATCATGCCGGCCTTATGCGGATCCATTTCTGCGAGGAAAAGGGCCGATTGACGGGCCGGAAGCTGCATGATGATCGCGGCCGCGACCTCCATGTTCATTTCTCCCAGCTGCGGCGCGGCCGCATCCGGTTTCATCGTCTTGAAGATGTCGACCAGGCCGGCCTGGGCGCGTGCCAGGAAGTCGTTGCGGCGCTTCAACCAGTCCTGGTATTCAGTGGTCCGATCCTGGAGGGCCTTGATGCGATCGTTGACGTCCGCCTGCAGTTTTTCAAGCTCCTGCTTCTGCAGGAGATAACGCTGGTCGCGCGCGGCATCGGCGATATTGGTGCAGAACTTCTGAATTTCGTCGCTGGTGGACGCTTCGTTGACCGGAGCCGGCTGCTGCGCCCCGACCTGGGAAACCAGCGTCAGGACAGCGGCGGCGGCAAGCACCCGACGCGCCAGCTTCTTCGATATGGAAATAGTGAACAGGGTCTCGGTCATTGCAGGACGAGCTCCGCTTGAAGGGCACCGGCGGACTTGATGCCTTGTAGGATGGCGATGATGCCGTCCGGCTTGACGCCGATGCTGTTGAGGCCGGCGACCAGGGTCCTGAGATCCGGACCGTTGAGGAGAGCGACCTGGCCGCCGTTCTTCATCGCCATGATGTCCGTCTGGGGCTGAACCGCCGTCTCGCCGCGCGAGAACGGTTCTGGCTGGATCACCTGCGGGGTCTCGGTAACCTGCACCGTGAGCGTACCGTAGCTGACCGCGACACGCGAGATCTTCACATCCGCACCGATGACGATCGTCCCGGTCCGTTCGTTGACGACAACCTTGGCCGGCGTGTCGGTTTCAACCACGAGATTTTCGATCTCGGCCATCAGCCGCGTCAGATCGGCGCTCTTCGGCTTCTCGATCACCACTTCCTGGCTATCGCGGGGCTCGGCGATCGGAGCACCGTAACGGCGTGCCGCGAAACTGTTGACGATGTCCGAGACGCGCACCGCGGTCGAGAAATCCGGATTGCGGAGCTGCAGGACGAGGTTCACCGAATCCTTGAACTTGGACGGCAGCTCGCGCTCGATAATTGCACCGTTCGGCACCCGCGCCGCAGTCGTTACGCCTTCGGTCAGCGTCGCCGCCTGACCCTGGGCCGAAAAACCGGATACGACCAGCGCGCCCTGGGCCACGGCATAGATCTGACCGTCGGCGCCGGAAAGCGAGGTCATCACCAGCGTGCCGCCGCGCAGCGAGGTCGCGTCGCCGAGTGAGCTGGTCGTGACGTCGATGCGGCTGCCGGGGCTCGCAAAGGGAGGCAGGTTGGCCGTGACCATGACGGCCGCGACGTTCTTGGCATTGGACTGGCTGCCCTGGGTCGAGATGCCGAGGTTCTGCAGCATCGCTTTCATGGACTGGTCGGTGAAGGGAGACGAGCGCAGGCTATCGCCTGTGCCCTGAAGGCCGACGACGAGGCCGTAGCCGATCAGCTGATTGTCGCGGCCAGCCTGTAGGGATGCGATATCCTTGATGCGGGCGGAGACGATGTAGGGGCCATCGGCGGACGCCGGCACGCTCCCCAGCAGGGAGCCTATCACGGCGAGCGTCGTGAGGAAGAAACGAGTTCTCATTTCGCCATTACCTGGATTGTCCCGTCAGCCATGACGGTGCCGCTGACCGTGACGCCTGAATCGATGTTGCGCGCGCGAATGACGTCCCCCACTGCCGCATTCTCAAGCGGCGAGCCGGAGGCCGAAATCGTCATGCTGCCGATGGTGAAGGTCAGGCGAACAGCCTTGCCGCGGGTGACCGCGAAGGCTTCGCGTAGCGCCGAGACCGGGACGGTACGCCCGGCCAACAGCGTGCGCTTTGCCACCATGCCCACGACTTCCCTGGTCTTGCGGGCATAGTCGCCGGCCAGATTCGGATTGGTCACCTGAACCTCATCGACCTTACCCTCGGTGATCTCTTCGCCGGGATAGATCGTCTGGGTCGGCACGACGGCCGTCCCCATGCCGGCCAGAACCGGCGAGCCCGTTGCGGCGAGAAGAGCTGCCAGGAGCCGCAAGGCCAGCTTGGCGCCAATCGCATTTTTCCGGCGAAACTTCATGTCTGCCCGTCTCCTGTTTATTATTTCAGGTTCTTGCTGACGATCGTAGCCATCTCATCGGCAGTGGTGATGACCTTGGAGTTCATTTCGTAGGCGCGCTGGGCGGAGATCAGATCGGTAATCTCGCGGACGGCGTCGACGTTGGAACTTTCCAGATAGCCCTGCTTCAGGTAACCAAAGCCCGGATCCTCGGGGGCTGCGACGATCGGCTCGCCGGATGCGGCGGTCTGCGCAAACAGGTTGTCGCCGAGCGGCTGCAGGCCGGCTTCGTTGACGAAGTTGGCCGTGGTGAGCTGGCCGATTTCGGTGAAATCCGCAGATTTACCAACGCGGACCATGACCTGGCCGGTGCGGGTGATCTGCGTTTCGCTGACATCTGCCGGGAAGGTGATGTTCGGCACGACCGCATAACCGTCGATCGTCACCAGCTGGCCCTGGGCATTCTTGTTGAAGGCGCCGGCGCGGCTATAGAGCGTCTGGCCATCCGGGGTCTGGATCTGATACCAGCCGCGGCCGACGATCGCCACGTCGAGATCGTTCTCGGTGTGGGTCAGTTCACCCTGCGTATGAATGTTGCGCACGGCGGAAGTCTGCACGCCGAGGCCGATATTGGCACCTTCCGGCACGATCGCCTGGTTGGCCCGGTTCGGCACGCCCTGGGCACGCTCGCTCTGATAGAGCAGATCGGAGAACTCGGCGCGGGCGCGCTTATAGCCTGTCGTGTTGATGTTCGCGATATTGTTCGCGATGACTTCGAGGTTGGTCTGTTGGGCATCCATGCCCGTTGCTGCGACGGAAAGCGCTCTCATGTCTTCGTCCTCAAACTCTAGATCTGCATTTTCGTGACTTCGAGATAGGCGGACACGATCTTGTCGCGCAGCGCCATGGCGGTCTGGAGCGACTGCTGCGCTTCAAGGACCGCATCTACGACTTCACGGGTGTTGGCCTTGCCCTGGATGGCCTTGAACGACATCGATTCCGCGCCCTTCAGGCTGTTCATCGTATCCGTCGCCATGCTGGCCATGACGCTGCCGAAATCCATTCCGGTGTTCTGGCCGGGCGTCGTCGCGATGCCGCCGGCGAGCACGGAGCTGTTTGTGGAACCGACCTCGTCGATGCCGTTCGACAGCGAAAGAGAACTAACGTTTTGAATTTTATCGATCATTGTCCGGCCTTCAGAAGGTCAATCGTCGCAGCGATCAGTTCGCGCGTCTGTTTGATGGTCTGGATGTTTGCGTCGTAGGAGCGATTGGCTTCACGCATGTCGGCCATCTCGATCAGCATGTTGACGTTGGGCAGCTTGACCATGCCCTTCGCGTCGGCTGCCGGATGGTCCGGATCATACTCCTCGATGAACTTCGAGCTGTCGTTGCCGAGCTTCCTCACCTGCACCACGTCTACGCCGCTCGCCCTGTCGAGCTCGGAGCCGAAGGTAATCGTCTTGCGGCGATAGGGCTCCGCGCCGGGCGTGTCGCCGGTGGAGCGGGCGTTGGCAATGTTTTCGGAAACGATGCGCAGACGTGTCGACTGCGCCTCCATTCCCGATCCAGCGATCTTCAAGGAGGCTGAAAGCGGATCCATTTGCTTACCTCTTCACTAACGTCAGCATCATGCTGTGAAACGATTTCACTAGTCCTGTGCTCAATTCGTATTGGCGTTTGATCTCGCCCGTCTTCGTCAGCTCGTCGGCCAGCGAGACGGTATTGCCGGATTCCTGGACGCCGATTTCGTCGTTCAGTTCCGATGGCTTGATGTCGATCTCATCGCTGAGGTCGTTGCTCGCGAAATGGCCCGGATTGGTGCGAGCCATCGGAACATGCGTGCGGTCCAGCACTGAGTTGAAAGGCGTGATATCCTTCGCCTTGAACTTCGGCGTGTTGGCATTCGCGATATTGCCCGCAACAACTTCCTGACGCACCGAAAGCCAATCGGCCTGCCGGGATGCCATTTCGAACAATTGAATCGGTTGCATAGGGTTGTCTCCATCTTCTGTCTGGAGACTATGCCGGTAAGCTTGCGTCGGACTTACGGGCGCGCGCTGACGCCCGTGTCACGATAAACTTCTCCGCTCGAAGTAATGATCACCCACTTGCCGTCCCGTTGTTCGAGCGTGGCGAGCCTGCTGTTGTTGGGCAGGATCGAGCCTACCCGGACCATGTACATCCCGGAACCGTCTTCGATGAGCGCGCGGCCATTGGCGACATGAAGCAGCCGGAAATTGCCTTTGCCCGGAAAGGGTTGCTCTTCCCGGACACTACCGGTGTTGCGGGTCTCGCCGAGCGACGAGGTGGTGGCGGTGGTCAGGGCGTCTGTCGGCTCGACGGGCTTCGGCCAGTCGTCCTTCGAACTGTCGGTCATGGCGAGAGGCGATACGGTGACGACCGAGCGAGCGACGCCGGGAGGCAGATCGCGAGTGCGGCCGAGTGCTTCCGTGCGGATACCGAACTTGTCGGCATTCAAGAAGACGTACCAGGGAAAAAAGGCGGAGGCGGCGGCCAGCGTGATGCCCGTCGCGACGAGAATCTTGTCCCCCAGCCGCGACTGTGCCTCCTCCGACTTCGATTGAGCCGCCGCGTCCTGATTGTTCTTGTCGCTCATCGAATAATCACCTTCTTGCTATGGCCGACTGCGGATTGCCCTGCCCCGCCGCCGCCCGGAGCGCATTGGCCAGATCCGCGTAGGCATCAAGCGTCGGCTTTTCTCCCGGCGTCTGCTTCAGGACTTCGTAGATGACCGGCACCTGCTTGATCGCCATGTCGAGATCCGGATCGCTGCCGGCGCGATAACCGCCGATCAGGCGCAGATCGCGGGTTTCTTCGTAGCGGTGCACCAGTGATTTCAAGCGCGAGACCAGCTTTTCCTGATCCTCGGTCCAGGCCTTGCGGGCAAGACGCGAGATCGAGGCGAGCGGATTGATCGGCGGATAGCGGCCTTCTTCGGCAAGCGAACGGTCGAGAACGATGTGACCGTCGAGAATGCCGCGGGTCGAGTCGGCGATCGGATCGTTGTGGTTGTCGCCGTCGACCAGGATCGAGATGATCGCGGTGATCGTGCCCGTGCCCTCGACGCCCGGGCCGGCACGTTCAAGCAGACGCGGCAGTTCGGTGAAGACGGATGCAGGATACCCACGTGCGATCGGCGGTTCTCCGGCCGCGACAGCGACCTCGCGGATCGCATGGGCAAAACGGGTGACGCTGTCGGCGATGAACAGGACGTTGTCGCCCTGGTCGCGGAAATGTTCGGCGACGGTGATCGCCACCAATGGCGCCATCTTGCGGAGCATCGGGCTTTCGTCGCTGGTCGCGACGATAGCGATTGACTTCGACATGTGCTCGCCGAGCGTATCCTCGATGAATTCGCGCACTTCGCGGCCGCGTTCGCCGACCAGCGCGATTACCACCTTGTCGAACGCGTCGGCTCTGGCGAGCATCGACAGAAGCGTGGATTTGCCGACGCCGGAACCGGCGAAAATGCCGAGACGCTGGCCGAGGCAAAGCGGCGAGAAGATGTCGATTGCCCGGACGCCGGTCCTGAAACCCTTTTCAACGCGGCTGCGCGTCATGGAGGGCGGCGCCGTATTGGCGATCGAACGGGGATGAAGGCCGCGCGCGATCGGCCCCTTGCCGTCGATCGGCTCGCCGAGCGAATTGATCGTGCGCCCGCACCAGCTCTCGTCGGGAGCGACACGAAAGGCGCCCTTGCGAATGACGGTATCGCCGATGCCGATCGGCTCGCCGGGTTCGATGGGGCAGACATAGATGATGTCCGGCTCGACGCGAACCACCTCGCCAAGATGAATGCCGGTCGCGCTACGATGGGCGACGAATTCGCCGAGCCGCACATGCTTTGACAAGCCCGCAACCGTATAATGCCCTGCAGCGATGGTCCTGACATGACCACCATGGGCAACAGAGAAGGCCGGATCGGCGTAACGCGCCGAAAGCCCGGCAAGCTGGCCCAGCTTGCCGCCGTTGATTGCATCGAGGATAGCCGCTTCCATCATGGTGGGCCCTCTTTCCTATCGTTTAAGCGTTGGAACCACCGAGCGTCTTGATCGCGGCGTCCAGCGAAGTCTCGCTGTCGCGCATCAGCGACGAAATGCTTTCAAAAGCGCGATTGACCTGGATGAGTTGGGTCATCTCGCTGATGCCGTTGACGTTGGCCCCTTCGATATAGCCCTGGACGACGGAATTCTTGATGCCCTCGAGAACCGGCTGCGGGGTGTCGACCGTGATGACGCCGGAGTTGTCGTGGCGCACGAAGCCCTTGGTGACATCAGCCGTGAACAGGCCGAGGCTGGCCACCGGTTGTTCGTTCTGACGAATGATGCCGTCGGAGCCGACGGTTGGAGGACCGCCGTCACGGTTGAGCTGGATCGGCGCGCCGCCTGCATCGAGGACCGCATAACCGCGGATCGAGCGGAGCTGGCCGAGCTCATCCATGGTGAAACGGCCGTCACGGGTCAATACCTTGCCGGCAGGCGTGTCGATCGCGAACCAGGCGTCGCCCTTGATGGCAAAGTCGAGCGGGTTGCCCGTGCGCTGCATTTCACCCGTACGCGTCGACAGGTAGTCGTTGCCCTGGGTGACGAACGCGACCTTTGCGCCGATATCGTTCTGGGTCTTGCTCAGAACCTCGTCGAACTTGACCTCCGTGGAGCGGAAGCCGACCGTGTTCATGTTGGCCATGTTGTCGGCGATCGTGTTCAAGCGACGCTCAAGCGCGATCTGGGAAGAGATGCCGACGTAAAGTCCGGACTGCATATCATTTGCCTCCGAGTTTCAGATTGTTGATCGAGATCAGAAGATCTGTTGAAATCCCGCTCGACGCGGGGGAATTGAAGACGGCGAGCGGGTCATAAGTGTCGGTGGGATTGCTGATCTCCCACATGGCGGTGAACCGCTCGAGGAACTTGTTGACCTTGGTCGGATCCTGGAAATCCTCGATCTTGACCATGTCTTCGATGTACTTGGCCTGACGGTCGAGGTCGGCACCGATCATCTCATCCGGCATGCCAAGCGCGGTGCGCATGACTTCCGAAAGCGCGTCGTCGGCCAGGACTTCCATGCCGGACTTGATCGTCGGCGCAGTGCGTTCGAAATAGAGAGCCAGCCGAACGCCCATATTGTCGGCACCGGCATCCTCTTCCAGCGTCTGGCGCTGGAACTTGTCGACGACGCCTTTCTGGGCCTTGTCGAACGACGTGGCGGTCGCACCGAAAGCTGCGAAATTCAGGGATTCGACCAGTTGCGCATAACGGCTGTCGGACAGCTGGTTGGCGAAATCGGCCTTGTTGTCGGTGCCTTCCGTCAGGACCTTGCGGATCAAGGCCTTGGCGTAGCCCATATCCTCGAGACCGTGTGCCTTCAGCGCGTAGTTATAGAGACGCGTATCGGCCATGAAGTCGTCGATGTTTTTGATACTGCCTATCTTGGACAGATAATATTCGGTCTCGCGCGCAACTTCCGGCTTTTCGGCGACACGCTCCAGCGACTTCGACATGTCGCGACTGATCATTGCGTAGCTGGTGTAAGTCGTGATCACGGTAGCTCTACCTAAGTCCGCGGAAGCGGCGAACGTCGCTGCGGAGCCGGCAATCCGGTCCGATCGTAGGCAGAACTAGCCCCGAAGACTTGTGCGAAACTGTTCGGCACCCGCTTTTATTAGCGTCTTCACAGCCAGCCTCACGCAAGCCAGAAGCCTTATCCCCAAGACAAACGAAAACGATCGGGCACAGGTACGCGATGAATATTATTATCGGCTTTGTCATCACCGTTGGCTGTATTCTCGGCGGCTTCATGGCCATGGGTGGCCATATCAACGTTCTCATCCAGCCTTTCGAGCTGATGATCATCGGCGGCGCCGGTCTTGGCGGCTTCATCATGGCCAACCCGATGAAGGTGGTGAAGGATAGCGGCAAGGCGCTTGGAGAAGCCTTCAAGAATGCCGTACCGAAGGAGCGCAACTACCTCGACGTTCTCGGCGTTCTCTATTCGCTGATGCGCGACCTCAGGACCAAGTCGCGCAACGAAATCGAAGCCCATATCGACAATCCGGATGAATCGCCGATCTTCCAGACTGCTCCGACGGTCCTGAAGAACAAGGAACTGACCGCCTTCATCTGCGACTACGTGCGCCTCATCATCATCGGCAACGCCCGCTCCCACGAGATCGAGGCGCTGATGGACGAAGAACTCAACACGATGTTCTCCGACAAGATGAAGCCTTATCACGCGATCACCGCGATGGGGGACTCCTTCCCGGCCATCGGTATCGTCGCCGCCGTTCTCGGGGTTATCAAGGCGATGGGCAAGATCAACGAATCGCCGGAAGTTCTCGGTGGCCTCATCGGTGCGGCTCTCGTCGGCACCATGCTCGGCATCTTCCTGTCCTATTCGGTCTGCAACCCTTTGACCTCGCAGATCAAGATCGTCCGCACCAAGCAGCACCGCCTGTACATCATCGTCAAGCAGACCCTGCTTGCCTACATGAACGGCTCCGTGCCCCAGGTTGCGCTCGAATACGGACGTAAGACTATTTCCAACAAAGAACGGCCCTCGATCGACTCGGTCGAGCAGGAAATGATGAATCCTGGTGGAGAAAAGGCGGCATGATGACGTCGAACCAAGCAAACCAATCACCGGCGTCGGGCATGGACCTGGCGCTCCTCGCAAAACTGACCGGGGGTCTCGGCGACAAGAAAACCGTCGAGAAGATCAGCAGCGAATTCGCGCAACTCTACGCGGAATTCCTGCCAGACGTCTTTCACAGCGAAACCGGCATCCGGATCGGCGTCTCATATGTGAGCTGCACGTCCGGCCTGATGACCGACCTCATCGCCGATCTGGGCGATGGGTTTGCGCTTTCTGACGGATCCTTGCGCAACTGGTCCCCGAATTTCGTGCTCGGTTGCGGCAACAGCTTCGTGATCGCGCTCATGGAATTGATGCTGGGCTCGGCAGCCGACACGATCATGCAGCCGATCGAACGTCCGCTCTCGGATATCGAGCTCGACCTTGCAGCGATGGTTTTTGAGCGGATCGCCAACGTGCTGCGCTCCGGCGTCAATTCGCAGGGAGGGTTCGAAGCAAACCTTGAACGACCCCATAACGCCGAGGACAGGCCGAAATCGGATGATCTGGCACGCCCGGAATTCGGGGTCTCCATCCGCATGGCATTCGAGCTCGGCTCGGTCATGTCCGAATTTGCCCTGGTCATCCCTCAACGTGCCTTCCTGAAGACCAAAGTCACCGCTCCGCGGGCGAAGGCTCAAGTCAAGGCCAAGCAAGAATGGACGGACCGCATGAATGACCAGGTCCGCCGTTCGCATGTGACCCTCGAGGCCCGTATCCGGCTGCAGAAGCTGACGCTCGGGACGATCTCGCGGCTGGCCGCCGGCGACGTGATTGCCTTCCAGGACAAGCGCGATGTCCAGGTTCAGGTCAGTGCCAACGGCCGGGATATGTATTCTTGCGAATTCGGGCGGTCCGGCGAGCGGTATACAGTCCGCGTAAAGGATAACATCAGCACGGACGACGAGATCCTCCAACACCTGATAGGTTAGATCCGCGGCGAGCCTGCCGCCGGCGTTTTCGCAAAGGCAGGCTGACGCAAGTTTCAACGGGAATAATCACCGCATGGCTACGAAGAAGACACCTCTCACCGATGACGATTCACTGATGCCCCTCGGCAATGATGTCGATCTGGATCAGGCTATCGACGATCTGCGCGGCGTCTTGAAGACGGACGCCGACGGCGGCGTGCCTGGCTTCGATGCTGATTTCGGCGCATCCGCAACCAGCGACTTTTCGTCCGACGCCCCATCGTTCGGAGGCGGCTTCGAAGCCCAGGCCGATACGTTCGGCGGAGGCGGAAGCTTCGGCGGCGGTAGCGCTGGCCTTGGCGGTGCAAAAAGCTTCGGCGGCAACGATTTCGGCAGCTCGACATCCGGCAGTGCCGCCTATCAGGAGCCGGGCAGCGCGCTCAATGCCAATCTCGACCTGATCATGGATATCCCGATCGACGTCGAGATCGTGCTCGGAACCAGCCGCATGCAGGTTTCGGGCCTGATGACGCTCGAGGAAGGTGCGACGATCGCGCTCGACAAGAAGATCGGCGAGCCGGTTGAGATCGTGGTCAACGGACGCCGCATCGGCAAGGGTGAGATCACCGTGCTGGAAAATGACGACACGCGCTTCGGTGTGAGACTGACGGAAGTACTGAGCACGAGAAGAACCTGATCCCTGTTTGGGACAGAAAAGGAAGACCATGATGGACTTTGAGGATTTCGGTGGCAGCGCCTTATCTACGAAACCGTTGTCCAAGGCCGAAAAGGCCGCGGCAGTGCTCCTGGCTATGGGCAAGGGCGTCGCTGGCAAGCTTCTCAAGTATTTCACCCAGAGCGAGCTGCAGAATATCATTGCCTGTGCTCAGACGCTGCGCGCGATCCCGCCGGACGAACTCCTCGAACTCGTCAACGAGTTCGAGGACCTGTTCACTGAGGGCACCGGCCTTATGGACAATGCCGCAGCGATCGAGGGCATTCTCGAAGCGGGCCTGACACCGGAAGAAGTTGACGGCCTGCTCGGCCGCCGCACCGCGTTCGACGATTACCAAGCCAATATCTGGGACCGCCTGCAGGATGCCGATCCGGCATTCGTGGGCAAATTCCTGTCGCGTGAACATCCTCAGACCGTCGCCTACATTCTTTCGCAGATGCCGTCGATCTTCGGTGCGAAGGTCCTGCTTCAGCTTCCCGACAGCCGCCGCGCCGATATCATGAACCGCGCCGTAAACATGAAGGAAGTCAGCCCCAAGGCAGCCCAGATCATCGAGAACCGGGTAATGGAACTGATTGCGGCAATCGAAGCCGAACGCAACTCCAACGGCTCGAACAAGGTCGCCGAGCTTATGAACGAGCTCGACAAGAACCAGGTCGATACCCTGCTCAGCTCCCTCGAGACGATCAGCAAGGAGTCCGTCAACAAGGTCCGTCCGAAGATCTTCCTCTTCGAAGACCTCATGTTCATGCCGCAGCGCAGCCGCGTCATGCTGCTCAACGACGTCGCAGGCGACATCCTCACGATGGCGCTGCGCGGTGCGACCAACGAGATCAAGGAATGTGTCCTCTCGGCGATCAGCCCGCGCCAGCGCCGCATGATCGAAAGCGATCTGGCGGTCCAGAACATGAACCTCAATCCGCGCGAAGTGGCGATTGCCCGCCGCGCGATCGCACAGGAAGCGATCCGGCTCGCCAATTCCGGCCAAATCCTCCTCAAGGAAGAAAAGAAGGATGGCGACAAGCCGGCCGAGGCCGCCTGAGCTGCCTATTGAGACACCACAAAAGAAGCGGAGCGGGAAACATCTCGCTCCGTTTTCGTTTCAAGCCACCTTTCGCCGTTATTCTCCGGCCACCCACAGTCTTTTTGTTGACTCGATTAGCGACTAGCAGGCGATGCGGTAACATCGCGAGCGGCGGCGGCCGATTCGTTTGAGCCACGTCCTCGCAACCGGAAGACCGATTGGTTCAAAGCCGTGTCCGACGACGATAAAGACAGTAAAACAGAAAACCCGACCGCCAAACGAATGTCGGAAGCGGCAGACAGGGGTAACGTCCCGGTCTCCCGCGAAGTGCCGCTTTTTGCCTCGATCCTGGCTTTCTATGTGTATCTCGTCTTCTTCCTTCCCTCCGGCATCGCAAAGATGGCCGAGACGCTGAAAGACCTTTTCGAGCAGCCGGATCAGTGGCGGCTCGAAAATTCGACGGATGTCGTCTCGCTGAGCGTCCATCTTGGCTGGGCCATCGCCGCATTCCTCGTTCCGGTGATGCTGCTCTTCATCATTTTCGGGCTTGGCTCCTCGTTCGCGCAGAACATGCCGTCGCTGGTCCTCGAACGCGTGCGGCCGCAAATTGCCCGTGTTTCACCGACCAAGGGCTTTGGACGGATTTACAGCGTCCCCGGCTTCGTCGAATTCGCAAAGTCGATCTTCAAGATCCTGATCGTGGCGGTGATCATGTATTTCGCGCTGCGCAGCGAATATTTCGCCTCACTCGACGCAATGTTCTCGGATCCCCAGATCATTCTCGTCAAACTGGACGCAATTATCCGCCGAATGGTGATCGTTGTCGTCATGTCGGCGGGCATCCTTGCCGTCGTCGACGTCCTCTGGACGCGGTATCACTGGTACAACGAACTGAAGATGACCAAGCAGGAGGTCAAGGACGAATACAAGCAGGCGCAGGGCGACCCGATCGTCAAGCAGCGCCAGAAATCGGTGGCGCGCGACCGTGCCCGCCGGCGCATGATCAACAACGTCCCCCGTGCGACGCTGGTGATCGCCAACCCGACTCACTTTGCGGTGGCGCTGCGATACGTGCGCGAAGAAAACGACGCCCCGGTCGTCGTCGCCAAGGGCCAGGATCTGATTGCGCTCAAGATCCGCGAAATTGCAGAGGAAAACGGCATCCCCGTTTTTGAAGATCCGCCAATGGCGCGCTCCATGTTTGCGCAAGTCTCAGTGGATAGTGTCATTCCGCCAGTCTTTTATAAGGCTGTGGCAGAACTCGTGCACCGGGTCTACGCCTCCCGGTCGCAAAAAAAACGGACACGCTGAGCGTCATGAAGAAATGCACCTACTCCACCGAACGAGAAGAAATCGTCGCACAAGCAATCAGCCCGGTGGCTTCGGAACTTCGCCTGCTGGATGCCGGTGACCTCATCTCGCTTCTCCGCCTAGAGTGCCACAGCAGCCTCGCCGACCTCGTATCTTCGGCAGCGGAGCTTTATTTCCACCCCGGGACCGTCAGTTTCGGCGCCGGTGGCGATTACAAGCTCGAATGGAACGGCAAGCCGGAAGTCGTCCTCGACCTCGAAATCAAGCCGCGTGGCGTTTCGGTATACGCGCGCCTGACGCTGGCGGACCAGCTGGCGGCGCTTGAGATCGACCATATCGCATTCCAGGCGCCGTTTGAGGACCCGCACGACAACACCGCGTTCCTCGCAAAAAGCCTTCAGGAAGCCAAATTCGTAAAGACCAGCAACTCGCAGATGTGAGGCTGCAGCCGAAGCGTAAGAGACGCGTTCTCGGTCGGCTCGGTCAGTGGATATAACCGAGCCTGATCGCCTTGGCGATCGCCTGGATGCGGTTGACCGAATCGAGCTTGACGGTAGCAGAGCCGAGATAGGCGTTGACGGTGTGGACGGAGAGGCCGAGTTTTTCGGCGATCTCTTCGCTGATGCGACCGTCGCCGGCCAGTTGAAGGCAGGCTATCTCGCGTTCGCTCAGTGATTCCGCCGGTACGCTCCGGCGTTCGTCGAGTGCCAGCAGGTCCATGACCACCTGGCAGCTTTTAACGTGCTGGTCGATGATGACATCGCTCACCAGTTCCATCGATGTCCCGAAGAAAGCAACATAACCATTGCCGAGGGCGCCAAGGCGTACGGGGAATGCTATCCCCGAAAAGGGAACGGCGCCGGCATCCAGACGATGCGTCAATGGCGAAAATTCGCCGGCATCGGCAAAACTCGTGTTCTCCGAACCATTCCAGATCAGCGGCAGGAGTGACGTCTCGATATGGTCCAGCAGCGCCTCGCCATAAGCGCTGATGAGCTGGTTGCTGCTTTCGAGTGCGCCTGCTCCCCAGTTTTCAAGCTCGCATACGAGCTTGCGCTTGTTGGGCAACCCGGCGCCTGCGATGCGGAAAACCGCAAAATTCCGCGCCTTCAGGTTCTTCTGCATGGCGATGAGCTTCGGGAAGATATCCGACCTGCTCGATGCGCGCTGGAGGCGCAGATACTGGATGCTTCCAGGTCCATCTGCCGTGCCGCTGCGCGAATAACCCATTGAAATTATTTTCCTAAACTAGATTGTTGCGAACGGCGTAGGCAATCGCCTCGGAACGTGTCTTGGTTGCCGTCTTGCGCATCACGCTGGTAATGTAATTGTTGATGGTGTTGCGGGATATGCCGAGGATCACGGCGATCTCGTCGCTGGTCTTGCCCTCGGCAATCCAGAAGAGGCATTCCAACTCGCGTTCGGTCAGTTCGAAATCACGTTCCGTCCTGGCATCCGCATTCTCTCCGAAACTGGAGCCGTAGGCGGCGAACAGCCCTACTTCCCTCAACCGTTCCTGCGACAGGATGATGCCGTCCAGAAACAGCAGCATCAGCGAGAAGCGCGTCCGACCGACACAGAACGTCAGCGCGCAATACTGCCGGCTGATGTCGTCCGGCGGCACGATGTCGTCCGGCAACAGCGCAAAGCTCGGGGTCAGCAGCGAGAGACATTTTTCGAGTTCGGTGGAACGGGCGTAACCGCTCGCAAGCTCCGAGCCTAGGCGCCGCACGAGATCGAACGGCCAGTTGGACGCTACGATAAAATCGAGGCCCTGCTCCTGGATAAGGTCGTAGCGGGCCAGCAGAAAATGAGAAGCGCCGACGTAATCGGCAAGCAGGCGCATGACTGCTTGAACGTTGTTGGATCCCGCCAGAACAGAAAGACGGCGAACCAATTGCTCACGCGATAGTCCCCGGGAGCCGGCAGACTCCGTATAGGAGCGCCCCTCCGTCATCATTTCTACCCCCGACAACTCCATTCGCGATCTGCTCCCTGCCACGTGGCGCATCCATCATGAATGCGCGCGCCGCGGCATGCTGCGATTTCATACAACCCCTCTTGGGCCGAAACGATCCCGAGTTAGACGAATTCTTCAAGGAATACTGTTGGTAGCCGCTCTCATTCGTCGTCCACACCGGAATTTCCAGCCAGCCCCACCCTCCACGGGACCTCGGAAGCCATTGTACGAATCAAGGCCATTGTAGGAGACGCATTACGAATTACCATCGCCTCGACACCGGATTTCCCCAGTTGCGCCATATTGTTCACTGATTCGCTAATGGATAAATCCGCCAAGTGTGCGGCGGGGCTGAAAAGAAATGGGCCGGACAAGGTCCGGCCCATCGCAATCATATTTTCGTGATACCTTGTCACGCTGCCTTTTCGAGCGCCCACTTGCGGAGAATCTTCGCGGCGCGCTCTTCGGAGATTTCGACCATCCGGGCAAGCCGCTTTTCGGGGCCTTCCTTGACGCGGCGGTTGAAGCCCTCGTCGTCGCCACCGCCCAACATGTCGTTCGAGCTGTCGAAACCGAAATCGGAACCGAAGCCGTCCATGAGCGCCGGGCTGCCGGTCGTAGGCGAGAAGTCGGGAAGTTCGAGACCTGCACCCTCTGCCGCTTCGCCGGCGACATTGGTGCCGCTGACGGTGCGGATGAGCGGGCGAAGACCGAGCCAGACCACCAGGAAAGCAACCAGGACGAAGGCGAGCGAGTTGATGATGCCTCCGACATTCCGGCTCAGCATGTCCATCATGCCCGGACCGCTGGAGGCCTCGCTCAGAAGCTGGTTCTCCAGGAAGTCCATGGCCGTCAGAGTGACGACATCGCCGCGGCCCGAATTGATGCCGGCCGCGGATGCCACGATCTTCTGCATCTCGGCGAGATAGGCATCGACCTTGGCCTGGTCGGCCGGCTCGCCGATCATTTTGGCGACGCGGCCCTTGTTGACCACCACCGCGACCGAGACTTTCTCGATCTGATAGCTGTTGCGTGTCGTGGCGACCGTCTTCTGATTGATTTCGTAGTTGGTCTGTTCTTCCTTCTTGTCGGACTGATCAGTCGATTTCGGACCATTGGCACCACCCGGAGGCGGAGCGGCCTGCGGCACGTTCTGCTCGACGGTCGTAGCGTTGTCGTCCTGGGTCTGCTGCGACTTGGACGCTTCCTTGGTGGTCCGGACCGAACGTTCGACGCGGGAGTTCGGATCGAAGACCGTCTCGTTGATCTGCTGGCTGTCCGTGTTCAAAGACGCCGTGACGCTCGAACGGAAATTGTCCATGCCGAGGAAAGGCGCCAGCGCCTTATCGATATTGTTCTCGATTTCCTGCTGAACGTTCTGGACGATGCTCAGCGATTTATTCATTTCGCTGCCGCCGTATTCGTCGCCCGATGCGAGCAACTGACCGGTGGAGTCGAGAATTGTCACGTCATCGACGTCGAGGCCCGGGACTGCGGAAGCGACAAGGTGACGAATGGACGAAGTCGCCTTGCGGCCCGTCGTCGAGCTGGCCCGGATCATCACCGATGCGGTCGGCTTCTGTTCACCCCTGCGGAAGTTGCCGACATCCGGCATCACGATATGGACGCGAGCGGCGTTGACGCCATTGATCTGCTGGATCGACCGGCCGATCTCGCCTTCCAAGGCCCGAACGCGGGTGACTTCCTGCATGAAGGAGGTCAGGCCGAGCGAGCCGACGTTGTCGAAGAGTTCATAACCGGCGTTGGAGCTGTTCGGTAGACCGCGCTCGGCCAGCAGAAGCCGCGCCTTGCTCGTCGAGCCGGCCGGAACCTGAAGGCTCGAACCGTCCGTACCGACCTGGAAAGGCATGTTAGCCTCTGCCAGCGCAATACTCACCTGGTTGAGGTCGGCCTTATCAAGCCCGACATAGAGCGTTTCGTAAGCCGGCTTGTTAACGAAGAGGGCCGCCGCAATAACGATCGCAACTGAAATGACGCCGACAGCGCCTAAAGCAATAAGTCTCGTCTGGCCTAAACCGGCCAGATTTCTAAAGACTTGTGAAAATTGAGCCAACAGATTCATTCTGTTCCCACATCGCCAACTAGGTATTCGAGCCCATGCCCAGTCGCACCTTAGAAAGCGAAGCTTGTGCGAGCGTTTCGCGAGCGCAGGGATTCTGGCGACTATGGAGGGCTGGCTGGGTAATCGGCCATCATGGCCGAAACATGCATGTCAGGGCTGGCGATCAGAAGAAATCGAAATCGCCGGCTGCCTTGCTCAAAGGCTGGGAATGGCCGTGGCGCATACCGTTGGTCAGCGCCTTCTGCATGTCGGCAAGCTTGACGAGATTGAGCGCGGTCGAGACATCGACCATCCATTCGCTCGGAATGCCGCCGGTGATGGTGTCGACGAATTCCGCAAGGCCGCGCGTCTTCTGCACGGCAAGGTCGATGCCCTGCAGGACTTTCAGGCTGTCCGGCGATTGCAGGATTGTTTCTCCGCCGAGTTCCAGAAGCTGCGGCTCGACCCGTTCGATCAGGTATGCCACGTCATGAAGCTCCGAGACCAGGCGCATCAGGACTTCTGGAAGAGATTCCTCAAACGGAGCGATTGGCGTCTTGACGATGTCGTTCATGGCTATCTTCGCCCCGAGAAATGATTTTTTTAGAAGAACTCGATTGAGCTCTCGACCGGCTTCGTCGGCATGCGTACCGGACGCTGCTCCATCGCCACGGTCCGTTGAGTTTCGGCGCCGGTCAGCGGATACTGACGAGCCCGACCGCTTACCGGCCAGAACTCCAGCTTGCGCCCATGCTCCCCGCCCGTTGAGGAGCCGACCACCGGAATACCTTCGTCCTTTAGAAATTCCATAGCGAATGCAGCGTTCTGTTCGCCGACATTCGAAAAGCTGGCAATTGTCTTGGCGCCGCCAAAAATCTTCGCTTCCAACCGGTCTCGCCGGGCTCCCTGCTTCAAAAGACCATTGATCAACAGTTCCATCAGATGCACGCCGTAACGCGTCGCATCGCCGCCCGAGGCCATGGAACCGGCGGATCCCGGAAGCAGGAAGTGGTTCATGCCGCCGATACCGGCGACAGGATCGCGAAGACACGCAGCCACGCATGAGCCCAGAATCGTGGAGAGAACAGCATTCGGGTCGTTCAGGACCTTAAATTCCCCCTGGATAATATGGACACGCCTGACTGCAGCGGCGTCATTCATTTCAATGCTCCAAACACCGCTTCGATAGCGGCCTTCATCTTTTCGATCGTGAACGGCTTGGCGAGAACGTTGTTGGCGCCGAGCGATGCAGCCTTCTGAACCAGGGCACGGTCGCCCTGGGCCGTCAGGATGATGAATGCGGCCTTCTTCGTGTTCGGATTGGCGCGAACGGCCTGAAGGAAACCGATACCGTCCATTTTCGGCATGTTGAAATCCGAAATGACGAGATGGTGCGGCTGCTCGGCCATGATCTTCATGCCCTGCTCGCCATCGCCGGCAGAAGTGATCTGTTTGAAGCCGAGCTGTGTCAGGGCGTCGCTGAGCAGCAGGCGGCTGGTGACCTGATCGTCGACGATCAGAACTTTGATTTTTTCAGCGATAGACATTTATTCGGTACCTTCTTTTCGGGCAGCAGTTAACTTCAACACTTCTTCTCCTATGGAGCCTAACGGCAGTTGTTGCTCGACAGCCCCCATTTCATGGGCAACCCTCGGCATGCCGTAGACCACACAGGTCTTTTCGTTCTGCCCGATCGTGCGTGCGCCCGCGCTACGCATTCTGAGCAAACCTGCAGCTCCATCGCGGCCCATGCCCGTCAGGATGACCCCGACCGCATTGCGACCTGCCAGGTCGGCGACCGAGTCGAAAAGGACGTCCACTGAGGGCCTGTGACCGTTTACCGGCTCCTTTTCGATCAGCCGGCAACATGGCGCCGACGGATTGACCACCTGCAAGTGTCGTTCGCCACCGGGCGCCAGATAGATCCTGCCGATCTCCAGCCGCGCGCCATCGGTGGCTTCCTGCACCACAGGAGCGCAGATACGATTAAGGCGTTCGGCAAAACTTTTGGTAAACGTGGAAGGCATATGTTGAGTAATTACGGTCGGCGGACAATTTTGCGGGAACTTTTGCAATACCGCGATAAGAGCTTCAACACCTCCAGTTGACGACCCTATAGCCACAACCTTGCGACCCACCCGGTATTCCGCAGCGGGAGAGGCGGCGATGAAAGGCGTCGGCCCATTCCGGCGGGGTCCGGACCGGGCTGCAGCCTTCACCTTTTCAGCAAGATCCATGAACGGGCGGACATCGCCGGGAGCCGGTTTGCCGACGCAGTCGAAGGCGCCGATCTCAAGAGCAGCCAACGTCGCATTGGCACCCTGATGGGTCATTGCCGAGACCATGATGACCGGCATTGGACGCAGGCGCATGATCTTTTCGAGAAATTCCAGCCCATTCATATTGGGCATCTCGATATCAAGGGTAACGACATCGGGGTTGAGCTGCTTGATCGCGACGCGTGCTTCCAGCGCATCGCCAGCCTGGCCGACGACATTTACTTCCGGGTCGGAATTCAGGATGGCCGTAATCAGCCCGCGCATGGTGGGTGAATCGTCAACGACCAGGACTCGTGCCGGAGCGCTCATGCTTTTCTCCCCGCGCCCTTACCGGTATAACGATAGGTGGTGATACCGATATTATCGAACAGGTTTTTGGCGTCGCCGGAAACACGCTCGGAATGGCCGATATAGAGATGTCCGCCTTCCGGCAGGAGCGAAGCAAAGCGGGACCAGATTTTCACCTGCGTCGGTTCGTCGAAGTAGATAACGACGTTGCGGCAGAAGATGATGTCGAAATTGCCCTTGAAGGGCCACTGCGCCATCAGGTTCAATTCGTTGAAGGTAATCAGTTTCTTGACGCGGTCGTCGATCTGGAACCTACGGCGCCCGCCGGCATCGACCTCGCGGAACCATTGCTTGCGCATGGCCGGCGTCATGGTTTCGAGCGCGTTCTCGTCGTAGAGGCCGGCGCGGGCCGCGGCCAGGATCTTCGGGTCGATATCGGTCGCCAGGATACGGAAATCGAGATCGGCCGCGTTGGGAAGCAGCGACAGTACGGTCAGCGCAATCGAATAGGGCTCCTGCCCATCCGAACAGGCGGCCGACCAGATGCGCACGCGGCCGCCGCTCTTGGCGCGGTTGATAAGACCCGGCAGAACCTCGTCGCGCAGGTGCTCGAAATGATGGTTTTCGCGGAAGAAGCGGGTGAAGTTGGTCGTCAGATGCGACAGCATCTCGCGGCGGGCGGCGGCACCTTCGGGTGAGGCCACCAGAACGCAATAATCCTTGAAGCCGCGCAGACCCAAGGCCCGAATATGCTTGGAAAGGCGGGAATAGACGAGCGAGGCCTTGGAATCGTTGAGATAGATTCCGGCATCCGAGTAGATCATCGCCGAAATGTCGGTGAGGTCGCGGCGCGTCAGCGGATATTCTCCGCTTGCGAGCACCTCATCCGGTGATTGTCGGCTTTCTATGGCGCCCAAGGGCTTCATGCAGCGTCGCTTTCCTGGTCGGGGAAGAGGGCGTCCAACTCGATCATGCAGATCATCCGCTTATCGATGGCGAGAATCCCCCGGGCATATTGTCTCTCCAGATCGGAGGAGACTTCCGGTACTGGCTGGATATTCTCGTCGGTAATCGTAAGGATATCGGAAACGGCCTCGACGAGGAGACCAACAATCTTGGCCTTCATCTGCGCCACGATAATCACATGGCGTACCGTCGGCTCGGCATCCTTCATGCCAAGCCGGGCCGAAAGATCGACAATCGGCAGGACCGCGCCGCGCAGATTGATGACACCCATGACATAGGCGGGCGCATGCGGCAGCGGGGTTGCCTGGGTCCATCCGCGAATCTCGCGGACGGACATGATGTTCACGCAAAATTCCTGATCGCTGATGCGAAAAGCGATCAGCTCCTTGCTTCCCGGGACCAGATTTTTCACGGCATACGACATAACAACTCAACCCGTGGCGGCTAACGACATTTCAGGTTTCATGGACTGGCCTCGCGACGCTGCGACGACCGCATCGACGTCGAGGATGAGAGCGACGCGGCCGTCACCGAGAATGGTGGCTGCGGCGATGCCCGGAACGTGGGTGTAGTTTGCCTCGAGCGACTTGATGACGACCTGGCGCTGGCCCTGGATGGCATCGACCATCAGGGCGCGCTGGCCGCCGCCTTCCGATTCGACCAGCAGTGCAACACCTTCGACCGGATTGGCCTGGGTGGCGCGGTAGTTGAGGACCCGGCCCACGTCGACCAGCGGGCAGAACGAGTTGCGGATCGAGATAAGCCGCTGATTGGCGCCGAAGGAATGGATGGCGGCAGCCTCCGGCTGCAGCGTCTCGACGATGGCGGTCAGCGGCACCACCAACGTCTGGCCGGCGACCGTGACGACCATTCCGTCCAGAACGGCAAGCGTCAGCGGCAGGCTCATGGTGAAGGTCGAGCCGAAGCCCGGCCGCGATGAGATCGAGATGCGGCCGCCGAGCGCCTGGATCGAGCGCTTGACGACGTCCATACCGACGCCGCGACCGGAAATGTCGGAGATCTTATCGGCGGTCGAGAAACCCGCCATGAAGATCAGGTTGTCGATCTCGTCATCCGACAGGTTGGCGTCGGCTGCGATGATGTCGTTGTCGATCGCCTTCTGGCGGACGCGCTCACGGTTGATGCCGGCGCCGTCGTCGGCAAGTTCGATCAGGATGCGGCCCGAACGATGTTTTGCGGTCAGCTTGATCGTGCCTTCCGGATCCTTGCCGGCGGCCTCGCGCTTTTCGGGCGACTCGATGCCGTGGTCGACGGCGTTACGGATCATGTGGGTCAGCGGTTCGGCGATCTTGTCGATGACCGTCTTGTCGACTTCGGTGTTTTCACCTTCGGTGACCAGGCGGATCGACTTGCCGACCATGTCGGCCACTTCGCGGACGATACGCGACATGCGCTGGAAGACCGGCTTTACCGGCTGTGCGCGGATCGCCATGACCGAGTCCTGGATCTCGCGGGTGAGCTGCTGCAGCTCTTCGAGGCCCATGTTGACGGCCGATGTACCGGTCGCGTCGTTCTCGACGACACTCTGGGAGAGCATCGCCTGGTTGATGACGAGTTCGCCGACGAGGTTGATGAGACGGTCGACGCGGTCGAGATCAACGCGGATCGTCTGGCCAGCGCCGGCTGCTGCGGCAGCGGCATTGTTCTGGGCGGCAGCTGCCGCGGCAGCCGATTCCTTCCTCTCGGCGGCACGGGCCGTCCTCGAGACGTTGCTTGCGGTCTCGGCAGCGGATACGGCCGCGGCGACGGTTTCTTCCGAAACGCCCCGTTCGGCGGTCTTTTCCTCGTCTTCTCCACCAGCGGAGTCATCAAGGATCGACAGATCGAACGGAACCGGGACCATCGGCAGTTCCTCGTTGGAAGATGCCTCTTCGGCAAGCTTCACTTCGAGGTCGCAATCCCATTCCGCGAATTCGAAGACGGCACGGATGTCGTCTTCGCTCCTGGTGGTCCGGATCGAGATCTTCCAGCTGAAATAGGAGGCCTCCGGATCCATCTTGTCGAGGGTCGGCAGAGCGTCCGTGTCGCAATTGATGCTCATCTCTCCCAGACGGGACAGATCGCGCAGCAGGAGCGCTGCCTCGTTGCCCTTGGAATAGAGTTCGCGACGCGGCTTGAAGGAGACTTCGTAGACCGAGCCTTCAATTGCCGGCTCATCGTCCTCGCCGAAGCCGTCGAACGAAAAGGGGACCGGCTGAAAGCCGCTGTCGTCGCTCGGTTTGGGAAGATCAACTTTCGCCACGGGAGCCGGGGCAGCCTTTGCGGCCGGTTTCGGGGCGTCGTGGCCGGAGGAAGAGGGCGACCCGCCTTGGGCGAGCGCCTCAAGTTCCTTGACGAGACTGCGGCTTCTCGATTCGTCGACGCCGCCGCCGTCACGCGATGCGCTGACGAGATCGGCCAGCACGTCTGCCGACTTGAGCATGACCTTCAGGACGTCCTGCGTCGGCTCGAGCTTGTTGGAGCGTACGCAATCGAGCGTCGTCTCGAAGACGTGGGCGAAGGAAACCAGGTCGTCCAGACCGAAGGCGCCAGCACCCCCCTTGATGGAATGAACGGCACGGAAAACGGCGTTCACCGTTTCGGGGTCGCGATCCCCGTCGTTCAGCTTGAGAAGACCCGACTCCAGTTCTGCGAGCTGCTCTTCGCATTCCTGAAAGAAGATCTCTTTGATTTCGTTCATATCCATCGGGGGAATTCCTGGCTCAGGCGGTTACACGCTCGATCGCATCAATCAGTTTGGCAGGATCGAAGGGCTTGACGATCCAGCCAGTCGCGCCGGCCTGCCGGGCCCGGTTCTTCTTCTCGGCATCGCTTTCCGTCGTCAGGACGAGGATCGGAACGGCGCGATATTTTTCGTTGCGGCGAACACCTTCGATGAAACCGAAGCCATCGAGGCGCGGCATGTTGATATCCGTGACGATGACGTCCGGATTGCAGCCCTCGAGGACTTCGAGGCCCTCAATGCCGTCTTCCGCCTGAATTGTCTCAAAGCCTGCGTTATTCAGGGTCACCAGAAGCATGTTCCGGATCGTCCGTGAGTCATCCACGGTCAGTACTTTCTTCTTCATTGCTAGATCTCCTTAGCAACCAAATTTTCGTTATTAATGCCGATGAGTTGCATCGTCTTCTGAAATGCATCCGAAGCCTTCTCGACGAGAAAGGACTTCTTGTCTTCTTCCCAAGCCTTGACGCCGGCGACCAGAACCTGGGCGCACTGGACACCGACCCGCTCGACGCCCGAGGCGTCGATCTTGAGATCGCTGCCCCGCATGGAGACCAGCTTGCCATGCAGGTTCGAGGCCTCGTTGAGGTCCAACACTGCGGCCAGCTTCAAACTTCCAGCTCCAGCCTTCTTTGCTGCCATCAGCTTATTCCTTGTCGTTTCTGAAAGAGGTATTCGCCGTCATCCGCCCGCTCAGTCGCCATCGGCGCGATCGGGACCAAAGTCGGCTGAGGTCTTGGAGCTGCAGGGCGGCGCGCATCCGCATAGCGGTTCTGCCGCTCGATCCGGAACTCGCGGACCGTGCGGCCGAGTTCCAGGATAACGGTATGGAGTTCGTCGGCGCCCTCGCCCGCTCGGAACGCGAGGCTGGCGTTCGAGGCGACGTGTTCGCTGACCGAACCGATCTCGGCGGTCAACCGGTCGAGGCCGACGGCCTGTTCACCGGTGTCGCGGGCAATACCGGCGATCGCGTCGTTGATGTCGGACACCTGGCGAACGATGCCGCCGATCGCGTCCTGGGTGCGGTGAACCATGTCGACCCCGGCATCCACCTGGGCCTTGGTGCCGTTGACGAGCGTCTTGATCTCGCGTGCTGCGTCGGCGGAGCGCTGGGCGAGCGCGCGCACTTCCTGGGCGACGACCGCAAATCCGCGGCCCGTCTCGCCGGCGCGGGCCGCTTCGATGCCGGCGTTCAGCGCCAGCAGATTCGTCTGAAACGCGATGTCGTCGATGACGCCGATGATCTCGCCGATCTTTTCGGCCGAGGACTCGATATCGGCCATGGCGTTGATCGCGCGGCCGACAACCTCGCCGCTTGCCTCGACCGAACGACGCGTCTCGGCGGCGGCCTTTTCGGCGGCGGCCGTCTCGGCAGCGCTGCCCTTGACCCTGGCGGTCACGTCGAGGAGCACGCGTGCCGCCTCCCTGAGGCGGGCGGACTGTTCTTCCGAAGCGGTGGCAAAGGAGCGAGTGCCCTCGGTGAGGGCCTGCGTCAGCGCCCCGGCCTTCTGGCCATGGCCATCGACCGTCTCGACCGACGAGCGCATGCCGGCGACTGCCTGATTGAGCAGATCGGCGAGTTCGCGGTAGGCATCCGGCACGTCGTCGGCAAGACCTGCCGTCAGATCGCGGTCGGCGAGTGCCGTGATGACGTCGGTAAAAGTTTCAATCGCCTGCGCATGATCGGCTTCGCGCTGCTCGGCGAGCGCGCGCTGGTGCTTCTGGCGCTGTTCGTTGAAGCGGAGCGAGACGGCGATCTCGACATCGACCATGACAAGGCGGGTGATCGCGCCGACGAGATCGAGCAATTCCTGCTCCCGTTTACGGCCGCCCGGCAGCAGCGACTTCGGAGCAAGGTCGACGATCGCGCCGGCGATCAGATGTTCGAGCATGACCGCGTGGCCGGCGACGTGCCAGCGCGGGTCGAGGCCCATCCGGCTCTCGGCATCGGACAGAACCTTCACTCGCTCGGCATAAAGCGCGTCGAAGCGGGCATCGGTCAACACGCCCCAATGGGAGGCCTGCAGGTCGTGCAGCCGTTCGATCTGCTGCTCGCTCTCGAAATTGCGGGCGGCTTCCGGAAAGGATTGAAAGCGGTGGAAGAGATCGCGCAGGCCGGTCTTCAGATGCCGGTCGAGCTGCGGGCGGCAGCGGCGCAGCAGATCGCGCAGTTCGCCGTCGAGGCCGGCAAATGCCAGTCTCTCGCCCAGGCTGCCTGCCTGGCCACGTCGCGCCTGATCCGATGGCATTTCCTGCACCAAAACCGTCCCCAAAATTATTCAAGCCAATCCCCGGAGAGGATCAGCGGCATGCAAGCTGCTGTCAGCCAGCGCCTGGATGAACGGGGGATGCTCGCCAGACCGGATCGATATCCGTCGGGCATGGGCAACGCGGTCACCACGGGCTTTGCTGGATTTTCATGAGCGGATACCGGATTGGACCGGTACGGCTTTGCGGCTTCATGCCTGGTGGGGGACCGCAGTCATCCCATTTCGCCGTGGTCTCTAATATGTATGGTTAATTCCTTGCCTGAAGGTTAATGGAAGGTAGAAGCATGCCTGTTTTGCTTCAGGCAGGCGCATATTACCCGCTATCAGGGTATTCGCTTTGGCATTGCTCGGTGGTTACGGTTTTTCTCAATTGGCCGCTTGAACGTCGGCCAACCCGCCTTGTCTCCCATATCGGCGAGCGGCTGCAACGGATAAGCTTTAACTCAAAGCGCCATGCCACCCTTGCCGGTGAACTTCTTGCTGACATGCAACGAGCCGGAAAGACCGAAACGCCAGGGCAGATCGATGGCCTGGGAGATGCCGATCCGCCGACCGGTGACGATCAGGGGTGGTGTTTTCGGCAAAGTGAACTCGAACGGTGGCGCAAACAGCGGCAGGCCGTTGTGCTCGATGGTGATGCCGAGCGCCTGGCAGAGTCGGCCCGGACCGGAGCAGAGGAGCAGCGGATCGGCAAGACCGCGCCTTTTCTCCATTTCCTGAAGGCCCCTGACCGGCTGCAACGCCCTGATCAGCACGGCGCTACCGGGCCGGCAGACAAAATTCAGACACCAGTGAATGCCGTAGGAACGGTAGACATAAGCGTGTCCCGGCGGCCCGAACATCACCGCGTTTCTCTGCGTGGGCCCGCGAAAACTGTGGGAGGCCGGCTCGTCCGGCTCATAAGCTTCCGTCTCGACGATCACGCCGCCTGCGCCGGAGACATCGAGTTCGACGCCGATCAGATCACGCGCCACCTCTACGGAGCCTCTATCGAAAAACTGCTGGTCCATAAGAAACGCCCGTCTCGCTGCCGGTTGCATCCATAGACGGCGAAGCAGGGCTTGTCTTCCCCGCCGACGACGCGACTTCCCGGAAGACCCGAAGCGTTGCGCAGACGTTGTGGTGGGGATGCAACAGGCCCCGACTTGCTGTTTGCCAAGTCAGCACGGATTTGTGGACGCACATTTTTGTGCATTGCCATGAAAACGCTCCGGGTGTCGTATTAGGTTTAGAAACATCTTGATTCTCAATAGATTGCCGCAGCGTTTTCAATCTTTGCGGCAGTCGAGCAGTAGCGCAACCCTGACTGGAGTAGCCTATGCCGAGTGAATCCTTGTTCGATGCCTTCACCAGGAACTACGAAGCGCGGCGCGAGACAGACATGTCTGTCGCCGAATATCTGGCGATTTGTAAAAAAGATCCGATGGCCTATGCCAACGCCGCCGAGCGGCTGCTGGCGGCGATCGGCGAGCCGCAGATGGTCGACACGGCCAAGGATGCCAGGCTCGGCCGGATCTTCATGAACCGCACCATCCGGGCCTATCCGGCTTTTTCCGGTTTCTTCGGCATGGAAGAGACGATCGAGAGGATCGTATCCTTCTTCCGGCATGCGGCGCAGGGCCTTGAGGAACGAAAGCAGATCCTCTACCTGCTCGGACCGGTCGGAGGCGGCAAGTCTTCGCTCGCCGAGCGGCTGAAGCTGCTGATGGAAGCCAATCCGATCTACGTGCTGAAGGCCGGCGACGATATCAGTCCGGTTTTCGAAAGCCCGCTCAATCTCTTCGATCCGGTCGCCATGGGGCCGATGCTGCTTGAGCAATACGGCGTTCCGACCCGGCGCCTCAGCGGGTTGATGAGCCCCTGGTGCCTGAAGCGGCTCGATGAATTCGGAGGCGACATATCCCGTTTCCGGGTGGTGAGGCTGCAGCCCTCGCGACTGCGCCAGATCGGCATCGCCAAGACCGAACCGGGCGACGAGAACAATCAGGACGTCTCCTCGCTGGTCGGCAAGGTCGACATTCGCAAGCTCGAAAACTATTCCCAGAACGACTCGGATGCCTACAGCTATTCCGGCGGGCTCAACCGCGCCAACCAGGGCGTGCTCGAATTCGTCGAGATGTTCAAGGCGCCGATCAAGATGCTGCATCCGCTGCTGACGGCGACGCAAGAAGGCAATTACATGGGCACCGAGAATATCGGCGCCATCCCTTTCTCCGGCGTCATCCTCGCCCACTCGAACGAGGCGGAATGGCAGAGCTTCAAGGCCAACAAGAACAACGAGGCGTTCATCGACCGCATCTGCGTCATCAAGGTTCCTTATTGCCTGCGGGTGACGGAAGAACAGCATATCTATGAAAAGCTGATCGAAGGTTCGGAGCTTGCGGATGCCTCCTGCGCGCCGGCGACGCTTGAGATGCTGGCCCGGTTCTCCGTGCTCTCGCGGCTGCGCAAGCACGAGAATTCGACCTTCTTCTCCAAGATGCGTGCTTACGACGGCGAAAGCCTCAAGGAAACCGATCCGCGCGCCCGCAGTGTTCAGGAATATCGGGACGCGGCCGGCGTCGACGAAGGCATGGACGGAATATCGACACGTTTTGCCTTTAAGGTTCTAGCCTCGACCTTCAATCACGATACGACGGATATCGGCGCCGATCCGGTTCACCTGATGTATGTGCTGGAACAGGCCATCCGCCGCGAACAGTTTCAGGAGGAAACCGAAAAGCGGTATATCGAGTTCATCAAGGCAGACCTTGCTCCTCGGTACGCGGAGTTCATCGGCAACGAGATCCAGAAGGCCTATCTGGAATCCTATTCGGATTATGGTCAGAATCTCTTCGATCGTTATGTCGACTATGCCGACGCCTGGATCGAGGACGTCGACTTCAAGGATCCGGATACCGGTCAGCTTCTCGATCGAGAACTCCTGAACCAGGAATTGACCAAGATCGAAAAGCCGGCGGGAATCGCCAATCCGAAAGATTTCCGCAACGAGATCGTCAAGTTCTGCCTGCGCTCGCGCGCCAATAACGGCGGCAAGAACCCGTCCTGGGCGAGCTATGAGAAGATCCGGGAAGTGATCGAGAAAAGAATGTTCTCCCAGGTGGAGGATCTCCTGCCGGTGATCTCCTTCGGGTCGAAAAAGGACGGCGAAACAGAAAAGAAACACAGCGAGTTCGTGTCGCGCATGACGGGGCGCGGCTACACCGAAAGACAGGTTCGCCGTCTGGTGGAGTGGTACATGCGGGTCAAACAGGCAGGTTAGCGTCTGTACTCAATTAGGATTTGGAACGCAGCATGCAAGAAAACCGTTCAGTTCCTTAAACACACAAAGGTGGACGTCATCTCCATCATTGTGTGTGACGACAGGACGTAGGATTGTGGCATACTGGGTTGTGCGGCGTCCGAAACCTAGTTGAGTACAGACCCTAATGCTCATGCAGGAGCCAACATGCACATCATCGACCGGCGGCTGAACCCGCGCGGTAAAAGTTTGGAAAATCGACAGCGGTTTCTGCGGCGCGCAAAGGACGCCGTGCAGCAAGCAGTCAGGCGATCCCTGCAAAGCCGCAGTATCCGTGATGTACTCGATGGCGGCGAAGTCAGCCTCCCGATCGGCGGCATGGGCGAGCCGAGTTTTCGCCGGGCCGAAGGCGGGATTACGGATCATGTCCTGCCCGGCAACCGGGCCTTCGTCGAAGGCGATATCATTCCCCGCCCTCCGGGCCAAGGCGCCGGCAGACCCAAGGAGGCCGGCCAGGGCGATGGTGAAGACGGCTTCCGTTTCGTGCTGACGCGCGAAGAATTCCTCTCGGTTTTTCTGGATGACCTCGAACTGCCCGAACTCGCCAAGCGGCGGCTTAGCGAAACCGAGGAGATGAGCCCGGTGCGGGCCGGTTACTCCATTTCGGGTTCCCCTTCCAATCTCTCCATCGACCGGACGACGCGGCTCGCCATGATGCGACGCATCGCTCTCAAGCGCCCCAAACCTGCCGAAATCGAGGCACTGCAGCGTCAGATCGACGAATCTGAGAACGAGGAGACGCGCCTGTCGCTGGAGGCGGAACTCAAGTCGCTGACGGACAGGATCCGGCGCATTCCCTATGTCGATCCGCTCGACGTTCGCTATCGTCGTTTCGACAACGAACCGAAGCCGGTTGCCAAGGCAGTGATGTTCTGCCTGATGGACGTGTCCGGCTCGATGTCGGAGCACATGAAGGATCTGGCCAAGCGCTTCTACCTGCTGCTCTATCTGTTCCTCTCGCAGCGCTACGAGAAGGTCGAAATCGTCTTCATCCGCCACACCGAGAAGGCCGAAGAGGTCGACGAGGAGACCTTCTTCTACGGCCAGGCGACCGGCGGCACGCTGGTATCGAGCGCGCTTGCGGCGATGCGCTCCATTATCGCTTCACGCTTCGACCCCACCGAATGGAACATATATGCCGCGCAGGCCTCGGATGGCGATAATTCCTATCGGGACGAGGCTCCGACCGGCCATCTGCTGAGACACGAGATTTTGCCGCTCTGCCAGTACTTCGCCTATATTGAGGTCGACGAAGAGGGTGGCGATTCCTCGGTATCCAATTCCCCTCTCTGGCGCCTTTATGAAAGCATCCGGTCCGGTTCGGCAACGCTTGCGATGCGCAAGGTCTGCCGCAAGAACGAGATCTTCCCGGTCTTCCATGATCTCTTCCAGAAGCGATCGACACAGACGAAGGCGGTGCCATGACCCAAGCGGCTATGCGGAAGGATCGACTGCTCTTCGAAGGCGCGGACTGGGATTTCACGACGCTCCAGCGCATCCACGATGCCTGCGAGGAAATCGCGATCGGGGAACTCGGGCTCGACGTCTATCCGAACCAAATCGAGGTGATCACCGCCGAACAGATGCTGGATGCCTATTCTTCGACGGGCATGCCGCTGTTTTACCGGCACTGGTCGTTCGGCAAACATTTCGCCCATCACGAAGCCTTCTACCGCCGCGGCATGCGCGATCTCGCCTATGAGATCGTCATCAACTCGTCGCCCTGCATCTCCTACCTGATGGAGGAGAACACCGCGACGATGCAGACCCTGGTGATCGCCCATGCGGCCTTCGGTCATAACCATTTCTTCAAGAACAACTATCTCTTCAAGCTGTGGACGGATGCCGAGGGCATTCTCGACTATCTCGATTTCGCCAAGAGCTATATCGCCCGCTGCGAAGAACGTTACGGCGAAACGGCGGTCGAACGGACCCTCGATGCCGCTCATGCGCTGATGTCACATGGCGTACACCGTTATGCGGGCAAGACGAGACTCGACCTGCGCCAGGAGGAAAAACGCCAGCTGGAACGGCGCGCCCATGAAGAACAGATGTTCAACGACCTCTGGCGCACGGTGCCAACGGGCCGCAAGCGCGATGCGGCCGACGTCGATTTCGAAAGACGGCGCGCTGCGCTCGGCCTGCCGCAGGACAATCTGCTCTACTTCCTGGAAAAGTCCTCGCCCCGGCTGCAGCCGTGGCAACGGGAAATCCTGCGCATCGTTCGCCACGTCGCACAATATTTCCATCCCCAGCGCCAGACCAAGGTGATGAACGAGGGGACGGCGACCTATGTCCATTACCAGATCATGGAAAGGCTGCACGACCGCGGGCAGATCAGCGACGGCAACTATTTCGAATTTCTGAAATCACATACCAATGTCGTGTTCCAGCCGACCTATGACGATCGGCGTTTCTCCGGCTTCAATCCCTATGCCATCGGCTTCGCCATGATGCAGGATATCGAGCGGATCGTGACCAAGCCGACCGACGAGGATCGCGAATGGTTCCCGGATATCGCCGGCCGCGGAGATCCGATGCAGGTCCTGCGCGGCATTTGGGCCGACTATCGCGACGAGAGCTTTATCAGCCAGTTCCTGAGCCCGCACCTGATCCGCAAGTGGCGCCTTTTCCAGCTCTACGACGATCCGCAGATGAGCGAAGGGATCCTGGTTTCGGCGATCCACGACGAGCGCGGCTACAAGCGCGTCCGCCGCCAGTTGGCGCGCGAATACGATATCGGCTGGACCGATCCGAGGATCGACATCATCGATGTCGATCTCGCCGGCGACCGCCGCCTTCTCCTGCAGCACCGGGCGCCGAACGACTGGGTTCTCGAGGACGGCGAGACCCGGCAGGTTCTGCAACATCTGGCGGATCTGTGGGGATACGACGTCATGCTGCAGGAAATCGACAGCGCCGAGAAGGTGGTGAAGGAACATGCCGCCCATCCCCGCGAAATCCTTCATAAGGGTGACCTTTTCTCCTGACGATAGCGCACGAGGCAGGTCTCTGCCGATCCGGCAACTCCAAGCCTGGCAGGACGCCATGGCGACGTTGATCCCCGCTCATCAACTTTGATTACAGGAGCGGCCGGAGTTCCTGCCGATGGACAATCGTGATTGGACATCAAAAGCGGTCAGGATCAAAATAACGTCTGGGCGACGGGCATCTATTTTGTTCAAATAGGAGGCCGTAATGGAGCAACGTGCAGTCGATCAGCTGAAGACTATCGCCAGGATAAACCGCAGCTATCCCGACTTCCAGATGTCCAGCAGCGAACGGCTCGAACGGTGGGCCGAGATTCTTGAGCTCAACCCCGACCGATCCCTTTCGACATTTCGGGAAACCGAATATCAGCCGGATGAAATAAGGGCCGCCATGCGCGGCGACGGAACGGCGATTGCCGTCGCGTTCGGGGATCCCGTGCTGCGCGCCGCGGGGATGAGAGACGACACCTATGGGGAAGCCAGGCGGTTTTTTGAACTGTCAGACCGACAGATCCACAAACTGGTCTGCTTCTGCCACTTCGGAGCGCATGTGAGCGCAAGCACCGTCGCCCATCAGGTGCGGTCCATCGCCACCCGCAGATCCAGCGGCCCCCTTGCATACCTGGCTTCTTTCTTCAGAAGGTAGCCTTGTCGCTTCGTCGAACACGATCAGACTGCGCCTTGCCGGGCGATTGCCCGATACCTCGGCGTTGCCGCTTGCCGTTGCAGGAACGGCCGAGGGTTGACGCTGCGTCCTGAAAGAACGAGGCGGCCGGTGCGGCCCTTGTCGATCCATTTTGACCGCTGCGACCACGCGCGGCGAGAAAAGTTTACGTCGTAACCCACACCATTGTGGGCGAGAGGACTGCATGTCCCCAGAAGGTGGCGACCTTGCCGCCACTATGGTATTTGGACCGAACTCTAAAGAGCTCCGGTTTCAGTGGGATATGCTGCGTTGGCGAATTTTAGTCTGGATTTGTGCATCGTTGCCGGCAGAAGGCCGGATTTGCTTGAGCAGACATTGGAAAGTTTTTCAAAGCGCTGCTTTGCTCATTTCTCCGTCTCGAACGTCCTCGTCAACATCGATCCGATCTTCGGAACCGAAGAGGATGAGGCCGAGTGCCTGCGGGTCGTCTCGAACTACCTTCCGTCAGCTTCCTTCTTTAGACCCAGCGAGCCTGGATTTGGCGCTGCGGTCAAGCGTCTCTGGTCCAATACGCAGTCGGATTACGTATTCCACCTCGAAGACGACTGGATCGCGCTGACGGATCTCGGCGAGGGGATTTTTGCCCCGTTTGCAGATCCCGCCGTAATGCAGGTATCCTTTCACACGGCTGACCAGAACTGGAGCATCGCGAAAGACGGCCATCTTCACGAGAGAAACGAATATGCACGGTTTCTCGGCATTAAAATCCCGCTGTTTCGGACTTTTCCGAAATTCACGACGTCACCTTCCATTCTTCGCGGTTCTTTCGCCCGGCAGGCTTCCGGCCTGATGGACGCCTCGCGAGATCCGGAAAAACAATTCTATTCCGGCGTCAACGCAGAATTGGAGCGGTTGGCGGCGCCGCATAAGAACTATATTTTTTCTCCCCGGCAGACACCGGTCATCCGTGACACCGGACGAGAATGGAGAGACAACCGCAAGATCAAAAAAGTCATCGAGAATACGACTTCCTATTGGGTCGAGGAATGATTTTGGGTGCCACGACAAATACGTCCTCAGCAATTCGGCATGGGTGAAAAACCGCCATATTCAGGTCTCTCTTCGATTTCTCTTCGGCTAAAACAGCCCCCCTTGGTTTCAGCATTCGGTAACGCTCCGATTGTACATTAGGCACCGATCAAATTACGCGAGTAGATCTGGACCCTTGCGAATGAACCAAGACTCCGCCATCGGACCTGATCTGCACACATCCCATCGCGAACTTTTGGAAGACCTTTTCGAAGGCGCCCCGAGACCCACGATCATCAAGGACGAAGAGTCACGCTTCCTGTTCCTCAACAGCAAGGCGTGCGAGATGTTCGGCGTCGGCCTCGGCGACATACTTGGCCGCACCGACCGTGACTTCTTGCCTGCAGGCGAAGCCGAACGGATCCGAGAGATGGATGCGGGAGTGCTGGCGACCGGTGAGGAGCGGCTGTTCGAGGAGAATGTCACCGGTCCGGATGGTTCGGCCCGGACGCTTCTGACGCATAAGCGGCGGTCCTTCGTACCAACGGCTGCGGGGAAGAAGCCGGTTCTGATTGTCGTTATTTCCGACATTACGGAGCTCCGCCATGCCGAAAAGGTCCTGCGGGCAAGTGAGGAACATTATCGCTCTCTCATTGAGCTGCATCCCCAGACACCGTGGTTAGCCGACGCGCTGGGCAATGTCGTTGAGGTCGGCCCAGGGTGGCAGAACGCCTCCGGACGGGAAGTCGGCGAAGCCCTGGGGCGCGGGTGGGAGAAGACCTTGCACCCGAAGGACCTGCCCGAGGTCATTGCCAAATGGGAGTCCTCGGTCAAGACCGGCGCACCGTTCGACATGATCTACAGGATCGGGACAGCGAGAGGGCGATATCGGTGGTATCGGAATCGCGCGGCAGCTCGTTTCGACGGCAACGGCGGGGTCGTCCGCTGGTATGGGCTCCTTGAGGACGTCCATGACCGGCAACTCGCCCTCAAGGCGCTTCAGTCCAGCGAGCGGAGACTGCGCCAGCATCGAGACGAACTCGAAAAGATCGTTCTGGACCGAACGGCGGAAGTTCAGGAAAAGAATATCGAGCTGGACCGACTTCTCCAGCACGAACGGGGTATCAATGCGCTGCAGCGCCGTTTCGTCGGGATGATATCGCACGAGTTCAGGACGCCTTTGGCCGTGATAGACGGAGCGGCTCAGCGGCTTACGCGGACAAAGATGGCTGTGACTCCACAGTTCCTGGAAGGCAAGGCCTTGCAGATCAAGGGCGCAGTCGCCCGCATGGTCGAGCTGATGGAAAGCATCCTCGCCGCCGGGCGGTTGGAGACCGGGACCATTGCCATCAACAAACAAGCCAGTTCGCTCAGCGCCATACTTCGTCAATGCATCGCAAGCCGAGCCGAGCTCAGCAAAAGCCACACGATCAGCCACAATCTGGATGCAATTCCAGCGCTGCAGATGATCGACAGGGACGCAATAGAACGGGTCTTTTCCAATCTGTTGTCGAACGCGGTCAAATATTCACCTGCCGGTTCCAACATTCATGTCAGCGGATGGAAGGACGGTGGGCGGGTTATTGTCAGCGTCACCGACTCCGGCATCGGCATGGATGCAGACGACCTGCCGAAACTGTTCGAACCCTATTTTCGTGCCCGCAGCGCCACCGGAATCGCGGGAACGGGGATCGGTCTCAATATCGTCAAGGAAATTGTCGAATTGCACGGAGGGGCGATCTCAGTCCGGAGCATTCTGGGACGAGGTACGACCTTCACGGTCGAGCTGCCGTTCGAAGAAGTCAGGCAACAGCAGTCGGCGTAGGGCTTCGCGTCACGAGAAGAGCCCTTTATGCGGCAATCGATGAAGCGAGCCAGGATACAAGTTCGTCTCGTCCCATGGGCCTGCCCACCAGGTAGCCTTGCAGCTGATCGCAACCGGCAACTCGAAGGGCGTCCGCTTGATCGGCGGATTCGATGCCTTCCGCCGTGACCGGAATTCCGAGCGCCATAGCCAAGGAGATCGTGGCCGTCAGGACGTTCCGGCCAGTGCTGCCATCATCCATGGCTTGTACCAGGGAGCGATCGATCTTCATCCGGTCGAAGCCGAATTCACGAAGCGTGCCGATACTGGCGTAACCTGCGCCAAAATCATCGAGGGCAAAACGGATGCCGGCCGATTTCAGGGCGGTGATGGAGCGCCGTGCCTGCTCAGGGTTCGACATCAGAACCGCTTCGGTGATCTCCAGTGTCAGTCGGGAAGGATCAAAACCCTCCTCTTCCAGAACGGCGAGCACGTCCCCCGCAAAGTTCGGGTTGCACAACTGGATCGGAGAGACATTGACCGACAAGGAAAGCGGAGTCCACGCCTTCGACGCCACGATGGACTTTCGAAGCATCTGGAGGCCCAGGATATCGATCAATCCACATTTCTCAGCCAGCGGTATGAAGGCGTCCGGGCCGATTGCTCCTTCGGCGCGCCTCCATCTTGCCAGCGCCTCCACGCCTGTGATGTCTCCAGAGGCAGCCGAAGCTAGAGGCTGGAAGACCGGCTGGATCTCATCCTTCTGAAGGGCGCGCCGAAGCTCACTTTCCAACGCCGCGATCTTCTCGCGCTGGCGGTCAAGATCCGGATGATAGGTGACCGCGCATCCCCTGCCCGTTTCCTTCGCTTCATAAAGGGCCATGTCCGCCCGACGAAGGAGTTCGTGCGCATCCTCTGCGTCGTCACGGGAAGCAACCCCGATGCTCGCCCCGATTTCGATCGTGCGGCCTTCGATGAGAAACGGCTTTTTGAGACGTTCAAGAAGTTCATCGTCAAGTTCGGCAAGGTTGGCGGAACCCAGCTGGATAAGAGCGAATTCATCGCCGCCCAATCGCGCGACACCAGCGGCGTCGGGATGAATATCACGCAGGGCTTCCGCCACCAGCCTGATCAGCTGATCGCCGATCGCATGCCCCCAGGCATCGTTGACGGCCTTGAAGCCGTCGAGATCGATGAGGTGCAAAACCAGCATCTGGCTCTTGTTAGCCTGCATCAGCCGGTCCAGTCCCTCGATCAGACCGAGCCTGTTCAAAAGACCGCTGAGACTATCGTGCGTGGCCTCATGCCGGGCGCGATCGGCCAAACTCTTCAAGCGACGCGTTTCCGACCAGCCTGCATACAGAACGCCCACCAAATAAACACCAAGGACTGCGATAGCGGCGGCAATAAAGGGGCGAACCTCATCAAAAATCGTGTTCCCGGGAGCGGCACTTGGCCAAGCCAAACGCGCGACTTCAACTCCATCGGCATCCATGAGCGGCGAATTCAGGAGATCGGCTGCCGGACCGTAGGTTATGTGGAGTTTCGGGAGCTGATGATCCTTGGCCATTTCAGCCACGACTTCGGAAGTCAGGGTCTTGAAGAAGCTGAGGACATAGTACTGCGAATCCTCAACCTTCGATCCGAACGGCTGAACCGCCTCCGACGCCACTACAATGATATCGTCGCCGTTTCTGAAGAAGTTGACGGTAGGGTCCATGCCGGGCCGAGCGGCTGATTCCGTTTGCCCACGAAATTTTGCACCAAGATATTCGTTCGGATCTATTATATTGGCTTTAAGATAGGCGATGCTCTTACCGCCTGCCGGGGCTGTCAGCACGACCCCGTCATAGAGCGCGTAGTCCGCGCTGGTCTTGCCCCAATTCTCATAAGTCCAAGCGTCGCGATCCCCTTGCGTTATCGCCTTGTAGGCCTCATCCCAAACGGCATTGTCCCGCACCGTTGCTGCAAGTTTCCCCTTGAAGGACGAGACGGCAGCCTCTGCCGCCAATATGGCTCTGTTGTCATCGAGCGCATTTGCGGAACTGCGCATGCGGTCAACGACATGAGCACCCATGCCGCCAAGGATCACGGCGACAAGAAGGAGTAGCGAGGTGGAAATGAAAACGGAGTAGCCTTCACGGCTCTCCTTCGGTCGGCGTGCGAGCATGACAGATCCCAGCTTTATTGAATTGCCCAAGGCTGCAGAAGACGTCATGTCCGCATTGCGCTGCACGGATCCAATAGCATGTACGAATATTAAAAATCGCTAAAGCACTTAGTCAACACCTCGTTAATCTCTCGACAGAGAACTCACCCCGGGTAATGAAATGGGGCAGGCCGCTCGGCATGGCAGGAGGGAGTTCCGCAGAGCGAACTCTCATCCTACGAACATTCCCAGGAACTCTCCGGTGGTTGTAAGGCGCAACTGAACGGAGAAGCGGTCTCCCAGAAGTTCGAGCGATGCATCATGTGTGTCGTCGGCTCCGCTGCAGACGGCATCCTTCAGCACGACCACGCGGTACCCAAGATCGATGGCGCCAAGCGCTGCGGCGAGGACGCAAACGTCGGTCTCGCCCCCGGTCAGGACCACGGTTTCGATACCCTTCTTCAGCAGCATTCGGTGCAGCTCTCCACTTATCCAGGGAGAATAAGTCGTCTTGTCAAATATGCCCGCAGGAGGGACAAGGAGCTTCAATGAGGGGATCAGGTCGACAAGGCCCGGATCGAGATGCTCGCGCGTCATCATCCGCCACTTTTCATAATACACACGCCACATCCCCTCCATCGTTTCGGGGCGCGTCGGCGTCACGAACCTGGTAAAGATGGTATTCTCGGGATGGCGGCCGGATAGTTCCTGGATCTGCGGCGATACCTCGCGCATCCAGGGGACGTGCCATGGGGTGTCTTCAGCGAACATCCGCTGCATGTCGATGCAAAGATGAATCCAATTACCAACCATTTCGTTCTCCGCGTCTCCTCAACGCCCGGTAGGAAACGTGGTTCCTATCGGCGACCGGCAGCAGGATCTGATCCCGGCGGATGGAGATTCGACGTCGGCGATTGACGCTAAATACGCGCCCGCCCGTCACCGTTGATTGGACGAAACCTTAATGAAATCGATGAAGGCCCGCAGCGGCGCCGGTACGAGCCGCCGACCGGGGTAATAGAGAAATGGACCGGAGAATTGCTGCCACCATGGCTCAAGCACGGGTTCGAGTGAGCCGTTGTCGAGATGGGGCCGCAGCCAGTCCTCGAACAGCGACATGATACCGGTGCCGGCAATTGCTGCATCGACGGCAAGATCGGTTGCCGCACCCACCTGCACGATCAGCGGTCCTGTCGGATCGACCCGCACCACTTCGCCGTCCCGCTCGAATTCCCAGAGTATCATTGCGCCGCTTGCAAAACGCCCGCGGATACAGGCATGGCCAAGCAGATCGCGGGGATGATCGGGGCGGCCATGGCGATCGAGATATGCCGGGGATGCCGCGGCCGCGAAGCGCTGCAGCCGCGGACCGATCGGCACCGCAATCATGTCCTGCTCCAACCGCTCGTCATAGCGGATGCCGGCGTCGCATCCGGCAGCCAGCACGTCGACGAAATTGTCATCGGCGACGATTTCGAGCCGTATGTCGGGATAGGCCGCGAGGAACGCCGGGATGATCGCTGGGAGCACCAATCGGGCGGCGCTGACCGGTACATTGAGACGCAACGCGCCGGCAGGCTTGTCGCGAAACCTGTTAATGACGTCGAGGGCAGCGTCGACCTCGGTAAGCGCTGGGGTCAGCCGAGCCAGGAGACCTGCCCCTGCCTCCGTCGGCACCACGCTGCGTGTCGTGCGATTGAGGAGCCGCACCCCCAGTTGCGCCTCGACCCGCCGCACCGCCTCGCTCAATCCTGATGCGCTGCTGCCTGTGGCACGCGCGCCCTCGCGAAACCCACCAGCGCGCGCCACCGCCACAAAAGCATTCAGATCACCTAGGTCGATTTTCATCGTTCGAAATTCCGCACGGCCTGTGCCGATTGTACCGGATTTTCGTGCGGCCTCTCAAGGCCTATATCCACATCATCTTGAACAGGAGATATTCCCATGTCGAATATTGATCAGGCAGGCACATTTATCCTCGGCGACCGCAACGTGAAACGGCTCGGCTATGGCGCCATGCAGCTTGCGGGCAAGGGTGTCTTCGGGCCGCCGAAAGATCACGACGCAGCAGTGGCGGTATTGCGCGAAGCGGTTGCGGCTGGGGTCGATCATATCGATACCAGCGATTTTTATGGTCCGCATGTGACCAATCAGATCATCCGGGAGGCGCTTCATCCGTATCCCGATGACCTGGTGATCGTGACCAAAATCGGCGCCGTGCGCGGGGATGACGGTTCATGGAACCCGGCATTTTCAGCCGACCAGCTGACTCAGGCCGTCCACGACAACCTGCGCAATCTTGGTCTCGACGCCATGGACGTCGTCAACCTGCGTATCATGTTCGATGTCCACGGCCCGGCAGAAGGCTCGATCGAAGCGCCCCTGACGGCTCTGGCCGACCTGCAGCGTAAGGGGCTTGTTCGCCATATCGGGCTCAGCAACGTGACCCCGACACAGGTAGCGGAAGGTCAGCGGATCGCCAAGATCGTCTGTGTGCAGAACCAGTATAATCTCGCCCATCGGCAAGACGATGCCATGATCGACGATCTCGCTCGCGATGGTATCGCCTATGTGCCGTTCTTCCCGCTCGGAGGCTTCAGCCCGCTCCAGTCGTCGATCCTGTCGGACGTTGCCCAGCGCCTGGGCGCGACGCCGATGCAGGTCGCACTTGCCTGGTTGCTGCGTCGGGCACCGAATATTCTGCTCATCCCGGGAACCTCGTCCGTGGCCCACCTGCGTGAAAATCTCGCCGCGGCTGAACTGCAGCTGTCGGACGCCGTGATGACGGAACTCGAAGGCGTATCCGGCGCCCGCGCCGACTGAAGACTTCAGACCGCACTCGCATCCGACCCCGAAAAATCGGTCTACGGCCTTTGCCTTCACGCGCGCTTTCGTTAGAAGTGAAAGAAAAGCGAAACGGAGGGGTCGGATGTTTATTACGGACCGCCAGGCGAAGATTGTCGAACGCGCGAAAACTGCGGGGCGGGTCCTCGTCGACGACTTGGCAGCAACGTTTTCGGTAACCTCGCAGACGATCCGCAAAGATCTGAATGATCTATGCGACAAGCAAATTCTGACGCGTATTCACGGGGGCGCCACCCTTCCCCGCAGCAACGAAAATGTCCGTTACGATGCGCGCCGGCAGATCGCGGCGGCGGAAAAGCAGGCGATCGGCGTCGCCGCCGCCAATCTTATTCCGGACAACGCCTCGCTCTTCATCAATATCGGCACCACCACGGAGGCGGTCAGCGAGGCGCTGGTCAATCATCGCGAACTCATGGTGATCACCAATAATATCAACGTTGCCAATAGGTTGCGCATTCTGGACGAAATCGAGGTGGTCATTGCCGGTGGTGTCGTTCGTCAGTCAGACGGTGGCATTGTAGGTGAAGCCGCAGTCGACTTCATCCGCCAGTTCAAGGTCGATTATGCGATTATCGGCGTTTCGGCAATCGATCCGGATGGTGCCCTTCTCGATTATGATTTTCGCGAAGTGAAAGTTGCCCAGGCAATCATCGCCAATGCGAGACACGTAATCCTCGTCGCCGACTCGACAAAATTCGAGCGCACTGCGCCCGTGCGCATCGGACAGATCTCGCAGGTCCAAACCTTTATCACCGACCATTGTCCTTCGCCGTCGATCCGAGATGTATGCCTCGTGAACGGTGTGGCCCTCGTGGAAACTTCGAAAGACGAGGAATTGGATTTATAGCCCCGGAGTTTCATTTGACATTCGGAATGTTTTCGATTTAATCCACTTTAGGTTCACAACGTTTGTGGATTGCTGTCCATTTCGGTTCAGCGAGGGGAATGATGGGCGAGGAAATCCACGATATCTTCGTGATCGGCGGCGGCATCAATGGCTGCGGCATTGCACGTGATGCGGCCGGGCGCGGTTATTCCGTGGCACTTGCGGAGATGGACGATTTTGCCTCGGGCACCTCTTCTGGTGCCACCAAACTCATCCATGGCGGCCTGCGTTATCTCGAACATTACGAATTCAGGCTGGTGCGGGAATCGCTGATGGAGCGCGAAACCCTCTGGGCGATGGCACCGCATATCATCTGGCCGCTGCGCTTCGTCCTGCCATACCACAAGGGCGGTATCCGCCCGGCTTGGCTGATCCGGCTCGGCCTGTTTCTCTACGATCATCTCGGCGGTCGAAAGCTGCTGCCGCCGACGGCCGTGCTCGACATGCGTACCGATCCGGCCGGAAAGCCTCTGAAGCCGCTTTTTACCAAGGCATTCGAATATTCCGACGGCTGGGTCGACGATGCCCGGATGGTGGTGCTGAACGCTCGGGATGCGGCCGATCGCGGCGCTCTGATCCTGCCGCGCACCCGCGTGGTTGCCGCCCGTCGGGAAGGCGGCCTCTGGATGATCGAGACCGTCGGCGCCCGCACGGGAAGGACAGAGACCTACAAGGCCCGCATGCTGGTGAATGCCGCAGGTCCCTGGGTGGATCAGGTAATCCGCGAAGCGCTCGGCGACAATGACGCCCGCCATGTCCGCCTTGTCCAGGGCAGCCATATCGTGGTGAAAAAGAAGTTCGAAGGATCCCGGGCCTATTTCTTTCAGAACCGAGACAATCGCATCATTTTCGCGATCCCTTACGAAAACGACTTCACCCTTATCGGTACGACCGACCGGGACTATTCCGGCAATCCGAGAGACGTGAAAATCTCCGAAGAGGAGACGACCTATCTCTGCAATGCAGCGAGCGAGTATTTTCGGGAGCCGGTGCGGCCGGCGGACATCGTCTGGACCTATTCGGCGGTTCGCCCGCTTTTCGACGACGGTGCCTCAAAGGCGCAGGAAGCAACGCGCGACTATGTGCTGAAGCTCGACGACACCCAGGGCGCGCCGTTGCTCAACGTGTTCGGCGGCAAGCTGACCACCTATCGCCGGCTTTCTGAACATGCGCTCGAGAAGATCGCCGAAGCGATCGGAGCAAAAGGCCGGCCTTGGACGGCGAAAAGCCACCTGCCGGGCGGCGATTTTGCGGTCCAGGGTTACGAGGAAGAAGTAGCGAAACTCAAGGCCCGTTATCCATTTCTGGAGGAACGGCATGCGCGGCGACTGGTGCGCCGGTATGGAACCCGCGCCGGGATGATCCTCGACAGGGCGACCAAGATGGAGGATCTTGGTCACCACTTCGGCGGCGATCTCTACGAGGCCGAGGTCAAATATCTTATCGACCGTGAATGGGCCATGAGTGCGCAGGACGTGCTCTGGAGGAGAACCAAGGACGGTTTGCGGCTAAGCGAAACTGAGAAAGAGTATCTGGAGGAGTACATGGCCGCTATACCGGCAAAAATGGCCGGATAAGCGGCATGTGTTCTCGGTGTGAGGAGGCACGGGAACTCGAATGCTGGAAATGCGCAACGTCGCCAAGATGGTGGGTGGTGAACATCATATCCATCCGGCCAATCTTGCACTGGATCGCGGCTCGCTGAACGTATTGCTTGGCCCGACGCTCTCGGGCAAGACGTCACTCATGCGATTGATGGCTGGACTCGACCGTCCCACCAGCGGCTCCGTGTATTTCGACGGCGCCGACGTCACCGGGGTTGCGGTGCAAAAGCGCAATGTCGCGATGGTCTATCAGCAGTTCATCAATTATCCGGCCCTGACCGTCTACGAGAACATCGCCTCGCCGATGCGGATCGCCGGCAAGGACGCGACGATGATCGACCGGGAAGTCCGCAAGGCGGCAGAATTGCTGAGATTGACGCCTTATCTCGATCGGACGCCGCTTAATCTTTCGGGTGGGCAGCAACAGCGTACGGCGCTTGCCCGCGCCCTCGTCAAGAATGCCAGCCTGGTGCTGATGGACGAGCCGCTGGCCAATCTCGATTACAAACTTCGCGAAGAACTGCGCGAGGAATTGCCGAAGATCTTCGCGCAATCCGGCGCCATCTTCGTTTATGCAACGACCGAACCGTCCGAAGCCTTGCTGCTCGGCGGCAATACGGCCACGCTCTCGGAAGGACGGATCACGCAATTCGGGCCGACGATCGAGGTCTATCGTCGCCCGGCAGACCTCGTGACGGCCAAGACATTTGCCGATCCCCCACTCAATTTCATCGATGTGATCAAGTCTGGCGGCTCATTCCAGTATCAGGGAACAGACAGCCTTGCCGTGCCGTCGCATCTCTCCAGTGTGCCGGACGGTCCGGTGACGATCGCCTTTCATCCCCATCACCTGGGGCTCACGGCGCAGACAAGCAACGCAGCGAGGCTCAAGGCTCAAACGCAAATCTCGGAAATCACTGGCTCCGAAAGCTTCGTACATATGCACTATAACGGAGTGCGCTGGGTCATGCTCGCTCCCGGCATTCACGACATCGACCCGGACACCGAAATCGAGCTCTTCCTGGATACCCGTCATCTGATGGCTTTCGGAACAGACGGCCGCGCCATCGCGGCGGCGGCTTGAAGGAGGGGAACATGGCACGCATCACGCTCGATCACATCCGCCACGCCTACGGTCCCAATCCGAAATCCGACGCGGCTTACGCGCTGCGCGAAGTCGACCACGAATGGGCCGATGGTGGCGCCTACGCCCTGCTCGGCCCCTCCGGCTGCGGCAAGACCACCCTGCTGAACATCATTTCCGGCCTGCTGCAGCCGTCCCACGGTCGTATTCTGTTCGATGGCAACGACGTCACCAATCTTTCCACGCAGGAACGCAACATCGCCCAGGTTTTCCAGTTTCCGGTGATCTACGACACGATGACCGTTTACGACAACCTGGCATTTCCCTTGCGCAACCGGGGCATCGCCGAACCGGATGTCGATCGCCGCGTCCGCGAGATGCTTGACATCATCGACCTCTCCGACTGGTCGAAACGCAAGGCCCAGCGGCTCACGGCGGACCAGAAGCAGAAGATTTCGCTCGGGAGAGGTCTCGTCCGCAACGACGTCAACGCGATCCTTTTCGATGAACCCCTGACGGTCATCGATCCGCACATGAAATGGGTTCTCCGCTCCCAGCTGAAGCGCTTCCACAAGCAATTCGGCTTCACCATGGTCTATGTCACCCATGACCAGACGGAGGCGCTCACCTTCGCGGACAAAGTTGTCGTGATGTACGACGGACAGATCGTTCAGATCGGAACGCCGGCCGAACTCTTCGAGAGACCGAGCCATACGTTCGTCGGTTATTTCATCGGCTCCCCCGGCATGAACGTGATGTCCGCCGAGGTCCATGGCAGCACGATCACGCTCGGTGGCGAGACAATTGCCCTCGACCATGCACCGAAGATTACTGCGGGAGACCGGGTCGAGCTCGGCATTCGACCGGAATTCATTCGCATCGGCCGGGAGGGAATGCCTGTCACGATAACGCGCATCGAAGATATCGGCCGGCGCAGGATCGTCCGCGCGAGCCTTGCGGGGCAACCGATGGCGATTGTCGTTTCCGAGGATGCAGAGATATCGGCTGAGGCTCGCGTCACCTTCGATCCCGCAGCGCTGAATATCTATGCCAATTCATGGCGCGTTGGCAGGGAGGCCTGAACCATGGAAAAGACGTGGAACAACAAGGCATGGTTTCTGGTGCTTCCCGTGCTCCTGCTCGTCGCCTTTTCGGCGGCCATTCCGCTGATGACCGTGGTGAATTATTCGGTCCAGGATACGTTCGGCAACAACGCGTTCTTCTGGGCCGGCACCGACTGGTTCGACCAAATCCTGCATTCTGCCCGTTTCTGGGAAGCTCTGCAGCGCAATCTGCTTTTCTCCTTCATCATCCTTGCGCTCGAAATTCCGCTCGGCATCTTCATTGCCCTGAACATGCCGAAGAAGGGTATCGGCGTTCCGGTCTGCCTGGTGCTGATGGCTCTTCCGCTTCTCATTCCGTGGAACGTCGTCGGCACGATCTGGCAGGTTTTCGGCCGCGTCGATATCGGGCTCCTCGGCCACACGCTGGCGGCGCTCGGCGTGGACTACAATTACGTGCGCGATCCTCTCGATGCCTGGATCACGGTCATCGTCATGGACGTCTGGCACTGGACGAGCCTCGTCGTGCTCTTGTGCTACGCCGGCCTCGTCTCCATTCCGGATGCCTATTATCAGGCGGCCAAGATCGATGGTGCATCCAGGTGGTCGGTGTTCCGCTACATCCAGCTGCCGAAGATGAAGCGGGTGCTGCTGATCGCCGTCCTGTTGCGTTTCATGGATAGTTTCATGATCTATACCGAGCCTTTCGTGGTGACCGGTGGCGGCCCGGGAAACTCGACGACCTTCCTGTCGATCGATCTCGTCAAGACGGCGGTCGGGCAGTTCGACCTCGGGCCGGCCGCCGCCATGTCGATCGTCTACTTCCTCATCATCCTGCTGCTGTCATGGATCTTCTACACCGTGATGACCAGCAGCGACGCAGACACCTGAAGGAGGGAGGAAAACCATGGCAAGGACAATCAAATACAAGCCTGCAGGCAATTTCTCCTGGCTGGTCTCGACGATCTACATCATCTTCCTGCTCCTGCCGATCTACTGGCTCGTCAACATGAGCTTCAAGGAGAATGCCGAGATCACCGGTGCATTCTCGCTCTGGCCGCAGAACCCGACGCTCAGGAACTACATGGTGATCTTCACCGATCCTTCCTGGTACAACGGCTATATCAATTCCATCATCTATGTGGTGCTGAACACCTTGATTTCGGTGCTGGCGGCTTTGCCGGCTGCCTATGCGTTTTCGCGCTATCGGTTCCTCGGCGACAAACATCTGTTCTTCTGGCTGCTCACCAACCGCATGGCGCCGCCCGCCGTCTTCGCCCTACCCTTCTTCCAGCTCTATTCCGCCTTCGGTCTCATCGACACGCATATCGCGGTCGCCCTCGCCCATTGCCTGTTCAACGTGCCGCTTGCCGTCTGGATCCTGGAAGGTTTCATGTCGGGCGTACCGAAGGAAATCGACGAGACCGCCTATATCGACGGCTATTCGTTCCCGCGGTTCTTCGTGAAGATCTTCATGCCGCTGATCGCCTCGGGCATCGGGGTCGCCGCCTTCTTCTGCTTCATGTTTTCCTGGGTGGAACTGCTGCTCGCCCGGACGCTGACGACGACTGCCGCCAAGCCCATTTCCGCCATCATGACGCGCACCGTTTCTGCCTCCGGCATGGACTGGGGCGTGCTGGCAGCGGCCGGCGTGCTGACGATCGTTCCTGGCGCGCTCGTCATCTATTTCGTCCGCAACTACATCGCCAAGGGCTTTGCCCTCGGGCGGGTCTGACAAGGAGGAACCACGCATGAACTTTTCATGGATGGCCTGGACGCTTCCCACGGCGCTGTTCTTTCTGACGATCCTCGCCCTGCTCGTCGGCATGAGCGTCTGGGAATATTTTGCGCCGGGCGGTTCGCCCAGGATCGGCATCCTGCGTTTCGAGACGACGCGGGGAGATCGGCTCTTCATCTCGCTGCTCGGCGCGGCATTCATTCATCTTGCATGGCTGGGGCTGATTGGCCCCAACCTGTGGTGGGCTCTTGCCCTTGCAGTGGTCTACGCCATCGGCGTCTTCCGCTTCGTTTAAGGCAAGCTGAAAAGGTGGCGGGAAAACCGCCGCCCGATACGGAAATTGCAATCGCAAAACTCTGGGAGGATAAAATGCGACGGCATCTTATGACAACGACAGCGGCAATGCTGCTGGCTCTGACCGGTTCCGCCCATGCCGGCATGGATGAGGCAAAGCAATTCCTGGACAAAGAAGTCGGCGAACTCTCGACGCTTTCCCGTGCCGAACAAGAAAAGGAAATGCAGTGGTTCATCGATGCGGCGAAACCTTTTGCCGGCATGGACATCAAGGTCGTTTCCGAAACCCTGACGACGCACGAGTATGAATCGAAGGTTCTGGCGCAAGCCTTTGCCGCAATCACCGGCATCAAGGTCAGCCACGACCTGATCGGCGAAGGCGACGTCGTCGAAAAGCTGCAGACGCAGATGCAGTCGGGCGAGAACATCTACGACGCCTATGTCAACGACTCCGACCTGATCGGCACGCATTGGCGTTATCAGCAGGCCCGCTCGCTCACCGACTGGATGGCGGGAGAAGGCAAGGACGTCACCAATCCCGGCCTCGATCTTGAGGACTTCATCGGCCTCAAGTTCACCACGGCGCCGGACAAGAAACTCTACCAGCTGCCGGACCAGCAGTTCGCGAACCTCTACTGGTTCCGCTACGACTGGTTCAACGACGAAAAGAACAAGGCCGATTTCAAGGCGAAATACGGCTACGATCTCGGTGTTCCGGTGAACTGGTCCGCCTATGAGGACATCGCCGCCTTCTTCACCGGCCGCGAGGTCGGCGGCAAGAAGGTCTATGGTCACATGGACTACGGCAAGAAGGACCCCTCGCTCGGATGGCGCTTCACCGATGCGTGGCTTTCCATGGCGGGCAACGGCGACAAAGGCCTGCCGAACGGCCTGCCCGTCGACGAATGGGGTATCAAGGTCGACGAGAAATCCCGTCCGGTCGGCTCCTGCGTCGCCCGCGGCGGCGATACGAACGGCCCGGCGGCCGTCTACTCCATCCAGAAATACCTCGACTGGCTGAAGGCCTATGCACCGGCCGCCGCCCAGGGCATGACGTTCTCGGAATCCGGACCGGTGCCGGCTCAGGGCGAGATTGCCCAGCAGATGTTCATGTACACGGCCTTCACCGCCGACATGGTCAAGGCAGGCCTGCCTGTCATGAACCAGGACGGCACGCCAAAATGGCGTTTCGCTCCGTCTCCGCACGGGGTCTACTGGAAGGACGGCATGAAGCTCGGCTATCAGGACGTCGGCTCCTGGACGCTGATGAAGTCCACGCCCACCAACCGCGCCAAGGCGGCCTGGCTCTATGCCCAGTTCGTCACCTCGAAGACGGTGGACGTCAAGAAGAGCCATGTCGGCCTGACATTGATCCGCGAGAGCACCATCCGCCACAAGAGCTTCACGGATCGCGCGCCTAAACTCGGTGGTCTGATCGAGTTCTACCGTTCCCCGGCCCGCGTCCAGTGGTCGCCGACCGGCACGAACGTGCCTGACTATCCGAAGCTCGCGCAGCTCTGGTGGCAGGCAATCGGTGATGCGTCCTCGGGTGCCAAGACCGCCCAGGCGGCCATGGACTCGCTTTGCTCCGAGCAGGAAAAGGTCCTGCAGCGCCTGGAGCGCGCCAAGGTCCAGGGCGACATCGGCCCGAAGCTCGCCGAGGAACACGATCTCGCATACTGGAACAAGGATGCCGCCGCGAAAGGCAACCTCGCTCCGCAGCTCAAGATCGCAGCCGAGAAGGAAAAGCCCGTTACCGTCAACTACGACGAACTCGTAAAGAGCTGGGCTGACACCAAGAAGTAAGCCGGTTAGCCGGGCGCTCAAGGCGCCCGGCGACCACCGACTGCAAAATGCCTGGCTCGCGTGAAAGCTCCGGTGCTCGCGTAAAGCTCCGGTACACAATCCGATAGGCCCCGCTCGCCTCCGCGCCAGACACGCCTTCTCGAAAATCGCCTCCATGCCTCGGCCATCGACCGTGCCTCCGCGACATGGAGGCTGGTGATGCGTGCTTCCGGCACCACCACCAAGCCACGGGAAAATCGCTGGACGCCTACGGTTAAGACAAAGGGGAAGCTGGAGCGGGTGAAGGGAATCGAACCCTCGTATTCAGCTTGGGAAGCTGCTGCTCTACCATTGAGCTACACCCGCGTCAGGTTTCAGACTTCCAACAGACGGCCTCGCCTGTCAAGCCGGAGGTGGGGTCAGGCGCGAAAATGCTTGGACAGTTTCAGGCCCTGGGCCTGATAGTTGGAGCCGAGGCCCGTGCCGTACATGCCTTCCGGCTTGTCCATCATGTGTTCATAGACAAGGCGGCCGACGATCTGGCCGTCTTCGAGGATGAAGGGCACTTCGTGGCTACGCACTTCGAGCACCGCCCGGCTGCCCCGTCCCCCTGCCGCCTCGTGGCCGAAGCCCGGATCGAAGAAACCGGCATAATGGACGCGGAACTCGCCGACCAGCGGATCGAAGGGCGTCATCTCGGCGGCATAGAGCGGCGGCACGTGCACCGCTTCGCGCGAGACGAGGATATAGAATTCGTCCGGATCGAGGATCAGTTCGTTGCGGCCGCGGCTGTAAAGCGGTTCCCAGAAATCGAAGATGTCGTGCTGCGCCTTCTTGTCGACGTCGACGACGGCCGTGTGGTGTTTGCCGCGATAACCGATCAGGCCAACGCTATCGCCGGACAGATCGATCGACAGGGCGATGCCGCCGCCCGAGACATTCGGCTTGGCGGATGCGACCAGGGTCTCGTCATTGTGGAGTTGCAGGAGGTCCGGCTCGCTCAGCAGCGCATTGCCGACCCGGAAGCGGATCTGCGACAGGCGCGAGCCGCGGCGCACCACGATCGGGAAGGTACGCGGCGAGATTTCGAGATAGAGTGGCCCGGAATAACCGGTCGGGATCTTGTCGAACTCCTGCGCGTAATCGGTGATGACGCGGGTGAAGATGTCGAGCCGGCCGGTGGAGCTTTTCGGATTGGCGGAGGCAGACATATTGGCCGGCAGATCGAGCCGTTCCATCAGCGGCACGATGTAGACGCAGCCGGTTTCCAGCACGGCGCCTTCGGAAAGATCGATAACGTGCAGCTTCAGCCGATCGAGCTTATCGGAGACCAGGCTCGTCGGGCCTGGCATGAAGCTGGCGCGGACGCGAAAAGCCTTGGCACTCAAGCGCAGGTCCAGGCTTGCCGGCTGGACCTGGTCCCGGTCCAGTTCACGTTCGGAAATCAGCCGTCCACTGTCGAAAAGCGCCGCGATCGCGCGGTCTGCCAAAATTCCTGTTTCGCGAGCCATCATGTCTCTCTCAAGTTTTCGAGGCGACAAAACCAAATGCGAGCCATTGACGCAAGCGGGACGCGGCGCTATGCCACTCTTATCCCGTGGTGATTTGGCCGGTCGGCTTGCAGCCACGTTAAATAAGTGGCTAAAAAGACCGGGTGCGAAACCGGTCTGCTTATGCGACCGGTTTTTTTGTTCTGAATGGGGAACACGCATGACTAAGAATTGGCGCCCGGCAACTCAGCTCGTACACGGCGGCACGCTGCGCTCGCAATATGGCGAAACGTCGGAAGCGATCTTCCTGACCCAGGGTTTCGTCTATGACACCTCGGAAGCGGCGGAAGCCCGCTTCAAGGGCGAGACCGACGGCTTCATCTACGCCCGCTATGGCAGCCCAACCAACGACATGTTCGAAAAGCGCATGTGCATGCTGGAAGGCGCCGAAGATGCGCGCGCCACAGCATCCGGCATGGCTGCCGTTACCGCCGCGATCCTCTGCCAGCTGAAGGCCGGCGACCATATCGTCGCGGCCCGCGCCCTGTTCGGCTCCTGCCGCTGGGTGGTCGAGACGCTCGCTCCGAAATATGGCATCGAATGCACGCTGGTGGACGGCCGCTTCCTCGAGAACTGGGAAAAGGCGATCACTCCGAAGACCAAGGTGTTCTTCCTGGAAAGCCCGACCAACCCAACGCTCGAAGTGGTCGACATTGCCGGTGTCGCCAAGCTCGCCAACCAGATCGGCGCCAAGGTCGTCGTCGACAACGTGTTTGCGACCCCGCTCTACCAGAAGCCGTTGGAACTCGGCGCGCATATCGTCGTCTATTCGGCCACCAAGCATATCGACGGCCAGGGCCGCTGCCTCGGCGGCGTCGTGCTCTCCGACAAGGCCTGGATCGACGAGAACCTGCACGACTATTTCCGCCATACGGGCCCGGCCATGTCGCCGTTCAATGCCTGGACGCTGCTGAAGGGCATCGAAACCCTGCCGCTGCGCGTCAAGCAGCAGACCGAGAGCGCCTCGAAGATCGCCGACTTCCTCGCCGAGCAGAAGCAGGTCGCAAAGGTCATCTATCCTGGCCGCAAGGACCATCCGCAGGCCGATATCATCGCCCGGCAGATGAAGGCCGGCTCGACGCTCGTCTGCTTCGAGCTGAAGGGCGGCAAGGACGCGGCCTTCAAGCTGCAGAACGCGCTGGAGATCGTCAGGATTTCCAACAATCTCGGCGATTCCAAGAGCCTGATCACCCATCCGGCGACCACGACGCACAAGAACCTGACGGACGAGGCCCGTGCCGAACTCGGCATCTCACCCGGCACCGTGCGTCTGTCGGCCGGCATCGAGGATACCGACGACCTGATCGAGGATTTCGCTCGGGCGCTTTCAAAGGCCGGCATGTAAGCATTGGCTTTGCGGGGTGGTGGATCGACCAGAAATTCACCATCCCGGTTATCCTTAACTTCAACTAATGCCCATACTCGGTTGTTCAAACCGCGAGAATTCTTGACGTTGCGGCGCCTCTGTACAATATCGAACCAAGTTGGATTTGTTGAGGTGTCGCATGTATCGCGCCCGGACAAGAGATATCGATGTCGCCGTCGAGCCCTATTATCTGGAGGAGCAATCCAATCCGGAAGAGAGCCGTTATGTCTGGGGCTATCGTATCGTCATCGAAAATCATTCGACGCTCACCGTGCAGCTCGTGCATCGCTACTGGAACATTACCGACCAGAACGGCATCGTCGACGAAGTGGACGGGCCTGGTGTCATCGGTGAGCAGCCGCGGCTGAAGCCCGGCGACAGCTACGAGTATTCTTCAGGATGTCCGCTCGACACCCCGTCCGGCCTGATGTTCGGCCACTACGACATGCAGACCGACGACGGCGAAACCTTCGAGGTGACGATCCCGGCTTTCTCGCTGGATTCACCAGGCCTGATGCGCGTCCTCAACTAGACGGCGCTGCCGACAACCTGCAGGTTATGGGTGGCGGCGGTTTTTCTATTTGTTACCCCTTTCCTCCTGCGGCATCTTGGCACCGTCAAACGGTCTTTGGGAGGAGTACTTGATGGCACGTTCCGCTTTGCCGGTCATTCTGCTGGCGTCCTGCGCGTTCACGACGCTTACGGCCTTTACGCCGGCGCTCGCACAAAACAAAAGCAGTTTCATCGACCAGAAGGACCGGCCGGATTTCGCTTCCGCCACGGTCTCGCCGCAGATCGCCTGCGGTATGTTGAACAGCCAATCCTTTGCCGAGGTCGCGACGCTGAAAGCCACGCATGTCGCGGGTGTCGGCAACGTGCCAGGCCATTGCCAGGTGACGGGCTATATCCGGCCGCAGGTCCGTTTCGAAATCACCCTTCCGGACAACTGGAACCGCCGGCTCTACATGTTCGGCAATGGCGGATATGCCGGCGAAGACCTTGCCGCAGCGTCGCGGATCACCACCCGCAATGCCGCACTTACGAAAGGCTTTCTCACCGTCCAGCAGAATACCGGCCATGATGCGGTCACCTATAAGCTCGGGGATTTTGCACAGGACCTCGGCCTCTTGATCGACTACGGATCGCGCGCAGTGCATGTGACGGTCGACACGGCCAAGACGATCGCCGCACGCTATTACGACCGGCATCCCTCCTTCTCCTATTGGGACGGCTGCTCGACCGGCGGACGCCAGGGGCTGATGGCGGCACAACGCTATCCGGGCGATTTCGATGGCATTCTTGCCGGAGCGCCGGTCCTCGATCTCACCAATACGCAGATCTGGGGCGTCTGGAATGCGCGAGCGCTCCTCAAGGCTCCGATCAGCCGGGCCCAGCTTCCGGTGCTCGCCAAGGCGGTTATGGACAAATGCGACGCGATCGACGGTGCCAAGGATGGGCTGATCGCCGATCCGCGCCAATGCAATTTCGATCCGGCCAAGGACCTGAAGATCTGCGAGGCCGGCGGTTCGGACTGCTTCACGCCTGCGCAGGTGGACACGCTGAAGACGCTGGCGGGCGGTGTGAAGATCAAGGGAGAGACGATTTTCCCCGGCGTGCAGTTCGGCACCGAGGGTGTCGATCCGAGCGGGGTGAGCGGCTGGGACATGTGGATGGTGTCCGAACAGGGACCAAGCCGGCAGCTGGCCTATGGCGAGACCTTCGTCAAGAACATGGCGATGCTGCCCGCCTCCGGAAAAGCGATCGACTGGAAGACCTTCGACTTCGATGCCGAATATCCGAAGATCGGCGCGATCCGAGAGATCGTCGACGCGACCAATCCCGACCTCAGCGAGTTCCAAAAACGCGGCGGACGGATCATCACCTATTTCGGCTGGTCGGATCCGGCGCTCAACCCGATGATGGGCGTGAACTATTACGAAGCCGTCCGCAAGCAGATGGGTGCCGACCGGACAGGGGAATTCTACCGGCTGTTCATGGTGCCCGGCATGTTCCATTGCACCGCGGGCTACGGCACCGATGTCTTCGACGCCTTCACGCCGCTGATGGATTGGGTGGAAAACGACAAGGCGCCGACGGTGATCCAGGCAAGCCAGATCAAGGACGGCAAACAGGCGATGACGCGACCGCTCTGCCCCTACCCGCAATCGGCCAAATATTCCGGCAGCGGCGATCTGAAAGACGGCGCGAACTTCGAATGCAAGATGCCCTGAAAACGAAAACGACGGGAGGAACCTCCCGCCGTGTGACTTCAGGCTGCAGCGAATTCATCCGCCTTGTAGCGATAGGTGGTCGAGCAGAACTCGCAGGTGACGGCGATCTCGCCGTCTTCCTCGCTTGCCTCAATCTCCTCGGCGGAAAAACCCGAGAGGACGCCCTTGATCTTGTCACGCGAACAGCTGCAGCGGTCGAACACCGGGTGCGGCGCGTAAACCCGGACGCCGCGCTCGTGGAAAAGGCGGAACAACAGACGCTCGATCGCAACCCGCGGGTCGGTCAGCTCGTCGGCGTCGATCGTTTCCACCAGGGTGCGGGCTTCGGCCCAGGAATCGTCCTCGGTGAATTCGAAATCGCGCTCATCGCCGTCGCCGCCATGCAGGTCCGGCTGCCGCATGCGCTCGGGTGCCTGCGGCAGGAACTGCGCGACCAGACCACCTGCCCGCCAGTTGTGACGCGGCTTACCATCGGCATCGCGATCGAAGAGCTCGGCAACGCCGAGGCGCACCCTGGTCGGGATTTGCTCCGACTGGCGGAAATAGACGCCGGCGATCTCCTCCAGCGATGAGCCGTCCATCGGCACGATGCCCTGATAGGGCTGCATGCCGCGGCCCTGGTCGATGGTGAAGGCAAGTACGCCGTGCCCCAGGAGGTCGGCCGGCGAAGTCTTGCCTTCCGTGACGGCGGCGGCCAGAGCTTCCTCGTCATATCGAGCGTAGGCGCGAAGACTGTCGGGCGTCGAGAAATCCGCGACCAACAGGTCGACGGGACCGTCGCCCTTGGTCTGCACCGTGAACTTGCCATCGAATTTCAGCGATGTGCCGAGCAGAGCAGTCAGGACGATCGCCTCGGCAAGCAGCCGCGCGACCGGGCCTGGATAATCATGGCGGCTAAGGATGGAGTTGAGCAGCGGCCCGAGCTGGACCGCCCGGCCACGCACGTCGAGACCGTCCACCTGAAATGGAACGACCCGGTCATCTCCGGCAAAGTCGAGTTCGTTGAGTTCCACAGTCGCTTCCGCCATGACTTCGCTCCTTCGCGCCGACCCAAAAACCTTTACACAAGCGCCAGCCCGAGCGGAACCGCTGGCCGGAGGAAAAGACGTCGACGATGTGTGTTGAAACGCCAGTCCAGAAGACGGCGTATTGTTGAAAGCCGACAGATGGGGGATTGCGGGGCGGAAATCAAGGTTCGATCGCCGCCGCTCTTCACATCCGCACCGTCCGGGACATTGCGTTCAGACCGCGCCGAAGCACCAGGCGAGAATGGATTTCTGCGCGTGGAGACGGTTTTCAGCCTCGTCAAAGACCACCGACTGCGGGCCATCGATGACCTCGTCGGTGACTTCCTCGCCGCGATGAGCCGGCAGGCAGTGCATGAACAGCGCCTCCTTGTCGGCCCGCTTCATCAGGTCGGCATTGACCTGGAAGGGCTGGAAGACGTTGTGGCCGCGCGCCTTGTGCTCCTGGTTCATCGAAACCCAGGTGTCGGTGACGACGCAATCGGCGCCGGCAACCGCCTTTTCGGCATCATGGCAAAGCATGATGTTGCCACCGTTGTTGCGCGCCCAGTTGAGGAACTTGTCGGCGGGTTCCGAACCCATCGGCACAGCCATGTTCATCCGATAGCCGAAACGGGCAGCACCTTCCACGAAGGAATGCAGCACGTTGTTGCCGTCGCCGGTCCAGGCAACCGTCTTGCCGGCGATCGGTCCGCGATGCTCTTCGAAAGTCATGATGTCGGCCATGATCTGGCAGGGATGCGTGTCGTCGGTCAGGGCATTGATGACCGGTACGGTCGCGTGTTCGGCAAGCTCCAGCATACGGGCGTGATCCGTGGTGCGGATCATGATGGCGTCGACGTAACGCGACAGAACCTTGGCGGTGTCGCCGATCGTCTCGGCGCGGCCGAGCTGCATTTCGGTGCCCGACAGGAACAGCGTCTCGCCACCGAGTTGGCGCATGCCGACATCGAAGGATACGCGGGTGCGGGTGGAAGGTTTTTCAAAGATCATCGCTAGCATCTTGCCCGCCAGCGGCTTTTCCGCCGTGCCAGCCTTGGTGGCCTGCTTGCGGGTCTTCGCGTCGTCGAGAATGCTACGCAGATCAGCCGGGGAAACGGCGGAAAGGTCGAGGAAATGCTTGGGAGATGCCATGTGATGTTCCCTGTGACGTGGGAAACCTACAACGGCATCCCCCTTTTTGCCCGCTCAGGCCGATTTCTTCATTTCCGAGGCGGAGAGCTTTTCCGCCGCTTTCTCGATGCGGGAGAGACCCTCGCGGGCTTCCTCCGCCGTGACTGTGAGCGGTGGCAGGAGACGCACCACGTTGTCACCGGCCGGAACGGCCAGCATATGTTCGCCGCGCATGGCGGCAACCAAGTCGCCCGCCGGCACCTTTGCCTTCACGCCGAGCAGCAGACCTTCGCCGCGGATATCCTCGATGACGTTGGGGAAGCGATCCTTGAGGCTGGCGAGCCCCTGCCGCAAGACCAACGTGACGTCGCGGACATTTTCCAGGAAGCCATCACCCAGGATTACGTCGAGCACGGCATTGCCGACCGCCATGGCCAGCGGGTTGCCGCCGTAGGTGGTGCCGTGGGTGCCGGCTGTCATACCGGAGGCGGCTTCCGCCGTGGCAAGGCAGGCCCCGAGCGGGAACCCGCCGCCGATGCCCTTGGCGAGCGCCATGATGTCGGGCAAAACGCCCGTCCATTCATAGGCGAACAGTTTGCCGGTGCGGCCGACGCCGGTCTGGACCTCGTCGAAGATCAACAGCAGGCCGTTGTCGTCGCAGATCTGCCGCAGCGCAGCCAGGAATTCCTTTGGAACCGGCCGGATGCCGCCCTCTCCCTGGATCGGCTCGATGAGGATCGCGGCGGTCGCATCGGTGATCGCAGCCTTCAGAGCGTCCATATCGCCGAACGGTACCTGATCGAAGCCTTCGACCTTGGGGCCGAAACCTTCGAGATATTTCGCCTGGCCGCCGGCAGCGATGGTCGCCAGCGTCCGGCCGTGGAAGGCACCTTCGAAGGTGACGATGTGGAAGCGTTCCGGATGGCCCTTCACGAACTGGTAGCGGCGCGCGGTCTTGATGGCGCATTCGAGCGCCTCCGCACCGGAATTGGTGAAGAACACCTTATCCGCGAAAGAGTTGTCGGCGAGGCGGCGCGACAGCGTCTCCTGGCCGGGCTGCTCGAAGAGGTTTGATGTGTGCCAGACCTTGTCGGCCTGTGCCTTCAGCGCGCCGACGAGGTGCGGATGGCCGTAACCGAGCGAGTTGACGGCGATGCCCGCGCCGAAGTCGAGATATCGCTCTCCACTTTCCGTCACAAGCCATACGCCCTCGCCGCGTTCAAAACGCAGCGGAGCCCGGGCAAACGTGTCGAAAAGCGCGGCTTCAGCCATGGCGACATCACTCCTCTAGGCAGTCAAAAAAGGCCGACAAAACCGGCCAGAAAAACCAAAAATGCCGCCCACTGGGCGGCGGGGACACTATCGGGGTTTAGGCCGTCAATGTCAACAAAGCTCGGCGTTTTACGCGTGTTTCGACCGGAAACCGACAGGTGCTGGCTTCTGTGACAAAAATGACTCTCCATCACAGCAAGTTGGGGAAAACCACGAAATCGAATCCCGCAGATTCCTCCGACTCTTGCCACGGAGTCAGCCTCACACTAGGTTAATGATCAATTACTAGACTGCATGCGGCGGAACTAGTCACCTCAAGCATAGATATAGTGGGTGCTGCGAAATGATTTTCGCAGCAAAGGTGGAAGGATTCTGCATGCCAGCAACGTTCAAAGGCGGAGAACGGGCATGAACTGGACAGACGAGCGTGTCGAGAAGCTCAAAAGATTGTGGTCGGAGGGCCTGAGTGCCAGCCAGATCGCAGCACAACTTGGTGGCGTAAGCCGAAATGCCGTGATCGGCAAGGTGCATCGTCTCAGCCTGCCGGGCCGGGCGAAAGCCGGCGGTACGGTTGCGACCGGCCGCGCATCGGCTGCCAAGCGCACGACATCGGCGCCACGGGCTCCGAACTATGCGTCGCGGGTCACGACCCGGACCGTTACCCGCGCCGTCGGCGCGACGATGGTCAAGGAAGAGATCGAGATCGAACCCTACCAGGAGATGGAATATCGTCCCGCCTCCAACGTGGTGGTGCCTATCTCCCGCCGCCTTGCATTGACGGAACTCACCGAGCGCACCTGCAAATGGCCGGTCGGCGACCCGCTCAAGGAAGACTTCCACTTCTGCGGCTGTGAATCCCCGGATGCATCGCCCTATTGCGGTTACCACGCAAAGCTCGCCTACCAGCCGGTCAACGAGCGCCGCAAGGTTGCCGCTCGGGTCTGAGCGGCGGCGCGACACGAGGGCGAAATCGAAGGCGGGCTCAAGGCCCGCTTTTTTTGTTGTGCATGGCAGATATGCCGGCCAAGCCTTGCTCCCGATCGGCATTGCGCCTATCTGAAGGTCAGCGAGGACGACCTCCCCCCATTCGGGCAGAAACTCCGGGACGGCCCGGAAAGCACCCCACGAGGTCATCATGCGCTCGACACGCGACCGTATCCGCCATGCCATCAGCTTCGAACTGATCGGGCTCGCTCTCATCACACCACTCGGCTCCTTCGCCTTCGGCATGCCGGCCGCCGATATCGGCGTGGTCGGCATCGGCAGCGCGACGATCGCCACCGGCTGGAACTATCTCTACAATCTCGGCTTCGACCACCTGATGCAGCGCTTTACCGGCGGCACGCAGAAAAACACCACCATACGCGTGGCGCATGCGGTGCTGTTCGAACTTGGACTGCTGATCGCGCTTCTGCCGCTGATCGCCTGGTATCTCGGCATCAGCCTCGTCCATGCGCTGACGATGGACGTGTCGTTCGCGGTCTTCTACGTGGTCTATGCCTTCGTGTTCAACTGGGCCTACGACCGGATCTTTCCGCTGCCGGAATGGCAGCGGCAGACCGAGGCGGCTTAAAGCCGCCTCTCAGGATTCCATTGAATAACCCGCGCCGCGGACGGTGCGGATGACATCCTGCATATTGGAGAAGTTGAGCGCCTTCCTGAGACGGCCGACATGCACGTCGACGGTGCGCTCGTCGACATAGATGTCGTGACCCCAAACGCCGTCCAGAAGCTGCGACCGCGAGAAAACGCGGCCAGGCGACGCCATCAGGAATTCCAGCAGGCGGAACTCGGTCGGGCCAAGGCGCACTTCGCGGCTCTTGCGGTGAACGCGATGAGTTTCCCGGTCGAGTTCGATATCGCCGCAACGGAGCACGCTGGAGAGCACTTCGGGACGGGCGCGGCGAAGCATCGCCTTGACGCGGGCCATCAGCTCCGGCGTCGAGAAAGGCTTCACCACATAGTCGTCGGCGCCGGTGGCGAGGCCGCGAACACGTTCGCTCTCCTCGCCGCGGGCCGTCAGCATGATGATCGGCAGGCGCTCGGTTTCCGGGCGCATGCGCAGCCGGCGGCAGAGTTCGATGCCTGAAACGCCGGGCAGCATCCAGTCCAGGATCAGAAGGTCGGGTACCCGCTCCTGAAGCCGAATTTCGGCTTCGTCGCCCCGCAAAACGGTATCGACCTCATAACCCTCGGCTTCCAGATTGTAGCGAAGAAGCACGCTCAGCGCTTCTTCGTCTTCTACGACAGCGATTTTCGGCAGCATTTTTGGCCTGCTCCGTCAGTTCTATTCGGTGATCGCGCCGAGCGTATTCGACGAGTCGTCCTTCGGACGATCGCCTTCCGGCTGGGCGCCCGTCGTCATGTAGTAGATGGTCTCGGCTATGTTGGTGGCGTGGTCGCCGATACGCTCGATGTTCTTGGCGCAGAACAGCAGATGCGTGCAGGTGGTGATATTGCGCGGATCCTCCATCATGTAGGTGAGGAGCTCGCGGAACAGCGAGGTGTACATCGCGTCGATTTCCTCGTCGCGGCTGCGGATCGCCTCGGCCTTTTCCGCCGAACGCGTCGAATAGACGTCGAGGACGTCCTTGAGCTGCACGAGGGCGAGATCGGAGAGATGCTCCAGGCCGCGGGCGAGCTTGCGTGGCACGCCGGTGCCCTGAACCGCGATGACGCGCTTGGCGGTGTTCTTGCCAAGGTCGCCGACGCGCTCCAGATCGGAGGCGATGCGCAGCGAACCGACGATCTCGCGAAGGTCGGCCGCAACCGGCTGGCGGCGGGCGATCGTGATAATCGCCTTGTCGCCGATCTCGCGCTCGGCGTGATCGAGGATCACGTCGTCGGAGATGACCTTCTGCGCGAGTGCGGCGTCGGAATTGACCAGCGCGCGCACGGCGTCCGAGCACATCTGCTCGGCGAGGCCGCCCATTTCGGAGATACGGCGGCTCAGGTATTTCAGTTCGTCGTCATAAGCCGACAGGATATGGGTCGATGCCATCTTCTAGTCCTCAAAATTGATTTTCAGGCGGCACAGTCGGCTGGATCAGCCGAAACGGCCCATGATGTAATCCTGGGTGCGCTGGTCGTCGGGATTGGTGAACATCTTGTCGGTGTCGTTCTCCTCGACGAGCTGGCCGAGATGGAACATGGCGGTGCGCTGCGAGACGCGGGCAGCCTGCTGCATCGAGTGCGTCACGATGACGATCGTGTAGTTGGCACGCAGTTCATGGATGAGTTCTTCGACCTTGGCGGTCGCGATCGGATCGAGAGCCGAGCAGGGTTCGTCCATGAGGATGACTTCCGGCGATACGGCGATCGCGCGGGCGATGCACAGACGCTGCTGCTGACCGCCGGAGAGGCCGGTGCCGGATTCATGCAGGCGATCCTTGACTTCGGTCCAGAGGCCGGCGCGCTGCAGGCTCGCCTCGACGATCTGATCCATGTCGGCCTTGTTCTTGGAAAGACCGTGGATGCGCGGACCGTAGGAAATGTTCTCGTAGATGGTCTTCGGGAACGGATTCGGCTTCTGGAAAACCATGCCGACGCGGGCGCGAAGTTCCACGACGTCGATGTTATTGTCGTAGATATCGTCCGTGTCGAGGGTGATCTTGCCGGTGACGCGGCAATTCTCGATCGTGTCGTTCATGCGGTTGAGGCAGCGCAGGAAGGTGGACTTGCCGCAACCGGAAGGACCGATGAGAGCCGTCACAGTGTTTTCGCGGACGTTGAGGTTCACGTCGAAAAGCGCACGCTTTTCGCCGTAATAAACCGAAACGTCCTTACCGATCATCTTGTGGGAAGCATCGCTCATCTTCTGGTCCAGCGCCTTTTCTACTGCCGATTCTGACATCATATTCACTGTCATACTCCTTCTACCAGCGCCGCTCGAAGCGACGCCGCAAGAGAATTGCGCCAACATTCATTAGGATGAGAAACAGGAGCAGGATGATGATTGCTCCCGAGGTACGCTCGACGAACGCGCGCTCAGCTTCGTTCGCCCACATGTAGATCTGGACCGGCAGCGCCGTCGACGGGTCGAGCGGCGTGGTCGGATAGTTGGCAACGAATGCCACCATGCCGATCAGGAGTAGCGGTGCGGTTTCGCCAAGGGCATGAGCCAGGCCGATGATGGTGCCGGTCAGGATGCCCGGCATGGCAAGCGGCAGGACATGGTGGAAGATCGTCTGCATCTTCGAGGCGCCGAGCCCGAGGGCGGCGGCACGGATCGATGGCGGCACGGCCTTCAAGGCGGCGCGCGTCGCGATGATGATCGTCGGCAGCGTCATGAGGGTGAGCACCAGACCACCAACGAAGGAGGCCGAGCGCGGCAGGCCCATGAAGTTGACGAACACCGCCAGACCGAGCAGACCGTAGACGATCGAGGGAACGGCCGCGAGATTGTTGATGTTCACCTCGATCAGATCGGTGAACTTGTTCTTCGGGGCAAATTCCTCGAGATAGATCGAAGCGGCGACGCCGATCGGCAGCGCCAGGACAAGCACGATCAGCATCATGTAGAACGAGCCGATGAGTGCGACGCCGACACCGGCTGCTTCCGGACGGCTCGATGCGCCGTTGACGAAAATGCCACCGTTGAAGTGCTTGGCAAGGGCTCCGCTGTCGGAGAGCTGCTTCATCCAGCCGAGCTGCTGGTCGTTGATCTTGCGGTTTTCCTGGCTGACGTCGAGGTCGATCTGGCCCTTGTAGGCCGAGTCGATATCGCCGGAAGCGAGCAGTCTTACCGTCTGAGTCGTGCCGATGATCGCCGGATTGGCGATGACCAGGTCACGCAGCTGAACGCGGACACCATCGGACAGCATCTGGCCGACCGCGCGGGCGGCGACACGGTCGTCGACGCTGACGTTGAGCAGCTTGGCGAGAGCGTTGCGGGCGACGACCGGATAGTTGGCCGTCATCAGCTTCTGCGGATTGGTGGCACGTTCGTTCTGCGGGTCGATGATCTGCTGCGAGAACTCGACCGGCATCGTGATCATGGTCTGCTGGAAGGCGGTGTATCCCTTGGCCACCACCGACCACAGGAGAAGCATCAGGAAGATGATGCCGAAGGAAAGCGCGGCGATGCCATAGGCACGGAAGCGACGCTCGGCGGCATAACGGCGCTTGATGCCGATATCGCGACGGACGGACTTGGCCTTGGAGATGCCGGCGGCGGGAGAAACCACATCGGTCATTCGTACTGCTCCCGGTATTTGCGCACGATATAAAGCGCGTAGATGTTGAGGCAAAGCGTGATGGCGAAAAGCGTGATGCCCAGCGCGAAGGCAACCAGGGTCTGCGGCGAGGTGAACTCGAGGTCACCCGTCAGCTGGTTGACGATCTTGACGGTCACGGTCGTCATCGGCTCGAAAGGGTTGATCTGCAGGCGGGCGGCAACACCGGCCGCAAGCACGACGATCATGGTCTCGCCGACGGCGCGCGATGCGGTCATCAGGAGCGCACCGACGATGCCCGGCAGAGCGGCCGGCAGGACGACCTTCTTGATGGTTTCCGAACGGGTGGCGCCGAGGCCGAGCGAGCCGTCACGCAGGGCACGCGGCACTGCCGTGATGATATCGTCGGACAGCGAGGAGACGTAGGGGATCAGCATGATGCCCATGACGAAACCGGCGGTCAGAACGCTCTGTGCCTGGATGAAGTTGGCATAGTCACCGGTGACGAGGCCGTTCAGCTGCGAGGAGATATCGCGCAGGAACGGGCCGACGGTCGTCAAGGCGAAGAAGCCGTAGACGATGGTCGGAATGCCGGCGAGCACTTCGAGCAAAGGCTTCGCAACCGAGCGGACCTTCGGCGAGGCGTATTCCGACATGTAGATTGCCGAAAAGAGGCCGATCGGAACCGCAAAGAGCATCGCAACGAAACCGATATAGAGCGTACCGAGCAGCAGCGGAATAAGGCCGAACTGACCTTCGGAACCACCCGAACCCGCAGCCGCAAAACGCGGATCCCATACCGTGCCGAAGAAGAATTCCCAGGCGGGAATAGCGGTGAAGAAGTGGGCCGCTTCGGTCAGCATCGAGGCGACGATGCCGATCGTGGTCAGAATGGCGATCGAGGAGGCGACGACGAGGCTGCCGAGAACCACCTTTTCCACTCGGTTGCGGGCGCGGAAGCGCGGCGCAATCTGACGATAGGCGAAGAACGCCCCGCCGATGGAAACCGCCAGCACGACGATCGTCATGAGGATGCGGCTGACGAAGGTCATCCTGTTCAGGACAGCGGCGGCCTTGACCATGAAGGGCTGGGGATCGCCCGCAAGCGGAACGCCCTTGGCCCCAAGCGCAGCACGCAGCTCGACCGGATTATTCTCGACGCGGGCAATCTCGTCGCCGGTCAGCGCATTCATGCCTCGGGCGATCGAAGTGATCATGCCGTAGCTCAGGCCCTGCTCGGCCTGCGATTGGGTTTTCACCTCCTCGGGAAACGCACCGCGGACCGAGGAGCTGATATAGATCGGGCTGGCGACCAGCCAGACAAAGAGAATGACGACGGCCGGCAGGATCGCCCAGACAGCGACAAAAGAACCGTAATATCCGGGCCGTGAATGAAGTTTGGAGGAAATCCCTCCGACCAGTGCCATTGAATACCGGGCACCGGTGACGTAACCGGCTATGCCGATTATTGCCAAAATCAATAATATTAGTGATGTGTTCATCATAATCCCCCGGCGTACCGCCTTCGGCGGCAACCCATCACCGCCCAGCTCCGTTCATCGGAACCGATCGCATTCGCCATCGCGCCCTGCGCAACACCATCGCCACAAAACCGACGATTCCGCCGATGCAAAGGCCATCGATCGGAAGAGAAAACGGCGCCGCCAAAAGCGGCGCCGGTCTTTGGATTACATGGTCTTGCCAGCGGCAAAGTCCTTGCGGCCCTGTTCGCGCTGTGCGTCAGGAGCAGCAACCAGGCCGTACTCGATGAGCGGCGAGTCAGGGCCGATCATGTCGTCGGAAAGGAAGAACTCGACGTATTCCTTGAGGCCCGGAACGACGCCCAGGTGAGCCTTCTTCACGTAGAAGAACAGCGGACGGGAAACCGGGTAGGTACCGTCGGCGATGGTGGCCGAGGTCGGCTTGATGCCGCGCATGGTGGCGACCTTCAGCTTGTCGGCATTGTTTTCGTAGAAAGCGAGGCCGAATACGCCGACGCCGGTCTTGTTGGCAGCGATACGAGCGAGGGTCTCGGTGTAGTCGCCGTCGATGTCCACGGCAACGCCGTCCTTGCGAACAGCAACGCAGGCTTTGGCCTGGGCAGCCTTGTCAGCGATTTCCTTGGCGATGACGTCGGTTGCGCCGGCATCCTTGCAGCCTGCGGCCAGAACGTTCAGTTCGAAAACTTCGCGGGTGCCGTGCTTTTCGCCCGGGATGTAGGCGGCGATCGGACCCTTCGGAAGCGTCGGATTGATGTCCGACCAGTTCTTGTAGGGGTTGGCGACGAGTTTGCCGTCAACAACGACCTGAGCGGCGAGAGCCTTGTAGAGGTCCTTCGGCTCGAGTTTCATGTCGCCGTTGCTGCTGGCGGTCGCGAAAACGATACCGTCGTAACCGATGCGGATCTCCTGGATGTCGGTGACGCCGGCTGCCTTGCAGGCTTCGGCTTCAGACTTGTTGATCGGGCGAGAAGCGTTTGCAACGTCGATCGTGGCTTCGCCAACGCCCTTGCAGAATTCCTTGAGGCCGGCGCCGGTGCCGCCCGACTCGACGATCGGGGTCTTGAACTTCGGGAAGGCTTCACCGAAGGATTCGGCGACGATCTTCGCATAGGGAAGAACGGTGGAGGACCCGGCAACCTGGACCTGGTCGCGTGCAGCGGCGGCGCCGGCAAACGCAACGGAGGCCACCAAGGCAGCTGCAGAGAGTTTAAGGATGTTCATGAGGAATCTCCCGTCATGGGCTTGTGTGAATGCGGACGGCGCTGGCTCTCGCTCTCGCCAACGCTCGGCCCGCTTGTCTTAGCCGCTGTAGCACCTCTCTTTTATGTCAGTTCGGTGAAACATTTGTGACATATCAAGTATTTGATATTTAGACGGAAATGCAATGCACAGCTTTGCAGAGAGAGCCCTTTATGTCAGAATCTGACGGTGAACTCGCTTCCCTTGCCGACTTCCGACTTCACGATCAGACGTGCTCTGTGGCGGGTCAGGATGTGCTTGACGATTGCAAGACCTAGGCCCGTGCCTTTCTTGGAACGGCTGTCGGCCACGCTGACCCGGTAGAAGCGCTCGGTAAGCCGCGGAACGTGCTCGGCCGGAATGCCCGGCCCCCGGTCGACAACGCTCACTTCCACCGGATCGGAGGCGCCGTTGCGCAGGTAAACATCCACGAACTTGCCTTCCTGGCCGTATTTGCAGGCGTTCTCGATCAGGTTTTCGAAAACCTGGACCAGTTCGTCGCGATCACCCAGAACCTCCACCTTGCCTTCCGGCAGGTGCGTGCGGATCTCTACCCCGAGATCGTCGGCGAGTGGTACGAGCGCATCCCGCACATGACCGATCAGCGGCTTCAGGTCGATCGTCTGGTCCGGAGCGATATGGGATTTGAGCTCCAGGCGAGACAGCGACATGAGATCGTCGACAAGGCGGCTCATGCGCGTCGCCTGGTCGAACATGATGGCGAGGAACCGCTCGTGCGCGGCCGGATCGGAGCGCGCCGGGCCCTGCAGGGTCTCGATGAATCCTCGCAGCGAGGCAAGCGGGGTGCGCAGTTCATGGCTGGCGTTGGCCACGAAATCGGAGCGCATCCGGTCGATGCGGCGCAACTCCGAAATGTCCCGGAAGGAGAGGAGATAGAGCTTCTGCACCACGGCTTCCGAGCTTTGCTGCATCGGCTGACCGAGATCGATGGGTGCGATGCGCAGGGTATAGACACGCTCGGAGGGCAGCCGCTCGGAATGCTCGATCTGGTTCGGCTCGTCGGTGGCAATGGTTTCGCGCACCATGTCGAGAATGCCGGGCGACCGCAGCCGGGCCGAAAGATGCGATCCGGGGGAAAGGGTGCCAAAGGCCTTCTCGGCCGCCTTGTTCTGGTAGAGGACGGTTATATCCTCGCCCAGCACGAAAGCCGGAATATCGAGCGCACTGAGCGTTGCGGCCACCTGAGGTAGCGGCTGGAAATCTGGCTGCTCTTCCTCGACGATCTCCGGGACCGGCGGCGGAAGGACGACGGGCTTGCGCCCGACAACGACCAGCACCAGCAGCAGCCAGCCGACGAGCACGCCCACCCAATCCATTCCGACCAGGAACGCGATCGTTGCCAGAAGGGTCAGAAGCAGCAACAGCGGTCGCTCCTGCCGAGCCCTCGCAGCAAGCGTGCCCAGACCCCGACGCCATTTCTCCAGTACCGACCCCACAGACAGACTCGCAGCTTTCACAGGTTGAACACGCGCTCATATATCCCCTGCATGACAGATATACATCGCTTCCGAGTGCGCATCGCAAAAATGACGCTATCCGGACTGTAGCGGAATTTCCAACTTGCGTTACATATCGGCTACCGCCCCCATGCGGCGGATCGATCGGAGGGAGCATTATCATGGCGGATGAGACCGAAAGCCGGGCAGTCGATATCGACATCAACGGCAAGCTCAAGCGGTTCGATATCGATGACCCGGTGTTACCGGCCTGGATCGAGGAACGTGCTCTTGGTTCCGGCGGATATCCCCATGACGATAAGCTGGACAAGGACAAATACGCAAAGCAGCTTGAAAAGCTGCAGGTCGAGCTCGTCAAGGTGCAGTTCTGGCTGAAGGCGACCGGCAAGCGGATGATGGCGCTGTTCGAGGGCCGCGATGCGGCCGGCAAGGGCGGCACGATCTTTTCGATCAATGCCTATCTCAATCCGCGTTCGGCCCGCGTGGTGGCGCTCAACAAACCGACGGAGACCGAGGCCGGCCAGTGGTATTTCCAGCGCTACATCTCGCATTTCCCGACCTCAGGGGAGATCGTGCTCTTCGACCGCTCCTGGTATAACCGGGCCGGCGTCGAGCCGGTGATGGGCTTCTGCACGCCGGAGCAGTACAAGGATTTCATGAAGGCGGTGCCGCGCTTCGAAGACACGATTTCCGACGAAGGCATCATCTTCTTCAAATTCTGGCTGGATATCGGCCGCGAGATGCAGCTCAAGCGTTTTCATGACCGGCGCCACGATCCGCTCAAGATCTGGAAACTGTCGCCGATGGATATCGCCGCATTCAACAAGTGGGACGCCTATACCGAGAAGCGCGACGCGATGCTCGAAAAAACCCACAACAAGGAGACGCCATGGGCCGTCGTGCGGGCCAACGACAAGCGCCGCGCCCGCCTCAACGTCATCCGCCACATCCTGCTATCGCTCGACTATGAGGGCAAGGACAAGGACGCTGTCGGCGAGATCGACGACAAGATCTTCGGTTTCGGCCCGAAATTCCTGAAATAGACCTCATTGACCGGGCAGGATGCGCACCGAATAGAGCAGCACCGCCCGGTCCGCGCCGTCGATGCCGCTGTTGAAGATCAGGCGACCGGGCCGGTTGGGCGCGAGCGACCGCTCGAAGGTTACCCGGAAGAGGGCCTCCAGCTTCTCCTGCGTTGCCGTAAAGCGATGGCGACTGCAGCTGCCGAGGCTTCCGAAATCGCAGCGGACCGACAGCTGCGCGGAACTGTTCTGTCCCGACTGCAGGGTCAGCGCCACCGTCGAGCTCTTCCCGGCCATTTCGCGCAGCACTTCCGGTGGTACTTCGACAGAGACATCGCCGCCCTCGCCTGACGTTGCCGATGCGATGCGGACGGCCTGCCCTTCCGAGGCGGCGACCGTCTCGATTTTCGCCTGGCCGCCGGCTTTCATTTCCGCCGCCTTGGAGGGCACGAAGATTTCCACCCATTCATCCGAGAAGCCGCGGCGCGGATCGAAGGCGACTGGGCCTCCCGATCCCTGGCCGGCGACCGAGCGGTCCGCCGACTTCGTGGCTTCCTCGATGATCGATTGCACAAGGCCGGATTGATAGAACCACCAGCAGGCGCCGCCAACCACGCCGAGGGTGATGACCCAGGTCAGGAGATGCGACAGGAAACCGCGACGCTTTCGCGGTTTGGCGGCCCGCTCCGGGGGGACGTCCAGTCCGCTATCGGATGGCGGGCGGGCGTTCCTGTTCGTCCTGCCCGGCTTTGCCGCTTTCGCCTGAGGTGCCGGTTCGAATGGCTCGGCTTCGATCCGCTCGCCGCGCGCGGGGCTGACGCCGCCGAGATCGCCGGGAGACATGGCCGCGGCAGCTGGCGCGCGCGTCTCACCAGAAACGGTATCGACAGGCGGCGCGACGGACGGCGGCGCCGACCGTTGCTGTGCTTCCGGCCGCGGGCGGGCCTCCATGACCGGAGACTCCACTGCCATCGGTTCTGCGGCATATGGCAGTTCCGGTTCGAGTTCAACGGCGGGGCCTGGCACCGGTTCGGCCAGGCGCTCGACTTCACCCATTTCGATCTCGTGGATCTTCCGCTCCAGAAGTTCATGCTGCTGCATGATGATCAGCCGGTCGGTAACGCCCTGCTTGCGAAGGCCGGCGTCCAGCGCCTGACGCGCCGACTGATAAATACGCGCCCTGATCTCCCGGTCCGCCCGGTTCGAGCGATCCAGTGCGTTCCTGATGGCCGTTTCCAAACCGCTCACTGCCGGTCCTTCTTCATACTCTTACCCACTGCGCGGGAGTTTACGTTTCGGTAACCTCTCCGCCGCCGAACTGCAAGCACCGCATTCGACTGCACCATGGCCAAAAATAAGGACAGGATATGTCGGGTGCCTTTGCCGGGCCTCCCGGCGATCTGCTTCGAAAATCTTTCCACCGGCTTTTCGGGGCCTCCGCGATCTGGTAGACGGATTTACGTTTGCGTAAAGGTCAATCGGGAGGTTTTTGATCCATGCTTCCAGCAGTCCTCAAGGACAGGCTTCGCCTGCCCGTGATCGCGTCGCCGCTGTTCATCATTTCCCACCCGGAACTGACGCTGGCGCAATGCAAGGCCGGCGTCGTCGGCGCCTTCCCGGCGCTCAATGCGCGGCCGGAAAGCCAGCTCGACGAGTGGCTGGCCATGATCACCGAGGACCTCGCCACCCATAACGCCGCCAATCCCGACAGGCCTGCCGCTCCCTTTGCCGTCAACCAGATCGTCCATACCTCCAACAAGCGCCTGGAGCACGACCTGATGATGTGCGTGAAATACAAGGTGCCGATCGTGATCTCCTCGCTCGGCGCCGTGCCGGAGGTCAATGCCGCCGTGCATTCCTATGGCGGCATCGTGCTGCACGACATCATCAACAACCGCCACGCCAATTCGGCGATCCGCAAGGGCGCCGACGGGCTGATTGCCGTTGCTGCTGGCGCCGGCGGGCATGCCGGCACGCTGTCGCCTTTCGCACTGGTGCAGGAAATCCGGGAATGGTTCGACGGACCGTTGCTGCTCGCCGGCGCGATCGCTACCGGCGGCGGCATCCTTGCCGCCCAGGCCATGGGCGCCGACATGGCCTATATCGGCTCGCCCTTCATCGCCACCAAGGAGGCGCGCGCCGTCGAGGGCTACAAGCGGATGATCGTCGACTCGAATGCCGCCGACGTCGTCTATTCCAACTATTTCACCGGCATCCACGGCAACTACCTCAAGGGTTCGATCACCGCCACCGGCATGGACCCGGATGCCCTTCCGGTCGCCGATCCGTCCAAGATGGATTTCGACCAGGCGGTCAGCGGGCCGAAGGCCTGGAAGGAGATCTGGGGGGCAGGCCAGGGTGTCGGCGCGGTCAAGGCGGTGGTCCCGGTCGCGGAACTCGTAGATCGGCTGGAAAACGAATACCGGGCGGCGCGCGAGCGTCTTACAGTTTAAACTAAGGGCTGGATAATAACCGTCATTTCAGGAAAATCGTCGAGAAGCCTAAAACCCGGCTTGAAATCGCAGGTCATTGCCTGTATCAGCCGCATCACTCGCAGCCCCGGCAAACCCGGTCGCTGCCCGTGCCGCTTTAGCTCAGGTGGTAGAGCACATCATTCGTAATGATGGGGTCGCAGGTTCGAGTCCTGCAAGCGGCACCACTTATCTCCAATTGTTCCATAGCGCCTGCGTCGCCGACATCTCCGCGCAAAGGCCGGCGCGGGTTTAACCTGCCACAAGGCTGGTTTCGTCGCCGAGGCAATCGCTCTGGAGCTGGATCTGGACGGCGTGCATGAACAGGCCGGCCTGGCGGGAGATTTTCTCGTCTGCCACGCCTTGAGCTTTGAGAGCTGCCGCAAAACCGGCCATTTCCGATCGCCAGAAACGGTTCGCCTGTTCGCCGTGAAGCCGCAGAAGCGCCTCAGCGCAGCGTTTTACGTCAGCGGTGCGCCGATCGGCGGGGAATTGCAGCAGCGTCATGCCATCTCCATACTGTCGGGCGAATCGCCCAGGGATCGCAGCACATTGGCCGCCAGTCCTTCACAAAGGCTGAACGATCGGAGGTATCTGGTGCAGGGAAGGTGGATGTCGAGGCCATCGCTGCGAAGACGATCACCTTGACGACGGCTGTTTGCAGTTCCCGGCTGGCAAAATTACCGGAATTGACACTCGGCAACCCTTGCCGTCCGGGCTTTGCCAGCCTACCTAAAGTTCACACTGCGAGTGCCGCAAGGCTTCGCACGTAAGCGTTAACGTCACTCAACGCGCTGATCGATCGGGCATTGCCGGTTTCGGTCTGCGCGGCTGTGTCCGGCAGGTCGATATCGAAATCCCGTGAAAGGACTTAGATGAACGACCTTACGACCCAAGACCAGATTTCCTCCGCCCCCAAGATCGAGCGCATTCGTCACGAACTCAAGCGTCGTGTGCTGACGGTCGAAACCGTCGAGCGCATCACGCCACAGATGCTGCGCATTACCCTCGGCGGCGAGGATCTTTCGGATTTCGTCAGCGCTGCGCCGGACGACCACGTCAAGATATTTCTGCCGACAGCTGCCGGTGAACCGGAGCGCCGCGATTATACGCCTCGTCGCTACGATCAGGGGGCCAAGTCCCTGGTGCTCGATTTCGCCGTCCACGATGCCGGTCCTGCCACGCGATGGGCGCTGGATGCCGGACCGGGCAGCACGTTGTCGATCGGCGGTCCGCGTGGGTCGGCCGTCATCTCGGGCGTGAAACGCTGGCTGCTGATCGGCGACGAGACAGCGCTTCCGGCCATGGGCCGCCGCATCGAAGAGGCCGGCGAAGACGCCGTGATCACCAGTATTGGGCTGGTCACCGGGCCTGAAGAGGAACAGGTCTTCGAGACGCAGGCGTCGCTCAAGACACTTTGGGTCCACCGCCCCCTTTCCCGCGCCACGGACGCCTCCGGGCTGATCTCCGTACTCGATACGATCGCGCTTGAGCCCGAGACCTTCATCTGGGTCGCCGCCGAGGCCTCGGTTGCCCGTGCGGTTCGAGCCTATCTGGTCGAAAAGCGCGGATATCCGCTCACCTGGATCAAGGCCGCCGGATATTGGGCCGAGGGCAAGGCGGATGCCCACGAGACGATCGGGGACTGAACGACATGACGAAAAGCCCGCCATCCTGACCGGATGGCGGGCTTTTTTATTGGCCTAAATGCGATCAGCCGTTCTTTCGCGGGGTCATCGGGTCGCTGATCCGGGCCGCCTGGAACGTGTCCGGCAGTTGCGTCAGCTCGATCGCCGAAACGATCCCGGCGCGATTGAAGGGATCGCCTTGCGCAAAAGCCTGCGCCTCTTCGAGGCTCGCGGCCTCCAGGACGCCGAAATTGCCGAGCGACGAACCGCCTTCGTCGACAAGCGCCGAGCCGATCAGGACAGCGGCAAGGCCCTCTCCACCCGACTGGACCCAGGCCCGATGCGACGGGCGATGGGTATCGCGGGCGGCATCCTGGCCTTCATGGTGCAGGCAGCGCATCAGGAAAAACATCGATCAGGCCGCATTTTCCAGCACGACCATGCCGGCGCCGGTCATCGACGCCGGGGCGTGGTAGTGCTTGTGGATGAGATTGACGTCGCTGTTCATCGCGGCACGCATGACGAGCCACATGATCAGCTCGGCGCCTTCGGAACCGAATTGTTCCACATAGTCTTCGCGGCTCATGGCGCGATAGGGTTCCGGATTGCTGGCGATACCGTCCAGCCAGGCGCGATCGGCCGCCTGGTTGATGAAGCCGGCACGGGCGCCCTGCAGCTGATGCGACAGGCCACCGGTGCCGAGGATGACGACGCGCTCGTCGCCCGGCCAGCTTTCGATCGCTTCACGCAGAACTTTGCCCATTTCCCAGCAGCGTTGCGGGGTGGGGATCGGATACTGGATGGTGTTGACCCAGATCGGCAGGACCTTCACCGGCCAGGCTTCCGGCCGGCCGAAGAACAGTTCCATCGGCACCTGCAGGCCGTGATCCACCTCGATCTCGCGGCAGACCATTGGGTCGAAATGGCGCTCGACCAGCTTGTCGACGAAATGCCAGGAGAAATCGACCGCTCCTTCGAATGCCGGAATGGCGCGCGGACCCCAGCCTTCATCGACGGGATCGTAGGTTTCGGCGACGCCGACAGCGAAGGTCGGCACGCGGTCGAGGAAGAAGGTATTGCCGTGATCGTTGAAGACGACGACGGCGATATCCGGCTTGGCGTCCCGCATCCACTGCTTGCCGACTTCGTAACCGTCGAAGAACGGCTTCCAGTCCGGCGCGTCACGCAGCCCCTTGTCGAGTGCCGCACCAATCGAGGGAACGTGGCTTGTCCCGAGCCCACCGATGATCTTAGCCATTGCGCTTTTTTCCCAGTCTCAGATGCAGGAAGTCTTCGTGTTCCATGCTGGCCTGCGCCGCACCGATCCTGGTGATCGGGGTCGGATCGACCGCGGAAATCTTCAGGATGAAGAAGAGATTGCCGCCGAGGCGCACCATCTCGTGCCAGTCGCGGGCCATGACCGCCGACTTTTCGTGGGCGCTCAGGCCAAAACTGTCGAGATAGGCCTCTTCATCAGCCTTGAAGGCTGCGCGGTTGGCCGGCTGGCCAAGCGCCATCGCCATCTTGTTGATCCGGTAACCGCGGATCGAGCCTGCCCGGTCGAAGAGCGGGGTATCCGGTATCGTAGCTGCTGCTTCACTCATTGGGATTCTCCAAATCTGCGCGCCAGCCATTCGGTGATGGCGGCGGTGGTTTCCACGGGGCGTTCGACGGGAGCGAAATGCCCGGCATTTTCGATGATGACGAGCTCTGTATCCGGCGCTGCGTCGGCGATTTCCTGGTGCTGGGCGATCGGGCTCCAGCCGTCCTGGCGAGCGGCGACAAGCAGGATGGGACAACGAAGATCGGCGATATAGGCGCTGGCGTCCGGGCGGCCGATAAGGGCGCGGATTTGGCGCTCATGAACCTGCGAGCCTGCCCTAAGAACCATGGCGTGGAGGCGTCCGATCAGGTCCTTGTCACCCACCCGGGCCGGGTCGAGCATCGGCGGCAGCCATTGCTGCGCCAGGTCCTCGATGCTGCGGTTGCCGAGATCGATCATCTGCTGCCGCTTGATTTCCTCGCCTTCGCGCTTTGGATGATGCCCCGTATTGGCCAGCACAAGACCGCGAACCCGATCCGGCGCCATGCGAGCCATCTCCAGGGCGACGCGCCCGCCCATCGAGTGGCCGACAGCAACGATATCGCCGTCCGTCTCGTCGAGAAACGTTCGAGCCATACCGGCGATCGACGTGCCGTTGGAGAGATCGGCGTGATGAACCGGCATGACGCCAGACGCCGCTTCGGCCAAGGGCGCCCAGACGATGGCGTCCGATACAAGCCCGGGTATGAGAACAAGGGTCGTCATGATCTTCCTATCGGACCAACCTGTGTGGGGCAGATCGCCCAACCGCCAGCCGAAAATCCTCTGGCGCAATGTATACATCGATTTTATTTGGGATACAATAGGATGGATTATAAGCCAGCAATGGTCAAGGTTTACATATTTAGGATACATATCTCCGATATCGCGTGTGCTCGGACGCCAAGACCGCAAAACAAAAAGGGCGATTGCCGTGGCAATCGCCCCTGTTATCCACGCACTCAACTGGAAGATCAGGCAGTCTCTCCGAGTTCCCGGCGCATGATCTTGGCGCCCTCGACCATCGCCTTCATCTTGCCGAAGGCGACCTCCCGGGGCAGGTATTTCATGCCGCAATCGGGCGCGACGATGATGTTCTTCGCCTCGACGTAAGGCAGAGCCCGGCGGATGCGGTCGGCGACCGTTTCCGGAGTCTCGATGTTCATGTCCGACAGGTCGATGACGCCGAGCATCAGCGTCTTGCCGGAAAGGCCGGTCAGCGTCGAGCAGTCGAGGTTCGACTGCGCGGTTTCGAGCGACACCTGATGGCAGGAGCAGCCGGAAAGCTGGTTGAGGAACGAATAGCCGGTCGGCCGTTCGTGGATGATCGCGGCATAACCGAAGCAGATATGCACGGCGGTCGTGCCCTGGACGCCGTCGAGCGCGCGGTTGAGCGCCGCGAGACCATACTGTTCCGCCTTCTGCGGCCGGGCCTGCATGTAGGGTTCATCGATCTGCACCACGTCGGCGCCGGCTGCGAAGAGATCGCGGATCTCGGCGTTCACCGCGTCGGCATAGTCGTAGGCGGCTTCCTCTTCCGACTTGTAGAAATCGTTCTGCGCCTGTTGCGACATGGTGAAGGGGCCGGGCACGGTGATCTTGATCTTGCGGTCCGTGTGGCTGCGCAGAAATTTCACGTCCTCGGCCTCGACCGCGTGCTTGCGGCGGATCTTGCCGGTAATGCGCGGCACGGGGTTCGGATGGCCGGAACGATCGAGCGCCGAACCCGGATTGTCGAGATCGACGCCTTCGAGCGCGGTCGCAAAGCGGTTCGAATAGCTCTCGCGGCGGATTTCGCCGTCGGTGATGATGTCGAGACCGGCTTCCTCCTGCGCCTTGATCGCCATGATCGTCGCGTCGTTCTGTGCTTCGGCGAGGTATTCCTGGGGGATGCGCCAGAGTTCCTTGGCGCGGACGCGGGGCGGGAAACGGCCCGCGAGCTTGGCGCGGTCGATCAGCCATTCCGGCTGCGGATAACTGCCGACGAGTGTCGTTGGAAAAAGCACTGTCTCATCCTCCCATGTGTCAGTGTTGAAAGACGTTATACCTCGACAGACGGCGGTCGTGTCAATGACGACGGAGGCGTTAGTTCCTTGACGAACGAGAAGTCGCGACCGAATATCGCCCGCCGTCTGCGAAGGCGTCATTCAAGAATCCCAAGGAGAATTCATGCCGCTGGACCCCAAGATCATCGAGACGCTGAAGGGCGTCTCCACCGCCACGCTGACCACGGTGCTTTTGAAGAAGGGCCTGCGCAATGTCTGGATGCGCGGCACCAAGCCGCTGAAGCCGGGCCAGGGCCGCGTCGTGGGGCCGGCTTTCACGCTGCGTTTCGTGCCCGCCCGCGAGGATCTGGCGACGCCGGAAAGCTGGGCTTCGCCGATCTCCACCCGCGCGGCGATCGAGGCGATGCCGGAAGGCTGCGTTGCGGTGGCTGACGCGCTCGGCGTCACCGATGCCGGCATTTTCGGCGATATTCTCTGCTCGCGGATGGCGAAGCGCGGCGTGGCAGGGCTTGTCACCGACGGCGTGATGCGTGATGCCGAAGGCGTGCTCGGCAGCGGCATGAAGGTCTGGTGCGACGGCATCGCCGCTCCACCCTCCGTCGCCGGCCTCACCTTCGTTGGCTGGCAGGAGCCGATCTCCTGCGGAGGCGTCGCCGTTTTCCCGGATGATATCGTCGTCGTGGATGATGACGGCGCGGTGCTGATCCCCGCCAAGCTGCTCGACGCGGTTGTCGCCGAGGCGCCGGAACAGGAGCGCATGGAAGGCTGGATCATGACCGAGGTGGACCGCGGCGTGCCGCTGCCCGGCCTCTATCCGATGAATGCAGAAACGAAAGCCCGCTACCAGGCCTGGAAGGACGCCCAATAATGACTTTCGGGATCGAGACCAAAGGCGTCTACGCCATCGCCACCACGCCGTTCTTCGAAGACGGATCGATCGATTTTGCCTCGATCGATCGGCTGACGGATTTTTATGAAGAGAGCGGTTGCACCGGCATCACCATTCTCGGGATCATGGGCGAGGCGCCGAAGATGGAGCCGGACGAAAGCCGGGCCATCATCAAACGTGTCGTCTCACGCGCCAAAGTGCCGATCATCGTCGGCGTCTCGGCGCCGGGCTTTGCAGGGATGCGGTCGCTGGCGCGCGATGCGATGGACATGGGCGCTGCCGGCGTGATGATCGCCCCGACGCCTGCGCTGCGCACCGACGACCAGATCGTCAACTATTTCGCCGGCGCCGTCGAAGCGGTCGGCGACGACGTGCCGTGGGTGCTGCAGGATTATCCGCTGACGCTGACCGTCGTCATGTCGCCGGGCGTGATCGCCAGGATCATTACCAACCACCCGTCCTGCCTGATGCTGAAGCACGAAGACTGGCCGGGGCTGGAAAAGGTGTCGAAGCTGCGCGCCATGCAGAAGGCAGGCGAACTGCGCGCCTTCTCGATCCTTTGCGGCAATGGTGGCATGTTCCTCGATTTCGAACCGGAACGGGGTGCCGACGGCGCAATGACCGGCTACGGTTTCCCCGACATGCTGACGGAACTGGTCAATCTCTTCGCGGCCGGCAAACGCGAGGAGGCGCATGACCTGTTCGATGCGCATCTGCCATTGATCCGCTACGAGCAGCAGGCCGGCATCGGTCTGGCGATCCGCAAACACGTGCTGAAGCGGCGCGGCGTCATCACCTCGGATGCGCAGCGCAAACCGGCACAGATGCTCTCCGCGACCGCCAAGGCGGAAGTTGACTATCTGCTCACCCGTCTCGCCAAACACGACAGGCGCGCGGCGTTTTGAGAACCTCTCATTGGTGAAGCCGAGCAAGTGTCCCCCTCACCCCGCCTCCGCTTTGCTCGGCGGACCTCTCCCCAAGGGGAGAGGATGAGCGGCGGCGCCTGCGCACCCAAACAACTGAGGCAAAGAAGTCGAGAGACGGCGCGACATATCTCTTCTCCCCTTGGGGAGAAGGTGCCGGCAGGCGGATGAGGGGGCCTTCGGACTTCTACCTCAACCCAAGCTCAAGCTCTTAACCCTTTCGGCGATTGCCATGGAGGCGGTAAGGCCAGGGCTTTCGATGCCGTAAAGCGCGGCATAGGCCGGATGGCCGGTGGTTTCAGGCCCCTGAATGATGAAGTCGCCGGCCCCTCCCCCGTTCGGACCGACTACCTTCGGCCGCATGCCCGCGTAGGCCGGCTGCAGGGCGCCGTCCGGAAGATTTGGCCAGTAGCGGCGGATCGCTGCATAGAACTTGTCGGCGCGGCGGGGATCGACGTCGTAGTCGATCGCCTCGACCCATTCGACATCCGGGCCGAACCGCGCCTGGCCGGCGAGATCGAGGGTCAGGTGGACGCCGAGCCCGCCGGTCTCCGGCACTGGGTAGATCAGCCGTTCCGCCGGCGCGCGGGCGGTCAGCGAGAAGTAACAGCCTTTTGCATAGTGGCGCTCGGGGATCGTTCTCCTGTCGAGGCCGATCATGCCTTCGGAGATCGCCCAGGCGCTTAAGCCGGCCGAATTCACCACCAGTTTCGCCGCGATCTCCACGGGATCGCGGCCGCCGACCGAAAGCCGCACGGCACCGGCCAGAAACTCGCGGCCCAGGACGGGCGAGTTCAGCACGATACTGCCGCCATGCGCTTCGATGTCGGCGATATAGGCTTCCATCAGGCGGTGGCTGTCGATGATGCCGGTCGAGGGGGAGACGAGTGCGGCAAAGCCCGTGATCTGCGGTTCGAGGCGGGCAAGTTCGGTGCCGTCGATCAGCCGGCAATCGTCGACGCCATTGGCTTGTGCCTGCTTCAACAGTTTTTCGAGATAGGCGACTTCGGCTTCGTTCGAGGCGACGACCAGCTTGCCGCATCGCTTGTGCGGAATATGCCGGTCGCGGCAGTAGGCGTAGAGCTTTTCCTTCCCGGCGACGCAAAGTTCGGCCTTGAGGCTGCCGGTCGGATAATAGAGCCCGGCGTGGATGACTTCGCTGTTGCGGGAAGAGGTGATGCTGCCGGTCATCGGCTCGGCTTCCAGGAGCACGACCTCGCGGCCGGCGATTGCCAGTTCGCGGGCCACCGCCAGCCCCACCACGCCGCCGCCGATGACGACGCAATCGAGCGTCAACACTTCACCCATGCCATTCTCCGCACTTTTGCCTTCCGGTCGGCGGGCGGGATGATATACGAGAAATCCATTGCGGCCAGCGCTTCGGCCGCCATGGTTCGATTGGGAGGAGTTTCAAATCATGCAGGAATTTTCGCGATGAAGGTCGTGTTTCTGGACCGCGACACGATCGGCCCTTCGGTGACGATCACCCGGCCCGCGTTCGCTCATGAATGGGTAGAGTATGGCAAGACGGCGCCGGAGGATGTGGCTTCCCGTATCGCGGATGCCGATATTGTCATCACCAACAAGGCGCCGGTGCGCGAGCAATCGATCGCAAATGCCCCGAAGCTGAAGATGATCGCGGTCGCCGCGACCGGCTATGACGTGATCGACCTCGCCTTTGCCAAGGAGCGCGGCATCACCGTCTCCAACGTGCGCGGTTATGCGGTCAACACCGTGCCGGAGCATACGTTCGGCCTGATCTTCGCGCTCCGCCGCTCGATCGTCGGTTTCCGCCAGGACGTGATCGCCGGCGAATGGCAGCGCGCCAACCAGTTCTGCTTCTTCAACCACCCGATCAAGGATCTGGCCGGTTCGACGCTCGGCATTTTTGGCCGCGGCACGCTCGGCAGGTCGGTGGCGAAGATCGCCGAGGCGTTCGGCATGAAGGTCATTTTCGCGGCCCGGAAAGATGCGGAAAAGGTCGAGCCCGGCTACACGGCTTTCGACGAGGTGCTGGAAACGTCTGATATCATCACCTTCCACATGCCGCTGACGCCGGCGACCCGCAACCTCATCAGCCTGCCCGAATTCCGAAAGATGAAACGGCATCCGCTGATCATCAATACCGCCCGCGGCGGGCTGGTGAACGAGGCCGATCTGGTGACCGCGCTGGACGAGGGCCTGATCGGCGGCGCCGGTTTCGACGTGCTGACCAAGGAACCGCCGGCACCGGACAATCCGCTGCTGACGATCCTGGAACGGCCGAACTTCATCCTCACCCCGCATGTGGCCTGGGCGAGCGACGAGGCGATGCAGACGCTCTGGGCACAGGTCATCACCCATGTCGAGAATTTTGAGAAGGGCTCGCCGTCCAACGCGCTCTGAGCCGAGAAGCTTCGGGAGCATTGCCGCCGGTCGGAATGGGCCAGGAAGATCTTACCTAGTCGCCGAGTTCGATCCAGGCCGGCGCGTGGTCGCTCGCATGATCGCGGCCGCGGATGTGGCGGTCGACGCCGGCTGCCTGCAACCGGTCCGCTATCGAGGGGCTGAGCAACAGGTGGTCGAGCCGCAGGCCGGCATCTCGGCCCCAGGCGTTCCTGAAATAATCCCAGAACGTATAGATGCGCTCGCCCGGGTGCAGCTTGCGGATCGCGTCGGTCCAGCCTTGTTCCTGCAGCCGGGAAAACGCCTCTCGTACCTCCGGCCGGAACAGCGCGTCATCCCGCCAGCGTTCCGGTTTGTAGACATCGAGATCGGTCGGCATGACGTTATAGTCGCCGGCAAGGACGATGGGTGCACCTGTCTCCAGCAGCGCCTGAGCATGCGCCAAAAACCGCTCGTACCAGGCAAGCTTATAGGCGAACTTTGGCCCTGGGGCGGGATTGCCGTTCGGAGCATAGAGGCAGGCGATCAGCACGCCCTGCACCGCGGCTTCGATATAGCGGCTGTGAAGGTCCTCCGGATCGCCCGGCAGGCCGCGGCGCGTCTCGATCGGATCGGCGTCGCGGGCAAGGATGGCGACGCCGTTCCAGCTTTTCTGGCCGTGCCAGGCTGCGCCGTAACCCGCCTTCTCGATCGCCTTTGCCGGAAACTTCTCCTGCGGCGCCTTCAACTCCTGCAGGCAGACCACGTCCGGCGCCGCCTCCTCAAGCCATTCGAGGAGCAGGCCGAGGCGACCGTTGACGCCGTTCACATTGAAGGTCGCGATCTTCATGGATGCATCAACGTCGAGGGCGGCATTTGGATGCGGTTAAGCTTGTGGACAAAAGCGTTTTACAAATTAGCAAAACGTTCAGGGATAGTCTGGAAGATGCCTTTTCAATCGACCGCGCCCGCATTCGCGCGGCAAAAACCATTTGTGGAGAGGGCCGTCGATGGCGGAAGCAATCGAAAATAGCGTGCGCGAGTTCATCGCGGAAAATTTTCTTTTCCGGGCCGACGCGCAGGTTTCCAACAACCAGTCGCTACTCGAAAGCGGCGTGATCGATTCCACCGGCGTGCTCGAGCTGATCGCCTTCCTGGAACAGACCTACGGCATCACCGTCGCCGACGATGAAATCGTTCCGGAAAACCTCGACAGTATCGACAACATGACGAGCTACCTGTCGATCAAGCTGGCAGCGGCCTGAGGCTGCGCCGGTGCGCATAGAGGCCAGGCTCGGCGATAGTGCCAGACGTTTCGGAACGAAGCTCGCGCTCATCGCGGGCGACGTCCGGCTGACCTACGCAGAACTCGATGCGTCGTCCGATCGCCTCGCCGCAAGCCTTGCCAGCGGCGGCATCAAGCCCGGTGACCGGGTGCTGATGGTGCTGGACAACAGCCATGAGGCGGTGGTCAGCTTCTTTGGCCTCTGGAAGGCGGGCGCCGTGCCCTGCCCGCTTTATCCGTCGATCAAGGCGGAAAAGCTCTCTGTCATTCTAAACAGCACCGAGGCTTCCGCGGTCATCACCCATGCCCGTCAGCGGGCGACGGTGGATGCGGCCATCGCCATGGCGAACATGCAGCCGCTGACGATCGTTACCCAGGCGGATGTCGGCGACGATCTCGGTCGTGGATTACGGTTCGAAGATCTGGTCCGCGACGAGGTTTCGGTACCACTCGAGAGATTCGAAAACATCGAAGCGCTGGCGCTGCTGCTTCACACCTCGGGCTCCACCGGCCAGCCGAAGGGCGTGATGCTGACCCATGCCAATGTCGGTGCCGCCTGCGAAGCGATCGTTGCCTATCTCGGCAATACGTCCGAGGACATCGTGCTCAGCGTCCTGCCGCTGTCCTTCGGCTACGGCATCACACAGGTGGTGACGATGGTTATGGCCGGGGGTACGCTGGTTCTCGAAAAGAGCTTCGCCTTTCCGCGGAAGATCCTCGAACGGCTGGCGGAGGTGAAGGCGACGGGTTTCCCGCTCGTGCCGCCGATGGCCGCTCTGATTACCGGCATGAAGGATCTGGAGCCCGGCTTTCTGCCGCATCTGCGCACCGTCACCAGCGCCGCCGCGGCCATGCCGCCGGCCCTTGCCGAGCGGTTGCAGCAGCTTTTCCCGGATATCCGGCTTTTCCTGATGTACGGCCAGACGGAATGTCTGCGTGCCACTTACCTGCCGCCTGAAGAGGTTTCCCGCCGGCCGCTTTCGGTCGGCCGCGCCATTCCCGGCACCAGCGCTTTCGTGATCGACGAGGACGGACGTCCCGCTCCTCCGGGCACGATCGGTGAACTTGTCGTCGAGGGGCCGCATGTGATGTCCGGTTACTGGGGCAACGACCTGACCTCGGTAAGGGCACTTTCGCCGGTTGCTGGCGGCAGGCGGCTGCACACCGGAGATCTCTTCCAGGCGGATGCGGACGGCTTTCTCTATTTCGTCAGCCGGCGCGACGACATCATCAAGACACGCGGAGAAAAGGTCAGCCCGCAGGAGGTCGAGCGCGCGCTCTATGCGCTGCCCGGCATCAAGGAAGCGGCGGTTGGCGGCATCGACGACCCGATCTTCGGCCAGGTCGTGCGCGCCTATGTGGCGGTGGAGGACGGCGTGACGCTGACCGAACGGGAAATCATCCGCCACTGCGCTCAGCTGCTCGAAGATTACATGGTGCCGAAAAGCGTCGAGTTCCGCGACGCGCTGCCGCGCACGACGACCGGCAAGATCCGGCTCGGCGCGGATGAAACAAACACAGTCACACGGGGGAATGTCGCATGATCCAGAGCCTGAAGCAGGCCCAGAAGGCGGGGAAATTCTGGGCCGAGACGCTGAAGCTCGACGCGGAGGCCGAGATCGAGCGCATCTGCGGCTGGCTGCGCGAGACGGTGCTGAAGGATCTGCGCAAGCGCGGCGCGGTGCTCGGCTTGTCCGGCGGCATCGATTCCAGCGTCACCGCGGCCCTCTGCGCCCGCGCGCTCGGTGCGGGCAAGGTGACGGGCATCTTCATGCCGGAGCACGATTCCGATCCGGACAGCTTGAAGCTCGGCAAGGCGCTGGCAGAAGCGGTCGGAGTCGAAACGGTTCTCGAAGATATCGGTCCGGCGCTTGCCGCGGCCGGCTGCTATACCCGCCGCGACGGCTTCATCCGCCAGATCGTCCCGGAATTTTCCGAAGGCTGGGGCTGCAAGGTCGTGCTGGAAAATGCGCTGACCGGCCGCGGGTACAATATTTCCTGGCTAGTGGTCGCCAATCCGGCCGGCGAACAGAGCCGCCATCGCATGCCGCTCGAAGTCTATCTCGGCATGATCGCGGCTGCCAATATGAAACAGCGCACCCGCAAGCAGATCGAATATTATCATGCCGACCGGTTGAACTTTGCCGTCGCCGGCACGCCAAACCGGCTCGAATACGATCAGGGCTTCTTCGTGAAGAACGGCGATGGCGCCGCGGATTTCAAGCCGATCGCGCATCTCTACAAGAGCCAGGTCTATCAGCTTGCCGAAGCGCTCGGCGTACCGGCGGACATTCGCCGGCGCCCGCCGACGACGGACACATGGTCGCTGCCGCAGGGCCAGGACGAATATTATTTCTCGCTGCCCTATGACCGGATGGATCTCTGCCTCTACGGGCTCGACAACGGGATAACGCGGGAAGAGGTCGGCGACGCCGCCGGGCTGACGCCTGATGAAGTCGATGCTGTCTGGCGCAATATCGCCTCAAAGCGGAAGGTGGCGGAATATCTGCATGCCGAACCGGTGACTATGCTCGGTTAAGTGGGCTCGGCTGAGAAGCCTCAGTCGAACCGGTCGCCGATCAGGCGCGTCCAGCTTTCTCCGGCAAGGCCGCTGATCAGCGCCTGGCCGGACCTGATCGGCTCCAGCAGGCTCTTGTCGCGCGCCTGCGCGACAAAGAACGAGCGGCCGTAGAAAATCGCCTTGCGGCTCATCAGCGTCGGGATCAGCCATGGATGCCCGCCGCCGCGTATGCCGGAGCATCCTATCTCGTAGGCGTGCGCGAACAGGTCGTCCACGAGGTCCGGGGTCGCATTCGGGGCCGACAGCGCCTGTAGAAGCCAGCCGATTTCGCCAGGACCAGCAAAATAGACGTAAGCTGCAACCGGCCGGCCGTCGGGAGCAAAGCCGACGCGCCACTCGGGATAACCGAAATTCCGCTTGTCCTCCGCCTGCCTCAGAAACCAGCCCAACGAACGATCATCCCAGCGCGGGCGAAGGGGATAGTTCAGGGCAAGCGTCAGAAGTGATGTTCCGAATTCTTCGCGGGTGACATCCCGGAAGGTGATCCTGGAGGCGCCGCGATCGGCCGGACGAAGAGGTGTCATGTGGGTCAAAGCTGCGCCGCGATCGGCAATCCGACCGAGGGGACGTAAAAGGGTTGCGGGCCGCAACCGCCTGGCGAGGACTTCGACCGCTGCGGAAGCCGGACGGAGGATGCGCAGCCAGTTCATGCTATAGCCGGGATCGAGCGGATGGCCGGCCTTCTGCCACATGCCGAGCGCCGTGGCATTGGCGGTCTCTGTCAGCGAGATATCCTGCGGGCCGGTGAGGAAGGAGCGCAGCAGCCGCGCACCGGCGAGTGGATTTTCCTTCGGGTTCCGAACCATCATCGAGCCGGCAAGGGCTGCGCGAAGCGGCCGGCCATCGAGCTCCAGCCGCGACGGAAAGACGCCGATGAAACCGGAGACCCTTCCATCAGCCTCCGCAAACACCTTTGACCGGATGTCGGGCTCAGCCCAGGGGTGATCGAAAAAGGCTTCTTCCAGATAGGCGATCAATGAGGGCGACGGCGCTTTCGACTTGCGAAACGTCTCCTGGAAAAGCTGCGCTACCGCTTCGATATCACCGCGCTCGAGATCGCGGACCATGCCCGCTTCCGTCTTTCCCGTCATCGCCGTCCCCTTGTGGCGAGGACCTTGCATCAGGAGGATTAAATAAACGAAAAGAGGCCCCGCAATACGGAGCCTCCGGAGTTCCGTCGGCGGAACGCTTACATCCAGTAGGGCGGAACGCCATAATAGTCGTAGATCGTCCGGCCCTTGTCGTTGAACCAGGTATCGTCGTCCAGGTCGCGGTAGCGCGGGGCGCCGGTGATCTGGTCCTTGGTCAAGTCGATGCGGTAGCCATCGAGTTGTTCGTCATAACGAAGCTTTTCCCAAGGCAGCGGGTAATAGTCGTCACCGATGCCGAGAAAGCCGCCGAAGCTCAAGACCGCATATCCGACGCGGCCGCCGCGCTTTTCGAGAAGCACGCGAACGATGGAGCCGATATGCCTGCCGTCGGCGCCATAAACCTTTGTCCCTTCGACCTTGTCGCTGGCGATCAGCGATGGGCTGTCCTTGACATAGGGGTCCTGTCCGGCACGGGGTTCTTGATGCAACATTTGCGCACCTCCTTTGTGATTCCTCATGCATTTTGTTAGGTTGGGAAAACGCCGTAGCCTTTCGGATGTTCCGCTGTCGTCCAAATACGCTCGCCCACGCCTATCTGACGTTTACGTCAAAGTTAGATAGCTGTTTAAATCTGTGCCTATGGCTTGATGCTACCGTGGCATGGCATAAGCTGTTGTTCGCGGGAAGGTGGAGGACCTGGCCCGCACGCGCCGGGAAAGCGCGGGATAACAAGAAAAACGATAGAGGAGGTCCAGCATGAACGAAGTCACCGCACGTACCGGTGCCAATCCGCCCAAGATCTGGCTTGCCTCCTATCCGCCGACCGTGCCGGCCGAAATCCCGCCGCTGCAGCATCAATCCCTCGGATCACTGTTCGAGGAAAGCTGCGCGCGCTACGCCGACCGCCCCGCCTTTTCGAGCATGGGCAAGGCGCTCACCTACCGAGCGCTCGAAGCGGAAAGCCGCAAGGTCGGCGCCTGGCTGCAGGCCCAGGGCCTGGTCAAGGGCGACCGCGTGGCGGTGATGCTGCCGAACATTCTCCAGAACCCGGTGATCGTCTACGGCATCCTTCGCGTCGGCATGGTCGTCGTCAACGTCAATCCGCTCTATACGCCGCGCGAACTGGCCTATCAGCTCAAGGATGCTGGTGCCAAGGCGATCTTCGTACTCGAAAACTTTGCCCACACCGTACAGCAGGCCTTGCCGCAGACGGAGATCAAGCACGTCGTCGTCGCCACGATGGGCGACATGCTCGGCTTGAAGGGCCATATCGTCAATCTGGTCGTGCGCAAGGTGAAGAAACTGGTGCCGGAATGGTCGCTGCCATCGGCCCGAAGCTTTAAGCAGGTGATTTCCGAAGGCACCCGGCAGACGATGAATGCGGTCGAGGTCTCGCCTCGCGATATCGCCTTCCTGCAATATACCGGCGGCACGACCGGCGTTTCCAAGGGCGCCATCCTCACGCATGCCAACCTGCTCGCCAACAAGGAGCAGATGGYCCTCTGGCTGGAAACTGCCTTCCTCAATAAGCCACGCCCGGAGCAGATCCAGTTCATCTGCGCCCTGCCGCTCTATCATATCTTTGCGCTGACGGTGAATTCGCTGATGGGGGTTGCGACCGGCAGCCACAATATCCTGATCGCCAACCCGCGCGACATTCCGGCCTTCGTCAAGGAACTGCAGAAGTACAAGATCCACGTCTTCCCCGGGCTCAACACGCTGTTCAATGCGCTGATGAACAATCCGGACTTCCAGAAGCTGGATTTCTCGTCGATGATCCTTGCCTTCGGCGGCGGCATGTCGGTGCAGCGGCCGGTCGCCGAACGCTGGATGAAGATGACCCATTGCCAGATCACCGAGGGTTACGGCCTGTCGGAAACCTCGCCGGTCGCCACCGCCAACCGGCTCGACGCCACTGAATTCAGCGGCATGATCGGACTTCCCATCTCGTCCACGGAAATCTCGATCCGTAACGACGACGGGTCCGAAGTGGAACTCGGCGATGTCGGCGAGATCTGCATCCGCGGCCCGCAGGTGATGGCCGGTTACTGGAACCGCCCGGATGAAACCGCCAAGGCCATGACGACAGACGGGTATTTCCGGACCGGCGACATGGGCTACATGGACCGCCAGGGCTATACCAAAATCGTCGACCGCAAGAAGGACATGATCCTCGTCTCCGGCTTCAACGTCTATCCGAACGAGGTCGAGGAAGTCGTGGCGACCCATCCAGGCGTGCTGGAATGCGCAGCGATCGGCGTCCCGGACGAACATTCCGGCGAGGCGGTGAAGCTCTTCGTGGTCAAGAAGGACCCGAACCTGACGGAGGCGGACGTCAAGGCCCATTGCGTGACCAACCTGACCGGCTACAAACGCCCGCGTTTCATCGAATTCCGCTCCGAGCTGCCGAAATCCAATGTCGGCAAGATCCTGCGGCGGGAGCTGCGCGGCTAACCTACCGTTGCAACGCTGCGACAGATGACGACCAAGCGTGTGCCGTAAAGCCGGAATCCTTCCGTTAGCGGTGGACGATGCGGCAGTCCTTGATTAGCCCTTTCCGCGGGGGCTGGGCAAAGCATGTTGGAGTTCGCTTGGAAAGCCGCGCCGGATTTTCGTTTCATGTGATTGCCGTTCTCACGGTGCTGAGCGTTCTTGCGGGCTGCGCGGGGCGCCCCGAAGGCGTGCTCATTCCAACCCAGACGCAGGCAGCTGGGACCTCGAAGGTCGACGTGCTGGTGGCAACTACGCGGCGCCCGACCGAGACGCCCGGCGTGCTGTTTTCCGGCGAGCGCGGCAAGGAACCTGTCGTCACCGAGATTGCCGTTTCCATCCCGCCCGACAAGGCTCGCGAAGTCGGGCAGGTGCAGTGGCCATCGAAGCTGCCCGCCAATCCGGCCAAGGAGTTCGCGACGGTTTCCGTGACGCCGCTTGCCACCTCGGCGGCTCAATCCTGGCTCAAGGGTCACCTGGGCAAGAGCCGTCGGGTGTTCGTCTTCGTGCACGGGTTCAACAACCGCTACGAGGACGCAGTTTATCGCTTCGCCCAGATCGTCCACGACTCCAATGCGGATGTGGCTCCGGTCCTGTTCACCTGGCCGTCACGCGGCAGCATCTTTGCCTATAATTACGACAAGGAAAGCACCAACTATTCCCGCGATGCGCTAGAGGAGATGCTGCGACGGCTGGCGAAGGAGCCTGGCGTCGGCGAGATCACCGTCATGGCCCATTCGATGGGATCGTGGCTGACCGTCGAGGCACTCCGCCAGATGGCAATTCGCGACGGCCGGGTGGCGCCGAAGATCCAGAACGTCATCCTTGCCTCCCCGGATCTCGATGTCGACGTGTTCGGCCAGCAGCTTGCCGAAATCGGCGAAAAGCGGCCGCATTTCACGCTGTTCGTTTCCCGCGACGATCGGGCGCTCAGCCTGTCGCGACGGATTTCCGGCAATATCGACCGGCTCGGCCAGGTGGATCCGACCGTCGAGCCTTATCGCAGCGAATTCGAGAAGGCCGGCATCGTGGTTCTCGACCTCACGGCGCTCAAGACCGGCGACCGGCTGAACCACGGAAAATTCGCCGAAAGCCCGGAGGTGGTGAAGCTGATCGGCAACCGACTGATTGCCGGGCAGACGGTGACCGACTCGGACGTCGGGCTCGGCGAGACGCTCGGCGCCGTGGCCCTCGGGACGGCTCAGACCGTGGGCAGCGCCGCCAGCGTAGCCGTCAGCACGCCGATCGCCATCTTCGATCCGACCACCCGCCGGAACTACAAGGACCAGGTCGACCGCTTCGGCAATTCGGTCGGCAACGCCGTCGAAACGGCGGTTGGACAATAAACGCATCGCCGCCACGGCCGTGCTTGATTTGACATCAAAACGGAATAGGTTCCCGATCATCCCATTTCGAGTGCCGAGGAATCACCCATGCAGGCCATCGTCCAAGACCTGAAGTCCACCGTCGCGAAAACCAATGCCACGGATATCCGCGCCGCCTTCGCAGCCGATTCCGGCCGTTTCGCAAAGTTCAGCGCCACGTTCGACGACCTGCTGATGGACTATTCCAAGACGGCGGTGAACGACGAGATCATGGTGCTGCTCGAAAAGCTGGCGGATGCGGGCGGCGTCGCCAAGAAGCGCGAGGAGATGTTCTCGGGCGTCGCGATCAACTTCACCGAAGGCCGCGCCGTGCTGCACACGGCACTGCGCAACCGCTCCAATACGCCTGTGCTGGTCGACGGCAAGGACGTGATGCCGGACGTCAACGGCGTGCTCGCCGCGATGGGCAAGTTCGCCGACGGCATCCGCTCGGGCGCGCTGAAGGGTGCGACCGGCAAGAAGATCACCGATATCGTCAATATCGGCATCGGCGGCTCCGATCTTGGCCCGGTCATGGTCACCCTGGCGCTGGCGCCTTTCCATGACGGCCCACGGGCGCATTTCGTCTCCAACGTCGACGGCGCCCATATCGCCGACACGCTGAAGCTGCTCGACGCGGAAACGACGCTGTTCATCGTCGCCTCGAAGACCTTCACCACCATCGAGACGATGACCAATGCTGCCTCGACGCGTGCCTTCATCGCCGACAAGCTCGGGGAAGCAGCCGTCGGTCATCACTTCTGCGCCGTCTCCACCGCGCTCGACAAGGTCGCCGCCTTCGGCATCGAGAGCGACCGCATCTTCGGGTTCTGGGATTGGGTCGGCGGACGGTATTCGATCTGGTCGGCGATCGGCTTGCCGCTGATGATCGCTGTCGGGCGTGAGAACTTTGGGAAGTTCCTCGACGGCGCGCATGCGATGGACACCCATTTCCGCACCGCGCCGGTGCGCCAGAACCTGCCGATGTTGCTCGGCCTGATCGGCTTCTATCACCGCAACGTTCTCGGATATCCGTCTCGCGCCATCCTGCCCTACGACCAGCGGCTGCTGCGCTTCCCGGCCTATCTGCAGCAGCTCGACATGGAATCGAACGGCAAGGGCGTGACGATCGACGGCACGCCGGTCGAGGGCAATTCCGGTCCTGTCGTCTGGGGCGAACCCGGCACCAATGGCCAGCACGCCTTCTATCAGCTCATCCACCAGGGCACGAGCGTCATCCCGGCCGAGTTCATGATCGCCGCCAACAGTTTCGAGCCGCACCTGCGCCACCAACACGAGCTTTTGATCGCCAACGTTCTGGCGCAGTCGGAAGCGCTGATGAAGGGCCGCTCCTTCGAGGAGGCCAAGAAGCAGCTGACCGACAAGGGCATGGATGACAAGCAAGCCGATTTCATCGCGCCACATCGCGTCTTCACGGGCAATCGCCCTTCGATCACCTTCGTCCACGACAAGCTGACACCGTTTGCGCTCGGCCGGCTGATCGCGCTCTACGAACATCGGGTGTTCGTCGAAGGCGTGCTCTTCCGCATCAACTCGTTCGACCAGTGGGGCGTCGAGCTCGGCAAGGAACTGGCGACCGGCCTGCTGCCCGTCGTGGAAGGCAAGGAAAGTGCTTCCGGCCACGATGCCTCGACGCAGGGGCTGGTGAAGGCGCTGCTAGCGGCCCGGAAATGACTTTTCGGCCCTCATCAGGGGGCCGAACTATTTCCCTTTGCAGACCGAAGATAGGACCTCAGAGACCGATCTCATGGGCGAAAGGCGGGTTGGCGCCCGCCCGCGATACCGTGACGGCAGCGGCCTTTGCGCCGAGTGCGAGAGCTTTGCTCACGGCATCCTCGGTCAAGCCCGCAACCTTTTCCTTGGTCAGCAGGTCCTGCATCTTCAGCGAGGCCAGAATGCCCGCATCGAACGTATCACCTGCGCCGACTGTATCGACCACCGTCACGCGCTCGCTCGGCACCGAAACCTTGAAGTTTTTGGTATAACCGGTGGCGCCATCCGCGCCGCGGGTCAGGACCACCAGCTTGGCGCCCTGGTCCAGCCAATGCGCCGCCAGCGTGTCATGGTCGCCCTGCATGCCGAACCAGTCGAGGTCCTCGTCGGAAAATTTGATGATGTCGGACATGGCCGCCATCCGGCGGACGCGGTCCATGTGTTTTGGCTTGTCCTTGATGAAGCCCGGGCGAATGTTCGGATCGAAGGAGATCACCCGCTTGCGGTATTCGCGCGCCATCAGCGCCTCGTAGGTCGCGCCGCAGGGTTCGGGGATCAGGCTGATCGCGCCGAAATGCATGGCCTCGCAGTCATCGCCGAGCACCGGCAGGTCGGCCTCGGTGATCATCCGGCCGGCAGTGCCTTCGTCGTAGAATGCATAGGTCGCCTGGCCGTTGACGAGTTTCACGAAGGCAATCGTGGTCGGGCGAGAAGAGACAGCCGCAAGGCTGTAGTCCACGCCGCTCTTTGCCAACGTGTCCCGCAGGACATCGCCCATCAAGTCATCGGAAATGCCGGTGAAAAACGCGGTCGGCTGCCCGAGCCGCCCAAGCGCTATCGCGGTGTTGAAGATCGCACCGCCGGCGTAAGGCGCAAAGCCTTTTTCACCGAGCGTGGTGTCACGCGGAAGCATATCGATCAGGGCTTCGCCGCAGCACAAAATCATAAAATCCTCCCGCGCGCTTCCTCAGCAGTTTTTCAATCGATTAAGCGAGCTTTTGCCAAAAGGCCAGAGCAAAAATTCAGAGCGCGATCTCGCTGACGCCGCCATTGCGTCCCGACCAGGCCAGCGGCGCATCGAGAAAGGCCTCGACTTCCGAGAGCGTGTTGTCATCGAAAAGCTTGCCTTCCCTGGCTGCGGCCAAGACATTGCGCCAGGTGGCGATATGATGAAGCTTCACCTGACCGTTCGAAAAACGCTCGTAGGCTTCCGGGAAGATATCGTAGAAGAAGAGCGCGATGCCGTGATCGACAGTAGCGCCGGCTGCGCGGATCGCGTCGATAAACTGGAACATGCTGCCGCCGGCGGTCGTCAGGTCCTCGATGACCAGCACGCGCGCGCCCTCCGGCATATGGCCTTCGATCTGCGCATTGCGGCCATGACCCTTCGGCGCCTTGCGGACATAGATCATCGGCAGGCCGAGCCGCTCGGCGAGGAATGCGGCAAACGGAATGCCCGCCGTCTCGCCGCCCGCGATGCAATCGAACTTTTCAAAGCCTGCTTCGCGCATGACGGTGGCGGCCGCGAAATCCATGATCGCCGAGCGGATTCGCGGATATGAAATCAGCTTTCGGCAGTCGATATAGACCGGGCTCATCAGGCCGGAGGCGAACTTGTAGGGCTTGTCGGCGCTGAAATGAACCGCTCCGATCTCCCAGAGCATCTTTGCCATCAGTTCGGCCATCACGCCGCGGTCTGGAAATGTGGTTTGAATCATGCGCCCGCTCCTTTTGTCAAAACCACGCGCCGCAATAGCAGCATGCGGCAGAGTACGCCAGACGATGTGGAAAATAAGGAGGGGATCAGGCGGTGGTGCGGGTTTCGTTCAGGTCCACCGGTCGCAGATAGCCCGCGACCTCGACGCGGTCGCGGCCGGCCCGTTTTGCTTCATAGAGCGCGGTGTCGGCAAGGCCCAGCACGGTTTCGAAAGGCTGGCCTTCCGGGGCACCGACCGCCACACCGGCGCTGACTGTGCATTTCAGCATAGCCTCGCCGATGACGATGTCGCGGGCGGCGAAGCGGCGGGAGATGTCGTTGGCGATCCGCTCTGCCCGTCCGGGGAGAACGCCGTCGAGGATCATCACGAATTCCTCGCCGCCAAGCCGCGCGACGGTATGGCGGGTTTTCATACCGCTCGCGAGGTCTTCGGCAAACAACCTCAGCACCTGGTCGCCGGCGGCGTGGCCATGCTGATCGTTGATGGCCTTGAACCGATCGATATCGAAAACGATGACCGCGGTCGAGGAACCAAGCATGCGATGGGCATGCTGCTCGAAGAGAGCGCGGCGGTTGAGAAGCCCCGTCAGGGCATCGGTCATCGCCTCGTGGCGATGGTGGGCTGCCATGCGCCATTGGTGGAGCGCCAGCGACAGCGCGCCGATGCCGGTCATGCCGGCAATGCAGACAGCGATATTGAGGTTTTCGGCCCAATTGTCTGGCGCGTGGCCCAGCAACCATTGTTGCCCGTCGATTAGAACCAAAGCACACAAGGCAAACGAGACGGAGGTTGCGGCATAAAGTACCGCCATTCCGATCAGCGGTCCCGGCGCCTCGCGGCGGGCGCACCAATATTGTCTGGCCGTTTCGAGAAGCAGCAGAGCCGTCGCGAGGTTCATGACGATGAAACCGAGACCGTCGAGGCCCGTAATCATCAGCGGCAGACCGAAAGTCGCGGCGGCGGCCGTGATGGCAACGGCCATCATCCACGGCCGATTGCCGCTGCGAAACTGGACGGATGCTGCATAGATCGTGCTGAACCCGGCCATCAGGAACGTATAGGCGATCGAGGCGCCGACGACGCCGGCTTCGACGGTGTAGGAACTATAGGCGAAGATACCTGAAACAGTGAGGCAGAGGGCGATGACGAGGGTGAGAAGGAAAGAATCGGTGCGACGGGAATACCATGTGCCGAACAGCGTCACCATCAGGCACGCCGCTGAGACGCCCAGCGCGAGCAGAAGAGAATGGTAGTCGAGCATCATGCCTAGCTTTCTCTTCGGGTACATCCCCGCCGGAAAATCTTGGGCGCCAAGCTAAGCCCGGATTCTATCCAAAAGGTTACCGGATCGGTCGAAAATGCCATCAACCGGCGACCATTAGAATTTACTTATCAAGCACTTGCCAATGAAGCGGGAACATCGGATCGAAGACCGTGATCGGCCCGGCGCCGCTGTCGCGCTTGTCCGGAAACTTCACCGGCTCATCACGCTTTTCAAGCGTTATGGTCTCTTCATTCGGCTTCAGTCCGTACCAGGCCGGGCCGTTGAGCGAGGTGAACGCCTCCAGCTTGTCGAGCGCATTGTCATCCTCGAACACATGCGCAAGGCAGCTCATGGTGTTGACCGACGTGTAGATGCCGGCGCAGCCGCAGGCGCATTCCTTGAGCGGATCGACATGAGGTGCGGAATCGGTGCCGAGGAAGAAACGCGGATCGCCGGATGTCGCGGCCGCCCGTAGTGCGAGGCGATGGTTCTCGCGCTTGGCGACCGGCAGGCAATAATAATGTGGACGAATGCCGCCGACCAGGATGGCATTGCGATTGATGATCAGGTGGTGGGTGGTGATCGAACCGGCGAGATTTCCCTCCGACGATTTGATGTAGTCGATGCCGTCGGCAGTCGTCACGTGTTCCATGGTGACTTTCAGTTCCGGCAGGCGTTTGCGCAGCGGATCGAGCACTGTCTCGATGAAGACGGCCTCGCGGTCGAAGATGTCGATTTCCGGCGTGGTCACCTCGCCGTGTACGCAGAGCGGCAGGCCGATCTTCGCCATGCGCTCCAGAACCGGCATCGCCTTGTTGAAGTCGCGCACGCCGCCATGGGAATTGGTGGTGGCACCGGCGGGATAAAGCTTCACGGCTGAGATCAGCCCGCTCTTGCCTCCCTCTTCCACATCGTCCGGATCGGTATGCTCCGTCAGGTAGAGCGTCATCAGCGGCTCGAAGCGATCACCGGCCGGAAGGGCGGCGAGGATGCGCTCGCGATAGGCCCTGGCATCCGAGGTCGTCACCACCGGCGGCACCAGGTTGGGCATGATGATTGCGCGTGCGAAATGTCGGCTCGTATCGCCGATCACCGCCTTGAGGACGTCGCCGTCGCGCAGGTGCAGGTGCCAGTCATCGGGGCGGCGGAGCGTGAGCGTTTTCATGGGAAGCTTCCGGACGTGATCGATTTGTCCGCCATAACATCAATGGCTCGGCCAAAACAATCCGATCATGCGAGGAACCTACAATCCAGCAGGCCCGATGCAGATTACTTCTCACGCAAACGTGCGGGATCCAAAGGCTCATCGCGCACGAAAGATGAAAGGCACACGGAACCGGCGCCCGCTAGCAGCGTTCGTTAAGCAATCTGAAGAATCAGTAAATCGGAGCGAACAATGAAATCCCGCTTCTCCAAAGTCAACAGGGGTTTTGCGATTGCCACAGGTACTGCTGCAGCGCTCTGCGCGCTGACCGTTTCGCTAGGCGCAGAGGAGCGGGCCAACCTGCAACTCGCGTCTGCCATGCAGACGGAGTGCGATCGCCTCGCCGGCAGCCCCTACGATCAGCAGCGCAACGGCGAATTCGCCCCGGTCGGCATTTCCGATATAGACGGCACCGCGGTGGACGCCTGCCGTATGGCCTATGACACGACCGGCAACCCGCGCTTCGCCTATCAGCTCGGCCGGGCTCTCAACAAGACCCAGCAGGCCGGCCAGGCGATGAGCGCGTATGATGTTGCGGTCAAGGCCGGGTATCCCGCCGCCAAGGTCAATTTCGGCATGCTGATGGGCCGGCTCGGCGACGAGCGATCCGAATTCCAGTTCTATACGGAAGCCGCCAACAGCGGCAACGTTCTTGCCGCCTACAATCTCGGTGTCGCCTATCGCGATGGCCTCGGCACCCAGCCGGATGTCAAGCGGGCGCTCAGTTGGTTTGAAAAGGCGGCAGCGGAAGGCGACGATACCGCTGCCTTCAACATTGGCGCGATCTATGACGAAGGCCACCTCGTAGAGCAGGACGACCAGACCGCGATCGCCTGGTACGACCTTGCGGCCCAGCGCGGCAATGCCGATGCAATGATCAATCTCGGGCTGATGTACGAAGCCGGCGAAGGCATCGAAGCAAATGCTCTGAAGGCTGCTGAAATGTACGGCAAAGCTGCCGAGAAGGGCGACGTCTTCGGCGCCTACAAATTCATGCAGATGCAGGAGCTGGGTGTTGTCCCGGGTCCGAGCGCCCCCGCAACGACCGAAGGTGTCAATTCGCTGGTGCTGAAGCCGGGCGACATGGAACAGACGGCCGGCAACGGCAAGGAAATCTGAAAGCTCAGATTTCTCCGGCGGACGGCCCCCATACGTCGGTCATCGCAAAGCCGTCCGACAACGGGTCAAATGGATCAAGAGCGATCTGATGCAGACCGAAGGTGAACCCGCGGCCGGTGATCGTCGGAATGATCGCCGGCTTTCCGGCGACTTCCGTTTCGGACGCCAGTCCCACCTCGAACTGAGAACCGATGATCGAGCGTGACTTGAAGACATCCCCCACCTTTACCTTGCCGCGCGCATGAAGCGCTGCCAGATTGGCGGAATTGCCGGTGCCGCAGGGCGAACGGTCCGCCCTCCCCGGCCACATTGTCGTGCAGGTGCGCACCGTACCGTCGGCCTCCGTATCCCGGAACATCACATAAGCGACGCCTGAGATCGCCGGAATTTCCGGATGCACGACCTCGACCTGCCTGTTGATCAGATCCTTCAGCACCATGCCGGCCTGGACGAGCGCTGCCGCATTGCCTTTCTCGATGATCAGGCCGATCTGGTCGACATCCACCAGTCCGTAAAAGATCCCGCCATAACAAAGGTCGAGGGTGATCTCGCCCCATGACGGGGTCTGAACCTTGACGTCAAGCTGATGCACGAAGGACGGCACCATGGTGAGCTTCACCTTCTCGCAGCGGCCGTCGCGGCAGGTGGCCGTTGCCCGCACGAGGCCGGCGGCGGTTTCCAGCGTCACGACGGTCTCAGGCTCCTGCATTTCGACGATGCCGGATTCCAGAAGCGCTGTCGTGACGCAGATGGAGTTCGAACCGGAACTCGCATGTGCCTGGTCCGGCTGCAGGATGATGAAGGCGGCGTCCGCATCAGGATGTTTCGGCGGCAGCAGCAGATTAACGGAGCCGATCGGCGCGCCGCGCGGCTCGAGGCAGAGGAAGCGGCGAAGTTCATTGCCCTTCGGATCGGTGTTCAGCCAGCGAAGCTGATCGGCAACCGTTTCGCCCGGGATCTTCGGCACGCCGCCGATCGCGACCTTGCCGATCTCACCTTCGCAATGAACGTCCAGCAGCTGGATCGTGCGCTTCCATCTCATCCCATATGCTCCCGATCAGACGTGGCGAGTGATGCCGCCATCAACGCGGATGTTCTGGCCGGTGATATAGCCGGCGCCGTCAGACAGCAGGAAGGCAGCCGTCTTCGCAACTTCTTCCACCTGTCCGACGCGCTTCATCGGTACCTTTTCCGCCGTCCCCGGCTTGTGGTCGAGACTGTCGATGAACCCAGGCAGGATGCAGTTCATGCGAATATTGTCGGCGGCATAACGATCCGAATAGAGTTTGGTGAAGGCGCCGGCTGCGGCGCGATAGGTGCACGAGACCGGGAAGATCAATGACGGCTCGTAAGCTGCAAACGTTGTGATGTTGACGAAGGCGCCCTTGCCTTGGCCCAGCATGACCGGAGTCACCAGGCGCGCCATGCGCACCAGTGACAGGATCATCATGTCCGAACCGAGCGTCCAGTCCTCGTCGCTGATGTCGAGCAGGTCGCCCTTCGGCGGGTGGCCGGTATGATTGACCACGGCATCGACGCGGCCATAGGTCTTCATGGTGAGGTCGAAAATCGCCTGGATGTCCTCGGCCTTTTCCGCGACGCCCCGCGAGGCGACGCTGCCCAGCTCGGCTGCCAGCTTCTCGCAGCTTTCGGAGGGCGACATCAGTGCAAGCTTGTAACCCTGAGCGTGCAGTTCGCGGGCGATCGCCTCGCCCATGCCGCGCCCGCCGCCGGTAATCAGCGCGACCTTTTCCATCTCAGCCATCGGAATCTCCTCTAAGCCTTTGTCCGCCTGCGAACAGGCTTCCCGAACAGATATATCAGCCTCGCCGGTTTGCCTACCGTCTTCAGCGAAGCCAGAGATAACCGAGGTTGAGTTGAATTTTACCGTCGCCGTAATAGTAAGGCCGGGAGAGGGATTTTGCAGGCGATGGGGTCAGTCCGAGCCTCTCGATCGAGGAAAGATCGATCGACGGCGAGCCAGGCGTCCCCCCTTCGTCGGTCCAGATCGCCAGAACTGGCCCCTTCACGGCGTTCGCAGCCGGGAACCCGGCGATCGGTTGCTCCGAATTGATGACCGGCACATCGGGAAACTGTAGCCGCATATTGCCAGCCAGGTTCATGCCGGCCGCAACGATCACCGCCGGTCGACCTTCAGCTTTCAGAGCCTCGGCGACGGAGGCGAACGGATAGTTGATCCGGGTGTAGCCGCCGGTGAGCCCGCCCGTCAGCGTCTTGCCCGCCAGCGGCACCAGCGTCACGAGCATGATGACGGCGAAGACGGGGACGAAGCGCCTGAGATGGGACGTGGTATCGATACCCGCCCGCTCCAGCTTCAGAAGCAGATAAAGCGGCAAAGGCAGAAGATAGGGATCGAGCCAGCGCTCCGTAATCTTGGTCGTCCCCGTGAAAAGGATGACGAGCACGACACCGAGCAGGCCCACCGCCATCATCAGGCCCAGAAGGCGCGTCCAGCGGTCTCCTGCCTTCAGCGATTGCCTGAACTCCCTTTTAAAGGCGACCGCGAAGATGACGACCGTCAGCGCGCCGAACGCGATGCAGGCAAGCATCAGCGAGCCGAGGGCACGTGCGATACGGACGGCACCATGCGGTGCGTTCGCCTCGACCATCTTGCCGATCGTGCCTGATGTCGCGAGATCGAGATGGCCGAGAAGCCAGAGGGCGTGCGGGAGGACAATGACCAGGCTGACGATCGCGGGCAGCAGGACGCGTGGATCAAAGAGACGGGCGCGCCATTCCCTGTCGCAGAATACGGCGATGATGGTAGCGACGGGCAGCAGCGCGAAATTGTATTTCGAGATCGTGCCGATGCCGATCGCGACCCCAAGGATCAGGTAGCCCTGCCAATCCGCCCGGACAAGGGTTCGGAAGAGCCCGTAGAGGAACAGCGCCGTCGCCATCAGCACTGCGACGGTGTGGGTCAGATCCTGCTGTGGCATGTAGGAGAGTTGCGGCAGGGTGAGCAGGCTCAGCATCGCCAGCGCAGCAAAGCCGGGCCGCCCATGGAGTTCGCGTGCCGTCATGCCGAAAAACACGTAGCACAAAAGCAGCATCAGGAATTTCGGCAGGGTCAGCGAGAAAAGCGAAATGCCGGTCACGCTGACAAAGGCATTCTGAACCCAGTTATAGAAAGGCGGCTGCGGCCCGTAACCGGCCAGCCAATATTGTGAAAACAACGCCTGCTCGGCCTCGTCCAGCGTCAGCGCGTTGGGAAGCGCCAGTCGAACGGTAACGCTCAGCAAGAAGTAGGCGCCGAGAAAAAGTGCCGCAGGCCCAAAGCCACCGGCCAGAAACCCTGCCAACCGGCCGGGCTTTTTCAACTCTTCGGAACGCACCGCGTCCACGCTCTCACGATTCATTTTCTCTTCTTCAGGAAAACATCATATGGCAGCACGTGACACGACCTGGAGCGCGGATCAATAGAGCCTCTTGCTCAGCGTTCTATAACTTGCGGGAAATTGACCACATACACATCGACAAATGCTCTCATCATGTGAGCCGGCAGGCGCGACGCGCGTAAAACTGCCACCGCCGAGGGAAGCTATCATTCGAGGGTCAAAAGCCCAGATCGCTGAGGCTGGGGGGCTCGTCCGGCCGCCGGCCGAGGGGCCAGTGATAGCGGCGGTCGCTCTCGCGGATGGGTGTGTCGTTGATGGAGGCGAAGCGCCGGCGCATCAGACCGTTTTCGTCAAACTCCCAGTTCTCGTTGCCGTAGGAGCGAAACCAGTTTCCGCTATCGTCGTGCCACTCGTAGGCGAAGCGCACGGCTATGCGGTTCTCGCCGAAGCTCCACAGCTCCTTGATGAGCCGGTAATCCAACTCTCGTTGCCATTTGCGCGTGAGGAAACCGACGATCGCTTCACGCCCCTGGACGAATTCGGCGCGGTTGCGCCAAAAGCTATCGACGGTATAGGCGAGCGCCACGCGGACCGGGTCGCGGCTGTTCCAGCCGTCTTCCGCAAGCCGGACTTTTTCGACAGCCGTTTCCAGTGTGAACGGCGGCAGTGGAGGACGTTGATCGCTCATTGGGTATCTCCAGGGGCGGCTAGGCGAGCACGCAGCTCGACGTTTTCGGATTCGAGCTGGGCAAGACGGTCCCTCAAGGGACGAACCGCCTCGTTGACCTCACCCTCGGTGAAGCGAGGCGTGATGTGTTGCGGGCAGTTCCAGTCGAAGCTCTCGAGCCGCAGCCGGAAGATGCGCTCGATCTTGGCGCGGTAATTCGGATCGGTGACCAGCATAGTCAGTTCAGGATCCGCGTCGAGCGCCACCTCTTCGACATGTGCGTAGATCTTCAGCCGGGCGCGATGCGCGTAGTCCATCAGGAAGAGGCTGACCCGGTCGTTCGCTGCCACATTGCCGGTGCTGATGTACTGCCGGTTGCCGCGATAGTCGGCAAAAGCCAATGTGCGGTCATCGACCACCTTCAGGAAACCGCTCGGACCGCCCCGATGCTGGACATAGGGCCAGCCGGTTTCCGAAACCGACGCCATATAGAAGCTGTCGCGGGCCGCGATAAAGGCCGCTTCGTTTTCCGTCAGTCGATCGAAGCCGCGATCGCCGTTGAAGTTCTGCCAGATGTGGTCGGCGCCCATCGCTTTCTGTGCGGCCCGGACGCTGGGGGTTATGGCAATATCGAGAAAGCCATAGGACATGATGGACCTCCTTCAGGTCGGGAGCCGCGATCGGGCGAGTTAGCAGAAACAATGCCTCTTTTCACAGATCTGCAGAATAGAGTAAGATTGGAACTCATCTTACCAAGAAATGGAAAAGCGGATGGATCGCTTCGAAGCCATGTCAATGCTGCTGGAGGTGGTGGACAAGGGGAGTTTGTCTGCCGCGGGCCGGGCGCTCCGGGTTCCCGTGCCGACGCTCAGCCGGAAGATCTCCGAGCTTGAGGCGTCGCTCGGTGCGCGCCTGCTGATCCGTACGACCCGCAAACTCACCCTGACCGACGCGGGCGCCACCTATGTGGCCGCCGCGAAGCGTATTCTCGAACAGGTCGAGGATGCGGAACGCGAGGCAGCCGGCGAGTTCACCGCGCCGAAGGGTGAACTGGTCATCACTGCGCCGGTCATGTTCGGCCGGCTGCATGTGCTGCCCATCGTCATCGACTTCCTGGCACTGTTCCCCGAGATCAACATCCGCCTGCTGCTCGCCGATCGCAACGTTCATCTCGTCGACGACCATGTCGATATGGCCGTCCGGATCGGGCAGCTGCCGGACAGCGCAATGGTCGCGACGCGGATCGGATCGATGCGGATGGTCACCTGCGCCAGCCCGGCCCTGCTGGCGGTCGATGGCATTCCGCAGACACCCGAGGACCTTCGACGGATGCCGTGGGTGACATTCGAAGGGCCAATCCCATCGCCGATTCGGCACATGTTATCGACGGGATCAAGCACGACCGCTGAGATGATCGCTGCACCCCGCCTTTCGGTCTCGACTGCCGAGGCCGCCGCGGAAGCCGCGATGCGTAATGTCGGGGTGACGCGGCTGCTCCATTACCAGGTGGAAGACGCGATCAAAGCCGGAGCGCTCCGGATCATCCTGGAATCGTTCGAGCCGGAGCCGGCCCCCATCCATCTCATCCACGCCGCGCGGGGCCAGATGCCGCTCAAGATGCGCAGCTTCCTGGATTTCGCGACACCAAGACTGCGCCAGGCACTCGGCAGGATCAGCTCGGCCACCTGAGGCATTGCATGACTGCGATCGAAAGCCGCGAAACATGGTCGCCGGTTCAATACTTTGGGGAAGATTGTCTTGACCGCTAGACTATGAAGGGACGCCTGTAGCGTCGTCTAGCGGAAAAATATGGCGCACCCGGAGCGATTCGAACGCCCGACCCCCAGATTCGTAGTCTGGTGCTCTATCCAGCTGAGCTACGGGTGCGTCTGCAAGCAGTGCGTGACCGCTTGCGTGGCGATCCTCTAAAACGTCCGCATTCCGATTGCAAGCGATTTTACCGCGGGCAACGTCATTTTGCTGTCACTTCTCGCTCAAACCGTTGAGAAGCAACATTTATTTGCATCAGGCCCGAGCCCGGTAGTCCTCCAGCGACACCGGACGATCGGGAATTTCTATCCTGAACTGCGTGCCAGGTCCTGGTTTTTCGACAAGCGCGATGGTGCCGCCGTGGGCGAGAACAAGCTCGCGGGCGATCACCAGGCCAAGCCCGGTGCCGCCCGACCGCGCCGAGCCGCGGAACGCGGAAAACAGGTTTTCGCGGGCCTTTCGGGGCATGCCGGGGCCCGTGTCGTCAATGGTAATGCTGACGACGCTGCCGACGCGATGCGCGGAGACCGTTACCCGGCGAACCATGGACGCATCCTGCGGATCGAAATTCACCAGCGCCTGGACGGCGTTCCGGCAAAGATTATGGATGACGCGGAAAATCTGCTCGCTATCGCAATCCACTTCGAGATCAGCAGCGATCTGGTCCAGGAATTCAATGCCTATTTCCGGATCGATCGCCAGCATGTCACGCACGTCCTGGGCCAACGCGGCAAAGCGGATGCGGCGGCGGCGGGGCGCTGCTTCGGAGGCCTGCCCATAGGCCAGGACTTCGCTCGTATAACCTACAGCCCGGTCTATGGTGCGCAACAATTTTGGTGCGAAACTCCTGACCATCGGATCGTCGACGTCGGTCAGGCGATCCGACATCAGCTGCGCCGATGCCAGGATGTTGCGCATATCATGGTTGATCTTGGACACGGCGAGGCCAAGATCGGCCAGGTTCTTCTGCTGTTTCAGGATGCGCTGCAATTGCGCCTGCATGGCAGTGAGGTGGCGGCCTGCGACGGCAAGTTCGCCCCGGGAACGGTCGGCGCTGAAGACGCGGGCGGGATCGTCCGGCTGTTCCGAGAAAAGCTGCATGCTATGGGTGAGCCGCCGGATCGGCATGATCATCATGCGGTTGATGGCGAGGAAGATCAGCACTGCGGTGATCAGGGAGATCAATAGCGACAGCAGAAACATCGTCTTCGAATATTTCAGCATGTCCTTGCGCAGGGCGTCATCGGTCATGACCAGTTCGATGATCATGTCGCTGTCGCCGATCGGACCATAGACGCGCATGACCCGGCGACCGCCGAAGACGAGCGTGTCGACAGCATCGCACATTGCGGAGACCAACGGGGTGTTGGCGAGATCGAACACCTGATCGATCTGGGGCTGCGTGTCCGTGGCAGCCAGCAGCCGCGAGGTGCCGTCCTTGCGCAGCGCGATCACCTTGGTGCCGGTGGCAAGCAGCGTATCGTCCTGCACGGCGCGGGGGAGTTCAGCGGGCTGCAATCCGTCGATGACGATGCCGGCGGCGGCGGCGGTATCCAGACGATCACGCAGCCAGTTCATCCGCATGGTCGCGACGGAGGGGATGAAGATCAGCACTTCGGCCATCATCACGAAAATGACGGTGAGCCATAAGAGCCTGCCGGAAAGGCCGCGGAAAAGACGCGGCATGGTTTCCGGGCCTGCGCCTTCCGGCGAGGACCCCGAGCGCCCCGAGGTATGAACCTCGTCGTCCATGCGGATCTCCATTTCCGAAATACTGGACCCGCCGGATCGAAGCGGGCACAGGGATGATCAGCCATTCTAGAGCTTCGGCGGTTTTTTACCAGTCCCTTTGCCGCAGTGCGAAAGAGAAAGCGGAGAAGGTTGCCCATCTCCGCTTCCTTATTCGATCGATATGCGAAACTGGATCAGAATTCTTCCCAATCCCCGGCAACGGCTGCCGTTGCGGTGGCCGTTCCGCCGAAAGCCCGCGAGAGTGCGCCAGTCATCGCCTTCACCGGAGAGACGCGCGGCCGATGAACGGCAGCCGCGGCGACGGGCCGCGGGGCCCTGACCGGTTCGGCGACGCGCTCGCTCTCCTGGCCGATGTCGAAATTGGAGACCAGTGCAAACAGGCTATCGGCCTCGGAGGAGAGGGTCTGGGTCGCGGCCGACGTCTCCTCGACCATGGCGGCATTCTGCTGGGTCACCTGGTCCATCTGGTTGACGGCCGTGCTGACCTCTCCAAGCCCGGTCGCCTGCTCGCGGGAGGCGACGGCGATCGAGTGGATATGATCGTTGATGCTCAAAACGCGGGTTTCGATTTCCGACAGCGCCTCGCCGGTCTTCTGCACCAGCATCACGCCTCCAGCAACTTCCTCGCCGGATTTGCTGATCAATGCCTTGATGTCCTTTGCGGCACTTGCCGAGCGCTGGGCGAGTTCGCGGACTTCCTGCGCGACGACGGCAAAACCCTTGCCGGCTTCGCCTGCACGGGCCGCCTCGACGCCGGCGTTCAGAGCCAGAAGATTGGTCTGGAAGGCGATCTCGTCGATGACGTTGGTGATCTGCGCGATCTCGCGGGAGGCCTGCTCGATCCGGCCCATAGCATCGACGGCGCTGCGCACCACCTCGCCCGACTGGACCGCGCTCTGCTTGGCCTCGCCGACCATGACGGTTGCCTCGTGCGCCCGCTCGGTCGAACTCTTGACGACGGCGGTGATCTGCGCGAGCGCGGCTGAAGTTTCCTCCAGCGCGGCGGCCTGCTGTTCGGTGCGGCGAGACAGATCGTTGGTCGCCCGGCTGAGCTCGGCGGCGCTCCCGTTGATAGAGCCGGTGGCGGTGCGGACATTGCGCATCGTGCCACGCAGCGTATCCATGGTGCCGTTGACATTATGCTGCAACTCGGCAAATGCACCCTTGAACGTACCCCGCATGCTGTCGGTGAGGTCGCCGTCGGCAAGGCTTTTTACGACGCGCCGGGTTTCGGACACCCCGGCATCGACGCTCTCGACGAGCATGTCGACGTCACGGGCGAAACGGTCGAGGCTCTCCTCGCCCCATTGCTTGTCGATACGGCGGGTGAAATCGCCCTCCGCGGCGGCCGCGACGACGGCCGCCATGCGGGTCTGCAGATCGTCGCTCTTGCCGCGCATGGTCGCTTCGGACGCATTCATGCGCGCGACCTCGATGCCGTTCTTGCGGAAGATCTCGATCGCGGCGGCCATATCGCCAATCTCGTCGGCGCGATCCGCCCCGCCGACGACCGTGTCGAATTCGCCGGCAGCGATGTGTTTCATGGACCGGGTCAGATCGGTGATCGGATGGCTGAGTTGGCGGCGGCCCAGGTAAAGGCCGAAACCGGCACCGGCGGCTACGCCTGCCAGGGTAACCGCGGAGACGAGTATGAAAAGGGTCTGCGTGAAGTCGTTGAGTTCTTCATTAACGGCGGCGAGAACGGCTTTGTCGGTGGCGACGATCGCATCGATCTCGACCTGGTAGGCTTTACGGTTGTTTCGGTTGGCGTCGTTATTGCCCTGCTCGTTGGCCGCAGCCGGGCTCACCTCCCGACCAAGGCGGGCTGTCTCGGTCCGAAAGCCGGTGAACTCCTTGGAACGAGCGAGCAGTTTGTCGAATGCGACACGTTCATCGGCAGGGACGATCTTGTCCCAATCCTTGAGAAGCTTGCCCATCTCATCCAGGTAACCGAGGATACCGTCGCCGAATTTTCCGCCCTCCTTGATGTCCTTCGACATGTAGACGCCTCGGGAGTCCATCACGACGGCCGTGACGAGCCGGTTAAGGTGCTCGCCCTTGTGTGCGCGGTCAGCGGCCAGTTCATATTGAACCATCATCTGGCGATATTCCGCCATGGCAAACAGCGCCATGCCGCCAATAAAGCAGGCCACGAGGCTCATCAGACCGACGAGGAGGTTGATTTTCCCTCGAATTCTCATTTCTTTCCCTTCCAACGCGACTTATCGTGTGAGGAAGGGCTGGCTCGTAACCAGCTTCTCTTCCATTCAATGCTAAAATTAGCCTTTAGAAATTAAAGAAACGCTTAGAGAAAAAGGCGCCTACGCAGCCCCAACGGGCACGATTTGCCGTGATGCGCCCTCAGGTTGATAAATTTGACGTTTGATAGGGAAGATGCCTCACATCTTCTATTTCTTACCCCTCAATTCATGGGGGAAATATTGGTGCAGCCGCACCGCAATGTCCCAGCCGGGCGCTTTGGTGGAAGATCGACGGGCTCTCGGCTTACGAGCAAAGAAGCCCGACAGCGATTGACTTTTCCGGCGGAGTCCTCTTATAAGCCGCCCACGTTCAGCTCCGGCGGGCTTGCACGCATGCGGTCGCCTGCGCAGATCGTTTTTCCGAAGCGCTCTTGCCGTCGTGATGACGGCAAACTCCAAGAAGGGCCGCACACCGCGGTATTAAAATAAATGAAGCGTACCTATCAACCGTCCAAGCTTGTTCGCAAGCGCCGCCACGGATTCCGCACCCGTATGGCCACCAAAGGTGGTCGTCTGGTTCTCTCCGCACGTCGCGCCCGTGGCCGCAAGCGTCTCTCGGCCTAAGGCCTGAGATGCCCGAGACGACCGGGCGATGACGACTGAGACAAAGAACGAGAAAACTGTCGGGCGGCTTAAAAGCCGGCCGCAGTTCCTTGCCGTCCGGGAAGGCGAAACCCGCCGGGGCCGGAACTTCCTTCTGGAAGTCCTTGATCGGAACCAGCCGGACGAAGCGCCGCGCGTCGGTTTCACCGTTACCAAGAAACATGGCAACGCGGTCGAACGCAACCGCATGCGCCGCCGCCTCCGCGAGGTGGTGAGGCAATCTGCCGGATTTGCAATGAAGAACGGACACGACTATGTGATTGTCGCGCGGCGGGAGGTGCTTAAGGCCCCCTTTGCGGATATGACGGCTCAGCTTATCGAGCGTATCGAAAGCAAGCCGAGACCAAAGCGGTCCGAGGAGACCCGTTCCAGGAAAGCATGATGGAAAAGAACCGCAATTACTTCATCGCGATCGCGCTCTCGGTGCTGATCGTTCTTGCCTGGCAGTTCCTCTATATGAACCCGAGGATGGAAGCCCAGCGGCGCGCCGAAGAAGCCAGCCGTGCGCTTCAGGGCGAGAGCGCCCAGCCTGTTTCGCCGGAAAGCCCCGGCGCTCAGAGTGGTTCCGGCGTCCTGGGGAACCTGCCTGGTGCGAACCCGGCAACTGCCGCACTCTCCCGCGATCAGGCGCTGGCCCGGTCGCAACGCGTACAGATCGAGACGCCTGCTCTGATCGGCTCCATCAACCTGACCGGCGCCCGCTTCGACGACCTCAAGCTGCGTGAATATCGCGAAACCGTCGACGAAAAGAGCCCGATCATCACGCTGTTCTCGCCATCCGACACGACGGATGGCTATTTCACGGAAGTCGGCTATATCCCCAATGAAACGATCGGCACCGCTCCCGGTACCGGCACGCAATGGACGCTCGCAAGCGGCGGCAAGCTGACCCAGCAGACGCCGGTGACGCTGACCTTCACCAACGAGAAGGGTGTCACCTTCACGCGCACCGTCTCGGTCGATGACCATTACATGCTGACCGTTGCCGACAAGATCGACAACAAGACCGCCGCCCCGGTGACGCTGACGCCTTACGGCCGCGTCATCCGCAACAACAAACCGGCAACGCCCGCCGTCTGGGTCATCCACGAAGGCTTCATCGGCGTGATGGGCGAGAGCGGCAGCCTCAACGAGCATACCTACGCCAATATCGAAAAAGAGCAGTACACCAACGAGAAGGCCAAGACCGGCTGGCTCGGGATCACCGACAAGTACTGGGCTGCCACCATCGTGCCGCCGCAGACGCTGCCTTATGTGGCGCGCTTCTCGCATTTCACCGGCGGTCAGGCGAGCTACCAGGCTGACTACAAGGGCGATGACCTGACGGTTCAGCCGGGCCAGTCGACCGAGATCAAGAACCTCGTCTTCGCCGGCGCCAAGGAAGTGCCGCTTGTCTCGCGCTACGAGACGGAATTCGGCGTTCCGCAGTTCAACCGCCTGATAGACTGGGGATGGTTCTACTTCATCACCAAGCCGATGTTCCAACTGATGGACTTCTTCTTCCGTCACGTGGGCAATTTCGGGGTGGCGATCCTGCTCACCACCATCGTCGTCAAGACGCTGTTCTTCCCGCTGGCCAGCAAGCAATACGCTTCGATGGCCAACATGAAGCGCATGCAGCCGAAGATGGAAGAGCTGAAAGCCAAGTTCGGCGACGACCGAATGGCCCTGCAACAGGCGACGATGGCGCTTTACAAGGAAGAAAAGATCAATCCGATCGCCGGCTGCTGGCCGGTCGTCCTGCAGATTCCGATCTTCTTTTCGCTCTACAAGGTCATCTACGTCACCATCGAAATGCGGCACGCGCCGTTCTTCGGGTGGATCCAGGACCTGTCCGCCCCCGACCCGACCTCGCTTTTCAATCTCTTCGGCCTGCTGCCCTACGACGTGCCGCATGCCTTGATGATCGGCGTGTGGCCGCTCGTCATGGGCGTTACCATGTTCCTGCAGATGCGCATGAACCCGACGCCGCCGGATCCGACCCAGGCGATGATCTTCACTTGGATGCCGCTGGTGTTCACCTTCATGCTATCCTCCTTCCCTGCGGGCCTCGTCATCTACTGGGCCTGGAACAACACTCTGTCGGTAACGCAGCAGGCAATCATCATGAAGCGCCATGGTGCGAAGGTGGAGCTGTTCGACAATCTGAAGGGCCTCTTCCGACGAAAACCGGCGCCGACAAAATAGCGTCTGCCGATAAACGAATGAGAACCCCGGCTCGTCCGGGGTTTTTCTTTTAGGGAAAGGGCTGAAAAGCCCGAAAGCTTGACATTGCCGGCCAAAACCTTGAAGCCGTGCCCTTCGACAAAACAGGACGACCAGAACCGATGCCCGCAGACATGAGCACGGACGACAAACCGCTATTCGGCCGCCCCTGGATCTTCATCCGCGGTGTGCCCTCGATGAAGTTCCTGCCCCCGGAAGGCCCGCTGGAAGTCGCCTTTGCCGGCCGCTCGAACGTCGGCAAGTCGTCGCTGATCAATGCGCTCGTCGGCCAGAAGGGTTTGGCGCGCACCTCCAATACGCCCGGCCGGACCCAGGAGCTCAACTATTTCGTGCCGGATGGCTATTCGGGCGCAGGTACCGACCTTCCCCCTATGGCGCTGGTCGACATGCCGGGTTACGGCTACGCGAAGGCCCCGAAAGAGAATGTGGACGCCTGGACCAAGCTCGTCTTCGACTATCTGCGCGGCCGCGCAACGCTGAAGCGCGTCTATCTGCTGATCGACAGCCGTCACGGCATCAAGAAGAACGACGACGAAGTCCTGGACCTCCTCGACAAGGCCGCCGTCTCCTATCAGATCGTGCTGACCAAGACGGACAAGATCAAGGAACCAGCCGTGGTGAAGCTGCTGGCCGAGACGCAGGAAAAGATCCGCAAGCATCCCGCCGCCTTCCCGTTCGTGCTCTCCACCTCCTCCGAAAAGGGCAAGGGGATAGACGAGCTGCGCCAGGCAATTGCCGAAACCGTCGGCCGGCCGGTCTGACACTGTTCTTGAAACGGCGGATCCGGCCGCCTCCGAGGAGAGGCGACCGGATACCGATGTAAAAGCCCCAAACGCGTGACCGGCTTTTACATTTTCGGGAGCAGGACCTTATCGACCACGTGAATGACGCCGTTCGACTGCTTGACGTCGGCGATCGTCACATGTGCTACGCCACCCATCTCGTCGGTGAGCGTGATCTTGCCCATGTTTTCCTTGGCCTTCAGAATGCAGCCGCCAACGGTCTTGACGTCATGGGCGCCCTTGTCGTCCTTGATCATCTTTTCGATGGCCGTGGACATCGCGTCCGCCGCAACCACGTGGCAGGTCAGCACCTTGGTAAGCTGAGCCTTGTTTTCCGGCTTCAGCAGCGTTTCGACCGTGCCTTTGGGCAGAGCGGCGAAGGCTTCGTTGGTGGGCGCAAAGACCGTGAACGGGCCCTTGCCCTGGAGCGTCTCGACCAGACCGGCAGCCTTGACGGCAGCGACGAGCGTCGTGTGGTCCTTGGAGTTCACGGCGTTTTCGACGATGTTCTTGCCTTCATACATCGCCGCGCCGCCGACTTTGGGATTGGCGGCGAAGGCGGTGACTGTGGCGGCGGACAGAACGGTCGCGATGGCGAGCGTGCGGAGTGCGGTCTTCAACATGATGGCTTCCTCTCAACGAATCTTGTTGCCCCGGCGCGGATGCGCGCCTCCCAAGGCCTGGCGTCCCGACATCGGCGGAGACATCACAAGAGACGGAAGCCGGAGAGGAAGAGTTTCAGCGGCAATGAGAAAGCCGGAAAATAAACATCAAGCCTTTGTTTCTATTTGTCTATATTTGTCGTAGCGCCCGCAATCCGCTTGACCACCATGCCCCTGATCGGCGTTCGTGCCGGCATGCGGCGCTCCATTTGGCCTGCACCGCTCCGTCGATTGCGCGATAATCTCCGGACTTATTATTTCCTCTGTCAAAAACATGCGCTAAAAGGCCCCACTCAATATTCAGGGGTATCCCATGACGGCTTCCGAAAGCGAACTTCAGGCAAAGCTTCTGGCACAGGCGCTGCCCTATATGCAGCGTTACGAAAACAAGACTATCGTCGTGAAATACGGCGGCCATGCCATGGGTGACACGGAGCTCGGCAAGGCTTTCGCGGCGGATATCGCGCTTCTCAAGCAGTCCGGCGTCAATCCGATCGTCGTGCATGGCGGGGGTCCGCAGATCGGTGCGATGCTGACGAAGATGGGCATCGAATCCAAGTTCGAAGCCGGCCTGCGCGTCACCGACCAGAAGACGGTCGAGATCGTCGAAATGGTTCTCGCCGGCTCGATCAACAAGGAAATCGTCGCGCTGATCAACCAGACCGGCGAATGGGCGATCGGCCTTTGCGGCAAGGACGGTAACATGGTCTTCGCCGAAAAGGCCAAGAAGACCGTCATCGATCCGGACAGCAATATCGAGCGGGTTCTCGACCTCGGCTTCGTCGGCGAGGTGGTGGAAGTTGACCGCACGTTGCTTGACCTGCTCGCCAAGTCGGAAATGATCCCGGTCATCGCCCCGGTTGCTCCGGGCCGCGACGGCGCCACCTACAACATCAATGCCGACACGTTCGCAGGCGCCATCGCCGGCGCGCTCAGCGCCACCCGCCTGCTCTTCCTCACCGACGTTCCGGGCGTCCTCGATAAGGACAAGCAGCTGATCAAGGAACTGACGGTCGCCCAGGCCCAGGCCCTCATCAAGGACGGCACGATCTCCGGCGGGATGATCCCGAAGGTCGAGACCTGCATCGAGGCGATCAAGGCCGGCGTGCAGGGCGTCGTCATCCTGAACGGCAAGACCGCCCACTCGGTCCTGCTCGAAATCTTCACCGAACACGGCGCCGGCACACTGATCGTTCCCTGATCGCCGATGCCTCCGATGCTCAGCCGGCGGCGGTGAAAACCGCCGCGGCGTCTTCCTTCAGCTTCGCCATCATCGCCCGGTAGGGACCCGGCCCGTAGCTGACCCGACCGACACCAAGTTCGCCGAGGCGTTTCGGCGACGGAACGCCACTGAACATCATGATGTTGACTGGAAGTGGCGAGGCCTTGCACAGCGTCTCGATCAACCCCTCATCGGCCAGTCCCGGCGCAAAGAAACCGTTGGCCCCAGCCTCGGCATAGGCTCTGGCGCGTTCGATCGCCTGATCGAGAAGCGCGGCATGCTTCGTCCGGTCGCCTTCCTGAAGGAAAAGATCGGTCCGGGCGTTGATGAAGAACGGCATATCGCGCGTGTCTGCCAGGGCCCGGATCGCACGGATGCGATCGGCCTGCTGCTCCACGGGATAGATACCGCTGCCGCCGATGACCTGATCCTCGAAATTGATGCCGATCGCGCCCGCGTCGATGACTCTCGCGACATTTGCCGCCAGCTCGGCCGGATCTTCCGCATAACCGCCCTCGAAATCCACCGAAAGCGGCAGGTCAACGGCCGCGGTGATCGATTTCGCCGTGGCAAGCAATGCATCGAGCGGCAGGTTTTCGCCATCGGCATACCCTTGCGCTGCGGCGACCGACCAGCTTCCAGTGCCGAGCGCCTTCGCCCCAGCATCCGCAACCGCCCTGGCAGTGCCTGCATCCCAGATGTTGTAGATGATGACCGGGTTGCCCTTCTGGTGAAGTGCTGCGAACGCGGCTGCCTTGTCTTTCTCCAGCATGAATGATCCTCCCATTGATCGGAATACCCTAACCGGTTTCGGTGACGGATGCCGCCGCAAATCGGGCGTCGATCAGGAAAAGAGCAACCCGAGGATGCCGCCGACGATCAAGAGGCAGCCAAACACCTCCATGCGGTTCACCCGTTCATGGAAAAGGAAATAAGACGCCATGAAGGTGAAGACGAGCTCGATCTGCCCGAGCGCGCGGACATAGGCCACCTGCTGCAGGGTCATGGCGGTGAACCAGCCGGCCGAGCCGACCACGCCTGCCAGGCCGACGAGAGAGGATGAACGCCACGAGAGAACGACTTGGACGATCTCACGCTTGTCCCTCCAGAACATCCAGACCAGCATGAAGGCGGTCTGGAAAGTCGTGACACAGGCGAGCGTCACCGCGGCCTCCATGACCGGACCGGGACCGCCGAGCGACAGCGACGCGCTGCGGTAGGAGACGGCCGAAATACCGAAGACCGCGCCTGACGCGATGCCGATCAAGGCAGTGCGGCTGGTCATGGCGACTATCATGTTGCGCCAGGACAGCGGCATGCGCGCCATCGAGATCGTCATTACGCCGATAACGCCGACGATGATTGCGGCAACCGAGCCCGGCGTCAGCTTTTCGCCGAGCAGAATGAAGCCAAATATGGCAGCCTGCACCGGCTCGGTCTTGGAATAAGCCGTTCCGACCGCAAAATTCCTGAGCGAGAAGAGATGCACCAGCATCATGGTCGCAAAGATCTGTGCCAGCCCGCCGATCACCGCCCATAAGGCGAAGGTCCAGTTCAGTGCCGGGAACGGGTAACCGGTGACATGGTGAAGGCACAGGACATAGAGGATCGCGATCGGAAAACCGTAGCCGAAGCGCACAAAGCTCGCTCCGCGCGTGCCAAGCGAGCCTTGGAGATGCTTCTGCAGGGCAGAGCGCAGGTTCTGCAGAAAGGCGGCAGCGATGGTGATGGGGATCCAGAGTTCCATAGACTGGCGGTATCACGCGTTCCGGCAGATCGCCAAGGCCGGCTCTGGCCGAAAGCGTATGTCTTTTTCGTTTTCTTTGCCGCCGTGCCGGTGCATAAAGCCGCCATGGAAAAAAAGCCGCAGACCTCGCCCGATCCCGCCGATTTCGCCCATGTCCGCGACTGGGTGTTCGATCTCGACAACACGCTCTATCCGCATCACATCGATCTGTTCGCGCAGATCGACAAGAACATGACGGCCTATGTGCAGGAATTGCTGCAGCTGGAGCCGGCGGAAGCGAAAGCGCTGCAGAAGCGCTATTACCATGAACACGGCACGACGCTGCAGGGCTTGATGCTGAACCACGGCATCGATCCGGACGGGTTTCTCGAACAGGCGCATGCGATCGACTATTCGGCGCTGTTGCCGCATCCGGAACTTGGCGAGGCGATCAAGGCCCTTCCCGGCCGCAAGTTCATCTTCACCAATGGCAGCGTGCCACATGCGGAAGCGGCGGCGCGGGCACTCGGCATTCTCGATAATTTCGACGATATATTCGACATCGTCGCGGCCGACTACGTACCGAAACCGGCAGGCGCGACTTACGACAAATTCGCGAGCATGCACCGGGTCGATACGAAGAGTGCTGCGATGTTCGAGGATCTGCCACGCAATCTGCAGGTGCCGAAAGCACTCGGCATGCGCACCGTCCTTCTGGTGCCGCGCAATCTGGATGCTGTGCTGATGGAACGTTGGGAGAAGCTTACCGATGAGGACGATCACATCGACTACGTGACCGACGACCTGACGGGTTTCCTCACCGGCCTCAACATCCGCTAACGTTTTATCGCCATTACGAAAAGTTCATCCACATTACGGATGTTTAAGTGGTTTTGACCGCGGCGGTCTCTATCTTCAGGCTATCGAAACAACCTGAAGGACCACCACAATGACCGCAAGAAAGATCGTTCTGGCGACCCTTGGAGCAGCGCTGATCGCCGGCGCAGCTATCCCGGCCTTTGCAGCCCCAGGGCGTGATGGTCCCGGCCGCCATAATGGTCCCGGCCGCGCCATGATGCAGGACGTGATGTTCGTCCGCCTGCTGAAGAACGCCGATGCCGACAAGGATGGCAAAATCTCCAAGGACGAGATGACTGCCTTCCAGGACAAGCTCTTTGCGGCAATCGACGCCAACAAGGACGGCTCTCTGACGCGCGGCGAAATGTTCGATTATCGCCAGGCGAAGATGGAAGAGTTCCGCAAGAACAACCAGCCGGAAGTCGCCAACACCGCGGACAAAAAGGACGACCAGTCCAACCGCGACATGGCAGATCGGCGCGACGACCATCGCCGCGACCGCGATCATTCCGCCTGGAACCGCGACGACCAGGGCCGCCATGGCTGGGGCCGCGAGGACGCCCGCTGGGAACGCCCGCATGGCCGCCAGATAATGGGCCAGGGCATGTTCCGCATGGTTGATGAAGACAAGGATGGGAAGATCACCAAGGCAGAAGCTTCTGCCGCATCCGACAAGCTGTTCGCCCGCATGGACACCAACAAGGATGGAACCATTTCCATCGACGACTTGCCGGACCGCCCCCTCTAGTTCTCCGCCCCCTTGGAACTAGTTCCGACAGTCGTCCCAAGGACCCGCCCTTTCCCCAAAGGGCGGGTTCTTTTATTTTTCGGATCAGATAAAGCCCGCAATCAGGAAGGTCTGTGCTCGACTGCGGACACTCGGTCCGCGACCTCCTCCACCTTGTCCTCGATGCGGACAAGCGACTGCTCGATCGTCGACTGCATGTGGGACAAAGCCCCGCCAAGTTCGATTTTGATAGAGAGCTCGAGATCATCCCGAACTTCCGCCTGACGTCGTTCCAGGCGCTTCGAAAATTCATAAGTCTGGATCGCCAGGGTCCTGATTTCAGAAACCTCCTTGCGAAGGGCGCGAACTTCGTCATTTGTCCGCTGCCCAAGCTTGGCCAGAAAATTCAGATCTACGACTTCATCGCTCATCGGTACCATCCTCTAGCGACAATCTAGTCGCGAACTTCGCGACTTTCAATCAAGCCTTCAATGCTCGTAGAAATCCGAGATGATCTTCCACGCCTCTTCCGCGGTTTCCACGAAATTGATGAGGTTGAGATCGTCCGGAGCGATCGTCCCGAATTCCGCGAGCGCGCCAAAATTGATGATGCCGCGCCAGAAGGCTTCGCTGAACAGGATGAGCGGCATGCGTTCCATGCGCTTGGTCTGGATGAGGGTCAGCGCCTCGAACATTTCGTCCAGCGTGCCGAAGCCACCCGGAAAAACGACGACCGCTTTGGCCCGCATCATGAAATGCATCTTGCGGATGGCAAAATAGTGGAAATTGAAGCTGAGCTCTGGCGTCACGTAGCGGTTCGGGGCCTGCTCGTGGGGCAGCATGATATTGAGGCCGATGCTCGGCGCACCGGCATCAGCCGCACCACGGTTGCCGGCCTCCATGACGCCCGGCCCGCCGCCTGTCACCACCACATATTCCTGATGATTGTAGCTTGCGGAATGTCTGCCGCAGAGAGCGGCGAACTTGCGCGCCTCCTCGTAGTAGACGGAAGCCGCCTCGAGGTTCTGGCGCTGCGTATCATTGCGGGCGGCCCAGGCGCTCTGGCCGGGCGCCGGGATGCGCGCGCCGCCGAACAGCACCACGGTCGATTTGATGCCGCGCTCGGCGAGTGCCATTTCCGTCTTCATCAGCTCGAGCTGGAGACGCACGGGGCGAAGCTCCTCGCGGCTGAGGAACTCGTCATCCGCATAGGCGAGGCGATAGGAATGCGATTCCGTCTGCGGCGTCCGCGGCTGGACTGCGGCGTCGTTTTTGTCCGCCTTGTTGTCCTTCAGCGGATCCCAGGCCCCATCCTTGCGCCGTGGGCCATCCTTCTTCGCCTTTGCCATTCGCATGATCCTTCCGGCGTCAAATGCATTGACGCCAATTCACATTGACGCTTGAGTGGCGGTCGCTTAGATCAAAAGACACCAAATGGCCACCTCTCCCACCATCACGATACAGAGTGACGTTTAAGGATTTCCCATGAGCAGCCCCGACTTCTCTTCTCTCGAAAAGACCATCGAGACCGCCTTCGACAACCGCGACGGCGTGACGGTTTCGACCAAAGGGGAAATCCGCGATGCGGTCGAGGAAGCGCTCAACCTGCTTGACAGCGGTCAGGCACGGGTTGCAAGCCGCGGCGAAGACGGAACCTGGACTGTGCACCAGTGGCTGAAGAAGGCCGTTCTGCTGTCCTTCCGCCTCAACGACATGGAAGTGGTCAAGAACGGCCCCGGTGCCTCCACCTGGTGGGACAAGGTGCCTTCCAAATTCGAGAACTGGGGTGAAACCCAGTTCCGCGCTGCCGGTTTCCGCGCCGTGCCGAACGCTGTCGTGCGGCGCTCGGCCCATATCGCCAAGAACGTCGTCCTGATGCCATCCTTCGTCAACCTCGGCGCCTATGTCGATGAAGGCACGATGGTCGACACCTGGGCGACGGTCGGCTCCTGCGCCCAGATCGGCAAGCACGTGCATCTTTCCGGCGGCGTCGGCATCGGCGGTGTGCTGGAGCCGATGCAGGCCGGCCCGACCATCATCGAGGACAATTGTTTCATCGGCGCCCGTTCGGAAGTGGTCGAAGGCTGCATCGTCCGCCAGGGCTCAGTGCTCGGAATGGGCGTGTTCATCGGCAAGTCGACCAAGATCGTCGATCGTGCCACCGGCGAGATCAGCTATGGCGAAGTGCCGCCCTACTCGGTCGTCGTCGCCGGCACGATGCCGGGCAAGCCGTTCCCGAACGGAGACATGGGACCGGGCCTTTATTGTGCCGTGATCGTCAAGCGCGTCGACGAGCAGACCCGTTCCAAGACCGCCATCAACGAACTGCTGCGGGACTGATCCGATCAAATGCCTGCTGCCGATCCCATCGCCAATCTCCAGACTCTGATCCGCTGCCCCTCGGTGACGCCTGCCGAGGGCGGCGCGCTTGCGGCGCTCGAGGCGATGCTGCTTCCGCTCGGATTCAAGGTCGAGCGGATGGTGGCGACGGAACCCGGCATGCCGGACATCGAGAACCTCTATGCCCGGCTCGGCACCGACGCCCCGCATCTGATGTTTGCCGGCCACACGGACGTAGTGCCGCCGGGAGACGAGACGTCTTGGAGTAAGCCGCCTTTTGCCGCCGAGATCGTCGGCGGCGAGCTGTTCGGCCGCGGCGCGGTGGACATGAAGGGTGGCATTGCCTGTTTCGTCGCAGCGGTCGCCCGCCATATCGATCTGCATGGCGCGCCAAGAGGCTCGATCTCCTTCCTGATCACCGGCGACGAGGAAGGCCCGGCCGTCAACGGCACCGAGAAGCTGCTGAAATGGGCGGCCGAGAGGGGCGAGACCTGGGATGCCTGCCTGGTCGGCGAGCCGACCAATCCGGATGCGCTCGGCGACATGATCAAGATCGGCCGACGCGGTTCGGTCTCCGGCAAGGTCACCGTCTTCGGCGTCCAGGGCCATGCGGCCTACCCGCACCTTGCCGACAATCCGGTACGCGGCCTACTGCCGCTCGCCTCAGTGCTGATGAATCCGCCCTTCGACGGCGGCACGGCGGAATTCCCGGCCTCCAATCTGGAAGTGACCTCCATCGATATCGGCAATCCGGCGACCAACGTCATTCCGGCCAAGGCGGCGTTCGCCTTCAACATCCGCTTCAACGACACCTGGACCGCCGATACGGTCAAAGCCGAGATCGTCAGGCGGCTCGACGCAGCAGCGATTGGTAGCCCGCTGCGCCCGGAGCGCGATCCGGCGCGCTACGACATCACCTGGGCAGAACGCCCGAGCCACGTGTTCCTGACCCGCAACAATGCCCTGATCGCTTCGCTATCGGGTGCCGTCGAAAACGTGACCGGCAAGGTGCCGAAACTTTCGACGACAGGCGGCACCTCGGATGCCCGGTTCATCAAGGATTATTGCCCGGTCGTCGAATTTGGCCTTGTCGGGCAGACCATGCATATGATCGATGAGCGCGTAGCCCTTGCCGATCTGGAGACGCTCACCCAAATCTATGGGACCTTCATCTCCCGCTGGTTCGATAATGCCCTCCTATCATGAAGTCAGGCTCTACCTCGGCGGTCTCTGGCTGCTGATCAGGGGCGATGCGCGCGGTCTGCGACCGTTCGACATTTCGGACCAGGGCGTATTGCGTTCGTTCTGGGCGGCGGGCTGGTGCGCGCCGGCATTGATTGTCGGCTGGATCGTTCAGCGGATGGAATACCTTCGTCATTTCCCTCAACGCGAGGACTATTCCTTCATCTTTTTCCTGAAGATGCTGGTCCTCGAAGCGGCCCAGTGGGTCGTGCCGGCCGCGGCGCTCATCGCCCTCGGCTTCATTCTGCGCTTCATGCCGCTCGTGCCGATCCTGATCGTGGTGCGCAACTGGTTTGCCGTCCCGCTCGCCTATGCGATCCATGCGGTTTATTCGCCCATCGCTTTCCTATCTGCCCAGCAAGGTGGCGCCATGGGGCTTGCCGGTTACGCTTCGATAATTCTGGCGGCAACCATTCTGATCGCCGCGCTTTTCCTCGCCTGGTGCGTTCTAAGAACAGTCATGGGCGGCCCGGTGATGATCCGCATTGCCACCCTGGGACTTGTGCTCCTGACCGACATGTTTGTTGCGCGCGAACTGGAGAATATCATGGGGGTTTCGTTAACCTGATGCGTGATTTCGCCGTTTTGCGAGGAGGCCGCCTTGCCCTCCTATGCTGAAGTCAGACTTTATCTGAGCGGTCTCTGGCTGCTTATCCGCGGCGATGCGCAGGGTTTCCGCCTGCTCGACATTTCCGATCGCGGCATGATGCGCTCGTTCTGGGCGTTCGTCTGGTGCCTGCCGGGCGCGTTCATCTCGTGGCTGTGGTGGCGCGACTATCTGCTTGAGGGCATGCCGTCCGGCGCCCGGATCGGCGGGATTTTCTTCGTTCGCATGGCAATGCTGGAAATCTTCAACTGGCTGGTGCCGCTGATCCTTGCCGGCGTACTCTGCTCGCTGCTCGGCATCGCCCGAAAGTTTCCGGCGGTCGTCGTCACCGTCAACTGGCTCTCGGTTCCGTTTGCCTATCTCTACGGCCTGCTGAGCCTGCGCTTCCTGTTGCCGTCGAGACTCGATACCGCCCTGGCGCTGGTCCATTTCGCGCTGCTGATCGTGATGATCATCGCGATATCGCGGGTGATGCGGATGATCTGCGGACCGCAGCCGCTGATGATCACCACGCTGGTGCTGGTGCTGATCGTGCCGAGCATGCTGCTGACCGAAGCGCTGCAGCGTTTCCTCGGCATTTACCCACTCTGACGAAGCCAGCGCTTCAGGGCTCTACGGGATCGCCTGGATAATCGACCCGCATGAAATAAAGCCCCTCCGGCGGTGCCACCGGCCCGCAGGCCTTGCGGTCCCGGGCGTCCAATGCTGCGCGGACATCCGCCGGCGTCATGCGGCCTTCGCCGGCCAGTTTCAGCGTGCCGGCGAGCGACCGTATCTGATTGTGCAGGAAACTCTGTGCCGTCGCGCGGATTTCGATCAGGTCGCCGCTGCGCGTGACATCCAGTATGTCCAGCGTGCGGACGGGGCTTTTCGCCTGGCAATGAACCGAACGAAAAGTCGTGAAATCGTGCTTTCCGACCAAGGTCTGGGCGGCGGCATGCATGACTTCATGATCCAGATCCTTGGTGACCCACCAGGCACGCTTCGCATCCAGCGCCAGCGGGCCGGCCCGTGAAATGATACGGTAGAGGTAGTATCGCCGGACAGCCGAAAAGCGAGCGTCGAACGTATCATCGACAACCTGCACGCTGACGATGGCGACTTTCTCCCTGGCCATGCCGAGATAGGCATTCAGCGCGTCGCGCAGCCGGTGTGGCTGCCACGACCGCGTGAGATCGACATGCACCACCTGTCCGCGCGCATGCACGCCGGAATCGGTGCGGCCGGCGCCCTTGACCACCACGGGCTCCTTGGTCAGAGACAGGATGGCATTTTCAAGCGCCGACTGTACCGAGTGGCCGTTCTTCTGCTTCTGCCAGCCGACATAGGGCGTGCCGTCATATTCGACGGCCATGCGGAATCGGGGCATCAGGAGAGCCTCGTGCCCGGCCCAAGCGGCGTCCCGCGCAGGAAATCCGCCGCGGCCAGCGGCTTGCCGCCGGCCTTCTGCAATTTGCGGAGCTTCACCGCACCTTCACAGCAGGCTACGGTCAGCGCTTCGTCCAGAACCGTTCCGGGCTCACCCTGCCCCTCGCCGACTTCCGAGAGGAGAACCTTTACGCGCTCCGGCTTGCCGTTGATCTCCGCCTCGAACCATGCGCCCGGAAACGGCGACAGACCGCGGATGTGGTTATGCACATCACGTGCGGTCTTCAAAAAATCGATGTGCGTCTCGCCCTTGTCGATCTTGGCGGCATAAAGCGCGCCTTCCGACGATTGCGGCGTCAGCGGCAGGTCGTCGGCTTCGAGTTTCCCCATCGCCTCGACCATCGCACGGGCTCCGACCAGCATCAGCTTGTCGTGCAGCTCGCCCGCCGTCATGTTCTCGCCGATTTCGACTTCCCTCGTCAGCGCGACGGGGCCGGTATCGAGGCCCTTTTCCATCTGCATGACCATCATGCCGGTCTTCTTGTCACCCGCCATGATCGCCCGCTGGATCGGCGCGGCACCGCGCCAGCGCGGCAGGAGCGAAGCGTGGCCGTTGTAACAACCGAGCTGTGTGCCCGTCAGGATCGCTTCCGGCAGAAGAAGGCCGTAGGCGACGACGACGGCAACATCCGCCTTGAGTGCGCGGAATTTCTCGCGCTCATCGGGATCCTTGAAATTGGCCGGCGTAAAAACGGGAATGCCCAGCAGTTCGGCGGCCTGATGGACCGGCGACTTGACCAGATCGAGCCCGCGGCGGCCGCCCGGGCGCGGCGGCTGGGTATAAACGGCGACGATCTCATGGCCCGCATGTTTCAGGCTCTGCAGCGTCGGCACGGAAAATTCCGGCGTTCCCATGAAGATGATGCGAAGAGACATGGTCGTTCCGCGTCTCAAGAGACCGCGCCTTCTTAACTCGGATCGCCCGAGCGACGGTTCAGACCGCCTTGGACTTGGCAGCCTTGGTGAATTTCTTGATCACCATCTCGCGCTTTAGGCGGGAGATATGGTCGATGAAAAGCACGCCATTCAGGTGATCGATCTCATGCTGCAGGCAGGTGGCGAGCAGGCCGTCTGCCTCTACCACATATTCCTTGCCGTCGCGGCCGAGATGCTTGACGCTGACGGTCGCCGGGCGTTCCACCTCGGCATAATATTCCGGAATGGAAAGGCAGCCCTCTTCATATACAGAGATCTCGTCGGAGGATTTGACGATTTCCGGATTGATGAAGACCTGCGGCTGCTTTTCCTCGCCCTCGCGCGCAATGTCGACGACCAGCAGGCGGCGCGGCACGCCAATCTGGATCGCCGCAAGGCCGATGCCCGGCGCGTCATACATGGTCTCCAGCATGTCGTCGGCGAGCCTCAGAAGCTCGGCGTCAACACGCTCTATCGGCTTGGAAACCTGACGCAGGATCGGGTCAGGCAGAATAATCAGAGGCTTGATCGTCATGGCTTCCCATAACCCATCTTTTTTTCCGAAGGAATAGAAATTACGGCCGGACGAAGCTAAATGTTCACCTTTTGATCTTTTCAAGCGGCAAAATTCTGTTAGTTTCCCGCCATGGATAATCTTGTCGCGAGCCTTTCCCGTTTCTTCGACGATCCGCGCGCCGCCGTCGTGGCGGTGATGTGTGGAGCGGCATTGCTACTATTATGGCTGTTCCTGGCCCGGCGCGCATCGCTTCGGCGGCAGGAAGATGCGGCCTTGCGGGTAATGGAAGGCGAGGCCCGGCTTTCCGAACTTCTGAGAGCGCAAAGCGAGATGCAGGGACGGCTGTCGGCAATGGCGGAGACGCTTTCGACGCGGCAATCGGAGCTGAACCAGTCGGTCAGCCAGCGGCTCGATGGCATGACGCACCGGATCGGCGCTAGCATCACCGAACAGACCAAGTCGACGCAAGAGAACCTGCAGCGACTGCAGGAACGGCTGGCGGTGATCGACGCCGCCCAGAACAATATCCAGACGCTGGCAAAGGACGTCGTCGGCCTGCAGGCAATCCTGTCGAACAAGCAGACACGCGGCGCCTTCGGCCAGGGCCGAATGGAAGCGATCGTTGCCGACGGATTGCCGATGGGGGCCTACGGTTTCCAGACCACGCTCTCGAACGGCACCCGGCCCGACTGCACGATCAGGATGCCGAACGGCGCTCCGCCTCTGGTGATCGATGCCAAATTTCCGCTCGAAGCCTGGAACGCTTTTCGCGAGGCCGCGGCACCCGAAGCGAGACGGGCCGCCGCCCAGGCCTTCAAGCGCGACCTCGAGGTTCACATCCGCGATGTCTCGGAAAAGTACCTGATCCCGGGCGAAACGCAGGAAATGGCTTTCCTCTTCGTGCCGTCGGAATCGATCTTCGCGGAGATCCATGAGCATTTCGAGAGCGCTGTGCAGAAGGCGCAACGATCCCGGATCGTCATTGTCTCGCCCTCTCTCCTGATGCTGTCCATCCAGGTCATACAGGCCGTGCTGAAGGACCAGCGGATGCGCGAGCAGGCACATCTCATCCAGGGCGAAGTGGCGCTGCTGATCGAGGATCTTTCCCGCCTCGACGACCGCACCCGCAAACTGCAGACACATTTCTTCGCGGCGCAGAAGGATGTCGAGCAGATCCTCACCTCCACCGACAAGCTCAACCGCCGCGGCGCCAAGATCGAGGCTCTCGAGCTGGAGGCGCCTCACGAAGCCGAGGTGGCCCGCGATCGGCCCCAAGCCAAGGCGGTCGAAAGCCGTACCGGCCTGCTCAAGCTGCGGGTGGTTGACGAGGAGTGATCCTCTCGGGCAGTGTCGCGCGACTTTAATTTACGCAAGCAGGCCTGCCCATGATCACCGTCCTCGGCTCCATCAATATGGATCTCATCGCCACGACCGAACGTCTGCCCCAGCCGGGCGAGACGGTTGCGGGATCGAATTTTGCGACGGCCGCCGGTGGTAAGGGCGCCAACCAGGCGCTCGCAGCACGCCGTGCCGGAAGCTCCGTGCATATGGTGGGAGCCGTTGGGGAAGATGGTTTTGCTGCGCCGGCGCTGGCACTTCTCGATGACGCCAAGGTAGACCTCTCAGCGGTCGCGCGCGTAACCGATCCAACGGGCACGGCTCTGATCCTGGTGGGCGGCACGGGCGAAAACATGATCGCGGTGGTGGCCGGCGCCAACGGTACCGTGAGCACGGCACAGGCCGAGGCGGCGGTCGAAGCCATGAAGATCGGCGACATCCTGATGCTGCAGCTCGAAATTCCGACCGGGACGGTAGAGACGGCGCTCAACGCAGCGCGTGCCAAAAGCATTCAGACGGTGATCAACACTGCGCCGCTGACCGGCGATGCGGCCCGGCTGGCCCGGCTTGCAGATATCGTCGTCGCCAATGAAACCGAATTCGAATTGCTGGCCGGAAGCCCGATCCCGGACGCTGCGGCGCGCCAGGAGATGTTGAAAAAACTGCACGCGGAAACCGGCCAGACATACGTCGTCACGCTCGGCGGCGACGGCGTGGTCGCGATCCGCGACGGGGAGATCATCGCCGCCGAGGGATTGAAGATCGAACCGGTCGATACGGTCGGCGCCGGCGACACGTTTTGCGGTTACCTGGCCGCCAGCCTCGAGCAGGGGCTCGATTTTGCGAAAGCGCTCCGCCGCGCCGCGGTGGCCGGTTCGCTCGCCTGCCTCAGCCGCGGCGCCCAGCCATCGATCCCGCCCGCCGAGGCGGTCGATGCCAGGGTCTAAGCTGCTTTGATCGGGTATTCCCCGCTACTCTCGCTGCGCCGTGGGAGAACGTATTTACAATTTTAGCCAACATTAACATATCGCTTTTAGGGTCGCGGATATCTCAGCGGGGACGAGATTCGATCCGCCTCGCGGCAGCTCCATGAAGGAGCCCCCCCTCTGTCCGCAACGCGAGGCAATCGATGTTTTCGCTCAAGATCAAGTCGCTCTCCACGAAGCTCATACTGGTAACGAGCCTGGTAATCGCCGTCGTTCTGGTTCTCTCCAACTTCTTCCTGATTTCCCAAACCCGCAATCGCGTGTCGACGCTGACCATGGCGCAGGCGCAGGCCGAGGCGCGTTCGATCGCCAACGAAGTCGCCGTCGACATGGGCCAGCTTGCCGGCGCGGCACGTTCGATGGCGGGCGTGATCGGCCGCGGCCATGCCGCGGGTTATCTCGACCGCAAGGGCGTCACCGACGCTCTCAAGGCAAATCTGGAGCAGAATGCTTTTGCCTATGGCAGCTGGTTCGCCGAAGTTCCGGGCGTATTCGACGGGAAGAACGCGGAGCTCGTCGGCAACAAGGAGATGGGCGCCAACAAGAAGGGGGAGCTTGCCCCTTACTGGACCAAGAGCCGCACCGGCGATATCGCCTATAGCGTCTTCGACATCGACACCCAGGCGGAATGGTATTCGCTCGCGGCTACCTCGAAGAAGGGCTCGCTCACCCAGCCCTATATCGAAAGCACGACGGGCGATGCTGTCGCCATGAGCTCTGTCGCCTACCCCGTCATGTCCGGCTCCAAGCTCCTCGGGGTTGCCGGCCTCGACGTCTCGATGGCAACCCTGACAAAGAAGCTCCAGGCGATGCGGCCGTTCGGCTCCGGCCGGGTTCTCCTGGTGTCGCAAGGCGGCAAATGGATCGTGCCTGTCAATCCCGACAAGCTGATGAAGCCGGTCGAAGGCGAAAAAACGAGCGAGCTGCTGGCCGCGTTGAAGTCGAACCAGCCGGTCCAGCTCGACAACCTGACCGCCGATGCGGCGGAACCCTTTGAACGCGTCGTCTATCCGTTCACGGTTCCGGACCTCAACGCCACCTGGGCAATCGTCCTGGACGTGCCGCAGAGCGTGATTGCCGCGCCGGTTCAGGACCAGACACTGATGATGGTGCTTGGCGGGATCGTCATCATGGGGGCCTGCATCGCGACCCTCTATTTCGGCAGCACCGTCTTCGTGCGGCGGCCTCTGGGGGCGCTGCTCGGCAGCGTCGATACCTTAAGCAAGGGCCGTTTCGAACAGCCGGTGGAGGGCCAGGACCGCACCGACGAAATCGGCTCGCTCGCCGGCGCGCTCGAAGGCTTCCGCCACACACTGGCGGACGGCCGGCGGCTCGAAACGGAGGCGGAAGCGCAGCGCCATGCGGCGGAAAGCGAGCGCCACCGTTCCGAAGGCGAGCGCGAAGCGAACGCCCAGCAGCAGCAGCGCGTCGTCACCTCGCTTGCCAATGGCCTGGCGGAACTCTCCAATGGCAATCTCGGCTATCGCATCCAGGACGATTTCCCGGGCGACTATGCCAAGCTGAAGATCGACTTCAACAAGGCGCTGGAAAGTCTTGAGGAGACGATCGCGACGGTGAGTTCGACCGTCTACAATATCGGCAATGGCAGCCGCGAGATCACAACCAGCGCTCAGGACCTGTCGCGCCGGACCGAGCAGCAGGCTGCCAGCCTCGAGGAAACCGCAGCCGCACTCAACGAGCTCACCGCGCAGGTAAACTCGAGCGCCGAGAACGCCAGCTCGGCCGCCGGTACGGTCAACCTCGCCTGTGACGATGCGGAAAAGTCGGGCGAAGTGGTGCAGAAGGCCGTCGCCTCGATGCAGGGCATCGCCCGATCCTCGCAGGAAATCTCGCGCATCATCGGCGTGATCGACGAGATCGCCTTCCAAACCAACCTGCTCGCCCTCAATGCCGGCGTGGAAGCTGCCCGCGCCGGCGAGGCCGGCAAGGGTTTTGCTGTCGTCGCACAGGAAGTCCGCGAACTCGCCCAGCGTTCCGCAAACGCCGCCAAGGAAATCAAGACGCTCATCAACGCCTCGACCAGCCAGGTCAGCGACGGCGTGGAACTGGTCGGCAAGGCTGGCGATACGCTGCAGAAAATTGCAGTGCAGGTGATGCAGATCAACGGATTGATCCGCCAGATCTCGGCTTCCGCGAGCGAACAGGCGGTCGGCCTCAAGGAGGTCAACTCGGCGGTCAACCAGATGGACCAGGTGACCCAGCAGAATGCTGCGATGGTGGAAGAGACGACCGCCGCGAGCACGGTGCTGAGTACGGAAGCGGAAACGCTGAAGTCGCTGGTCGCACGGTTCCGCGTTTCGGCACACGCGACAGGCCACATGCAAAGCGCGCCGCAGGCGCTGCGCCAGGTTGCCCAGACCATGCGGGCAACGCGGCCGAGCCAGCCCGTACCGGCGCCACGTGCCAAGCCGGCGCCAAGGGCTGCTATCTCACACGGATCGGCGGCCGTCGCATCCGACGATTGGCAGGAATTCTGATTGCACCTAAAGCTGAACGTATAAAAGCCGCCCTTCAAACGGCGGCTTTTTCTTTGCCCGCTTATTCCGCCTTAGAGCCGAGCAACCCGCTCCGTCAGCAATTCGAAAAAGCCATCGGCATCGACATGGCGCATGACCTTGGCGTTCGGCTTGCGGCCGGAGACGTGCCACCAGTCCACTACGGTCATGCCGACCGTCAGCTCCGATTGCGTTTCGATCTCGACATTGCAGTCGCGGCCCGAAAAGAGTTCGGGCTTGATGAGGTAGGCGATGACCGTCGGATCATGCAGCGGGCCGCCATCGGAGCCGTATTTTTCAATGTCGAATCGCTCGAAAAAGGCAAGCCACGCGACTAGAACCTCCGCCGGACGGGTGCCGAGCGCGGCGATCTTTTCGACGCGGGCTTTAGTCGTCAGCAATTGGTGGGTGACGTCGAGCGGCATCATGACGATCGGCATGCCCGAGGCGAACACGGTCTTTGCCGCTTCGGGGTCGACATAGATGTTGAATTCAGCAGCCGGCGTGATGTTGCCGCCCTCGAAAAAGCCGCCGCCCATCATCACCAGCTCCTTCGCGCGCCCCGCGATGTCCGGCGCTTTCTCAAGAGCAAGCGCGATATTGGTGAGCGGCCCGAGCGTGCAGAGCGTCACGGTTCCGGCCGGCTCGGCGCGCAGGGTCTCGATGATGAAGTCGACCGCATGAGCCGCTTTCACCGGCATGGTCGGTTCGGGCAGTTCGATACCGTCAAGGCCGGTCCTGCCGTGCACATGCTCGGCGGTTACCTGTGGGCGTTTGGTTGGCTTCAGCGCGCCTTCATACACCGGCGCATCCGGCCTGCCGCAGAGTTCGCAGACGATCCGGAGGTTGCGGCTGGTGTAGGAAAGCGGCACGTTTCCGGCGACCGCGCAGAGACCAAGCACCTCGATCTCGTCCGAACTCGCAAAGGCAAGCATGATCGCCGCGGCATCGTCCTGACCCGGGTCGGTATCGATGATGATCTTCCTGCGCTGCATGAATGCTCCTTTTTTCCGGGTAGTGGTCCACAACCTGACATTCTGTCAAGTGCCGTATGACCGGCATGAAGCAGCCGTGACCATCAGCCTCGGCGCTCATCCTTGCGGTCGCCGCTGGAACCTCCCATATAGTGGCGGAGTTGGCGGGCCGCCCGGCGGGCGCCAGCATGGTCGCTTGTTGCAAGGACTGTCCGATGAGCCGAATGACGCCGTTTGCGAGCCCTCTGCTTCTGGGCTTCGACGCCATGGAAAAGACACTCGAACGCCTTGCGAAGGCGAACGACGGTTATCCTCCCTACAATATCGAACGCATCCGCGCTGACGCTTCCGGTGCCCCTGAACGGCTGCGAATCACGTTGGCCGTCGCCGGCTTTTCCGAAGCCGAACTCGAGGTGACGACGGAAGAAAACCACCTCGTCATCCGCGGACGCCAGACGGAGCAGGGTGAGCGCGACTATCTTTACCGCGGCATTGCTGCGCGGCAGTTCCAGCGTATGTTCGTGCTCGCCGACGGAATGCAGGTTTCCGGCGCCTCTCTCAAGAACGGTTTGCTATCGGTTGACCTTATCCGTCCCGAGCCCGCGCGCATGGTGCGAAAAATTAACATTTCCGTCTCAGAGTAGGTCAACGGCGCCAATGCCGTTGCCCCTCAATGCTGGAGGCTGGAATGCTCCTGAAAGAAGCGAATACGCGTTTGACGCTGTCCGAACTTGCTCATCTGGGTGCTGGAGAGGTCGGATATATTCGCAAGATGCGGTCGGACGAAGTGTCCCGCTGCTTCCCCGAAGCCCCGGATATCGATCCCAGTCTCGATCTTTGGGCCCTGTTCGGCGCAGATGGCACGCCGATCCTTCTCACCGACAATCGCTCCAGCACCTTCTTCAAGGCTGCTGAAGACGACTTGAAGACCGTCAGCCTGCACTGACCTTTCAGGCTTTCCTGAACGTCAGATAGGCCGAGGAACGGCCTTCTCGGCGGGCCTTGTTTTCGTATCGCGTACCTGGCCAGCCGGCGAAGGGCGTCAGCCAGTCGGAAGATTGCTCCGCCTGCCATTGAAATCCGCCATGGTCGCGGCAATGGATCAGCGTCCAGTTGACATAGGTGTCGATGTCGGATGCGAACAGGAACAGACCGCCCGGCTTCAGCACGCGGTGGAATCGGTCGAGATTGACCGCAGATACAAACCGCCTTTTCCAATGTTTCCGCTTCGGCCACGGGTCCGGATAGAGCAGGTCGATGCGATCGAGCGATGCATCCGGCAGCCAGTCGAGCACCTGCGTGGCGTCGTCGTCATAGACCCGGATATTCTCGAGCCCCAGTTCGTCGACGCGCGACAAAAGCTTCGCCATGGAATTGACGAACGGTTCAACTCCGATGAAGCCGGTTTTTAGATTTTCCTGCGCGCGATGAACGAGGTGCTCGCCGCCGCCGAAGCCGATCTCCAGCCGCAGTTCCTTCACCGGAATGGGAAATATCTCTGAAAGCACGCCGGGCGCAGGCGCCGCGAGATCGAGCTTCAGCGCAGGCAGCAGAGTTGCAATCCCTTCCGCCTGGCGCTCGCGGAGCTGCTTGCCCTTGCGGCGTCCGAAGAAGGCTTCGGTGCTGCGGCTCGGGTGCTGCGGTTCGGTCATGGGCTGGTCTCTCACGATAAAAGCGGGCGTCTCCGCCAGGAGGCACCCGCTTTACAGTTTTATGGAGCTATCCGTAAAGGCCGATCAGGCTGCCTTGAGGGGCTCTTCCTTCAGCGCATCCTTGAGCGGCTTCGCCAGATCGGTTTTCTCCCAGGAGAAGGAACCGTCGCGGCCGGCCTTGCGGCCGAAGTGGCCGTAAGCGGACGTCTTGGCGTAGATCGGCTTGTTGAGGTCGAGATGGCGGCGGATACCGGTCGGCGACAGGTCCATGACCTTGCGAATGGCGGCTTCCACCTGGTCTTCCGTCACACCCTTGCCCGTGCCATGCAGGTCGACATAGATCGACAGCGGCTGGGCGATGCCGATCGCGTAGGAAATCTGGATCGTGCAGCGGTCGGCGATGCCGGCAGCGACGACGTTCTTGGCCAGATAGCGGGCAGCGTAAGCGGCCGAACGGTCGACCTTGGTCGTGTCCTTGCCGGAAAATGCGCCGCCGCCGTGGGGAGCCGCGCCACCGTAGGTGTCGACGATGATCTTGCGGCCGGTAAGGCCCGCGTCACCATCCGGGCCGCCGATGACGAACTTGCCGGTCGGGTTGATGTACCACTTGCAATCCTTGGCGATCGGCAGCTCGCCGAGCGCTTCGCGAATATAAGGTTCGACGACCTCGCGGACCTTCTTGGAATCCCAGCTCTCGTCGAGGTGCTGGGTGGAAAGAACGATCGAGTCGACCGCAGCCGGCTTGCCGTTTTCATAACGCACGGTCACCTGGCTCTTGGCGTCGGGGCCGAGCTTGCCGGCATCGCCTTCGCCCTTCTTGCGAGCGATAGCGAGCAGCTGCAGGATCTTGTGGGAATAATAGATCGGTGCCGGCATGAGGTCCGGCGTTTCCTTGCAGGCGTAACCGAACATGATGCCCTGGTCGCCGGCGCCTTCATCGCCCTGCCTGTCGGCGGCGCTGTCAACACCCTGCGCGATATCAGCGGACTGGGAATGCAGCAGCACGTCGATCTTGGCCGTCTTCCAGTGGAAGCCGTCCTGCTYGTAACCGATGTCACGGATAGCCTTGCGGGCGGCGGACTTGAACTTCGAGGGATTGATGACGTCCTTGCCGTCCTTGTCCTTCTTCATCAGGCTTGGCGGCAAGCGAACTTCGCCCGCGATCACCACACGGTTCGTGGTCGCCAGCGTTTCGCAGGCAATGCGCACGGTCCAGGGATCGACGCCGGTCTTGGCCGCTTCGCGGTACACAAGATCTACAATTTCATCGGAGATACGATCACAAACCTTGTCCGGATGGCCCTCGGCAACCGACTCGCTGGTGAACAGATAACTTGCGCGCATTACGGGATTCCCCTCAAAGAAACGACGCACCTGTGTAGTGATTTTCACCGACAAACACAAGCGTACAACGACATAAATATATCTTTATGTGTACAAGTTAGGTATTCCGGCAACACCCCTCACCTTGGAGCAGGCAACAAAAAAGCGGCCTTGCGGCCGCTTTCGTGCTGATATCGAAAGGTCGTTATTCGACCTCGGCATCCGCTGCCAGAGCTTTTACGAGATCAACCACACGCCGACGAACTTTCGGGTCGGAAATCTTCACGAAAGCCCGGTTCAGTTGCAGGCCCTCGGAGGAGGAGAGGAAATCGACCACGTAGTTGGAGCTCGAGGCTTCCGCCATGCCGCCCTGACCGCCCTGATCGCCCGGTGCATCCTCGAAGAAGAAGGATACCGGCACGTTGAGAATGCTGGAAATATTCTGCAGACGGCTGGCGCCAACGCGGTTGGTGCCTTTTTCGTATTTCTGAATCTGCTGGAAGGTAATGCCAAGGCTTTCACCCAGCTTTTCCTGGCTCATTCCGAGCATGGTCCGGCGAAGGCGAATCCGGCTCCCGACGTGAATATCGATCGGGTTCGGCTTCTTTTTGTTTTCAATCATAACGATGTCCTGACGACGTTTGTTGTTTAATCCTCACAACCCGGTCTGCGTGTGGTGATACACTTCGCGCGGCTGGTCACAACAGGCTCAACGTTTGAAGCATATGGCGAGACGAAAGGCTGAGACCACTATGCAATTTTAGGGGTTTTTGGTCAATTCGTCCGAAAATTAAAACCAACGCGCGAGACGCCTGCAATCAACAACATCGTCACAAGAACCAACCAGAAGTGCTGTTCCCGAGCTTTCATATCCCAATGCGGGATTGAAATGCTGCCCAAGGTTGCGTCAATCACGCCTTTTTGATTATAATCCACACCCCGAATCAGCCTTCCAAAGGGGTCGACAACCGCCGAAACGCCGGTATTCGCCCCGCGAATCAGCGGCAGACCGTTTTCGACGGCGCGGATTCGAGCCTGCTGGAAGTGCTGATACGGTCCCGGCGTCGCTCCGAACCAGCCGTCATTGGTAATATTCAAAAGCGCGCTCGCCCGCTCCACGTCCGGCCCGATCTCGTCCGGGAAAATCGCTTCGTAACAGATCAGCGGATAGAAGACCCTGCCACCCGGCAGGGTCAGCATGGCCCGCACGGGCGCGGCACTGAAGCCGCCCGGCATGGCGATGGCATCGGGGATGCCGAGATTGCGCAGGAGATCCTCGTATGGGACATATTCCCCGAACGGGACGAGATGCAGCTTATCGGAGGCCGAAACGATCTGGCCTTGGCTGTCGATCACATAGATCGAATTGTAAAAACGCGGCGCGAAGCCCGCGCCGGCATCTTCCGAGCGGACCGCGCCGGTGATGAGGACCTGACCATCCTGCAGCACCTCGGCAATGCGGGTCAGCGCATCCGGGTTCTGGGTCAGAATGAAGGGCACCGAGGTTTCGGGCCAGACGATGATGTCCGGCCGCTTGCCACCGTTCTCGGGCGGCAAAGCCGACAACGCAAGATGTTCCTCGAAGATCGCCGCCCGTTCGGCATCGTCCAGTTTTCGCGCCTGGTCTATTACCGGCTGGACGATGCGGACGACCGGCTGGCTATCGGCGGCCGGGGCCGGCGCGGCGTCGGCGATGTGCAAACGATAGGCGCCGTAACCGAGATGGGCGGCAAACAGCAAGGCCGCGAGCGTTAGCCCGGTCCGCATGCCCTTTTTAGTGCCGATCAGGGCGGGGGCTGAAAACACGAAGACGGCAAGAACCGTGACGCCGAAAATGCCGAGCACCGCCGCCGATTGCATCATCAGCGGCATCGGCATCGCGCCATAACCGACCGCATTCCAGGGGAAACCGGTTGCGACGAAGCTGCGAAGCCATTCGGCAAGACCGAAGCCGAAGGCAAGCGAGGCGAGCCGACCGAAACCATCCGACCAGAGAATGCGAGCGATTGCGGTGGCAAGCCCGTAGAAGAGCGCGAGATAGGCCGGCAAGCCGAGAACAGCGAACGGCAGCGCCCAGGCAAATTCATCGGCTTCCACCAGAAGCGCATTGCCAAGCCACCAGAGACCGGCGACGAAATAGCCGAAGCCAAAAACCCAGCCGATCCAGAAGGCCGAACGAAACCGCGCGAACCATCCGCCATCCGGATTACCGGTGGAACCGTCCATCAGCCAGACGAGCAGCGTGAAGGAGATGAAGAACGCCGCGAAGAAACCGAAGGGCGGCAGCGCGAGCGCACCGATCGCTCCTGCGAGAAAAGCAACGACGACGCGCGGGAAGCCCCAGAGAAGCATGATCCTGCCCGCCAGCCGCTCCATCTATGTTCCCTTCCGCCCCCGAATCAGCGGCTGCAGTCTTTCAAAAAATGGCGGACTTGTCGTGAGGTCAAAGAGGCGCGGACACTTCAGGGACCACTCAGGCCTGATGATTGCGTCCGTCGGCGTCCTGAGCGGATGGCGCCGGCAGCAGCGCAGTCGGCGTCTGATCGGTGAGCAGCATCTCGCCCTCGCCTTTCTGCCGGCGGCGCGCGAGCGTGCGCCTGCGCAGGATCCGCACGCGTTTGATGCGGCGAGGATCGGCCTCCAGAATCTGGAATTCGAAGCCGGGCACCGCCTGCACCACCTCGCCGCGCACGGGAATGCGCCCGAGCGCGGAGAAGATCAGGCCGCCCAGCGTATCGACGTCTTCAAGGCGGTCGCGAATGTCGAAATCGGAACCAATCGCCTTGGCGATCTCCTCGAGTTCGATACGCGCATCAGCGACGAACACATCTTCGCTGGTGCGGGAGAACATGACCTCTTCATTGTCATGTTCGTCCTCGACATCGCCGATCACCATTTCGACGATGTCCTCATGGGTGACGAGGCCGTCGGTCCCGCCATATTCGTCGATGACGAGCGCCAGCTGGGTACGCGCCGCCTGCATGCTCTGCATCAGGTCGGAAGCGAGCATCGAGGGGGGCACGAACAGGATCTTGCGGATCAACCCGGCCTCGGCAACCGTCTGTTCGAGGTCGACACGGCCGAGGTCGAAGGCAGGCCGCGGGGTGCGCACCGTCTTTTCGGCCTTTTCCGGCTTGTCGGTGGCAAGCGGCATCGGCTGCGTAGGCGCGGCGCGCGCGCTGGTGCGGCGTTTGTTGCGAGCCTGCTTGGCGAGATAGGAGAGGAGGTCGCGGATATGGACCATGCCGCGCGGGTCGTCGAGCGTGTCGTTGTAGACCGGCATGCGCGAGCGACCGGTTTCCTCGAAATGGATCATCAGCTCGCCGATCGTCATGGTCATGTCGACCGCCTCGATATCGGCACGCGGCACCATGATGTCTTCGACGCGGATCTCGCGGAACCGGAGAATATTGTGCAGCATCGCCCGTTCCTCGGGCGAGAAGGCATTGCTGATATTGGTATCGGTCATCAGCGCGTCGGCGAGGTCCTCGCGGAGCTTCTCGCCCTGCGACGGCCTGAGCAGCCTGACGGCGCGCGACCAGAAAGAGCTTTGGTGTTTTTGAGCTTCCGCTCGAGACGGACTACTGCCCTCTTCCGAGGAACTCGAGTCGGCGTCCTTGCCCTCACGGGTCGGGTTTGTCGAAAAGTCGTTCATTGGTCCAGACTATATTATCGGGTCCTGCCCCGCATAGGGGTCAGATAGGCCAAGGGCGGCCAAAATGCGAGTCTCCAACGCTTCCATTCTCTCCGCATCGTCCGTTTGCATATGGTCGTAGCCGAACAAATGCAGGAAACCGTGGACGAGCAGATGGGTCAGATGATCATCGAAACTCTTGTCGAGATCAACAGCTTCCCGCTCGACCGTCTCGCGAGCGATGACGATATCTCCCAGCATCGGGCCCGGCATCTTGCCTGGTTCGAGCGGAAAAGCCGGGAAAGACAATACGTTGGTCGGCTTGTCCTTGCCGCGCCATTCGGCGTTGATCTCCTTGATCGCCGCGTCGTCGGTAAAGACCAGCGACAGTTCGGGGGCGATTTTCGGAAAAGGTTGCTTCTCTTCCTTCGCCAGGAATTCGGCAGCCGCCCCAAGCGCTTTTTCGCTCAAGGCAAAAAGGGCCGACTCTTCGGGCCAGCCCTCGTCTTCAATGCTGATCTGTATGTCGAGTTGGGGCATAAGGTTTGGAGCCGACCGTTACCGGTCGACTTCCTCGCTTTCCTCGTGGACGGCATATTGCGCATCATAGGCCCGGACGATGCGGCCAACCAGCGGATGGCGGACCACGTCAGTATCCTTAAATCGGATCACCGAAATACCCTCGACACCCTTCAGGATCTGCAGCGCTTCCACCAAGCCCGATTTCACGCCGCGCGGCAAATCGACCTGGCTCGGGTCACCAGTGATGATCATCCGGGCATTTTCGCCAAGACGGGTCAGGAACATTTTCATCTGCATCGACGTGGTGTTCTGCGCCTCGTCGAGGATGACGGCGGCATTCGCGAGCGTGCGGCCGCGCATGAAGGCGAGCGGGGCGATTTCGATGACGCCGGCGGTGATCGCCCGCTCCACCTTGTCGCCCGGCATCATGTCGTAAAGGGCGTCATAGAGCGGCCGCAGATAGGGATCGACCTTGTCCTTCATGTCGCCGGGCAAAAAGCCCAGACGCTCGCCGGCTTCGACGGCCGGACGTGACAGGATGATGCGATCGACAGCCCCGCGTTCCAGAAGCTGGGCGGCATGAGCGACGGCGAGATAGGTCTTGCCGGTACCGGCAGGGCCGACGCCGAACACGAGTTCCGAGCGTTCCAGCGCCCGCATATAGGCGTCCTGGGTGGGGGTGCGGGCGACGACCGTCTTTTTCTTGGTGGAAATCTGGCTCATCGAGAGCTTGGCTTTTTTCTCAAGCGTCGGCAGCTGCAGCTGGTCGTCGGCCGCCTGCGCCATGCGGATCGCGCCGTCGACGTCGGAGGTCTCGACCGACCCGCCCTTCTGGATGCGTTCGTAGAGGAAATCCAGAGCCCGGCGCGCCTGGTTGGTCGCCGTCAGATCGCCGGAGATCGCCACCGAATTGCCACGTGCCCGGGCATCGATATGAAGCCGCTCTTCGAGAAGTTTGAGATTCTGATCGAATTGCCCGAAAAGCTCGCTTGCGAACCTATTGTTCTCGAACGTCAGGACAAAGTGATTGGCGTCGGTAGCGGCGGTGCGGGGCTGGCGCGCGGATGAAGAAACCAATTCACGTCCGTTCAAGTAGGGCAAGCTCCTCGATGTTAGCTCAGGCTCCTATTAAACTCTCTGCCGGGTCGGCAAACAAGCTGTTCGGGCCGGTTCCACTGATTCGTACCTGGATAATGTCACCGATTTGCGATGTTTTTGCATCAACATTCACAGATTGAAGCCAGGGAGAACGTCCGATTATCTGTCCTGGCATGCGACCGGGCTTTTCCAGCAACAGGTCGATGACTTTTCCAACGCAGGATTTGGCGAATTCGGCCTGCTGTTTCAAGAGCAGGGCCTGCAATCTTTCCAACCGCTCCGCCTTCACCTCTTCCGGCACCTGATCGCCGAGGTCGGCACCGGGCGTGCCGGGACGGGTCGAATATTTGAAGGAATAGGCCTGGGCGTAGTTCACGTCCTCGACGAGGCGCAGCGTATCTTCGAAGTCCCGATCCGTCTCGCCGGGGAAACCGACGATGAAATCGCCGGCGATGGCGATGTCCGGCCGGGCATCGCGGATGCGCTCGATCAGACGGAGGTATTCGGCACCCGTGTGACGGCGGTTCATGGCTTTCAGGATGCGATCCGAACCTGCCTGAACCGGCAGATGCAGATAGGGCATCAGGGTGCGCAGGTTGCGATGCGCCTCGATCAGCCGGTCATCCATGTCGCGCGGATGGCTGGTCGTATAGCGCAAACGCGCGAGGCCCGGGATTTCCGCCAGGCGATAAAGCAGGTCGCCGAGGCTCCATTCGCCGCCTTTCGGACCTTGCGCACGCCAGGCATTGACGTTCTGGCCGAGCAGCGTGATCTCGCGCACACCGCCGTCGACAAGCCGCCAAGCTTCGTCGACGATCTGCTGGACGGGGCGGGAAACTTCCGAACCGCGGGTGTAAGGCACGACGCAGAAGGTGCAGAACTTGTCGCAGCCTTCCTGCACGGTGAGGAAAGCGGTGACGCCGCGGGCGCGGATCTTCGCCTTCTCGGTAACCGGCAGGTGCTCGAACTTGTCCTCGACCGCATATTCAGTATCGACGACCGGCTTTCCGCCGCGGGCGCGTCTCAGCGCTTCCGGCAGGCGATGATAGGTCTGCGGGCCGATCACCACGTCGACGGCCGGCGCACGGCGGATGATTTCCTCGCCTTCTGCCTGGGCGACGCAGCCGGCGACGCCGATCATCAGCTCCCGGCCTTCGGCAGCGCGTGCCTTCTTCATGTCGCGAAGACGCCCGAGCGCCGAATAGACCTTGTCGGCCGCCTTCTCGCGGATGTGGCAGGTGTTGAGGAGGATGAGGTCGGCTTCGCCCATCTCTTCTGTCGGCATGTAACCTTCGCCCGCCAGCGCATCGCTCATGCGGCCTGAATCATAGACATTCATCTGGCAGCCGTAGGTCTTGATGAAGACCTTGCGGGAATTCGGGCGCTGGGCCGGCTCGTCGGCGGGCACGGAAAGGGAGACGTGTTCGTTCATGGCTCGCTCCATACCGCAAGAAGACCCGGAAATGAAGCGTTTCCTATAGCGCTTCGTAGTCACGGCCCCGCAGATGGCGGTTCAGCATGCGCCGAAGCCGGCTCGTCACGGCCATGCTCAGATGCTTGCGGTTGTCACCGGCGCGGAATTCGATCGTCTCGCCGAAAGCCACGTCCACATCAAGCGCCCCTTCCTTCAGGACGCCGAGCAGATGCGGCACCAGTTCGATATCGCCCGGCCAGGCGGCGATCGGCCGATGGTAACGGCCCATGGCCATGCCGTGGATGCGGGTATAGGCGATCGCCACCGGCTGGACATGCACGACACCTTCCGGCGCGTGCTGGACCGCGGCGGCGGCAGCCCCGAACAGCGACGACTTCACCTCCAGAAGCCGGTTTCCGTCGGAGGTGGTGCCTTCGGGAAAGAGCACGACGATCTCGCCGGCCGCCATGCGCTCAGCAATCTCGTTCACCTGGTCGCCGGTCCGACGCTTCTGCTCGCGAGCGACGAAGATGCTCTTCTGCAGCTTGGCGAGCGTGCCGAAGACCGGCCATTCCGACACTTCCATCTTGGCGATGAAGACGACGTCGGCGATCGCCCCGAGCACGAGAATATCCTTCCACGACGCATGATTGCAGGCAAGCATCAGCGGCCGGCGACGCTCCAATGTTCCGTGAACATGAATACGAATGCCCAGCAGGAAACAGGCGGTCCGATGCCAGTAGCGCGGGATATAGCGGCGGATCTTGAGGTCGAGGGCGAGGCCCAGGAGCTGGAACGGCCACAAAATCAGCGTAACTGCGAAAAGAACGACAAAAACGAAGCCGATCCGCGCCCAGGTAATCACTTATCGTCCTTGTCCAGCGGAATGCCGTAGAGCTCCAGCCGGTGGCCGACGAGACGGAAGCCGTGCTCCCGGGCGATGCGTTCCTGCAGCGCCTCGATTTCCGCCGAGCGGAACTCGATGACGGTACCGGTCTTGAGATCGATCATATGGTCATGATGTTCTTCAGGCACGGTCTCGTAACGTGAGCGGCCGTCGCGGAAATCGTGACGTTCGATGATCCCTTCGTCCTCGAACAATTTTACCGTGCGGTAAACCGTCGAGATCGAGATACGCGGGTCGACTTTCGAGGACCGGCGATAGAGTTCCTCGACATCGGGATGGTCAACGGATTCCTGCAGGATACGCGCGATCACGCGGCGTTGATCCGTCATTCGCATGCCCTTTTCGGCACACAGCTCCTCCAGGGTTTTGGAAAGGTCTGTCATGTCGTTTTGGCTTTCGAAACGTTCCCGTAGAAACTAACGGACTAACGAAGAACGCGGCTCATGACAAGCGCCGTGGAGCGCGTCCCATCCGGCCCGGCGTAATAGGCGGGGCGTTCGCCCACTTTCCGGAAACCGAGCTTGCGGTAAAGCTCGACGGCGGGGCGGTTGGCTGCCTCCACTTCCAGGAACATGCTCTCCCCGCCGCGCGACGCCGCCTCGCGCAAGGCCGCCTGCATCAGGCGCCAGCCGAGCCCCACCCGGCCGAATTTCTCGTTGACGGCGACCGTCAAAATCTCTGCCTCGCCGGCAGCCTCACGCGAAAGAACGAAACCGCCGAGCGGCTTCGAGAAGAACGCATTGGTCTGGCGGGCAACAAAACCGAAGACATTGTGCTGCAGGAGGAGGTTCTGGAATTCTCCGTCGCTCCATTGTCGCGGAAACCGCTGGCCATGCAGCTCGGAAATCTCCAGGCAATCGCCGGCCTCCATCGGCACGACTTCGAAATACGGCTTCCAGGTCAGGTAATCGTCGAGCATCGGCGCAGTCTGTACATTCACGAACGGGCAAGGGCAAAACCGGTCTGCGGTTTCGCATCGGGTCCACGAAGATACAACGGTTTAGGGCGTTGCGCATCCGCAGGTTTTTCGGCAGCGATGCGCGCGACGACGGCAATGTCGAAGCGATCCCGTCCGTCATATTCGGCCATTCCCTTACCAAGGGAATGCTCGACCCAGGAGCCGGTCATTGCCGCCGAAAGAGACCGGGCAAGTTCCGAAGCATCCTCCGGCGAAAGCGCTGCGGGTTGGCTCAACGCCTCACCCTTGGCGGAAAATGCCTGGGAGTAGATCTCGTTGCGTTTGGCATCCATGGCAACCACGACCGGCTGGTCGGGATGTTCACCCAGAAACTTGAGCGCCAAGGCCTCCAGCGTGGTCACCCCGACCGATTCGACACCGAGCGCGAGCGCGAAACCACGGGCGGCGGCGACGCCGACGCGAATGCCGGTGAACGAGCCGGGGCCAATGACGACCGCAACGCGCTCGACGGCCTTGAGAGGAAGATTGGCTGCAGCGAGCGCTTCGTCGATGACCGACATCAGCCTTTCGGCATGGCCCTTGCCGATCGTCTCGGTGACTTCAGACAGCATTTTGCCCGCGGCGCTGTCGTAGAGCGCTGCGGAGCAATCCACCCCGGCGGTATCGATGGCGAGAATAATCATTCAACGGTGCCGGCGGGCTCAGAGAGCTTCGACGGCCTGCACTTCCGGAACGAAATGCTTCAGCAGGTTCTGTACGCCATGCTTCAGCGTCGCCGTGGAAGACGGGCAACCCGAGCATGCGCCCTTCATGTTGAGATAGACCGTGCCGTCGCGGAAACCCTTGAAGGTAATGTCGCCGCCATCCTGGGCGACGGCCGGGCGGACGCGGGTTTCGAGCAGTTCCTTGATCGTGGCGACGATCGTTTCGTCGTCCTCGTCGAAGAACTCACCTTCCACGTCGGATGCTTCCGCAAGCGTGGACGCACCGCCCATGACCGGCGCGCCGGACATGAAATGCTCCATGATGGAACCGAGGATCGCCGGCTTCAGGTGCTGCCATTCGGCGCTTTCCTTGGTGACGGTGATGAAGTCGTAGCCGAAATAGACGCCGGTGACGCCGGAGATGCCGAACAGCCGCTCAGCCAGCGGAGATGCTTCCGCCTCGCCGGCATTGCGGAAATCGGCGGTGCCTTTATCCATGACGACTTTGCCGGGCAGGAACTTCAGGGTCGCCGGGTTGGGGGTGGCTTCCGTCTGAATGAACATCTCGTCTCTCCTGGGGCGCGGCGCCCCTCGCAAATTTAGAACTCTTCAAAAGAAGATAAGCCGTATCAGCTTTTCGTTCAAGTGCTCCTTTGCCTGTGCAAGATCAAGTCCGCAATCAGGCCAGCGCGTCGATTTCCTCGGCCGTCAGCGTGTCGGGCAGCACGGTGACGGGAATCGGGAAGGCAGCAACGGCGGACACCAGGGGTCCAGGCCCTTCCTTGGTGGAACCGGCCGCCAGCACAAGGACCGCAATATCGCGGTCTTCCTCGACCAGCTGAATGATCTGCTCGCTGGCGTTGCCTTCGCGGATGACGATTTCCGGATCGATGCCGATCGTATCGCGCACCTTCTGGGCGGCCTTTGCCATCACCGCGTCCGCTTCTTCGCGAGCCTCGGCACGCATGATCTGCTCGACGCCCAGCCATTGCTGGAAATCGCCCTCGGGAATAACGAAAAGCAGAACAAGCCCCCCGTTGGAGTTCTTGGCGCGGCGTCCGGCGTAATGAACCGCCTTTTCGCATTCCGGCGTGCCGTCGATGACGGCCATGAACTTGCGCCGGTGCCCTTCAAGCCGCGAAAGCCGTTTCGAAACCATGCTTCCCCTCCTTCGCATGTAGTCGACCGAAGCAGTCGTGATGCGGAACTTATACCAACCGAAAAAAATGAAAACCCGCCACGAATGCCGTGGCGGGTATGCAATCTTTGCGTGACTTGAAAGGCGCCGATAATCTCAGCGCAGGAAGCCGACGATGTCGAAGACATCTCCCATGACTTTCTCGGCGCGGGCGCGGGCGCGCTCGCCACCATCCTTGAGGATGGCATCGATATGGGTCGTGTCGTCCATCAGGCGGCGCATTTCCGAGGTGATCGGCGAAAGCACCTGCACGGCGAGATCGGCAAGCGCCGGCTTGAAGACCGAGAACTGCTGGCCGCCGTATTCCGCGAGAACGTCGGCCTTGGTCCTGTCGGCAAGGGCTGCATAGATGCCGACGAGATTGTCGGCTTCCGGGCGGCCCTTGAGGCCTTCCAGTTCGCTCGGCAGGCCTTCCGGATCGGTCTTGGCTTTGCGGATCTTCTTGGCGATTTCTTCCGGATCGTCCATCAGGTTGATGCGCGACAGGTCCGAAGGATCGGATTTCGACATCTTCTTGGTGCCGTCACGCAGCGACATGACGCGCGGCGCCGGCCCGTCGATCAGTGGCTCGACCAGCGGGAAGAAGCCATGGATCGGCTCCTCGCCAACGACCATGTCGACACCGGTGCCGGCGGCGCGGATCTTTTCCTGGAAGTCGATATTGAACTTCTGGGCGATATCGCGGGCAAGCTCCAGGTGCTGCTTCTGGTCGTCGCCGACCGGCACGTGGGTGGCACGGTAGACGAGGATGTCGGCCGCCATCAGGCTCGGATAGGCGAGCAGGCCGAGCGAGGCGTTCTCGCGGTCCTTGCCGGCCTTGTCCTTGAACTGGGTCATGCGGTTCATCCAGCCAATGCGGGCGACGCAATTGAAGACCCAGGCGAGTTCCGCATGCTGCGGCACGGCCGACTGGTTAAAGACAATATGTTTCTTCGGATCGATGCCCGAAGCGATAAAGGCGGCGGCGATCGAGCGGATCTGTCCCCGCAGGTCGTCATGGACGAGCTGCGCGGTGATCGCGTGCAGGTCGACGACGCAATAGATGCAGTCGTTGTTTTCCTGCAGCGCCACGAACTTGCGGATCGCTCCGAGATAATTGCCGAGATGGAGATTGCCGGTCGGCTGGACGCCGGAAAAGACAAGCGGCTTGAAGGTATTCATATCGTCCTCAATTAGGCTGGTGGAGGGCCCCAGACCCGAAGGGTCATGTTGCTAACGCGCGGGCTTATGCACGGCGAAGCGCGGAGGATCAAGAGGCCGCGGAAGCCGCGTGTTCAATCAGATCCCAGGTGTTGCCGTAAGGATCGGCAAACACCGCCACCGAACCGTAAACCTCGTGACGCGGCTCCTCAAGGAAGCGGACGCCCTTGGCCGTCATGGCGGCATGATCGCGGGCGAAATCGTCGGTCTTCAGGAAGAAGCCGACCCGGCCGCCGGTCTGGTTGCCGATTGCCGCCTTCTGCGTGTCGGTGGCCTCAGCCAGCAACAGTGCCGCACCCTCGCCGCCCTTCGGCTTCACCACGACCCAACGCTTGCCCTCCGGCTGCACGCTGTCCTCCAGGCAATCGAAGCCGAGCACGCCGCAATAAAAATCCTTGGCCCGGTCGTAGTCGTCGACAATCAGGGCCACCAGAAACAGCGATTGGACGGGCATCAAAAAACTCCGGACTCAATTGACTTTCAGCCGACCGGAAATTGCGGGCGACGGCGGTCCTGGCAAGGGTGGAAGACCGCTTAAGGGCGCCTCCCGAACACTACAGCGACAAAAGAACCACCACCATAACCATTCGAGGTAGGGCCGGGAAAGGGCTACCTCTTTGGGAGCATCTCGCCTACGTCAATACTCCTAAAGGAAAAATCTTTCCTGGGGTGCCCCCGAATAGATTAACGGATGTTAGTCTTTTAGGCAGGCAGAATCCCATTTCTGAGCAAAAGTCTCCTTATTCGCGCCAATTTTGGAAAGGAAATACCCAAGCGCATCACAGTTAACCGGTCATGAACGACACGGTCTGTCCACGGGGGATACCCATGCGCATCATATTTCGCGTCGCGCTTTTCTGCCTTTTGACGCTAGGGCTCAATGTCGCCGCCGAAGCCGGCGAAAATCAGAAACGCAGAAGCACTTCCTTCAAGCACGATTATTCAGCTTTCTTCACCGTGCAGCGGATCAGCGTTCGCACAAGTTGTTTTCCGGAAAAACTGGGGGCCATCCTTGCGCATATCGCGCGCGAGACCGGCCATAAGCCTATGGTCACGTCGGGCCATCGGCCGCATTCCGGCGGGTCTCAGCACAGTCATTGTTATGCGGCCGATATCCGGGTGCCGGGTGTGTCGGAGCGAGCAATCCTCGCAGCCGCAGCCAGCGCACCGGGTATCGGCGGCATCGGCCGCTATTGCAACGGCATCGTGCATGTGGACGTCGGACCGAAACGCCAATGGGCGTATTGCGGCGGGCGGAAACGAGGCTAGGTCTTCGGTTTCCGTTGCACGTTCCGGCGTATCATGCCGATATCGGCGCCACCGATCAGGAAGGCGCAGGCGAAATAGACGGTGATCGCCAGGACAAGCAGGCAGGCAAGTGCCGCGACCTGATGGATCAGCAGCGCATCCGGGGTCAGCCACGACCCGGCATAGCGGAGCGCAAAGATCAGCACTGCGGACATGATACCTGTCGAGACGAGCAACAGGGCCGTGCGCTTGGCGAGCGCCCATTCCCAGGCGAGATGGCCGCGCCAGACGAGCGTCGAAAACAGCAGCACGGTGTTCGTCCAACCGGCCGCGGCCTCGGCCGTCGCAATGCCGCGCTCGGCGATCAGTGGGAAAAGCGAAATCGCCAGGCCGGAATTGATGACCACCGAGAGCATGGTGAACCGCATCGGCGTCCTTGTGTCCTCGCGGGCGTAAAAACCGGGCTGCAGTGCCTTGATCAGCACGAACCCCGGCAAACCTATGCCGTAGATCGCGAGGACGGAGGCGACGACCGAGGTGTTTTCGGCGGAGAAGGCACCGCGCTCATAAAGCACGCGAATGATCGCTTCCGACAGAATCCAGAGCCCGGCCGCAGCCGGAAGGGTCAGGAACAGCACGAATTCGATGGAGCGGTTCTGGGTATTGGCAGCCTCCTTGAGATGCCCGCCCTTCAGGGCACGCGCAAGTTCCGGCAGGAGCACGACGCCGACGGCGACGCCCACCACGCCCAGCGGAAGCTGGTAGATGCGGTCGGCATATTGAAGGGCGGCGATCGCGCCTTCCTTGCCGGAGGCGATCGCCTGGCCGATGATCTGGTTGATCTGGGTGATGCCGCCGGTCACGGCCGCCGGCACCGCAAGCACGAGAAGACGCTTGACGTTCGGCGTCATCTTCGGGCGGCGGAAGCCGATGTTGATGCCGGCATGGCGCACACCGGCATAGACCACGGCAAGCTGCAGGAGGCCGGCCGCCAGCACGCTCCAGGAGAGATACCAGGCGATGGTCAGCGGATCCGCATGGATCCAGAGGCCGTAGAACAAGGCACCGATCATCACCACGTTCAGGAAAACCGGGGCGATGGCGGCAGCAAAGAAATGATGCAGCGAATTCAGCATGCCACTCAGCATCGCCGTCAGCGACATGCACATCAGATAGGGGAACATCACCGCCGCTAAGCGGATGGTGATGGAGGTCTTTTGGGGATCGTCGGCGAAACCCGGTGCGATGATCCATTCCACCAGCCACGGCATCATCAGTTCCATGACGATTGTGATGATCATCAGAGCCGAGAACAGAACGCCGAAGACTTCTTCCGAAAAACGCTTGGCACCCTCGACGCCGTTCGCCTCGATCTCTTTCGAAAACAGCGGCACGAAGGCAGCGTTGAAGGCGCCCTCGGCAAACAGCCGGCGGAAAAGGTTCGGGAAACGGAAGGCCGCGTAGAAAACGTCGGCCATCGGGCCGGTGCCGAGCGCCGCCGCCATGAAAGTCTCGCGCGCGAAACCGAAAATCCGGCTGCCGAGGGTCGCTCCGCCGACGGTTGCGAATTTCCGGACTAAGCTCATCGGGCAAGACTCATCGGACGAAACTCACACGCTTGCCTTGGACTTGCGCGGCTGCGACGCCTGGTCCGGATTGGGGGCCGGCGCGATCATGCCCATCGGCATGCCGCTCCTCAGTTCATCCTCCTGCTCGGACATCACAGCCTTCAGCCGCGCCGCGATATTACCCTGGCGGTTCTCGTTCACGACCTTCTGGCCGACGAGATCCGTGACATAGAAGGTATCGATGACCTTTTCGCCGAAGGTGGTGATGCGTGCCGAATGGATGTCGAGCGAGAGATCGGCAAGCACGGCGGTGATATCCGCCAGCAGGCCGGTACGGTCGAGGCATTCCACCTCGATGACCGTGAACTTGTTCGACAGGCCGTTCGAGAGAATGACCGACGGCGGAATGGTGAAGGTCTTGTTGCGCTTGCGGGACTTGGCGCGCGTCGCGATGACTTCCGGCAGGCGCTTCTTGCCCGACAGCACGTCCTCGATCATCCGGCTGATCGTGCCGGCGCGGCGCAACTCGTCCTCGTCCACCGGGAATTCGCGGTTGATCAGAATGGTGTCGAGCGCCCGCCCGTCCGAGGTCGTGAAGATCTGTGCGTCGGCAATGTTGGCGCCCGCCGCGGCGCAAGCGCCGGCGATGATCGACAACAGGCGGGGATGGTCCGGCGCCAGGACGGTGATCTCGGTGATGGCGTGGAAACTGTCCGTCCGCACCATGGTGGCGAGCGCCTGGCCCGCCTTGTCGGTGTCGCGGAGGAACTTCGTGTGACGGACCTGGTCGTCCAGCGAGACCGACAGGAGGTAGGGCTGGTAGTGCAGTTTCGAATAGGTGCGGCGGTCCTTGGCGCTCCAGTCGGCCAGTGCCTTGAAGAGCTCCTCTTCGGCAACCTTGGCGCGCTCCTTGCGCGATACCTCGGAGAAACCGCCCGAGAGCAGCAGCTCGGTCTCGTAATAGAGCGTGCGCAGCAGCTGGCCCTTCCAGCCGTTCCAGACACCCGGGCCGACGGCACGGATGTCGCAGATAGTCAGGATCAACAGCAGCTTCAGCCGGTCCATCGACTGTACCTTTTCGGCGAAGTCGGTGATCGTCTTTCGGTCGTGCAGGTCGCGGGTCTGGGCCGTCATCGACATCAGGAGATGCACTTCGATCAGCCAGACGACGAGTTCGGTCTGCTTGGCATTGAGGCCGAGACGCGGGCAAAGCTTGCGGGCGATGCGGGCGCCGGCGATCGAATGATCCTCCTGACGGCCCTTGGCCACGTCGTGCAGCAGCACGGCGACGTAAAGCGCCTCTCGCTCCTCGATACTCGGCATCACCTTGTTGGCGAGCGGGTGGATATCGGCGGCCTTGCCCCTGTCGACTTCCGACAATGCCTCGACCGAACGGATCAGGTGCTCGTCGACCGTATAGTGATGATACATGTTGAACTGCATCATCGCGACCACCTTGCCGAATTCCGGAATGAAGCGGCCGAGCACGCCCGCCTCGTTCATCCGACGCAGCATCAGTGCCGGATCACGCCGCGAAGTCAGCATGGAGAGGAAAAGCCGGTTGGCCTCCTCGTCCTCGCGCACCTCGTTGTCAATCAGCGAAAGCGAGCGGGTCATGCGCTTCAGGGCATCGGGATGGAGCTCAAGCCCGTTGATATCGGCCACATGGAAAAAGCGGATGATATTGACCGGATCGCGCTTGAAGACATTCGGATCGGCAAGCGTGATGCGACCGCGGTCCACGACGAATTCCACGGTGCCGGGGATCTTGTGAAGACGCTTGGTGAAACGCGAGATGACGCGGTTGGTGAGGCCGGGTGCCGCCTTCGCCTGCTGCTCTTCGAGTGCTGCGCAGAGAATGCGGGTCAGATCGCCGACATTCTTCGACACGAGAAAATAGTGCTTCATGAAGCGTTCGACGGCGGAAAGGCCGGGGCGCGAGTGATAACCGAGGCTCTCGGCAATCTCGCGCTGGATGTCGAACGAAAGACGTTCCTCGGCCTTGCCGGTCAGGAAATGCATCTGGCACCGCACCGCCCAGAGGAAGTCGTCCGCCTTTTCGAACGAGCGGGCTTCTTCGCGCGAGAGAACGCCTAGCTTCACCAGTTCGGTCGTCTCGCGGACGCGGTAGTAATATTTGGCGATCCAGAAGAGGGTGTGGAGGTCCCGCAGGCCGCCCTTGCCTTCCTTGACGTTCGGCTCGACCAGATAACGCGTATCGCCGGCCTTCTCGTGGCGATTGTCGCGCTCGGCAAGTTTGGCGGCAATGAATTCCGGACCGGTATCGGCGACGATTTCGTTGTCGAAACGGCTCTCGAGGTCGTTCACCAGCGCCTCGCGGCCGCAGATGTAGCGGCTTTCGAGAATGGCTGTGCGGATCGTCATATCCGTCTTGGAGAGACGGATGCATTCTTCAACGGTGCGGGTCGCGTGGCCAACCTTGAAGCCCATATCCCATAGCACATAGAGCAGGAACTCGACGGCCTTGCGCATGGTCTCGGTATTTCGCGGAGGCAGCAGGAACAGGAGGTCGATGTCCGAACCCGGCGCCAGCGTGTCGCGGCCATAACCGCCGACGGCCGCCACGGCGATATCCGTGCCCTCGGTATAGAGGCCTTCGGCGATCGTCTCGTAAAGAACGCGGATCAGCTGGTCCTGGAGCCAGGAGATGCGGCGGGCGCAATTCAGCCCGCTGCCGTCCTTGGAAAGAAGCTGGCGGGCCTTTTCGCGGCCCTCGACGCTTGCCCGGCGCAGGATCGGCAGAAGCGCCGCCCGCAATTCCAGCTGAGGGCGATCCTTGTCCTTGACGATCGCCCTGCAATCGGCCCGAAGACGGGCCACGTCGAGAAGTTCAGAAAAATCGATGTCGTGTCTGGCCATATTATCCTGCCGGTGCCCGGCCTGCGGAGGGAGGCTATAATCTTTTTGAGGCACCTTGACCAACGATTATCATCATCGGACGTTTCAAAGTTGTTGCTTCCCGCTTTGAAGTTCAAGGCCGTGTTTTTATCGCACCGCCGTCTTGTGCGGCCCTTGCCTCGGCTCTCCATTGCTTGGGGCTCATGCCCGTCACGCGGCGGAATTCACGGTTGAAGTTCGATTTCGTCGAGAAGCCGACGTCCAGCATCACCTGGATCACCGTCCGTTCGGTCTCCCGCAAGAGGCGGCAGGCTTCAGCGATACGGCGATCGTTGACGAACTGCGAGACATTCAATCCCCTCGCGCGATTGATGACGGCAGAGGCCTCGCGGGCCGGAAGCCTTGCCTTGCGGGAAAGCTTCGCAAGGCTCAGATCCTCGCTCCTGTAAAGCTCGCCCTCTTCCAGGGCCGCCTCGATGCGAGATAACGCGATCTTATCTTCTTCCGTTGGCTCGACGGAAGGCGAAGCAGCAGTCGGTTCGGCCGGCGAAAAATCCGGTGAAAAATAGTAGACGATCACCGCGGCCATCGCTGTGAGGTTCATGATCGTAACCGCCAACGGGACGTCGCGGGCGCCGTAGATATTGGTGTAGACGGCGAGCGCGGCATCGCTGATAGCGAAGAACAGCATCAAGCCCGCAGTCAATCGGGCAGCGCGCAACGCCGGACGAACCCGCTGCAGGGAGGCTTCGGCCATCACGTCGTCTCCGCCCGAGACCGTCAGCCTGTAGAGCGCAACGCCGTAGCCGAAGAAGATCACCAGCAGCAGTGGATCGACAAGATCGCGGAAGAAGCCAACCGCCACTGCCACGACGCAGGGCACCACGGCGTGCAACCAAGGCTGTTCTAGAGGTTTTGCGGTCAGGCCGCGGAACGCCAGGAAGGCAAGCGGTGGCATGATGGACGCGGTGATCGGCAAAAAGGGCACCAATCCGTCGACCCCGTAGCCGAAACGCAGCCCGACCCCAACGCCCTGGAAGGCATAGAGCACGAGGAACGCATAGAAATAGCGACGCGTTCCGGGTAGTTCGACGCCCTTCAGGCTGCGATAAAGCGTCAGCGCGAAGATGAGGCCGGTAAGAAAAGGCAAGGGAACGGACAGCACGCAGGATACCCGATGAAACGGCCTCGATCATGATCTGGAAGGCATTAGCATGTTCAGGCCGAAATGGCATGCGGATCGAGGGTCCGAAGGAGGCGATCCTCGGCGCGGTCTCTCACCTGCTAAATCGCGCACTCTGAACCCGTTGTCGAAACGTCAGGCCTTGAGCTGCTTCTTCAGCGCGTAAAGCGCGTCCAGAGCTTCACGGGGCGTCATGTCGTCCGGGTTGATGGCCTTCAGCGCGTCCTCGACCTTGGACGGCCCGGCGCGCTTGGCTTCTTCGCGGCGGACCGCCACCTGGAAGAGCGGCAGGTCGTCGATCAGCTGGCTCGCCGGGTTCTTGCGGTCGGAATCCTCGAGCTTGGTCAGCACGTCGCGGGCACGGGCGACCACCGAGTCGGGAAGACCCGCCAGTCGCGCGACCTGGATGCCATAGGAACGGTCGGCAGCACCGGGGCCGACTTCGTGCAGGAAGATCACCTCGCCATCCCATTCCTTCACCCGCATCGTGGCATTCGAAAGCCGGTTCAGCTTTTCCGAAAGCACGGTCAGCTCATGGAAGTGGGTGGCGAACAGGCCGCGGCATCTGTTCGCCTCGTGCAGGTGCTCGACCGCCGCCCAGGCGATCGACAGGCCGTCGAAGGTCGCCGTGCCACGGCCGATCTCGTCGAGGATGACCAGCGAACGATCGCTCGCCTGGTTGAGGATGGCGGCCGTCTCGACCATCTCGACCATGAAGGTGGAACGGCCGCGGGCCAGATCGTCCGACGCGCCGACGCGCGAAAAAAGCCGGTCGACGATGCCGATATGGGCGGAGGCCGCTGGCACGAAGGAGCCCATCTGGGCGAGAATAGCGATCAGCGCGTTCTGGCGCAGGAAGGTCGACTTACCGCCCATATTCGGGCCGGTGAGCAGCCAGAGCGCACCGAACTCACCGCCATTATGCGGCGAGAGATCGCAATCATTGGCGATGAACGGGCCGACCGATTGTCTGCGTAGTGCCTGTTCGACCACGGGGTGGCGACCACCTTCGATCGCGAACATGCGCGAGGCATCCACTGTCGGACGGCGGTAGCTCCATTCGTCGGCGAGCATGGCGAGGCCCGCCGCGACGTCGATCACCGCCAGCGCCCGGGCGCCGGCCTTGATCGTCTCCGCCTCCGAGGTCACGGCTGCGACCATGCTGTCGAAGGCTTCGAGCTCTATCGTCAGCGCCTTGTCGGCGGCATTGGCGATGCGGCTTTCGAGATCGGCAAGTTCTGTCGTCGTGAAGCGCATAGCGCTCGCCATGGTCTGGCGGTGGATGAACCGCGCCTTGCCTTCAGGCGTATCGGTCATCGTCCCGGAATTGCCTGCGGTCACCTCGATAAAATAACCGAGCACGTTGTTGTGCTTGATCTTCAGCGACTTGATGCCGGTTTCCTCGGCATATTGGAGCTGGAGCGCGGCAATCACCCGCCGCGACTGGTCGCGCAACGCACGCACCTCGTCGAGGTCCGAATGGGCGCCATCGGCGAGGAACCCACCGTCGCGCTTCAGAAGCGGCAGTTCCCGCGCCAGCATGTTGCCGAGCATGGATTCCAGATGAAGCGGCAAAGCCTTCAGGTCGTCGAGCGCCTGCCCCAGTTCCTCGGGCAGCATGGCCCTGTCGAGAAAGCCCGCGACACCGCGGGCCGCTTCCAGTCCCTGCAGGATACTGCCGAGATCACGCGGGCCACCGCGGTCGAGCACCAGGCGCGACAGGGCGCGCGGCATATCCGGCACGTGCTTCAACCCGGAGCGCAGCTCGCTGCAGAGTGAGGGCTCTTCAAGCAGGAAAGAGATGGAATCGAGACGCCGGTTGATGCGGTCGGGATCCGTCAGCGGCGACATCAGCCGTTCGGCGAGCAGGCGAGCCCCGCCGCCGGTCACCGTACGGTCGATCGCCTTCAGGAGCGTGCCTTCACGCTCGCCCGACAAGGTCTTGGTCAGTTCCAGGTTGCCGCGGGTCGCCGGGTCGATGAACAGCGTAGAGGCGCCGCTTTCGCGCTCGGGGCGCCCGAGCGGCGGACGTTCGGCGATCTGGGTCTTTTCCACATAAGCGACGGCTGCCGCGGCGGCGGCGAGTTCGGCGCGCGAAAAATTGCCAAACCCGTCGAGCGTGCCGACACCGAAATAACGGGTGATGCGGCCCTCGGCGCTGGCGCTGTCGAAGAGCACGGACGGCTGGGGCACCGCGACCTTGCCGAGCACGTCGAAGACGGGTTTCAGTTCGGCATCATGAAACATCGTATCCGGCAGGATCAGTTCGCGTGGATCGATGCGCAGGATATCGGCGAGCAGCCGGGACTGATCGGTCTCCGCCAGCCGAAAGACGCCGGTCGAGATATCGATCCAGGCGAGCGCCAGAAGCGGTTCGGCGGCCCCCTTGATGCGGGCGAGCGCCATCAGGTAGTTCGACTCGGAGGGCGAGAGGAGTTTTTCCTCGGTGATCGTCCCCGGCGTCACCAGCCGGACGACGTCACGCTTCACCACCGATTTCGAGCCGCGCTTCTTGGCTTCCGCCGGATCTTCCACCTGTTCGCAGACGGCAACGCGGAAACCGAGCGAGATCAGCTTCTGCAGATAGTCGTCGGCGGCATGCACCGGAACGCCGCACATCGGAATTTCACGGCCGAGATGCTGGCCGCGCTTGGTGAGCGTGATGCCGAGCGCGCGCGACGCATCGACCGCATCCTCGAAGAAGAGCTCGTAGAAATCGCCCATGCGGTAGAAGAGCAGCGAACCCGGATTGTTCGCCTTGATCTCGATATATTGCTCCATCATCGGCGTTGCGGACGCGCGACTTTCCTCCGAGGCAAGCTCGGCAGTATTCAGGGCCTCGATGGGGAATCTTTCAAACTGGGTCACGGAACCGATTTTTTGTTGCGCGCTGGAACTTGCGACACTATCGATGAAGACACCTGAAAGACAACATCTGCCGCGGCCTAGAGGACGGCTGCCCACAAAAAGCTGGAGGAGACATGCCTGCTAAGGACAAGGCCACGGAGAAGGCCGCACGTTCGCGCGCTTCCGTAACCGAACAGGAAGCACTCGATTTCCATTCGGAAGGCCGCCCCGGTAAACTCGAAATCAATCCCACCAAGCCGATGGCGACCCAGCGCGACCTGTCGCTGGCCTATTCGCCGGGCGTTGCCGTGCCGGTCTTGGCCATCGCCGCAAACCCGGCAACCGCCTATGACTACACGACACGCGGCAACATGGTCGCCGTCATCTCCAACGGCACGGCGATCCTCGGTCTCGGCAATCTTGGGGCGCTCGCCTCGAAACCGGTGATGGAAGGCAAGGCCGTGCTGTTCAAGCGCTTCGCCGACGTCGACGCGATCGACCTTGAGGTCGACACCGAAAACGTCGACGAATTCATCAACTGCGTGCGCTTCCTCGGCCCTTCCTTCGGCGGCATCAACCTCGAGGACATCAAGGCGCCGGAGTGCTTCATCATCGAAAGCCGCCTGCGCGAGCTGATGGACATCCCGGTTTTCCATGACGACCAGCACGGCACGGCGATCATCGCCGCCGCTGGCCTGATCAACGCGCTGGAACTGACCGGCCGGGACCTCAAGACCACCAAGCTCGTCTGCAACGGCGCCGGCGCCGCGGCGATCGCCTGCGTCGAACTCATCAAGGCGATGGGCTTCAATTCGGAAAATGTCATTCTCTGCGACACCAAGGGCGTCATCTATCAGGGCCGTACCGAAGGCATGAACCAGTGGAAGTCCGCCCATGCGGTGAACACCGCCAAGCGGACCCTCGCCGAGGCCATGAAGGACGCGGACGTCGTGCTCGGTCTTTCCCAAAAGGGCGCCTTTACCGAAGAGATGATCCGTTCGATGGCGGACAGGCCGATCATCTTCGCGATGGCCAATCCCGATCCGGAAATTACCCCGGAAGAGGTCACCCGCATTCGCGACGACGCAATCATGGCGACCGGACGTTCGGATTATCCGAACCAGGTCAACAACGTCCTCGGTTTCCCCTATATCTTTCGCGGCGCGCTCGACGTGCGGGCTAGCCAGATCAACGATGCGATGAAGATCGCTGCCGTCAATGCGCTCGCCAATCTCGCCCGCGAAGACGTGCCGGATGATGTCGCCGCCGCTTACCAGGGCAACCGCCCCCGCTTCGGTGCACAATACATCATCCCCGTTCCGTTCGACCCGCGCCTCATCTCGGCGATCCCGGTTGCCGTCGCGGAAGCTGCGATGGAAAGCGGCGTCGCCCGCAAGAACATCGCCGACCTAGCCGCCTATGGCCGGGAACTTTCCGCCCGTCGCGATCCGATTGCCGCGACGACGCAGGGCATCTACGAACGCGTTCGCCGCTTTCCGAAACGGGTTGTCTTCGCCGAGGCCGAAGAAGAGCAGGTCATGCGCGCGGCGATTTCCTTCACCACCCAGAAGCTCGGCACTGCCATCCTTCTCGGCCGCGACGACGTCATCCGCACGACGGCGGAAAAGGCGGGCATCGACCTCGACCGCACCGGCGTCGAAATCGTCAACGCGCGTCTCTCCAACCGGCTCGATGCCTATATCGATCATCTCTACGCGCGCCTGCAGCGCGAAGGCTTCCTCTATCGCGACGTCCAGCGCCTGATCCACAACGATCGTAACCATTTCGCCGCGACCATGGTCGCCATCGGCGATGCGGATGCGATGGTGACCGGCACGACCCGCAATTATGCGACGGCGCTTCAGGACGTCCGCCGCTGCATCGATCCGAAGCCAGGGCACAAGGTGATCGGCGTATCGCTGGTGATCTCACGCGGCCGGACGATCTTCGTCGCCGATACCGCCGTCCACGATATGCCGAATGCGGAGGATCTCGCCGATATCGCCGTCGAAGCCGCGCGCGTCGCAAAGCGAATGGGCTACGAGCCTCGTGTCGCGATGCTTGCTTATTCCACCTTCGGACAGCCGATCGGCGAGCGTTCGGAGCGGGTTCGCGAGGCGGTCAAGATCCTCGACCAGCGTCGCGTGGATTTCGAATATGACGGCGAGATGGCCGCGGACGTGGCGCTCAACCCGCACCGGATGGAGCAATACCCGTTCAGCCGGCTCTCGGGAACAGCCAACGTGCTCGTCATGCCGGCGATCCATTCGGCCTCGATCTCGACCCGCATGCTGCAGGAACTCGGCGCTTCGACAGTGATCGGTCCGCTGCTCGTCGGCCTCGACAAATCGGTACAGATCACCTCCATGGGTGCCAAGGACAGCGATATCGTCAATATGGCAGCAATCGCGGCTTACAACGCCGGGACGTAAGTGGTTTTCTTGCAATCAACCTCCGAGTGGACTAAGTTTATTGAACTAAGTCCACCCGGCGGTTTGCTTGTGAAAACTATCAACATTCATGAAGCCAAAACCCATCTGTCGCGCCTCGTCGAAGAGGCAGCAAACGGCGAAGCGTTCGTCATCGCCAAGGCCGGCAAACTGATGGTGAAGGTCGTGCCGCTGGAGGAAGCGCCGAAGAAGAAAAGACGGGCTGGCTTTCTAAAAGGCTATGCATCCGTTCCCGACGATTTCGACACAATGTTCGCCAAGGAAATTGAAGAGACGTTTTACGGAGAATGAGAGTCTCCCGGATTCTCATATCCTCGCTTGGTTCGCCGACGATGCGCCAAAGCTCACCGACGAAATGCGCGCCATCATTGAAGATGAGGAAAATGAGCTTTTCTTCAGTGCCGCCAGCCTCTGGGAGCTGATTATCAAACGAGCGCTCAATCGTAGTGGTTTCAATATCAGCCCGCGCGTTTTTACATCGCGCTTTGCTCGACAATGGATTTCAGGAATTACACGTGAGCACCGAGCATGCTCTCGCTGTCGAGAGCCTACCTCCGATCCATAAGGACCCGTTCGACCGGATTCTCATCGCGCAGAGTATTTCCGAAGGCATGCTGCTGCTGACTTCGGATGAAACCATCGCACAATACGACGGTCCCATAAGGCTTGTCCGTTAGCTCGCGAAACGTCCCGCATCGGCGCCGAAGTGGCTGATGTAGCGGTCGGAGATCGAGGCGATCGGCAGGACGATCAAAACGTCGGTGGTGTTGAAAGCGTGGTCGATAACCGCACCGTCGCCTACCATGGCGCCGAGGCGCAGATATCCCTTGATCAGCGGCGGCAGCAAGGAAAGCGCCTTGCGAGTGTTGACGTCTTCCATCGGCATCAGGTCCATCGGGCGATAGAGTTCCGGCCGTGCCGAAACCGCCCAATCGCCCTTGGTCGAGACCGTGTGGTGCAGGAAAGACAGCGCCATGGCGTGTTCTTCGGGCGAAACGCCCGGGAAGGACGCGCAGCCGAACATCGCGTTCATGCCGTGCTTCAGCGAATAGGCCCAATTGCCCTGCCAGAGCAGTTCGACGGTGCGCTTGGTACGGTAGTCGGGCAGTACGCAGGAGCGGCCGAGCTCCATGAACTGTTTGTCGGGATGACGCGCAAGCAGCGGCTCGATGTCGAATTCCGATGCCGAATAGAAGCCGTTATTGGCTAACGCCACTTCCTGGCGCAGCAGGCGGTAAGTGCCGACGATCTGATCTTCGATGTCACCCTCGATTGCATTGTCGACGACCAGAAGGTGGTCGCAGATCGCATCAAAGGCATCGACATCACGGCGGCGGCGCATGGCGTCGGGGCTAAGTGTCGCGTGCATTTCTTCAACGAAGACGCGATAGCGAACCGCCTGCGCGGCATCGATTTCACGCTCGCTGCGGGCAAGCCGAGTTTCGAGCGTGCCAATGCGGCCGAAGACATCGCCGCTTACCGGAGCAGAGGCCGGCGCCTGGTTTGTTTCAGGTATCACTTCACGGTTCAGGAGTTCGATTGCCAAGGTGATTCTCCCCGTCCCGGTTTGATCACCGCCTTAAATCACTTCTCTGCGACAAGAACGTGACATCCATTGTCATAATAGGTTCCAGGAATGGTCGCGTCAACGCGCCTGTTGGCGCTCGGTGGAGAGAACTCCCAAAATTCGGACCTCCTCCAGTAGCGTCAGCGGATCGACCGGCTTTGCGAAGACACGGCTGGCGCCGTTCAGAAGCGCCTCGCGATGCGTCGCCTCGCGGCTCTCGCCCGTCAGCACGATCACCGGAACCAGAGACCGGACGCCGTTCTGCTCCTCGCCACGCAGTGCCGCCAGGAGGTTGAAAACATCCCCTCCAGGCATGTACATGTCGGAAATGATGAGATCGAGCGGCGTGTCCCGGTTGAGTACCGCCTCGATCAGGGTGGGGAAATCACCGACGAGACGGACGCGATGTCCGGCCTTTGTCAGAACCGAGCGGATGATCAGCGCATTGACGGGATCGTCCTCGCCGAGCAGCACGTCGAGCCCTTCGCCATGCTTTTCGATGACGGGCGGCGGCGGCATGGCCTGGTTATCGTTGAGCGCGTCGCGTGTGCCGAAGCCGCGCAGGCGGCCGCTCAAGACATCGATCAGGGATTTTTCCCGGAGCGGCCGGATGAGCCAGGCATCGAAGAAATCCTGAGGCTGGGAAGCGCGTTCCTCCGGGTTGACGAGCAGGATGCGATGAAGCGGCGCATGCGCCTTTTCATTGGCATAATCGGAGGCAAGCCGGTGATCGACGATCAGGTCGGTATAGGCCAGCGGCCCTGTCTCGGCGCGGTCGATTAGCATCTGCGCGTCGGCCGTGTTGGCGACGTGCCGGCAGCGGCCGCCAAGCGTTTCGATCGTCGCGACCGTCGCCTTGGCGGCTGGCCCTTCCGGCGCCAGAAGCAGAACGCGGGACATCGCGAGCAACTGGTTGCGTTCGCCTGTGCCCGATTGCGCCGTTTCTGCGAAATGCAAGGGGAAGCGGATGGTGAACGTGCTGCCGGCCCCCTTCTGGCTGGCGACGGAAAGCGATCCGCCGAACTCCGCCAGGATGCGGGAGGCAATGCCTAGACCGAGGCCGGTGCCGCCGCTGCGGGCCTCCGCGGAGCCTGCCTGCTCGAACTCACCGAAAACTTGGTTCAGCTCCTCTGGCGCCATGCCGGGACCGGTATCGATGACGGCGATAGCGACATTGCCGTCATCGACCGCAGCCTGCACCAGTACGCCGCCATGGGCGGTGAATTTCACGGCATTGCCGATGACGTTGAAAAGCACTTGCCGGATACGTCCCGGATCGAAATCGAGGAGGTCGGGCAGATCAGCGGCCACCGTCGCGGCGATCTCGATCCGCTTCTCATGGGCGCGCGGCGCCAGCATCTCGACCACGTTTTCGATGAGATGACGGAGATTTTCCGCCCGGTTGTTGAGCCGGAAACGGCCGGCTTCCAGCGTCGAATAGTCGAGGAGATCTTCGACGAGCTGCGCCAGGGCATAACCGGACTGGCGAATGCCGCTCAGATAGTTCTGCTGTTCCGCCGTCAGCTTGGTCTGGCCGAGAAGATGGGTCATGCCGAGAATGCCGTTGAGCGGCGTGCGGATTTCATGGACGACGGTGGCGATCTGCCGGGATTTCGCAGCGCTGGCCGCCTCGGCATTCTTCAAGGCGTGCTGGAGCCGGGGCACCGTGCGCTGACGGCGCCACTCGGAGATCCGGGAAAAGAACGAGGCAAATACGCTGCGTGATGCAGGCTTTCCCTCACCCCGCTGCACGCCAAATGCGGGCACGACCTTTTCGACCACGGGTTCGGCCATGTCGGCCGCCGGGGAAGACCCGAACGCCTTGGAGATACGTTCATGTATGTCGGCAATATCTCGCATTGGGAAAGACTAACGAGGTTTCTTTCCCAATCCTTAGAGCAATCAGGTAAAATTTTACTGATCGACCTTTTTCGGCCCGACCAGCTCGTCGAGGATCACCAGGCCTGCCCCGATGGTGATGAAACTGTCCGCCAGGTTGAAGACCGCGAAGGACCAGGTCTCGGTGTGGAGCAGGATGTAGTCGATCACGTGACCATAGGCGAAACCATCGATCAGGTTGCCGATCGCGCCAGCGATGATCAGCGTGAACCCGGCATGGGCGAAAGGCCGCTCCTTCGGGGTGCGGCGCCAGAGCCAGAGCACGAAGGCGACGATCAGCACCCGCATGCCGACGATGAATTCCCGCTCCATGCCGGACAGAAGGGAAAAGGCGACGCCGAGATTATAGGTACGGTAGAGCGCCAAAAGCGGCACCAGCGGCACTGCTTCCTGCATCGGAAGATAATTCTCGACGGCAATCTTCACCACCTGATCGAGAATGACGGCGAGGACGATGACGATCAGAGCCACCGGAGGCCGCGAAAGAAGGGCTGCGCGTGCGGTCATTTCTTGTCGTCCAGGGTCAGCAGATGGCGGCGGGCCTCGAAGAGCATCACGGCGGACGCGACGGCGAGGTTGAGCGAGTCCGCCCTGCCCTGCTGAGGAATGCGAACGGTGCGATCGGCGGCCCTGGCAAGATTGTCCGGCAGGCCGGACTGCTCGTTGCCCATTAGCAGCACGACCGGCTTTTTCGAATAATCCACGGTGCGATAATCGACGGCGCCGGCAAGATGGGTCGCCACGACCTGGGTGCCGGAGCGCTTCTGCCAGATCAGGAATTCTTCCGGCGAACATTTGACGACCGGCACCGCGAAGACCGAACCCATGGTGGCGCGCACGGTTTCCAGCGAAAACGGGTCTGTGCATTCGCCGACCATGATGACCCCGGTAGCACCTGCGGCATCGGCGGTGCGGATGATGGTGCCGAGATTGCCGGGGTCGCGTACGCGGTCGAGCGCCACCAGCGTCTCGTTCCTGCCCGGCCTCAGATCATCGAGCCTTTTCCAGCGCTGCTCGAAAATGCCGACGACCATCTGCGGATTGTCGCGGCGGGTGACCGACGAGAGCACTTTCTCACTGACCTCCAGCACCAGCCCGCCATGGGCGACTGTCTTGGCCGCCACCTGCTCGACAAGCGCCTTGCCCTTGGCCGCCTTGGCATAGACCAGCGTGCGGATTTCCCAGCCGAGCTCCAATGCGTCGATGACGAGCTTCAGGCCCTCGGCCATGAAGGTGCCGCTCTCTTCGCGGTCTCTCTTGTTGGTGAGCGCCTTGATGTCCTTGATGATCGGATTGGAAAGCGAAGTGACTTCCTTCACCTGACCGACCCGTCGTGGTCCGGATTTCTGAAAATCGTCGGTCATGCCGGCACCCAGCGACTGAAAAGAGATGTGGAAAGCGCGCGGCCCGGCGTCTTGCCGTCCAGCCCCGCCTCACGGATGACGAGCTCGCCCGATTCCACGACGCCGCCGGCGCCGCGCATCGTCTCGCGCATCAGTTCATGGATGGAGTAGAAGCTGGCGCGGATGGAATAAGCGGTCAGCACCAAGCCGATCGCCTTCTGTGACAGCAGTTCGCGGCAGATGTCGAGCATCAGCGGCAAATGATCGAAAAGCTGCCAGACTTCACCATTCGGGCCCCGGCCGAATTTTGGCGGATCGGTGAGGATGATATCGTAGCGGTTGCCGCGACGCTCCTCGCGCAGGATGAACTTCATGGCATCCTCGCAGATCCAGCGGATCGGCGCCTTGTCGAGGCGGGCGAGCGCCTGGTTTTCCCGCGCCCAGCCGATCGCCTTCTTGGAGGCATCCACATGGGTAACTTCGGCGCCGGCAGCTGCCGCGACCAGCGAGGCGACGCCCGTATAACCGAACAGGTTCAGTACCTTCACCGGGCGTTTTGCCTCCTCGATGCGGTTCTTCATCCACTCCCAGTGGACGATCTGCTCCGGGAAGACGCCGACATGGCGGAAGGACGTGAAGCGACCGAGGAAATCGGTGCCGAGCAGCGACAACGGCCAGGTTTCGCCAAGGGCTTCCTTGGTGAAGCGCCAGCGACCCATGCCGTCCTCATCCGTATCGCCGGTGAAGAGTGCATCCGCCTTTTCCCAGACGTGGGCGGGAAGTGACGGCTGCCAGAGCGCCTGGGCTTCCGGCCGGACGATGCGGTAAGGACCGTATTGCTCGAGTTTCAGCCCGTTGCCGCTGTCGACCAGGTGAAAATCACCGGCACCGGACGATTCGAGAATGATCGGCACGCGCTCGGGCGGCCGCTCGCCGCTGCGCGGCAAAAGCGGGCGGGTTTCCGCCGGTGCTGCGGCCGGCGCGGGTTTCGCGGCCCTTTCCTGCGGCCGCGGGACCTGCTTGACTGCCGCTGGTTTTGCGGCGGCGTACCCGCGGGAGGACCTGTTGCCGGCCTCGCTCCGGGTTTTTTCACCCGGCCGCCTTTCCTTGTTCTTCAATACGTTCATCCGCTTGGATTTTTGAGACTTGGGCAGCAGATAGCATTTGCCGGCCATTCTTCAAAGCCGGGGAGCCGATGGCGGCGTGTTTTATTGAGGCCCCGGCGTGTCCGCCTTTTGTCCCCCTTGGCAAAGATCATCGCCCTTGCAATAAGTCTAGCAACGGTGGACGGAGGATCATCACATGGATATGGGCGGCGAAGAACGTATTGCAGCACCCCGCGAAGTGGTCTGGGCGGCGTTGAACGATCCGGAAATCCTTCGCCAGTGCATCCCCGGTTGCCAGACGCTCGAACAGAAGTCTCCAACCGAGCTTTCGGCAACCGTCAAGCTGAAGGTCGGTCCGGTCTCGGCGAGCTTTTCCGGCGAGGTGACCCTCTCCGACATCAACCCGCCGGAAAGCTACACGATCTCAGGCGAAGGCAAGGGCGGCATCGCAGGTTTCGCCAAGGGTTCCGCCACTGTCACGCTGGTCGACGACGGCAGCGACACGCTGCTTCGTTACTCCACCAAAGCTCAGGTGGGTGGCAAGATCGCGCAGCTCGGCTCGCGACTGATCGATTCGACATCGCAGAAGCTCGCCGGCCAGTTTTTCGCGGATTTCAACAAGGCCGTGGTGGCCAAAGCCGCGCAAGCCTAATTTACTTTGCCTGAATTCATTTCGAAGGAAGTTGCGCCGAGGCCGGCCGTCCAGCGACGGCAGCCTTGTGCTCGTTCTGCCATCGGACCGCTTCGCGTGCTTCGACGCGAGCCTGTTTGCGATGTTTGCCCTGGCTCCACCAGGTCACGAACGAGCCGATGAACATCCCGATCAGCAAGGCCAGGAACAGAAACAGGAAAAAGGGTGCGCTGACCGCCAACATGCCGTCTTCAGGCCGGAAGGGGTTGAGCGCCAGGGTGACCATCTGGCGATTCGCGACTGCGAGCACGATCAGCACGATGCCGAGCGGCACGAAGACCACGAGCGAGACGATCCTTTTGAACTTATCCATCTGAATCTCCGGCAGCAGACTGTCTGCTGTTTTGCCAGCATCTGTTGCAGAATAGGCGCGCTTTGTGGGGTTTCAAGGGCGGCGAAAGCCGCGCGCGAAGGATCAATCCTCTTCGTCGTCGAGACCCGGATTCAGGCGCTCGCGCAATTCCTTGCCTGTCTTGAAGAAAGGAACCCATTTCTCTTCGACAAAGACGCTCTCGCCGGTGCGCGGGTTGCGACCGGACCGTGAGGGACGATTCTTCACCGAAAACGCGCCGAAGCCTCGCAGTTCGACACGATTTCCGCCTGCCAGGGCATCTGTGATCTCGTCGAGCACGGCATTGACGATGTTCTCGACGTCGCGGTGGTAGAGATGCGGATTGCGAGCCGCAACGATCTGCACCAGTTCTGACTTGATCACGGTTGCCCCCTGAAAAGTTTAGATTTTTAACCGCGCCCAACCTGCCAAACGGAGACAAGACCGTCAAGAAACAACTTGTCGGCGCCGAAGACGCGAAGGACGTCGGGAGTGATTGCCTGGCCGAGACCGGAGAGGTTCAACACCTCGCTGATGGCACTCGCGAGCCAGAAGGACGAGGAAGATTTACGCTCCTTCCAGTCCACGATCGGCAGGTCCTTCGAGATGCCCCGTGATTCCAGATAGTCGCGGATGTCCTCCTCGCCGCCAAGCTTGTCGACCAGCTTGACATTGAGCGCCTGACGACCGGTGAAGATCGTGCCATCCGCGAGCTTCAGCACCTCGTCGCGCGGCATCTTGCGGCGATCGGCAACGAGATCGACGAACCAGGCATAGCTGTCCATCACCATGCTGCGGATCATCGTCTTGGCTTCCTCGCTCGCGGGATGGAAGGGCGACGGCTCGGCCTTCAGCGGCGCCGACTTGATCTCTTCCAGCGAGACGCCGACCTTCTTCATCACCTCGTCGACCTGCGGGTATTGGAAGATCACGCCGATCGAGCCGGTGATCGAGCTTTCGCCCGCGACGATCTGGTCGCCGGCGGTGGCAATCATATAGCCGGCAGATGCGGCCAGCGTACGGATATCGGAAACGACCGGCTTCTTTTCGGAAACCTTGCGGATCGCCTTGAAGATGCGTTCGCCGCCATAGGTCGTCCCGCCCGGCGAGGAAATCGAGACGATCAACGCCTTGGCCTGGCTGCTTTCGGCAATCTTGGCGAGCCGCTCCAGCAATTCCTTGTCATCGGTGATCAAACCAGAGATTTCGATGCGGGCGACATGAGGCAAGGCGGATCCGGCACTCTCGCCGGCAACGGCACGATAGAGCGCAAAACCGATACCGACCAGGAAGACAAGTGCAACGACCCGCCAGAAACTCAGCTTGCGGCGCAGGGAGCGCCGGTCCGCGATTGCCATTTGATCCATAAAATCACCCTTCGAGACGAACCGTCGTTGCTAAATAGGCTCTCTAGCGCGTTTTGCAGCGGCTCACATCACGTTTTTATGTTGCCCATTATTGTTTGTTGATTGAATAAAAACCATATTGGCGGACAAAGCAAAGCTCCTACCGGTTCCATCGGCATTGCCGAGATGGGGCGTGGAAACGAGCTAGAAGGAACAACCCGGCACTCATGCTGCAGCATATTCGAAAAACGGCAGGCTTTACTGCGGCGCTGGAGCCGCGCGCGGATGCCTACCAGGCGGCGCTGGCGCATTCCTCGCTCGTGCGTAAGCTCAAGATACTGCTGCCGATCCTGGCCGGCGTGATTTCTGCCGCCTTCATCGCTATCTCAATCGTCCGCGCCTACCTGCCGGAAAACCTTTCGATTGAAAACGCGCGGATCGAAAACGGCAAGATCGTCATGGAACGACCGGCGATCTCTGGTCGCAACAAGGACGGCATCAGCTACTCGATGACCGCCAGCCGTGCGCTGCAGGATATCAAGAACTCGAATATGATCACGCTCGAGGACGTCAAGGCCACCGTACCGGTCAACGACGACGTTATCGCGCGGGTCATCGCGACCGGCGCCGACTTCGACCGCGGCACGGACATGCTCGATCTCAACTCCCCGTTCGATGTCAATCTGAGCAACGGGATCACCGCCCGCTTCAAGTCCGCCCATCTTGATATCAACGCTGGTGTGATGAATTCACCCGAGCACGTCGATATCGCCATGAAAGAAGGCTCTATCGTTGCAGAGTCTTTAAAGATAACGGATAAGGGACATACCATCACCTTCAAAGGCCAGGTTCGCGTCCATCTCGATCCAGCCACCATCCGCAACCAAGGCAAGTAGAGCCCGGCCGTCATGATCAATCGCCGCCTTCTTACACGCAATGCCGCAGTTCTGATCGCGGCAGGATTTATTTCCTGTCTAGCAGCGACCGCACATGCCCAGACGACCACCAGCCAGATGGAAGGCCTGAAGCTTTCCGGCGACCAACCGATCCAGATCCAGAGTGACCAACTCGAGATCAAGGAGCAGGAAAAGAAGGCCTATTTTACCGGCAACGTCCAAGTCGTGCAGGGCACGACCACGATGAAGGCGGGCAAGATGACGGTTCTTTATACGGGTGAAGGTGGCTCGGTGACCTCGGGCAACGCCAATATCGACAAGATATTCCTCGACGAGACGGTATTTCTGACCTCGGGAACGCAGCAGGCGACCGCCGAGAAGGGCGAGTTCGACATGAAATCCCAAACCTTCGTGCTTTCCGGCAAACAGGTCGTGCTGTCTGAAGGTCCCAACGTCTTCAAGGGCTGCAAACTCACCGTCCTGATGGAAACCGGCCAGGCCAAGCTTGACGCCTGTGGCGGGCGTGTCGAGATCCTGCTCGATCCGAAATCGCGACCGAAGCAATAATAGACATTTGACGTGAAAATACCGTTCATCACCAGTCTGTCGGCAAGGAAGCCGTCCGCGCCCGAACCCTTCGTCGTACGCGATAAAGCGCGCTACGAGGGCACGCTTGTCGCGCATGGGCTTTCGAAGACCTACGACACGCGCCGCGTCGTCAACGGCGTGTCGCTGGTCGTGCGCCGTGGCGAGGCCGTCGGACTGCTCGGGCCGAACGGCGCGGGCAAAACGACCTGCTTCTACATGATCACCGGCCTGGTGCCGGTGGACGAAGGCATGATTGCGATCAACGGCAACGAAGTCACCCGCATGCCGATGTATCGCCGCGCCCGGTTGGGCGTAGGTTATCTGCCGCAGGAAGCATCGATCTTCCGCGGCCTGACCGTCGAAGAAAACATCCGGGCGGTGCTGGAAGTCCACGAGCCCGACAAGGACAAGCGGGAACGCAAGCTCGACGAACTGCTGGAAGAGTTCCATATCAGCCAGCTTCGGAAAACGGCGGCCGTTGCGCTTTCCGGCGGTGAGCGCCGGCGCCTTGAAATTGCCCGAGCGCTGGCGACCGACCCCGCCTTCATGCTGCTCGACGAACCTTTTGCGGGCGTCGACCCCATTTCGGTTTCCGACATCCAGAACCTCGTGCGCCATTTGACGGCACGCGGGATTGGCGTTCTGATAACGGACCACAACGTCCGCGAGACTTTGGGCCTGATCGACCGGGCCTACATCATCCATGCGGGCGAAGTGCTGACCCACGGCCGGGCGGACGATATTGTCAACAACCCGGACGTCCGCCGCCTCTACCTCGGCGACAAGTTCAGCCTCTAGACGCTGCTCCGGTCGCTGCAGCGCGCCAAAGAAATTTACTTTCCCGCACTGCAGCGCTTGACCAAATCTTTCAAAAAAGCAATTCTTGTGCCAGATGCAAATTTGGCCTTGTGGGGGCTTGGCCGAAAACGAGCGTCCGCCATCCATGACCGGGTGGTTCAAGGGGATTGCACGGGAGTTTCGCGTCCGCCATGGGTTTATCCGCTAATCTTTTCCTACGCCAAACCCAATCGCTGGTGATGACGCCGCAGCTGATGCAATCCATCCAGCTGCTGCAGATGACGCATTTCGAACTCAACCAGTTCATCGCCCAGGAAGTCGAAAAGAACCCGCTGCTCGAAATTACGTCAAACGAGAGCGAAAACGACGCGGAAACAGGCTTCGAAACCGCCGACGACTTTGACCCGACCGAAGGCCGCGAGAGTTCGGCAGTGGCCGAAGTCGATAGCGGCTGGTACGAGGGGTCCTCCTCCATCAGCGCCGAAAGGCTTGGCGAAGGGCTCGACACGGGCTTCGAAAACGTCTTCCCCGACGATGGCCCGGCGCGGCGCGCCGACGCCCCGGAACTGCTCAGCCAATGGAAATCGATGCCGGGCGGCGATGCCGGCGAAGACTACGACCTGGATGATTTCGTCGCCGGCCAAGTGACGCTACGCGATCACCTGAACCAGCAGATCCCCTTCCTGATCGTCGATGCGGCCGACCGCCTGATTGCCCAGCATCTCGTCGATCAGTTGGACGAGGCCGGTTATATGCTCGGCGACATCGAGGAGATTGCCGCCCGCCTCGGCAAAAGCGCCGAGAATGTAGAAGCCATCCTCCGCTCGCTGCAGACGCTCGATCCGCCGGGCGTCTTCGCGCGATCGCTCAGCGAATGTCTGGCAATCCAGCTTCGGGAAAAAGACCGGCTCGACCCGGCCATGGATGCGCTGATCAGACATCTGGATCTGCTGGGCAAACGCGACTTCGCCTCGCTTCGAAAGATCTGCGGCGTCGGCGACGAAGACCTCATCGACATGCTGGCAGAAATCCGCTGCCTCAACCCGAAGCCCGGCGCCGGCTTCGAGCGCGGCATGTCTGAGACGATTTCGCCGGATATCGTCGTGCGTGCAGCGCCCGACGGCAGCTGGATGGTCGAGCTCAATCCGGACACCCTCCCACGTGTCCTGGTAAACCACAGCTATTTCCAGACGGTGTCCAAGCACTGCCCGAAAAACGGGGACGACCACAACTTTCTCTCCGAATGCATGCAGAACGCCAATTGGCTGACGCGCAGCCTCGACCAGCGGGCCAAGACGATCATGAAAGTGGCCGCCGAAATCGTCCGGCAACAGGATGCCTTCCTGATGCACGGCGTCGATCACCTGCGCCCGCTCAACCTCAAGACCGTCGCCGAAGCGATCAAGATGCATGAATCGACGGTCAGCCGCGTAACCTCCAACAAATACATGCTGACGCCGCGGGGGCTGTTCGAGCTCAAATATTTCTTCACGGTGTCGATCGGCTCGGTCGAAGAGGGCGGCGACAGCCATTCGGCGGAGGCCGTGCGCCATCGGATTCGCCTGCTGATCGCCCAGGAAACGCCTGAGACGGTGCTCTCCGACGACGATATCGTCGTCAGCCTGAAACGCGGCGGGGTCGAGCTCGCGCGCCGGACCGTCGCGAAATACCGCGAGGCGATGAACATTCCTTCGTCCGTCCAGCGCCGCCGCGAAAAGCGTGCGATCGCGGGGGTCGCGGCGTTCTGAGATACCGGCGAAACACCCGGGTTTCCACAGGCCTACGTAGAAGTCCCGAGGTCCGCTGCCGTTGACATTTAAAACATCGGGCGCTAGAAGCCCGCCGCAACTGCACGGGGCATGGCACGAAAACGTATCCCATTATCCAGACAGGCATCGATTGCAGCAATTTGGCCCAGTCGCATGTGAACGGCTTGGATGCGGGGACGGCTTGGCGTAGACTGGAACACGCAAGTCACGACAAGAAGGAAGAACTCCATGAGTGTGCGTGTATCCGGTAAGCATATGGAAATTGGCGATTCGTTCCGTCAAAGGATCGAGGACCAAATCGGAGAAGCGGTTACAAAATACTTCGACGGAGGCTACTCAGGCCAAGTCATCGTGGAAAAGGCTGGTTCGCGCTTTTCTGCCGACTGCAAGGTGCATCTCGATACCGGGATCGTCCTGCATGCGGCTGGCGAGGCGAATGATCCGCAGATCAGTTTCGATGCCGCAGCACAGCGGATCGAAAAACGTCTGCGCCGCTACAAGCGGCGGCTCAAGGATCATCATGCCGGCAACCATGTGAATGGTTATGCGGAAGTTGCCTACACTGTTATGGACAGCGTACCGGATGAAGGGGAGGAAGTGCCCGAGGATTTCGCGCCGACCATCGTCGCGGAAAGTTCGAAGCAGTTGAAGACGATGACGGTCGCAAGCGCCGTCATGGCACTTGATATGACAGACGAGCCTGTTCTTCTGTTCCGTAGCCCCGGCAAGGAACATCTGAACATTGTGTACCGCCGCAATGACGGCAATATTGGCTGGATCGATTCCACCAATATCAAGAACTAACAACTTGGGGAGAGCGTCGGAGACGGCGCTCCCCTTCGCCTAGGGCACAAGCTCTTGCGGCACGAAGGATGAAGAGAATGGCATTGGCAGATTTGCTGCAGCAAGATGCGATTATTCCTGCCCTAAAGGTAAACTCCAAAAAGCAGCTATTGCAGGAGCTGGCGGCCAAGGCTTCCAAGTTGACGGGCGTGAGCGAACGAGAAATCTTCGACATCATCCTGCAGCGCGAGCGGCTCGGTTCCACCGGCGTCGGCCACGGCATCGCCATCCCGCACGGCAAGCTCAACAGCATCTCGTCGATCAAGGGTATTTTCGCGCGTCTTGAAGCGCCGGTCGATTTCGAAGCGCTCGACGACGAGCCGGTCGATCTGGTGTTCCTGCTGCTGGCACCCGAAGGCGCCGGCGCCGATCACCTGAAGGCCCTGTCGCGCATCGCCCGCGTCCTGCGCGACCAGGATCTCGTCGCCAAGCTGCGCAAAACCGATTCCGCTTCGGCGATCTATGCATTCCTCAATGAGGAACAGGCCAACCACGCCGCCTGACGGCATATACATTCGTGGGGACGAAACGAACCGCTCGGCTGCTGACAAAGCGCCGGGCGGTTTTGTTTTTGAGCCGCATTTCGCGGGGATTATGCGTGGAAACTCAACGGATCAGGAACAATCGCCAGTCCGACGAGCAAACACCAACGGGAGTGTCCGGGCTGAAATGAGAAGCAGGCTTATCGCCTGCTCCTCAAAGACTTCAGGCGCTTTTCTCACCAGCGGCTTCTGCAGAGGCTTCCGCCTTCGGTCCACCTTTTGCGACACCGACCATAGCGGGCCGCAGCACGCGTTCACCGATCGTGAAACCGGCCTGGACGACCTGGACGACGGTATTGTTCGGGACAGCAGGGTTCGGGATTTCGAACATAGCCTGGTGGAAGTTCGGGTCGAACTTCTGGCCTTCAGGATCGATCTTCTTCACGCCGTGGCGCTCCAGAGCGGACAGCATCGAGCGTTCAGTCATCTCGACGCCCTCCAGGAGCGTGGTCAGCGAGGCATCTGCCGTGGCGCGCATTTCGGTCGGCACGGCGTCCAGCGCCCGGCGCAGGTTGTCCGAAACGGCGAGCATGTCGCGTGCAAAGCCGGCCGCCGCATAGGACTTAGCGTCCTTGATTTCGCGTTCGGTGCGGCGGCGCAAGTTATCCATCTCAGCGGCAAGCCGCAGGAAGCGGTCGCGCAACTCGTTGTTTTCGGCCTTCAGCAATTCCAGCGGATCAGGTTCGGCGGCAGGCGCCTCGGCATTCTTCTGGTTGGCCGCGTCCTCAAGAGCAGATGCTACGGCTTCCGCGGCGTTCTCCGCGGCAGTTGCGTCAGGTCCGTTCTTGTTGGTTTCGTCGGTCATGACGGTCTCCGGTTATTCTTGACTTCGATTTACGGGCTTGGATTTGTGCCCGATATCGAGGTTTAAGGTGGAAAAATCAAGGCTTGCTGGGAAACTTGGGCCGGTCCGGCCGCAAAATTCAGCGCGACAGCCTGGCAAGCAGCTGCGCGGTGTAATCCACCATCGGCACGATGCGGGAATAATTGAGCCGCGTCGGCCCGATGACACCGACGGCACCGACGATGCGGTCCTCGCCGTCGCGATAAGGCGCCACGATGAGCGACGAGCCGGAAAGCGAAAACAGCTTGTTTTCCGAGCCGATGAAGATCCGGACGCCCGGCCCCTTTTCGGCGAGATCAAGAATCTCGATCAGACTGTCCTTCTTTTCGAGATCGTCGAAAAGCAGCCGCAAACGATCGAGATCGGCAACATCCGCCAGGCCTTCGAGCAGATTGGCCCGGCCGCGGACGATCAGCTGGGTCGGCTTTCCTTCCTCGCTGTCGCCGGACCAGACCGCCAGACCGCGCTCGACCAGTTCCTGCGAGAGCGCATAAAGCTCGCCCTGGACCTGGTCCTTGAGGGTCTTCAGCTGGCCACGCAGTTCCGGCAGCGTCTGGCCGCTCAGGTGGGCATTGAGGAAATTCGCCGCCTCGGTCAGCTGCGACGAGGTCACGCCGGCGGGCAATTCGATGATGCGGTTTTCGACCTGGTTGTGATCGCCGACCAGCACGGCGAGCGCCTTGGTCGGCTCCAGGCGGATAAACTCGACATGCTTGAGAACCGGATCGCTCTTGGTGGTGATGACGATGCCGGCGCCGCGCGAGACCCCCGACAACATGCGGCTAGCCTCCGCCATCAGGCTTTCCATCGGCTGATCTCGGTCGGCCGGGCGGATCTGCCGATCGATATTGGCACGTTCCTCGGCCGACAGGTCCCCGACCTGCATGAAGGCGTCAACGAAAAACCGGAGCCCCGACTGGGTCGGCAGGCGACCGGCGCTGATATGCGGGGAATAGATGAGGCCGAGCTCCTCGAGATCGCTCATCACATTGCGCACCGAAGCCGGCGACAAAGAGATGGGCAGCAGCCGCGAAAGATTGCGGGAGCCTAGCGGCTCACCGTTTTCCAGGTAGCTTTCCACGATGCGGCGGAAAATTTCGCGCGAACGGTCATCGAGCACAGAGCCGCTGTCCCTACCCGTCGATGCCGAAAATCCCATCTAGACCGTCACCGTTCCGTTGATCATTCGACAAAATATAGTCATTCGACGCGCCTTCTCCAAAGGGAAAATTGCGCCAGCCACGATCATTCGCTTGCACACTCATCAGGGCTTTTTCTTTGCAAAAGCTCGGCCGGGGCCGTAGAAGGCGGAAACAGAAATCCAGGGAGTGAAGCATGCGGCCTTCAGGCAGACAGTTGAACCAGATGCGCAAGGTCTCGTTCGAGCGCAATTTCTCCAAGCACGCGGAAGGTTCCTGCCTCGTGAAGTTCGGCGACACGCATGTGCTCTGCACCGCGAGTCTTGAAGAAAAGACGCCGCCGTGGCTGCGCAACAGCGGCAAAGGCTGGGTGACGGCCGAATACGGCATGCTGCCGCGCGCCACCGGCGACCGCATGAAGCGCGAAGCCGCTAGCGGCAAGCAGGGCGGCCGCACCCAGGAAATCCAGCGCCTGATCGGTCGGTCCTTGCGCGCCGTCATCGATCTCGAAGCACTCGGCGAAAAGCAGATCACCATCGACTGCGACGTCATCCAGGCGGATGGCGGCACCCGCACCGCCTCGATCACCGGTGGCTGGATTGCGCTCTACGACTGCCTGAAGTGGATGGAAGCCCGCTCGATGACCAAGGTCGACAAGGTGCTGAAGGACCATGTCGCGGCGATCTCATGCGGCATCTTTGCCGGCCAGCCGGTAATCGACCTCGACTATATCGAGGATTCGGCTGCCGAGACGGACGCCAATTTCGTCATGACCGGTTCCGGCGGCATCGTCGAGGTGCAGGGTACGGCGGAAGGCAAGCCCTTCAGCCAGGAGGAGTTCCTGAAGCTGCTGGCGCTCGCTCAGGACGGCACCCAGGAACTGGTGGCGATGCAGAAGCAGGCGATTGCCTGAACCTGAAAGAGGTGCGGTTTGATTGAAGGCATTCTCGAAACCGCGCTCTACGCCGACGATCTCGATGCCGCCGAAGCGTTCTACGGCGGCATTCTCGGCCTTGAGAAGGTGCTGCGCGCTGGTACCAGACATGTGTTCTTCCGTTGTGGGCCGGGGATCCTGCTGATCTTCAATCCGGCTGAGACGATCAAGCCACCGCCCGCCGATGCGCTGCCCGTACCGCCACATGGCGCGACGGGACCGGGACATGTCTGCTTTCGCATGACGGGCGACGCGATTGACTTGATCAGGGAAAAGCTCAACAAGGCAGGGATTGCCATCGAAAGCGATTTCCGCTGGCCGAACGGTGCCCGCTCAATCTATTTCCGCGATCCGGCCGGCAACAGCCTGGAATGCGCAGAGCCCAGGCTCTGGAATATCGAATAGGAATTATCATGCGCAAGCTCGATACCAAGACGATCGTGGTCGCCAGCCACAATGCCGGAAAGATCCGCGAAATCGCCGAACTGATCGGCCCCTTCGGTTTCTCGGCCAAATCCGCCGCCGAATTGCAATTCGAAGAGCCGGACGAGACGGGCACGACATTCGAAGAAAATGCCGCGATCAAGGCACTCGCCTCCGCCAGGGCCTCCGGCCTGCCCGCACTGTCTGACGATTCCGGTATTGTCATCGACGCGCTCGACGGCGCGCCGGGTGTCTACACCGCCAACTGGGCGGAACGTGAGGATGGCAGCCGCGATTTTCAGATGGCGATGGAAAAGGTCGAGAAGGCGCTCGAAGAACGCGGCGCGACCAAGCCGGAACAGCGCGGTTGCCGCTTTGTCAGCGTTCTCTGTCTCGCATGGCCTGACGGACACACGGAAATGTTCCGGGGCGAAGTGGAAGGCACCGTAGTGTGGCCGCCGCGCGGCACCCAGGGTTTTGGTTATGACCCGGTCTTCCAACCGGAAGGCTATGATATTACCTTCGGTGAAATGAGTAGTGATCAGAAACACGGCTGGAAACCTGGCGAACCGGAAGCGCTTTCGCATCGCGCCCGCGCCTTCAAGCGTTTCGTCGAAACCTGCCTGGAGGCTTGAGGCATTTTGAACTCAGCCGCTCCTCTTCTGCGCGACACGCTTCTGCCCGATACCGGCGAGCCGGGTTTTGGCGTCTATGTGCATTGGCCATTCTGTGCGGCCAAGTGCCCCTATTGCGACTTCAACAGCCATGTACGCCATCAGCCCGTGGACCAGCCGCGTTTCACCGCCGCCTTCCTGAAGGAGATGGAAGTGATGCGACGGATGAGCGGGCCGAAAACCGTCACCAGTATTTTCCTCGGCGGCGGCACGCCGTCTCTGATGGACCCCGCCACGGTCTCGGCGATCCTCGACGGCATTGCCAGGCATTGGCATGTGCCCGACGGCATCGAGATCACCATGGAAGCCAACCCTTCGAGCGTCGAGGCGACACGCTTCCGCGGCTATCGGGCCGCCGGCGTCAACCGCGTCTCGCTCGGCGTCCAGGCGCTCAACGATCCGGACCTCAAATTCCTCGGTCGGCTGCATGACGTTGCCGATGCGCTGAAGGCCATCAAACTGGCGCGGGAGATCTTTCCGCGCATGTCCTTCGATCTCATCTATGCCCGGCCGAAACAGACGGTCGAGGCCTGGGAAGCGGAGCTGAAGGAAGCGGTTTCCTACGCGGTCGACCATTTGTCGCTCTACCAGCTCACCATCGAGGAAGGCACGCCCTTCTATGGCCTGCACAAGGCCGGCAAGCTGATCGTGCCGGATGACGACCAGTCGGCTGCCCTCTACGAGGCGACCCAACAGATTACCGAGGGGTTCGGCATGCCAGCCTACGAGGTTTCCAACCACGCCCGCCCCGGTGCCGAAAGCCGCCATAACCTGACCTATTGGCGCTACGGCGACTATGCAGGCATCGGACCCGGCGCCCACGGTCGGCTGATGCGTGGCAGAAACAAGATCGCGACCTCCACCGAACGTCGTCCGGAAACCTGGCTGGAACAGGTGGAACGCGTCGGCCACGGCATGCTGGACGAAGAAATCCTTGGCTTCGAAGAACAGGCCGACGAATTGCTGCTGATGGGCCTGCGCCTGCGGGAAGGCGTCGATCTCGCCCGCTGGCAGCAGCTTTCCGGCCGGGACCCCGACCCGATCCGCGAGGAAAGGTTGCTGGAATATGGCTTCATCGAGCGGATCGGCAACTCGCGGCTGCGCTGCACGCCGTCCGGTATGCTGATCCTTGACGCTGTCGTGGCCGATCTCGCCTGCTGAAAACCCGGCGCTTAAGCTTTTACCGCCAGGACATGCAGCCAGTCGGTCGGCTTCTTGTCGTAGCCGCTGCCCTGTACCTCATCGATATCGACGGATGTCCAGGCGAAAGCCTCGTAGGCCGCACTTAGCCAGGCCTTGGACGGGTAATTGTAATAACGCCCGAGACCGTCATGTCCCTCGGCTTCGCCAGCCTTGAAACTCGCATAGAAGACGCCGCCTGGGCGCAAGGCCTCGTGGACGCGGCCGAGAATGCCGCCGAGTTCCGCCCGTGGCGCATGCAGCAGGCAGGCATTGGCCCATATGCCATCGAAAGCCGAGACCGCGTCGATATCCCCGAAACGGAGCACGCTAACCGGCCTGCCCAGATGTTTGGCGGCTTCCCGCGCCATCTCCGGCGTGCCATCCGTGGGCGTGACGACGAAACCTCGCGCGATCATGACTTCGCTATCCCGCCCGCTGCCGCAGCCGAGTTCGAGGATGGCGACACCAGGCACAAGTTTCGACAGGAAGCTATCGAGGCGGCGTGTGCTCGGGACGGAGTTTTCCGCATAAGCCACCGCGTTTTCGCCGTAGAAGCTCGCCGTCGGATCCTTTTCCATGGCCATGCGTGATCCTCAGCGCTGCGACATCAGCAGCTTGGTGCCAAAGCCGACAAAAACCATGCCGACGCCCAGATCGATCTTCTTCTTCGCCTTCAGATAGGCTGTGGCCACCGTCCGGTGGGTGATCAGCGCGACGAGGAAGGAATAATAGATGGTCGAAACGGTGACCATGACCGCGATCGCCGCCAAGCCATAGAGGAAGGGCGTTCCAACCGGCATGGTCGCGGCAAAAAGGCTGGCAACGAACAGCGCCGATTTCGGATTGGCAAGATTAGTCACCAGGCCCATGCGATAGGCGGTCTTGAGCGGCACGTCGATACGCGCCGCCGCTATATCAGCCGACTGGCGCGACTTTCGCGCATCCAGGAATATCTTCAATCCGAGCCAGACAAGATAAAGTCCGCCGACGATCTTCAACGCCACATAGGCGAAAGGTGCCGCCTGGAAGAGGACATTGATCCCCAGCCACCCGGCAAGACCCCAGCAGAACGTGCCTGTAATGGTCCCCATTGCCGCGAGAATCGGCACGCGACGCGGCGCGGTCAGCGCATAACGCATGATCAGAAGCGTGTTGGGCCCTGGCGTTATGCACGCCACGGCCCAGATCATTGCAACAGAAAGCAGAAACATGGATTTTAAGCGTTGTTCTCGTTGATCAGCCGTTTCAGCAGTTCTACCTCGTGGCTGAGCTTCGTGTCACCCGAAATCAGCTCCTCGATCTTGCGGACGGCATGCAGGACGGTCGTGTGGTCCCTGCCGCCGAAACGACGCCCGATCTCCGGGAAGGAGCGCGGCGTCAGCGTTTTCGACAGATACATGGCGATCTGGCGCGGCTTGACGATGACGCGGGTGCGGCGGTTCGAGACCAGTTCCTGGCGCGACACATTATAATGGCGGGCGACGATGCGCTGGATGTCCTCGATGCGGACGCGCTTGGCCTCGCCGGCACCCACCAAATGGGCGAGCAGTTCATCGACACGCTCGATCGAAAGGGAGGGCTCGAAGGAACGGCGGAACAGGAGCTGATTGAACGCGCCTTCCAGTTCGCGACCGCTGGCAGTGACATTTCTCGCCACGTGACTGAGGATTTCCGCCGGGATATCCAGCGACGGATCGTCCTGGCGGGCAGTCGCCAGGCGGCCCTTGATCATTTCGAGACGCATTTCGTAATCCGGCGCTTCGACTTCGATCGCCACACCACCCTGCAGACGTGAACGAACGCGCGGATCGAGCGATTCCAGCTCCCAGGGCGCACGGTCGGCGGCAACCACCACCTGCTTGGCGCTGTCGAGCAGCATGTTCAGGAGATGGCAGAACTCGTTCTGGATCATCTTGCCCTGCAGGAACTGCATGTCGTCGATGATCAGCAGATCGATATTGCGAAGCGAGTCCTTCAGCGTCAGTGCATCATTGTCACGGATCGCGGTCGCGAAACGCCACATGAAATATTCCGCCGTCAGGTAGACGACCCGCGGCATGCGCTCGCTGCCGACCGCCGCATTGGCGATCGCCTGCAGAAGATGCGTCTTGCCAAGGCCGACGCCGGAATGAATGAACAGCGGATTGAAACGGACCGCGCTGGCGCCAGCTTCGGCGATCGTCTTGGCGGCAGCAAGCGCTACTCGGTTCGACGGACCTTCCACGAACGTATCAAAGGTAAAGCGGCTATCGAGCGGTGAGCCGAACAGCGGGCCTGGAACGTGGGCCGAACGGGCAGGAGAAGCCGACGGTGACGGGAAAGCGGCAATCTTGCCGATCTCGCGGGGAGCCTGAGAGCGCGGGAAGGAGGTTGCGACGACGGGCTCCGGCGCAAGAGTGCGCTCTTCACCTGCCACAAGTACCTTGGTGTTGCGGCTTGCGCTGCGCACCAAGATTTCCACCTTCAGGATCTCCGCGTCTTCCGCCTGGAATATGGTGGTGATCTGATCGAGGTAGCGATTGTTGATCCAGGATTTCAGAAAAGTGGTCGGAACCGTGAGCCGAACAACGCTCTTCGAAACGGAATGCAGCTTCAGGCGTCCGAACCAGCTCGCATAAACATCCTGGCCGACCTGTGCCTTCAAACGCGTGCTAAACCGCTCAAAAAGAGCATTATGCTTCATCTCCGTCGTTTCCCCTGCCGCCTGGGAGCAACTTGAATCAAATCCTTGCCGTGCGTGGTCCCCATTACCTGCACGGGCCGATATAGTATTCATATGCATAATTCGCCGCCTTCCAAATCTAGTAGCCTGGCGGTTCTCGTTAACGCCGCCAGAACAAACATCGTTTCAAGGCATAGCAAAACCATTCCCAATCATTGAGAACCGTCGCCGCCCGTCCCCTTTTTTCAAAACTCTCTCTCGTCCTCGCAGCCGATCAAAAGTCCCGCCCAGCCCGCCTCGTGAACGGTCTGCGCTTGCAGGAGCCACCCCACATATACGAACGCTCTCATCCTCATCATGAGCCGTCCGAACTCTTCCACCTCCTTGGTCCGGATGCAGGACCCGGATTCGCATTGACAAAGACCGACCGCTTCCGGAAATGCCAATTTCCGGACCACAACCGATGGTTATCAGGAAAACGGGAGAATTTATCCCCGTTGCAAAGGGCAAAAGTCTGCTTCCCGTCCTTCACTTTGACGGTTATCGGCAGCCTCTGAAGTAATCCCCGCGCCCCTTGCTGAAGGGCATTTAGGCAGGATCAAATGCCAAGATCAATGATGAATTTTACGCAAAATTAAGAGCCGGGCGTTGACTCCGCGAGCGTGATTTGAATGTCACAGAGGCATTCATGGAGAATCGCTGTTGAATCAATGGGATTCAAAAAGGACATACATTCTGAACGATTGTTCACAGAAAAAATAAAAATGTTCTTGACTCGATCCGAGGGCATTTGATGGCCCCCAAAGTCACCTACAGACTCATAGACCTCCAGTAAGCATTTGATATTTAAGGCTATTTTCTGTCACGCCGATGACACGAAATTGTTAATGAGCCGGATAAATATAAGGAGGCCTGAGAGAATCACAAAAAGCCCAGTCAGAACGACCAGGCTTCATTATGATACAGTTTGTGAAATTAATTAGGCCGAAAGGGCCTTCACACGTGCAGCAAGACGGGACACCTTGCGGGATGCCGTGTTGCTGTGAAGCACGCCCTTGGTGGCGGCGCGCTGGATTTCCGGCTGGGCAGCCTTGAGGGCTTCGGCAGCAACGGCCACATCGCCGGAAGCGATGGCTTCCTCGACTTTACGGATGAAGCCGCGAACGCGCGAGCGGCGGGACTTGTTGACTGCAGTACGGCGAGCGATCTTGCGGGTCGCTTTTTTCGCCGAAGTTGTATTGGCCATTTCATGCCTCTCTACGAATTCGAACCAAACTCCGCCGTTGCCGCGCCGGTCCTTGCGACCATCAATCCAGCAATTCGGGAGCAATAGAGGAAGCCATGATCAGGCTTTCCCAACTGTGGGCGGGCATATAACCGGAATACCCGCCCCAGTCAACGCGCATTTTGGTGGATGACCATCCGCTGTTGCACGATTTATCGGTTGGAGAACTGCGGCTTGCGCTTTTCCACGAAGGCCGCCATGCCTTCCTTCTGGTCGGCGGTCGCAAACAAGGAATGGAAAAGCCGCCGTTCGAAACGCAGCCCCTCGGCAAGCGTGCCTTCGAAGGAACGGTTGACGGCCTCCTTTGCCATCAGCACCGCGGCGCGCGGGAAGGAGGCGATCTTTGCGGCCGCCTCGACTGCCTCGTCGATCAACCGCTCCGGCGAAACGATGCGCGACACGAGCCCTGCCCGCTCCGCTTCCGCCACGTCCATCATCCGGCCGGTCATCACCATGTCCATCGCCTTCGCCTTGCCGACCGCTCGGGTCAGCCGCTGCGAACCGCCCATGCCGGGAATGACGCCGAGCGTGATCTCCGGCTGGCCGAACTTCGCGGTTTCCGAGGCGATGATGAAATCGCACATCATGGCGAGCTCACAGCCACCGCCGAGCGCGAAACCGGAGACGGCAGCGATCATCGGCTTGCGGGTCGCGGCAATTGCCTCCCAGCCGGAGATGAAGTCGTTCACATACGCTTCCACGAAATCGATGCCCTGCATTTCCTTGATATCGGCGCCGGCGGCAAAGGCCTTTTCCGAGCCGGTGAGCACAATTGCGCCGATCGCCTCGTCCTTGCCGAATGCAGAAAGCGCTTCGGTCAATTCGGCCATGACTGTCGAGTTCAGCGCGTTCAGCGCCTTCGGACGATTGAGGGTGATGAGCGCGACGGCGCCCCGGGTTTCGGTCAGCAGGGTTTCATAGCTCATCGAATGTCTCCTCTTCTGCTCTATGTCTCTGGGCAGCGGTTATTTTTGGCAGCGGTTATTTCTGGCAGGCGGGGCAATAGAATGTGGAGCGGCCCGCCTGGGTGATGCGTGCGACGGTACCGCCGCAGCCCGGCGTGCGGCAAGCGCCGCCTTCCCGGTCGTAGACGGAGAAGGAGTGCTGGAAATAACCGAGCGAGCCATCCGTCTGGATATGGTCTCTGAGCGACGAACCTCCAGCGGCGATCGCATCGGCGATGACGTCGCGGATCGACTGGTTGAGGAGGACCAGCTCCTTGTTCGGCCTGCCGGTCTTGGTCACGACACTGCCGGCCGCGCGTTTCGGCGACAGATGCGCGCGCCACAGCGCCTCGCAGACATAGATATTGCCGAGGCCGGCGATCACCGTCTGGTCGAGGAGCGCGCCCTTGAGCGGCTGGCTCTTGCCCGCCAACCTGCCCGCCAGATAGTCCGCATCGAGCGCATTGCCGGTCGGCTCCGGCCCGAGCTCGGCAAAGGCCGGGTAAAGATCGAGCTCGCTGCGCTTCCACAGCTGCATGAAGCCGAAGCGGCGCGGGTCATTATAGATGACGCGCAGCAGGCCTTCATTCTGTCTCAGATGAAAAACGACATGATCGTGTTTCTGATCTTTCGAACGCGGATGGTGGAACTCGGCGAGCGCATCGTTCTCGATCCGAAACGATCCCGACATGCCGAGATGGCTGATCACGGTGAGATCGTCCTCCAGGTCGATCAGCAGGTATTTGGCGCGCCTGCCGAGCGAGACGATTCGGCGTTCGTTGACGGCATTGGCGAAATTCTCCGGAAGCGGAAAGCGCAGGTCCGGACGGTTGAGCTCCAGCCTGGCGATCACCGCACCTTCCATTGCCGGGGCGAGACCGCGCCGGACGGTTTCCACCTCTGGCAATTCGGGCATGATTGACTAACTTCCTGTTTCAACGACATCGCGCCTGGTCTATAGACCGGACCGGATGTCGCACCCATGTAATGACACGCGCCACAGATAGCGTGGGATGAGCGATTTCGCTATGGTCGCCGACCAGAAGAGAGACGTTAGGAGTTCACCGATGACTGAAGCTCGTACCAGCGCCGACGGCGGGATGGAAACGTCCTATGGCTTCCGCAAGGTCGCCGACGGCGAGAAACAGGGCCTCGTCAACGACGTCTTCCACAAGGTCGCCAAACGCTACGACGTGATGAACGACGTGATGTCGGCCGGCATGCACCGCGTCTGGAAGAACGCGCTGATCGCCTCGCTCAATCCGAGAAAGGACGTCGGCTATAAAACCCTGGACGTGGCAGGCGGCACGGGCGATATCGCTTTCCGCATCGTCGAGGCTTCCGACCGCAAGGCGCATGTGACCGTGCTCGACATCAACGGCTCGATGCTGGCTGTCGGGGCCGAGCGCGCTGAGAAGAAACGTCTTTCCGAAAACCTCGCCTTCGTCGAGGCCAACGCTGAGTCCCTGCCCTTCGAGGCTAACTCCTTCGACGCCTACACGATCGCCTTCGGCATCCGCAACGTGCCGCATATCGACGTGGCTCTGAAGGAGGCCTATCGCGTGCTGAAGCGCGGCGGACGGCTGCTGGTGCTGGAATTTTCAGAAGTCGAGATGCCGCTTCTCGAGCGCTTTTACGAGGAATGGTCGTTCAAGGCGATCCCGCGCTTCGGAAAGATGATCACCGGCGAGGCGGAGCCCTATCAATATCTGGTGGAATCGATCCGGAAATTTCCGAACCAGGAGAATTTCGCCGCGATGATCCGCAATGCGGGTTTTTCGCGCGTCACCTACACCAATTATACCGGCGGCATCGCGGCGCTGCATTCCGGCTGGAAACTCTGAACGCATGAGCACGATCGGCGCTTATTTCCGGCTTGCCCGCGTCGGCTGGGTTCTGGTGCGCGAGGGCGTGGTATCGGCACTGCCGACCCAGGACATGCCGCCCTCCGTCGGCCTCATCAAGGCTCTGGTGGAGCCCTTGGCGCGGTTCCGCTCCAAAACGCAGGCGCGCAGCGAGCGGCTGACCCGCGCCGTCGACCGGCTGGGGCCTTCCTATGTCAAGATCGGCCAGTTCCTGGCGACCCGTCCGGATGTCGTCGGTGTCGACTGGGCCGTCGATCTCGCCATGCTGCAGGACCGGATGGCCTTCTTCCCGACCGCGATTGCGAAGGCGGCGGTCGAGGCATCGCTCGGCCGAACGATCGGCGATCTCTATTCTTCCTTCGACGAGCCGATCGCCGCGGCCTCGATCGCCCAGGTCCATCCCGGCGTCGTCAATGACAGGAAAGTGGCCATCAAGGTGGTGCGCCCGGGCGTGCGCCAGCGCTTCGCCCATGACATCGAAAGCATGTATCTCCTGGCGCGTATGCAGGAACGCTTCATGCGCTCCAGCCGGCGCTTAAGGCCCATCGAGGTGACGCGGACGCTCGAACAGACCACCAAGGTGGAAATGGACCTGCGTCTGGAGGCCGCGGCGCTTTCGGAGATTGCCGAGAATACCAAGGAGGATCCCGGGTTCCGAGTGCCGTTGGTCGACTGGGAACGCACCGGCCGCGACGTTATCACCATGGAATGGATCGACGGCGTCAAGATGTCGGATGTTGCGGCTCTTCGCGCCGCCGGCCACAATCTCGAAAAGCTCGCCGAGGTGCTGATCCAGTCCTTCCTGCGCCACACGCTGCGGGACGGCTTTTTCCATGCGGACATGCATCCCGGCAATCTGTTCGTCGACACCGCCGGCACGGTCGTCGCCGTCGACATGGGCATTGTCGGGCGATTGGGCAAAAAAGAGCGTCGCTTCCTCGCCGAAATCCTCTACGGCTTCATCACCCGCGACTATCTGCGCGTCGCGGAAGTGCATTTCGAAGCGGGCTATGTACCCGCCCATCACGACGTGGCGAGCTTCGCCCAGGCGATCCGCGCAATCGGCGAACCGATCCACGGCCAGCCGGCCGAAACGATCTCCATGGCGCGGCTCCTGGCGCTGCTCTTCGAGGTGACCGACCTGTTCGAGATGCAGACCCGCACCGAACTGATCCTGCTGCAGAAGACCATGGTCGTGGTCGAGGGCGTGTCGCGCATGCTCGATCCGCGCTTCAACATGTGGAAGGCTTCAGAACCGGTCGTCGGCCAATGGATCCGCGACAATCTCGGGCCGAAACGCATCGTCTCGGACCTGCGCGACGGGGTGAAAGCCGCCGTCAAGCTCGCCGAAGCCCTGCCGGAGATCGCCGCCAAGACGGAGACGCTACACCAGGAACTCGTCTATATGAGCGAGCACGGCCTGCGCTTCGATCCTGAGACGACAGAGGCCATCGGCAGGTCGGAGGCGCGGCACAATCGCTCGGGGCGCGTCGCGCTGTGGATCATCGCGCTGTCGCTGCTGTATCTCGCCTTCACGCTCAGCTGAGCTTTGCCGGGCCACGTAGTGATGCAAAAACCCTGCTCCACAAGGGTTTTTGCCATAGTGCAACTCCAAAGCGGCCTTTATTCCGCCGAGTTCTCATCCTCTGTTAAGGAATACATTCCTTTTGGAATTCGCCTTTCGGAGACAGTTCATGGCGCTAGGCGCAACTCAACGCTTGCATGACGGCGTCGCGGCCGTCGAGACGATGACCCGTTTCGCGCTTGCCGTCCTGGCGCTCGCCTCCGGCGTCTACACCTATCTCGGGGCACGCAGCATTCTCGACGGGTCGCCGACGGCCGTGTTCTTTGCAGCGGTCATCTACTCCGCCTCGGTCTCGGTCGGCATCTATGCCTTCTGGTCCTATATGGCCCGGTTCTACCCGCATGTGACGAGCCGTGGCGGCCGCACCGCCATGCTCGGCGTCATGGCGGTGGGTGCTGCGATGATCCTTGCCATGTCGAGCTGGCTGAATGCGGCGGCGCTTGCCGGTTCCGCAGCCGTGGAGCAGCATCTTTCCGAGACGGTCGAGGACTATACCGCGGATCTCGACCGCGCCCACCAGAATGCACTCGCGGCGCAAAACCTGTTGCCGGATATCCAGCGCGCGTCCGAGCGTTTCTCCCAGCTCGCTGGTGTCGAGCGGCAATCCGGTTCGCTTACCGGCACGACCGGATCGGGCAGCGTCGTGCAGCTTCTCAGCCAGATGTCGGCGCAGATGAAGTCGCTGTCAGCCAACATCAACGCCTCGCGCGAACAGGTGGACGACCTCTTCGCCCAAGGGCAGAAACGGCTTGAGACTATGCGTTCGCTGGTTTCCGCGCCGGGCACGATCGAGCCGCGTGCCGACCAGTTTTCGACGGAAGCCGTGGCACTGACCGGCGTCATCACCTCGCTCGCGCAGACCTCGATCGCACCGTCGATCCGTCGCGCGGCGGACGACCTGTCGCTCGGCTTCATCGCGCCGGTTCCGGATGGCGGCGCTGCCGATCTCGTCAACCGGCAAAACCAGGTGATGGACACCGTCCGCACCTCGGTCACCGCGCAATCCAAGGCGCTTGCCAAGGCTGCCGACGAAATCCTCGCCCGGCCGCCCGTGCAGGAGCGTCGTTTCGTGCCGCTCTCCTCCGCCGAAGCCGTGCTGAATTATGCGCAGGATTTCATTCCCGCCTGGGCCGGCGCTATTTCCATCGACCTGCTGCCTGGTGTGATGGTGTTCATCCTGGCCGTCGTGCATGGCGCTATCCGCCGCCAGGAAGAAAACCTACCCTTCGCGGAACGGATCACGGCGGCCGAGCTTCTCAGGGCGCTGGAAGTGCAGCGCGCCGTTACCGCCGGCGGCGTCACTGTCGAACAGGCCGTTTCCAAAGCAGACGCGAAGAGCGAAACACCAACGGCAAATCCGGAATCGTCGCCGGAGACCGAGCCGAACAACATCACCGCCATCGACCTCAAGTCGCGCAGCCGGGACCGGACGCATGAGGATCGGTGAGGCGATCAGCAAGCTCGATGAAGGCCTGCTGATGCGAGGCGCCTTCTATATTCTTCTCTCGGCGGCGGCGGTTTTCCTCGTCGTCGATATTCGCGACATGACGATGATGAACGCCGCCTTGCCCGGCTTCGATCCGATGCACGAAGACCAGCCCGTACTGCCACCTGCCTTGACCGAAGGCGTGCCCGCCGCACCGCCGGTGCAGCCGGCCAGCCCCAAGGAAGTGCTGCGAAAGCCCATCACCTTCGAGCTCACCACGGGCGGCGTGCTGCTCGCCGAAGGGACGATCGACCCGGGCGCGGGCGCCCGCTTCTCAAAGGAGATCGAAGCGCGCGGGGAATATGTGAAGACGGTGACGCTCAATTCCCCGGGCGGCTCGGTGGACGATGCCCTCGCCATGTCGAAGCTGATCCGCGACAGGAAGCTCGACACGAAGGTCGCGTCAAAAGCGCTCTGCGCCTCTTCCTGCCCGATCGTATTTGCCGGCGGCGTCGGGCGTTTGGCGGAAAAGGATGCCGTGATCGGCGTGCACCAGGTGTTCAACGGAGCCAAGGACCGGCCGTCGGCGGAACAGGCGATGTCCGCCGCGCAGACGACCACGGCGCGGGTCGCCCGGCATCTCGACCAGATGGGCATCGGTGCGGGGCTCTGGATCCATGCGCTCGAAACGCCGCCGGACCGGCTCTATTACCTGACACCGAAGGAAATGACGGATTTCAAGCTGACGACCGAGCCGCTCGCGACGGCGAGGAAGAAGAGTTAGCGCCCGTTGTGCCTTGAGGGGCCGGGTCAGCCCTGCGGCTTGATCTCCCGCTCGCAGAAGGTGATGCGGTTGCTGAACGGGTCGGTGACCGTCACTTCCAGTCCCCAATCCGCCTGTTCCAGCCCTGGCTTCATATAGGGGTAATTCCTGCCGATCAGCTCCTGCTGAAAGGCCCGGGCGCCCGTCATCGGCACGAAGACCCTTGCTGCCGGCGACGCATCGCCTGCATGCTCGGAAAGGTGCATCAGCATGCCGCTTCGCGAGATCTGGCAATAAAGCGGGAAGTTTTCGCCGAAGCGATGCTCCCAGTCCACGGTAAAGCCTAAGAAATCGCGGTAGAATTCCATCGCCTTATCGACGGAGAATATCCGGAAGATCGGGATCGCCGGCTGGATCGACACCGCATCCGGCTTCCTCTGCTGCGGCTCTGACGCGTCGATCTTTGCAGCAAGGATATTCCAGTTGTCGTAGCCGAACTGCGTCGCAACCAGTTCCAGGGCCTGGCTATGCGTCAGCTCGACCTTACGTTCGGCAAGCGCCTCGCGCAGGCTTTTCGCCATCAGTTTTGCATCGCGGAAATCGCGCATCTCATCATCCTTTCAACAGACGAACAAAGACCGGTCAGGTCCATCAATCAGCGCCCGCATTGCTGATCCGTTCGTCATCGCTGGCCGGATTGGCAAAGGATGAGAGGCGGTGGATGCGTTCACCTTGGCGCTTGAGGCGCCGCGGGCGGCTGGCCGCATCCGGCCGCAAACAGGAGTAGTGCAGTCCAGAATCTAGCGCAAGATGTCCAAACCGCCTTCGCGTCAGTGCGTAACCGGTTCCGGGAAAATCCGGCCCTCCTTCGCCTTTGCGCTTGCCTTGAAGAGAGAGCGCGTCGGGCTGGTGACGACGTCGATCGCTGCTGCAGTTGCGCTCTCGATCGCCTCTCCTGCAACGCTTGCGGCAAGGGCGCGTCTGCGGCCGCTTATCTTGCCGGGCTTGCGGACATCGGCCCGCTCGTCGGTCAGGACGGCGGCGGCGGCATTGGCGCCGGCGACGAGGGCTCTCGCCAGCATCTGCCGGCCGCTGCGGCTCGCCAGCATGTTGCGCAGCAGCGACGACTTGCGCACGGATTTCGGCACTTTGAACCCCGCGACCTTCTTCGGAACGATCTTCTTTTTCATGACGGCTCTCCTTTGCCGTTGAACTCCCATCGGCTGCAACTGTTCCGTGACGCCGTCAAATGGGGAAGGCAATTGCAACTTGGCGACCAAAGGCTTAGCTTCCCGCCATTCTGGCATCGGGTAATGGCATGGAACTCTCCGGCAAGCGCATTCTTCTGATCATCTCCGGCGGCATCGCGGCCTATAAGAGCCTCGATCTCATCCGCCGGCTWCGCGAGCGGGGCGCATTGGTTCGTCCGATCATGACCAGGGCGGCCCAGGAATTCATCACGCCGCTCGCGGTCGGCGCTCTATCCGCCAGCCATGTCTATGTCGATCTGTTTTCCCGCGAGGATGAGCAGGATGTCGGCCATATCAGGCTCGCCCGCGACAACGACCTCGTGATCGTAGCACCCGCCAGCGCCGACCTGATGGCCAAGATGGCGCATGGGCTGGCGGACGATCTTGCGAGCGCCGTGCTGCTTGCCACCGACCGGCCGGTCCTGATCGCGCCCGCCATGAACCCGAAAATGTGGGCAGCGCCAGCGACCAGGCGCAATGTCGGGACGTTGGCGGCTGACGGCATCCATTTCATAGGCCCGATGGCGGGCGAGATGGCCGAAAGCAACGAGAGCGGCACCGGGCGCATGGCCGAACCGCTGGAAATCGTTGCGGCAGCCGTCAAACTGCTGGACGGCGCACCGAAGCCGCTTGCCGGCAAAAAGGTGATCGTCACATCAGGCCCGACGCATGAGCCGATCGACCCGGTACGCTATATCGCCAACCGCTCCTCCGGCCGCCAGGGCCATGCGATTGCCGCGGCACTCGCAAAGCTCGGCGCAGATGTGACGCTCGTCTCCGGACCGGTCACCATACCTGATCCTGTCGGCGTCAAGACCGTACATGTGGAACGCGCCGAGGAGATGCTGGAAGCAGTGATGTCGCGCCTGCCAGTCGATATCGCGGTCATGGTCGCGGCCGTTGCCGACTGGCGCGTCGCCTCGTCGGCCGGCCAGAAGATCAAGAAGCAGCCGGGCGAGGCCCCGCCTCCCCTGTTGCTGACCGAAAACCCGGACATCCTGAAGACCGTGGGTCATCACGAAAAGCGGCCGAAGCTGGTGGTCGGCTTTGCCGCAGAGACCCAGGACGTCGAAAAGAACGGCCGCTCCAAGCTGGAGCGCAAGGGCGCCGACCTGATCGTTGCCAACGACGTGTCGCCGGAAACCGGCATCATGGGCGGCACCCGCAACCGGGTGAAGATCATCAGCGCCAAGGGTGTCGATGAATGGCCCGAGTTTGACAAGGACGAGGTGGCGGAGCGTCTCGCTACGCTGATCGCCTCGAAGCTCGGGTAGATCTCAAGCCGCTTCCGAGAGCGCCTTCGGCCGGAAGAGCGTGGCCTGCAGGCCATCGGCACCAACCACGACGGCGCTGCCGTCCGGGATTTCCACCCAGGTATCGACTTCATCGTTGAGCGGCTCGGAAACAAGGCAATAACCCGTCTTGCCGCCCATCGGTGCCGCGTAGAGCGTCGGCGGTTTATGGTCGGTAGCGTAACGCACCGCATAAAGTTCGCGGCCGTTGGAATAGGCGGCGGTGAAGCGCACCAACGCCTCGCCCGATTTTTCCAGAGACAGGTCCTCGACCGTGGCGATTGCCTTTTCCATGGCCTGGAAGGGATCGGTATCCAGGCCGAATTGCAGGGCGAGCAGGAAGAGAAGCTCGGAATCGGTCGTGCCGTTACGGGCTTCGAACAGCGCGTCCGAAAGCATGCCCTCCATATGCCGGCGGATGCGCTCGAAGCCGGAGATCTGGCCATTGTGCATGAACGACCAGTGGCCCTGGACGAAAGGGTGGCAATTGTCGCGCCGCGTCGCGCCATTGGTTGCCGCCCGCACATGGGCGAGGAAGAGCGGCGAACGGATCTGCCGCGCCAGGCTCTTCAGATTGCAATCGGACCAGGCAGGCAGGATGTCGCGGTAACGGCCCGGTTCCGGCCGGTCTCCATACCAGGCAATTCCGAAACCATCACCATTCGTCGCGGTCTTGGCGCGGGTGGCGCAATGAGACTGCTCGATCAGGGAATGCGCCGGTGAGGATACGAGTTCTTCGAGATAAAGAGGTTCGCCGCGATAGGCTGCCCAACGACACATGAGTATTTCTGCTCCGACGTTGCCGCCCGTCCGCGGCCTGAAAATCCAGGAATTTCAGGGTCTCTACAAAGGCTTAATGAAACATGAATTCAATGGTTACATGCCAGCTTCTTGCCAAAGAATGTATCACTTTTTGCGACAGAGCGTGATCTTTCGAGGTTGCCGCCGGAGTTTGGCGGCCTAGATAGAGGCTCATGTCGCGTAAAGAACAGCCGAGCCCAGCTACTGCAGAAGCGCCCCTTCCGGGGGATTCCGTTCTCGCCAGGCTGATGCTCGAACCGGAGCGATGGGCGCTGTTTCTCGATATCGACGGCACGCTGATCGAGCTTGCCGAGACCCCGGACGCGATCGTCGTACCGCCGGATCTGCCCGAGAACCTGCATCGTCTTTCCATGAGGCTCGGCGGCGCGCTGGCGCTGGTCACAGGCCGGGCTCTTCCCTATGCCGACCAGCTTTTCACCCCGTATAAATTCCCCATCGCTGGCCTGCACGGCTCCGAGCGCCGCGATCCCTCCGGGGCGATCAGCCGTGTCGAGATCGGTGTCGCGTTCGAGGATCTGAAGGCGGCTCTTGTCCACGAAGCCCGTCAGTGGCCGGGCGTTCTGGTGGAGGACAAGGGGGYGGCCGTCGCAGCCCATTATCGCCAGGCGCCGAAGCAACGCGAAGCGGTCGAGGCGGCCATGCCCCGCTACCTCGATATGGCAGGACCCGACTTCACGCTCCAGCACGGCAAGATGGTGATGGAGATCAGGCCGGCCCAGGCGAGCAAGGGCCATGCATTGCAGGCCTTTCTCGATCAACCGCCCTTCAAGGGCCGCAAGCCGATCGCGATCGGCGACGACGTGACCGACGAGGCGATGTTCCGCACCGCCAACCAACTCGGCGGCCATTCCATCCGCATCACCGAGACGCCGGGTGACACGGAAGCCAAATCCACCCTCCCCTCGGCCGCTGCCTTGCGCGCGGCAATCAAAGCGCTCGCGAATGGCGTCAAGCCCGACGCCGCGTGAGCTGAAAGGACAATATCTTGAGCCGACTTGTCGTCGTTTCGAACCGTGTCTCCCTGCCGCAGAAGAGCGGCGATGCTCCAGCCGGCGGGCTGGCTGTCGCGCTGCAGGCCGCCCTGGAGGAGCACGGCGGCATCTGGATGGGATGGTCCGGCAAATCCAGCGGCGCGAAGGAGCCGGCGCCGCTCGACATGCAGCAGCATGGCAACATTACCTATGCGCTCACCGACCTCACCAAGACGGATGTCGAGGAATATTACCACGGGTTTGCCAACCGGGTGCTCTGGCCGATCTGTCATTACCGGATGGATCTTGCGGAATATGGACGAAAGGAGATGGCCGGTTACTTCCGCGTCAACCGCTTCATCGCCCATAAACTGGCACCGCTCATAGAGGACGACGACGTCATCTGGGTACACGACTATCACCTGATCCCGCTTGCCGCAGAACTGCGCCAGATGGGCCTCAAGAACAAGATCGGCTTCTTCCTGCATATTCCCTGGCCGCCGGCGGACGTGCTCTTCACCATGCCCGTTCACGAGGAGATCATGAAGGGGCTGTCGTATTACGATCTTGTCGGGTTCCAGACAGACCATGACCTTGCCAATTTCGTCGGCGGGCTCGTGCGAGAGGGCATCGGTGACGCACTCGAGGGCGGGAAACTGACCTCCTATGGGCGCACCTTCAAGGGCGGCTACTACCCGATCAGCATCGAGACGGCGATGTTTGCGGAATATGCGAAGAAGGCCGCGAGCAACGTCATCGTGCGCAAGGCCAAGCAGAGCATCGAAGGGCGGGACCTGATCATCGGCGTCGACCGGCTGGATTATTCGAAGGGCATCACCCAGCGGATCGATGCCTTCGAACACTTCGTCAAATCCAACCCCGCCCATCATAACCGCGTAACCTATCTACAGATCACTCCGAAATCCCGCTCCGAAGTACCGGAATACGAGCAGATGCAGCGCATGGTGGCCGAGCAGGCAGGCCGCGTGAACGGTGCGATCGGCACGGTCGACTGGGTGCCGATCCGCTATATCAACCGCTCGATCGGTCGGCCCGTTCTGGCAGGCCTTTATCGGCTCGCCAAAATCGGGCTCGTCACGCCGCTTCGCGACGGCATGAACCTGGTCGCCAAGGAATATGTGGCGGCCCAAGATCCGGACAACCCGGGCGTTCTGGTGCTGTCGCGCTTCGCGGGTGCTGCGCGGGAACTGCGTGGGGCGCTGCTGGTCAATCCCTATGACATCGAAGGCACGGCAAACGCGATCGCGCGCGGCATCAACATGCCGATTGAAGAGCGCAAGGAGCGCTGGGGCCGGATGATGGAGCATCTCCTCGAATACGACGTGACACGCTGGTGCGACGACTTCCTCAAGGACCTCACCGCGGCGTAAGTTCGTTGAACCCCTAAGGATCAAATCCGAGTATCATTTCAGACAGGTGCCTCAGGTCGCGGCGCCCACCAAGGACGCCACGACTGCGCATGGATATCGGCGATCACGCCGCCTGCTTCAAAGACCCGAGCGCTTCATCGAGGCTCACATGGCCAAGGAACTGGCCGCTCGTCCGCGCCTCTTCCTGATATTCGATGGCCCAGGCGAACTGCACCGCCGGGTCCTGCTGCAGGCGCTCGTAGAGCGCGTTGAGCGCCGGAAACYGCGTCCGGTCGACGACCCTGTGGAAATCGTTCCAGCGAGCGATGCCCGCGAAATAGGCGTCCGCAAAGCTCTTCTCGTCGCCGAGCAGCCATTCACGGCCGCCAAGGAGCTTTTCGAGCTGCGCATGCGCCTTTTCGACCTTGGCGATACCATAGGTGCGAAGTGCCTGGTTGGCCTGCGGGTCGAGTTCATGCTCCGCTGTGTGCCAGAGCGGGCCGAAGGCGTTGAAGAAAGCGGTATTGAGGAAGGCCAGCATCTGGTTCATCCGGTCGAATTTTTCCGACTTCGGATCGAAACCCCAGCCCTTGCCCACCGTTCGCGCGGCGATGTGATTGAGGATCGCCATGCTCTCGCTCATTACCCGGCCGTCCGGCAGCATCAGCGACGGTGTTTCGCCGATCGGATTGACCGGCTTGTAGACGTCACTCGAAACCACGCTTGGCATTTCGATCCGGCATAGCCGATATGGCGCGCCGGTCCATTCGAGCGCGACGATCGAGCCGAAGGAACATCCTTCCGGTACGCCGTAAAACAGGATCGGTGTCATTTTCATACTCCCTGGATTGAAATTTTGAGGCCCGGCAATATGAATTTGTGGACGCTGGCGCGGTAGACACCAATTTTCCGCCTTTAAGTCTACCGATATGGAAGCTGAGAATGACTTTGCCCAACCTCAACGATCTCTATTTCTTCGTGCAGGCAGTGGAGCATGGCGGCTTTTCCGCGGCAGGCCGCCGGCTCGGCGTGCCGAAATCCACCGTCAGCAAACGCGTGGCGGAACTCGAGGACCGGCTTGGCGTGCGGCTGATCCAGCGGACATCCCGCAGTTTCTCGCTGACCGACCTCGGCCGGGATTTCTTCCGGCACGCCCAGGCATCGGTGATCGAGGCGGAGATGGCGGAAACCATCGTTCGCACCCATCTCGGCGAACCGAGCGGCATCGTGCGGATGACGGCCGCAGTGCCGACCGCGCAATTCGTACTCGCCGATCATCTTGCCGAGCTTTCGACCCGTTATCCGAAGCTGCATCTTTCGCTGCATGTCAGCGACCGGTTCGTCGATATCGTTCAGGAAGGTTTTGACATCGCGGTACGCAGCCACCAGGCGCCGCTACCGGATTCGACACTTCTGCAGAAGAAGCTCGCGGTGCACTCTTTCTTCGTCGTCGCCTCACCGGATTATGTTCGCATCCATGGCGAGCCCTTGCAGCCGGAAGATCTCGCCGGACACAGGGCGGTCACTGCCGGCCCGACGGATACGGTCTGGAAGCTGGCCTCCGAGGATGGCGAAGCGGTTGTGGTGACACCTCAATCTGTGCTTTCCGCCGACGAGCCGATGGTGATCATGAAGGCGACGATGACAGGCCTTGGCCTGACCTGCCTGCCGACGTCCGTCTGCCGCGAGGCGCTTGCCGAGGGCAGGCTGATCCGCCTGTTGCCCGATTGGACCGCCGGCAGCATCACCACGACGATCCTGATGCCGCATCGACGCGGGCAGCTTCCGGCCGTGCGCGCCGTGGTCGACTTTCTCAGCGAACGGATAGGCGCCTAAAGGGACTTTTCTTTCGGCGTCTTGGCGGCTACCCATGGCCGTTCCATTCCCAAGAGGCCATCATGTCGATCGAACATACCGTCACGCCCGAACGTATCGCGGAAACCGAAACGCTCATCCGTCCGCATATCCGCCGCACGCCGGTGATGCGCGTCGACATGCGGGATTTCGGCGGGGCACCGCTGCCGGTCGACCTGAAGCTCGAGCTGCTGCAGCATTCCGGTTCGTTCAAGGCGCGCGGCGCCTTCACCAACCTTTTGACGCGCAATGTCCCGGCAGCAGGCGTCGTCGCCGCGTCCGGCGGCAATCACGGAGCGGCCGTCGCCTACGCAGCGATGAAGCTCGGCGTACCAGCGCATATCTTCGTGCCGAGCGTGGCCTCGCAGGCGAAGATCGACCTCATTCGCTCCTATGGCGCGGAACTGGTGGTCGGCGGCGATCGCTACAATGATGCATTGGCCGCGAGCCAGACCTATGTGGCGACGAGCGGGGCAATCGCCGCCCATGCTTATGACCAGGTGGAAACCCTGCTCGGCCAGGGCACGCTCGGCAAGGAGATCGAGGACGACCTGCCGGAGATGACGACGCTGCTGGTCGCTGTCGGCGGTGGCGGACTGATCGGCGGCATCGCCTCCTGGTTCCGCGGCCGGGTGAAGATCGTCGCGGTGGAATCCGACGGCGCGCCGACGCTTCACGAAGCCTTCAAGGCCGGCCGCCCCGTGGATGCGCCGGCCGGCGGCATCGCGGCGGATTCGCTGGCGCCAAAGCAGGTCGGCGAACTGATGTTCCCCGTTGCCCAGAAATTCCTCCAGCCGCCGATCCTGGTGACCGACGATGAGATCCTCGCCGCTCAGAAGGCACTGTGGGCCAGCGCCCGTATCGTTGCCGAACCCGGCGGCGCTGCGGCCTTCGCCGCCCTGCTTTCCGGCAAATATGTTCCCGGCCCCGACGAACGCGCCTGCGTGCTGGTCTGCGGTTCCAACACGACGGCGGTCAAGTTCGGCTGATCATTCCGGCGGCAGGGGCAGGTTCGGCCAATCCGTCGTGACCTCTGCCTGAACCGGCCGGTCGAGATAGGTCGAAAGCGCGATGTAACTGCGGGTACCGCGTACGCCGGGCAGCGAATGGATCTGGCCGAGCAGGAATTCGAGCGCCTGCGGATTTTCCATCCGCACCTTGAGGATCACGCTCGCATCGCCGGCAACGGAATGCAGTTCCTCCACTTCCGGGAAACGGGCGATCTGCATGAGCCGCTCGCTCTTGCCCCAGCCTGCCGCCTCCACATGCACGAAGGCAGTGAGCGGCTTGCCGACCGCCGTGCCATCCAGCCGCGCCACCGTATCGCGGATCACGCCCGAGCGCTTCAATCGCTTGACGCGCTCGTGCACCGCTGGCGGTGACAGGCCCACCGTTTCTCCCAGCGCCGCATAACTCCGGTCCGCATCGGCAGCGAGTGCTGCTAATATCCTTCGGTCAAAAGCGTCGAGCGGGGCCCGCTCCCGCCGCTTCGGCCGAACATCCTCTGTATTTTCCATCCCATCGCCTCTTCAGCTTTTATGCCGAATAATATTCGGCAAGAATGGAGCGTGGCCAGATGAAATTCCAGGGGAAGCAAGATGAAGATGATCGCCCGTAACCCGCAGGATGGCGTCTATGCTGCCACGCCAGACTATGTGCATGCCGTGGAAGTGTGCAGCCCCGACCGCTTTCTTTTCGTCAGCGGCACGATGGGCCTCGACGGGAATGGAGCGGCGGGCGCCGACCTGGAAACGCAACTCCGCCTGATCTGGTCGAACCTCAACCGGATTCTTGCCGAAGCGCGGATGACTGCGGACAACATCGTGCGGTTGACCAGCTATCTGCGGCATGCCTCCTATGTGGAGGCAAACCAGAATGCGCGGCTTTTAGCGCTCGGCGGCCGCCCTGTGCCGACGACCGCCATCGTCGTCGAGACCCTGCGCGACGACTGGCTGGTGGAGATCGAGATCATTGCCGCGGCGTGAGCAGTCTCACGCCGCCTTGGCGACCTGATATTCCTTGATCGCCACCATCTTGATGGCCGGATGACGCTCGGACTCGTAGCGCAGCGAAAAGCTGTCCTGCGCGAGGAAAACCGGATCGCCATCGAGGTCGCGGGCGATATCGCCACGCTTTACCGTCAGGAATTTTTCGAGATCGGCTTGGTGCTCGGCAGAGATCCAGCGGCAGATCGAGAAGCGCGACATTTCGAAGGAAACCGGCAGGCCGTATTCCCCCTGCAGCCGTTCCTTCAACACGTCGAGCTGCAGCGCACCGACGACGCCGACGATGGCCGGCGAACCGTCTTCCGGCGAGAAGAGCTGCACGACGCCCTCTTCCGCCATCTGCTGTAACGCTTCCTTCAGCTTCTTCGCCTTCATGGCATCCTCCAGCCGCACGCGGCGGAGGATTTCCGGCGAGAAGTTCGGCACGCCCTGGAACACCAGTTGTTCGCCTTCGGTCAGCGTATCGCCGATGCGCAGCGTGCCGTGGTTCGGAATGCCGACCACATCGCCCGCGTAGGCGGTATCGGCCAACTGGCGCTGGGACGCGAAGAAGAACTGCGGCGCCGTCAGCCCGAGTTGCTTGCCGGTGCGCGACAGCCGCGCCTTCATGCCGCGCTCCAGCTTGCCCGAGCAGATGCGCGCAAACGCGATCCGGTCGCGGTGGTTCGGGTCCATGTTCGCCTGAATCTTGAAGACGAAGGCCGTCATCTTGTCGTCGGTCGCGTGCACCGTGCGGATGTCCGCCACCTGGTCTCGCGGCGGCGGGGCGAAATCGCCCAACGCATCGATGAGATCGCGCACGCCGAAATTCCGCAAAGCCGAACCGAAGAAGACCGGCGTCATGTGGCCTTCGAGGAAAGCCTTGCGGTCGAACGGCCGGCAGGCCTCGATCGCCAGTTCGGTCTCTTCGACGAAGGCCGCGCGTTCGTTTTCCGGCAGGCGGTCGGCAACGCTCTGGGGTCCGTTGACCGGGGTCGCCTTGACGTCCGTATCCGAGCCGCGGACGGTATTGTCCGCCAGGTTATAGGAACCGCAAAAACTCTTTGAACGGCCGATCGGCCAGGTGACCGGAGCGGTGTCGAGCGCCAGCTTCTCCTCGACTTCATCGAGTATCTCGAACGGATCGCGGCTTTCACGGTCCATCTTGTTGACGAAGGTGATGATCGGGATATCGCGCATGCGGCAGACTTCGAACAATTTCAGCGTCCGAGGCTCGATACCTTTTGCGGCGTCGAGGACCATGACCGCGGCATCCACCGCCGTCAGCGTGCGGTAGGTGTCATCGGCGAAGTCTTCGTGGCCGGGCGTATCGAGAATGTTGAAGACATTGCCGTTATATTCGAAGGTCATCACCGAGGTGACGACAGAGATGCCGCGCTCGCGCTCGATCTTCATCCAGTCGGACCGCGTCTGGATACGATCCTTCTTCGCCTTGACTTCGCCGGCGAGCTGGATTGCGCCACCGAACAGCAGCAGTTTTTCGGTCAACGTCGTCTTGCCCGCATCCGGGTGGGCAATAATTGCGAATGTGCGACGGCGGGAAACCGCCTCGGCAATCGTTTCGGGCATTTTTTCTAGATCCTTTACGTTGCCGCGTATCTAACGACTCCGTGGATAACTTTCAATTCGTGTTTGACCGGAGCGACAGTGGGTCGACAAATGACATGATGAACATTCACGCCCCCTCCTCGCCGAAGCTCAATCTCGTCCGCCTTCCTCACGGCGCCGGCCTCGATCTGCCGGCCTATGAAACCGCCGGCGCTGCCGGCATGGACCTGCGCGCCGCTGTCGAAGACGACATGCCGCTGACGATCGCACCCGGCAGAAGGGCCCTGGTGCCGACCGGTTTCATTTTCGAAATACCGGAAGGTTTCGAGGCGCAGGTGCGGCCGCGCTCAGGACTTGCCTTCAAGAACGGCATCACCTGCCTCAATACGCCCGGCACGATCGACAGCGATTATCGCGGTGAGGTGAAGGTGCTGCTGATCAATCTCGGCGACGAGGATTTCGTCATCACCCGCGGCATGCGGATCGCGCAGATGGTGATCGCGCCGGTGACACAGGCTCGGGTGGCCGAGATTACAGAAACCTCGACGACAGCCCGCGGTGCCGGTGGCTTCGGCTCGACCGGTCTTTGAACGCAAAGGCGTTTTCGTTCCCGACCACTTCCGGGAACAAAATTTCCATTTCTCTTTCCGTCCGGTTCCGCCTTGCTGGCATTCGCCGGGAACACGCCCTAACTTCTCTCCAAACTCAGGGAGAGCACCATGCCAGAGACCAGAAAGCCGGGACGCGGCCGCATCTATTCCTCGATCACCGAAACCATCGGCGACACCCCCATCGTGCGCCTCGACAAGCTGGCCAAGGAAAAGGGCGTGAAGGCCAATCTTTTGGCCAAGCTCGAATTCTTCAACCCGATCGCATCCGTCAAAGATCGCATCGGGGTGGCGATGATCGAAAGCCTGGAGGCTGAAGGCAAGATCACGCCCGGCAGGACGACGCTGGTTGAACCTACGTCCGGCAATACCGGTATTGCGCTGGCCTTCGCAGCCGCCGCCAAGGGCTACAAGCTGATCCTGACGATGCCGGAAACCATGTCGATCGAGCGCCGCAAGATGCTGGCCCTGCTCGGCGCTGAACTGGTGCTGACCGAAGGCCCGAAAGGCATGAAGGGTGCGATCGCCAAGGCGGAAGAACTCGCCGCTTCCCTTCCGGACGCGGTCATCCCGCAGCAGTTCGAAAACCCGGCCAATCCCGAGATTCATCGCAAGACGACGGCCGAGGAAATCTGGAACGATACCGACGGCAAGATCGACATCTTCGTCTCCGGCATCGGCACCGGCGGCACGATCACCGGTGCCGGCCAGGTGCTGAAGGAGCGTAACCCGGCACTCAAGATCATTGCCGTCGAGCCGGAGGAATCGCCGGTGCTCTCCGGCGGACAGCCCGGGCCGCACAAGATCCAGGGCATCGGCGCAGGTTTCGCACCGAAAATCCTGGACACGCACATCTATGACGAGATCATCACCGTCAACAGCGGTGAGGCGATGGAGATGGCCCGCCTGGTGGCCAGGCTCGAAGGCGTGCCGGTCGGTATCTCCTCCGGTGCGGCGCTGCAGGCCGCCATCGAAGTCGGCAGCCGCGAAGAAAACGCCGGCAAGACCATCGTCGTCATCATTCCTTCCTTCGCGGAGCGTTATCTGTCGACTGCGCTGTTTGAAGGGTTGGGGAATTAGTGGGTAGTGTCGGGCAAAGCCGGCGGCATACAAGCCGCTGAGAGCTTCGGTCACCACTCCCTACCCTCACGCTGCGGCCGTCGCCAGCCGTTCGCCGGCCATGCGATAGGAAATCGCCTCGGCGAGATGGAGGCGGCCGACGGTATCCTTGCCGTCCAGATCGGCGAGCGTGCGGGCGACCTTCAAAATGCGGTGGTATCCGCGGGCCGAGAACTTGAGCTTTTCGGCCGCATCCCTGAGCAGTTGGAGACCACCGGGATCGGGTTCGGCGATCTTCTCGATCAGGGCCGTCGAGCAGCGGGCATTGGTGAGCACGCGCGGATAACCGGCCTGTTCGAACCGCTCCCGTTGCCTGTCACGCGCAGCCGCCACGCGCCTGGCGACATCCGCGCTGCTTTCCGCCGGCCTCGGGCGAATGAGATCTGCAGCGGACACGGCCGGCACGTCTATGCGGATATCGATCCTGTCCATTAGCGGCCCTGAAATGCGGCCCTGGTAGTCCGACATGCATTTTGGTCCACGTGCGCAGGAATGGCCGGGTTCGCCCGCCATGCCGCAGCGGCATGGGTTCATGGCGGCGACGAGCTGAATACTGGCGGGATAGGAAACCCGGTGGTTGGCGCGGGCGATAATGCATTCGCCGGTCTCCAGCGGCTGGCGGAGCGCGTCCAGCGCCTGCGGCGAAAATTCCGGGAATTCGTCGAGGAACAGCACGCCGTGATGGGCAAGCGATGCCTCCCCGGGCCTTGCGCGCAGGCCACCACCCACGAGCGCTGCCATGGTGGCCGAATGGTGCGGCGTGCGGTAAGGTCGGCGGTCGGAAAGCTTGCCGCCGGAAAGCTGGCCGGCGATCGAATGGATCATCGACACTTCCAGCAGTTCGGCAGCCGAAAGCGGCGGCAGGATCGACGGCAGCCGAGCGGCGAGCATGGATTTTCCGGAGCCGGGAGGGCCGACCATCAGAAGATTATGGCCACCGGCGGCGGCGACTTCCAGCGCCCGCTTGGCGGTTTCCTGACCTTTGATGTCGACGAGATCCGGCAAATTGGCAGGCAAGGCGCGGATTGCCGGCTGTGGACGCGAGATGACCTGGGTGCCGCGGAAATGGTTTGCGAGCGCGATCAGGCTGCGCGGCGCGACGATATCGATCTCGGCCCCTGCCCAGGCGGCTTCCGCGCCGCTGTCGGCCGGGCAGATCAGGCCTTTTCCCAGAGCGTTTGCGGCGATTGCCGCCGGAAGTGCGCCGGCCACGGGCGCAAGCGTGCCGTCGAGGTTCAGTTCTCCGAGCACGACATAACCGGTGAGCGCATCTCCGGGAACGGCGCCCAGTGCCGCCATCAGGGCCAGCGCGATCGGCAGGTCGAAATGCGATCCTTCTTTCGGAAGGTCGGCCGGCGCCAGATTGACGGTGATCTTCTTCGGCGGCATGGCAAGGCCCGAGGCATGCAACGCCGCCTGCACCCGCTCGCGGCTCTCGGCCACCGCCTTGTCCGGCAGGCCGACGATATGCATGTTGATTTTTCCGGGTCCGACCATGACCTGCACGTCGACCGGAACGCCTTCTATGCCCTGGAATGCAACCGTGCTGACGCGCGAAACCATATCCACCCCGCCCCTAACTTCATGTCCAGGACGCCAGCGATACACGCTTTCCGTGCCAGGAATTGCAATCTGGCATAGAAATAAGAATGAAACAAGAACATTAATCGAACAACTTCACGCATCCGCTGCGAGTGGGTTGCAGGCGGTTGTATCGTGAGAACAAAAGCGAACCGTATCCGAAACGCCCTGCCTTCATCAGGCGCGTTTTGCCTCGATTGCATCCCAGAGGAGGCTTGCGACGTCGGCGCCGCCGAACTTCTTGACTTCGCGGATGCCCGTCGGGGATGTGACGTTGATCTCGGTCATGTAGTCGCCGATGACATCGATGCCGACGAAGATGAAGCCGCGTTCGCGCAGGGCGGGTCCGATGCGGGAGCAGATTTCCTTCTCGCGCGGCGTGATCTCGGTCGCCTCGGCGCGGCCGCCGACATGCATGTTGGAGCGGCTGTCGTGTTCGGCGGGAACCCGGTTGATCGCGCCGACCGGCTCGCCGTCGACCAGAAGGATGCGCTTGTCGCCCTTGCGCACGGCCGGCAGATAGGCCTGGGCGATATAAGGTTCGCCGCGATACATCTGGCCAAACATTTCGAGCAGCGACGTGAAATTGCGGTCGTCGCGGGCGGAATGGAAAACTCCGGCGCCGCCATTGCCGTAGAGCGGCTTCAGGATGATATCGCCCATCTCCTCTCGGAAGCGGGCGATTTCGCCCGGATCGCGGCTGATCAGCGTTGCCGGCATCAAATCGGCAAATTCGGTGACGAAAATCTTCTCCGGCGAGTTGCGCACCCAGGCGGGGTCGTTGACGACAAGCGTTTTCGGGTGGATGCGCTCAAGCAGATGGGTCGAGGTGATGTAGCCCATGTCGAAGGGCGGATCCTGGCGCAGGTGAACGACGTCCATCTCCGACAGATCGATGCGCTCCTTGTCGCCGAGCGTGAAATGATCGCCCTTGACGTCGCGCACCTGCAGCGGTTCGACGGCAGCGAAGATCTTGCCGTCGCGCATGGTCAGGCGGTCGGGGGTATAGTGAAAGAGTTCTAAACCACGCGCCTGCGCTTCGAGCGCCATGGCGAAGGTGGAATCGCCGGCAATGCTGATGCCGGAGATATGGTCCATCTGGAACGCGACCTTGCGGATTTTCGCCATGACTTCAGCCCCCTAGGATTGGCCCGCCTGATGTAGGATGGCGAGCCCCCAAAGGCAACTGCAATCGGCCGATATCACGCGGAGATGCCGACCTGCGTCTTTGCCCGCAACATGTTGCGCAGGCGGAAAAGCATGGCGATCGGCTTCGGGAAAGGCCGGCGGATGAAGGCGACCTTCTTGAGATAATTGTCGATGCGCCAGGTGGCCCAGGTCCGGCCCTTGAAATAGCCGACATCGCCTGCCGTCAGCGTGCGCTGCGTGCCGTCATCGGCAGTCACATGCACTTCGCCCTCAAGGATCACCACCGTTTCGTCCCAATGGAAGTACCAGCGGAACTCGCCGGCCGTGCATTCCCACACACCGGTCGTCGCGCAATCGTCTTCTGCAGTGGAGTGGGAGGCGGCGCGCGCCCGCGGATCACCGGCGAGCACCCATGTGGGCTCGATCGGCATCGGCTTCATCTCCAGAGAATGCGGACAGGCACCGATGAACGCCTTAACCTTCGGCTTCTCCGGCACGTCTGACTTATATCTGAATGCGAGTGCCGCTGCGGTCGCGGCGAGGACGTGCCAACTCATCTTTCCCCCAAAAGCTGCCAACTCCGGGAAAATGTAGCGGCAAAGAGTAAGGCTGCTGTTCAGGCCGATCGTACAATTTTAACGATCGGCCTGATTTCGCGCTCTCTTTAGAGAACCGGTTCGACCGGCGCGAGCTTTGCCTCCGCCGGTACGTTGCCCGGCAGCCGCTTGCCCGTATCGAGCGAGAAGAAGTGCAGGCGCTTGGCATCGACGGCGATGCGCATTTCCGCAGAGAGCGCAATCTCCGGCGAAACGGCGGCAGTGATCTGCTGATCGCCGACGGTGCCGTGGATCAGTCGCTGGGCGCCCAGTTCCTCGGTATATTCGAGGCGGAAAGGCAGAGCCTCTTCGTCGTCGCGCGCGATGCGCAGATCCTCGGCGCGGACGCCGACGGTAACGGCGCCCGAAGTCGGCGCGAAACCGTTGAGGCTGATCATCGCCGGGCCGATCGCCAGCTTGTCGCCATGCAACTCCCCCTTGACGAGGTTCATGGCCGGCGAACCGATAAAGCTTGCCACAAAGGTAGAGGCGGGTGCGTGGTAAACTTCCAGCGGCGCACCGATCTGCTCGATCTCTCCCCCGTTCAGAACGACGAGGCGGTCGGCGAGCGTCATGGCTTCGAGCTGGTCGTGGGTGACGTAGATCGACGTGGTGCCGAGGCGGCGCTGCAGGCGCTTGATTTCGCCACGCATGGAAACGCGCAGTTTCGCATCGAGGTTGGAGAGCGGCTCGTCGAACAGGAAGGCTGCCGGCTTGCGCACGATGGCGCGGCCCATGGCTACACGCTGGCGCTGGCCGCCGGAAAGCGCGCGGGGCTTGCGCTCCAGATACTGGGTGATCTCCAGCATGCGGGCGGCTTCGGCGACACGCGCGTCGATCTCAGCCTTCGGCGTACCGCGGTTCTTCAGACCGTAGGCCAGGTTGTTATACACCGTCATATGCGGATAGAGCGCGTAATTCTGGAACACCATGGCGATATCGCGCTCGGCCGGCTCGACCTCGTTGACGACCCGGCCGGCGATTTTCACTTCGCCCGCGGAAATGGCTTCCAGCCCCGCGACCATGCGCAACAGCGTGGACTTTCCGCAGCCAGACGGACCGACAAGGACGATGAACTCGCCATCGGCTATGTCGATGGAGACGGAGCTTACCGCCTTTACGCCGCCGGTATAAACCTTTGAAACCTCTGAAATGTGAATGCCAGCCATGTTATTTCTCCGTTTCAGTAAGCCCGCGGATGAACAACCGCTGCATGAAAACCACGACGAGGATGGGGGGAAGCATGGCGAGTACGGACCCTGCCATGACGAGTTGCCACTCGATGACGCCGTCCTGCGCCGTGACCATGCGCTTCATCCCCATCATCAGCGTGTAATAACCGGGGTCGGTGGTCACCAGGAGCGGCCAGAGGTACTGAACCCAGCCATAGATGAAGAGGATGACGCATAGCGCGCCGATATTGGTGCGCGAGAGCGGCAGCAGAATGTCCCGGAAGAACTTCATAGGGCCGGCTCCGTCCACACGGGCCGCTTCCAGAAGTTCGTCCGGGACTGTCATGAAGAACTGGCGGAACAGGAAGGTCGCCGTGGCCGATGCGATCAGCGGGACGGTCAGACCGGCCCACGAATTCAACATGCCGAGGTCGGCAACGATCTTGTATGTCGGCATGATGCGCACCTCGACCGGCAGCATCAGGGTGACGAAGATGATCCAGAAAGCCAGTAGCCGGAAAGGAAACCGGAAATAGACGATCGCAAAGGCGGAAAGGATCGAGATGGCAATTTTTCCGACCGTGATCGTCAACGCCATGATCAGAGAGTTCAGCGCCATGTGCGAATAATTGGGCAGGCCGTGAGCGGCCGCGGCGCTCGTCAGAATGGTCGAATAGTTCTCGATGAAATGCGAGCCCGGCAGAAGCGGGACCGGCCCGCTCATCAGCGTCGAGACGTCATGGGTCGACGCCATGATCGCGACATAGACCGGCAGCGCGACCACCAGAAATCCCAGGATCAGGAATGCGTGGGTGAGGAAAGTCAGGAAGGGGCGGTTTTCAACCATGATCGTTCCTCAATACTGGACGCGGCGTTCGACGAAGCGGAACTGAACAAAGGTCAGCAGCATCACGATCAACATTAGCAACACCGACTGCGCCGAGGACGAACCGATGTTCAGACCGACGTAACCGTCCTGATAGACCTTGTAGACGAGCGTGGTCGTCGCCTGCGCTGGCCCGCCGCCCGTCGTGGCATCCACGATCGGGAAGGTGTCGAACATCGTGTAGTTCACGTTGATGATGAACAGGAAAAACGTCGTCGGCGACAGAAGCGGCAGAGAGATGGTGAAGAAGCGCCTCACCGGGCCCGAACCGTCGATCGCGGCAGCCTCGATCAGCGACTGCGGCACCGACTGCAATCCAGCCAGGAAGAAAAGGAAGTTGTAGGAGATCTGCTTCCAGGCTGCCGCAATGATGATCAGGATCATCGCATGCGTGCCGTTGAGATCATGGTCCCAGCGAATGCCGACGCGCTCAAGGAAAAAGGGCAGCAGACCGGTGGATGTATTGAAAAGAAACCACCACAGGACACCCGCCACGACAGGGGCGACGGCATAAGGCCAAACCAGCAGGGTGGTATAGATTCTGGCGGATCGCGTCACGCGGTTGACCGCGGCCGCGAATGCAAGGCCGAGCATCATCGAAAGGATGGTAACGGACACCGCGAATACGGCGGTGCGCCAGAGAGCATCCAGATAGTTCGGGTCCTCGATCAGCTGCCGATAATGGGTCAATCCGACGAAAACGGTAGAGAAACCAAAGGGATCTTCCCGCTCGAATGAAGACTTCACTGCCTGCGCGGCAGGCCAGATGAAGAAGACGAGCGTGATAGCGAGCTGGGGCGCGAGCAGCAAATAGGGCAGCAGGCGGTTATTGAAGGTTGTTCTTTTGGTATCCACCGTTCCCTCACCACAACGTAATAAGCAAGCAAGGGAGGGCCGGCGGTAGCCGGTCCTCCCTGCGGAGATCGGAACGATCAGTTCGAGTTGGCCGCCTCGAATTCACGCAGAAGCGCATTGCCGCGCTGCACTGCGCTGTCGAGCGACTGCTTGGCGTCCTTCTTGTTGGCGAGGAGTGCCTGGAACTCCTCGTCGATGATGGTGCGGACCTGGGTAAAGTTGCCGAACCGCACGCCCTTCGAATTTTCCGAGGGAGTACCGCGAGTGATCTGCTTGATGGCGATGTCGGAGCCGGGATTCTTTTCGTAATAGCCCTGCTTCTGGCCGAGTTCGTAAGCAGCATTGGTGATCGGCAGATAACCGGTGAACTGGTGCCAATCAGCCTGGACATCCGGCTTGGAGAGATAGCTGAAGAACTTGGCTACACCCTTGTAGGTCGCCTTATCCTTGCCGTTCAGCACCCAGAGGGTGGCGCCGCCGATGATGGAGTTCTTCGGCTCCTTGATCTCATCGTCGTAATAAGGCAGCGGAGCGAAGCCCGGCGTGAAGTTCTTGGCGTTGTTGATGACCCCGGCGCGGCCTGCGGAGGAGTTCATCGTGATGGCGCATTCCTGCGAATAGAACATGGTCGCCGCCTGGTCGCCACCGACCGGGCCACCATATTTGAACAGGCCTTCGTCCTGCCATTTCTTCAGGTTTGCCCAGTGCTTGACCTGCAGAGGACCGTTGAAGGTGAATTCGGACTTCACGCCGCCGAAACCGTTCTGCAGCGTGCCGAAAGGCTTGTCATGCAGCGCCGAAAGGTTTTCGGTCTGGACCCAGGTAATCCAGGCTGAGGTGAGGCCGCACTTGGCAGCGCCGGAGGAAACGATCTTCTTCGAGAACTCCTCCACTTCCTTCCAGGTCTTCGGGGCAACTTCAGGATCAAGGCCGGCCTTTTTGAAGACGTCCTTGTTATAATACATGATCGGAGTGGAGGAATTGAAGGGCAGCGACAGGATGTTGCCCTTCGTATCGGAATAGTAGCCGGTGACCGGAGCCAGGAATGTCTTGGTGTCGAAGGGTTCGCCTTCGTCCGCCATCAGCTTGTATACAGGATAGACGGCGCCCTTGGCAGCCATCATCGTGCCGGTGCCGACTTCGAAGACCTGGACGATAGCCGGTTGCTGGCCAGCGCGGAACGCGGCGATCGCGGCGGTCAACGTTTCCGGATAACTTCCTTTATAGACCGGAACGACTTTGTAGTCGGACTGGCTCTCGTTGAATTTCTGAGCGATTTCTTCAAGCTTCTTGCCGAGTTCGCCACCCATGGCATGCCACCAGGTGACTTCCGTCGCGGCAAGCGACGACGTTGCCGACAGCGCGACCGCGAATGCGGCCATTGAGAGTTTTCTCAACATTATTATTTCCTCCACCTTGATTGGTGTCGGCCCCCAAATAGGGTCCTCCCATGACACCACCGTTACAGTTTTATGTCATTTTTCTAACAGAGCAAGGACACTTGATTTGTTCGTTAGAATGCGTCGGGAAAATGCCGCGGCAGACGCCCTGGAAGCACTGCAATAATGTCGTAGCGCTGCGAAAGCGTCGCTACATGCTTCCGCTTCGAAAGCCACAGCGCGCTTGCCGCGCGAATACGGTTCTGGGTCATGTAGCCGACTGCGTCGATGGCTTCGCTTTCGCCTCTGCGCGCCTTGACCTCGACGAATATAACAAGGTCCCCCTTGCGGGCTATAAGATCGATCTCGCCGATCTTTGTGCGATAGCGAATGGCAAGGATGCGGTAGCCCTTCACAAACAGATAGAGCGCGGCGAGATACTCGGAGAGATGGCCTCTTTTATAAGCCTTCTGCCGCTCGGCCTTTCGCCGGTTCAGGCTGTTGTCATTGCGCTCCGCCGCCATCCTCGCCCTTCAACTCCAGGAGCCGCTGATAAAGAACCTTGCGGGCAAGTCCGGTGAGCCGCGCAGCCTCGGCAGCGGCTTTCGCGGCTGGCATAGAGGTTGAAAGCCGGCGCAGCAGCACGTCCACCTCGACTTCGCCGGGAGGCTCCTCGGCCTCGGGCGGCGCCAGAAGCAGCACGATCTCGCCCTTCACCACGCGGTCGTCGTCGTAATAGGCGGCGAGTTCCTCCAGGGTACCGCGGCGGAACTCCTCGAAAGTCTTGGTCAATTCGCGGCAGACCGTTGCACGCYGGCCAGTTCCGAGCACTTCGGCGGCAGCGGCGAGCGTCGCGCCGATACGATGCGGCGACTCGAAGAAGATCAATGTCGCCGGCACTTTCGAAAGCTCGGCCAGCCGGTCGCGGCGGCCCTTGTCCTTGACCGGAAGGAAACCGGCAAACAGAAACGCGTCGGACGGCATGCCGGAACCGACGAGCGCTGCGAGCGGCGCAGAGGCGCCGGGGATCGGCACGACCTTGTGGCCGGCCTGGATCGCCATCTGACCGAGCCGATAACCGGGATCGGAGACCAAGGGGGTGCCGGCATCGGAGACCAGCGCCACGGACTTTCCTTCTTCCAAAGCCGCGATCAGCTTCGGTCCGACCTCGTCGGAATTGTGCTCGTGGTAGGCATAGGGCCGGTTGACGATGCCGTAGCGGTCGAGCAGGACGCGGGTTACTCGGGTATCCTCGCAGGCGAGCACATCGGCGCCGGAGAGTGTCTCCAGCGCCCGCAGCGTGATGTCGCCGAGATTGCCGATCGGGGTCGCGACCAGATAAAGCGCCGGCTCCAGCGGCCGGGCGGGCACGAAAGTATTGGCGACGCGATAGCCGCGCTGGCTGCTCTTCAGGTCATCGGTCAAGGGGCGTCACGCACAAAAGGATGGTCATGTGCCTTTATGGGCAAGCCGGCGGGCTTCGGCAAGTAAAGCCCAAGCTGTTGAGAACGCATATTTTCTGTGTGAAGCGCGCAAGACAGATGCGAAATGACTTGCTAACGCCTTGTTCACCTCTTGCTTTTCGAACGGGTTGTCTGCCATTTTGCCGGTCCACATCATCCGGCTGGCCCAAAGCCGGCAGAATATCAGGGTCCGGCCCTGCCGGATCGCCACGGTCGAAAGCGATTGCGTCCATGCGTATTACTCTTGAGCGGTCAAACCTTCTGAAGTCGCTGAACCACGTGCATCGCGTGGTGGAGCGACGGAACACTATCCCGATCCTCTCCAACGTGCTGATGCGCGCGTCCGGCGCCGGTCTCGACCTGAAAGCGACCGACCTCGACCTCGAAATCACCGAAGCCCTTCCGGCCATGGTCGAGACTGCCGGCGCCACGACGGTTCCGGCGCACCTGCTTTACGAAATCGTCCGCAAGCTGCCGGACGGTTCCGAAGTACTGCTCGCCACCAATCCGGACGGCGGCTCCATGACGGTGCAATCCGGACGTTCGAAGTTCTCGCTGCAGTGCCTGCCGGAATCGGACTTCCCCGACCTCACCGCCGGCAGCTTCACGCATACGTTCAAGCTGAAGGCGACCGATCTGAAAATGCTGATCGACCGCACCCAGTTCGCGATCTCCACCGAGGAGACCCGCTATTACCTGAACGGCATATTCTTCCACACGATCGAAGCCGATGGGGACCTGAAGCTTCGCGCAGTCGCGACCGATGGTCACCGCCTGGCCCGCGCCGATGTGAAGGCGCCATCGGGTTCCGAAGGCATGCCGGGCATCATCATTCCCCGCAAGACGGTCGGCGAACTCCAGAAACTGGTCGATGATCCGGAATCGGTGGTCACGGTCGAGGTTTCGGACGCCAAGATCCGCGTCACAATCGGCTCGATCGTCATGACCTCCAAGCTGATCGACGGCACGTTCCCGGATTACCAGCGCGTCATCCCGACAGGCAATGACAAGGAAATGCGCGTCGATTGCCAGAGCTTTACCAGGGCTGTCGACCGCGTCTCGACCATTTCCTCCGAGCGCGGCCGTGCCGTGAAGCTGTCGCTGACAGACGGCCAGCTGATGCTGACCGTCAACAATCCGGATTCGGGCAGCGCCACGGAAGAGGTTGCAGTCGGTTACGACAACGATCCGATGGAAATCGGCTTCAATGCCAAATACCTGCTCGACATTACCGCCCAGCTTTCGGGCGACGACGCAATCTTCATGCTGGCGGATGCCGGTTCTCCGACATTGGTACGAGACACTGCGGGCGACGACGCGCTCTATGTCTTGATGCCGATGCGCGTTTAACATCAGCAAAAGGCAGGCGGCCGGAAACTCCGGCCGCCTTTTTCATACGGTTTTCCCAGGTGCGACATTTTTCCTTGCTTTTGCGGCATTGGCGTTCCACATGGGGCAAAAGGGAGAGGATAAAAAAATGGACCTGCGCTTGAAGGAGCGGCTTGGCCGCAAGTTCGACGATGAGATCCGGTTCTTCAAGGGTTGGATCGATGGCCCGAAACGGGTCGGCGCGATCTGCCCCACCTCCTCCGTCACCGCCAAACGCATGGCAAGCGTCATCGACACGGCCTCCGGCCTGCCTGTCCTCGAACTCGGGCCCGGCACCGGCATCATCACCAAAGCGATCCTGAAGCACGGTATCTCGCCGGAAAACCTGGTCTCGATCGAATATTCGACCGATTTCTTCCAGCATCTCGTCCGCACCTATCCGGGCGTCAAGTTCGTCAATGGCGACGCTTTCGATCTCAGCCGCACTCTCGGCGCCTTGAAGGACACGACATTCGACAGCGTTATTTCGGCAATCCCGCTTTTGAGCTTCCCGATGGAGCGCCGCATCGCGCTGCTCGAAGACCTGCTCGACCGCATCCCCGCCGGCCGGCCCGTGATGCAGATCACCTATGGCCCCGTCTCGCCGATCATCGCCCAGCCCGACCGCTACCGGATCAAGCATTACGATTTCGTCGTCCGCAATATTCCGCCGGCGCAGCTCTGGACCTATAGTCGCGGCTGACCATGGCATTCGGCCTCTACATCACCCATCCGCAGGTCCGCATCGATGCGAACGTGCCGGTGCCTCGGTGGGGGCTCTCCGACGTTGGCGCCGCCCGCGCTCGCGCGGCCGCCCAATCCGAATGGGCAAGGAAACTCGGCCGGATCATCTCCAGCGACGAGGTGAAGGCGATCGAGACTGCCGAAATCCTCAGCCTCGCCTCGGGCATTTCGATCGAGATCGCCGAGGACACCCATGAGAACGATCGCTCGGCGACAGGCTTTCTGCCGCCGCCGCAGTTCGAGTATGCGGCCAACTGGTTTTTCGCCCATCCGGAAGAGAGCTTCAAGGGCTGGGAACGCGCCGTGGATGCGCAGAGCCGCATCGTCTCGGCGGTCACCAGAATTCTTGCCGAGCACGACCCGAGCACGCCGATCGCCTTCGTCGGCCATGGCGGCGTTGGAACGCTGTTGAAATGCCACCTCACCGGCTCGCCGATCGCTCGCGACCGGGACCAGCCGGGCGGCGGGGGAAATCTCTTCTGCTTCACCCTTGCGGATCGGACGCTCTCATGCGACTGGACGCCCATTGAAAAATGGGAAGGGTTCCAGGCATGACAGCTCGTGATCGCCTCATCGTAGGCCTCGACATTCCGACCATCAGCGAAGCCGAAAAGATGGTCTCCACGCTCGGTGACACCGTTTCCTTCTACAAGATAGGCTATCAGCTCGTGTTTGCCGGCGGTCTCGAACTTGCACGCGATCTGGCAGAGGATGGCAAAAAAGTCTTCCTCGACATGAAACTGCTCGACATCGACAACACGGTCGCGAAGGGCGTCGAGAACATCGTCAAGATGGGCATGACCATGCTCACCCTGCACGCCTATCCGAAGGCGATGCGCGCCGCTGTCGAGGCGGCCAGGGGTTCGGACCTCTGCCTGCTCGCGGTCACCGTCCTGACCTCGATGGACGAAACGGACCTCGTCGATGCCGGTTACGAATACGATCCGCACACGCTGGTTCTGCGACGCTCCGAACAGGCGCTGGCTGCCGGCATGGACGGTATCGTCTGCTCGGCCGAGGAGTCAGCTGCGGTTCGCAAGATTGTCGGCCCTGATCTGGCGATCGTCACGCCCGGCATCCGCCCTGCGGGTTCGGAAGCGGGCGACCAGAAGCGGGTGATGACGCCGGCCGACGCATTGCGCGCCGGATCGAGCCATCTGGTCGTCGCCCGCCCGATCGTCAAGGCGCCGGATCCGAAGGCGGCGGCGCAAGCCATCCTCGCCGAGATGCAGGGCGTGCTCTGATAATCCGTCGTTGCCGGAGAGATATCCTGCCGGTCGTGATCCGGGATGAGTCCCGGTGGCCGTCGGACAGGTACGCAACGCCCGCCATATTGACTCGCCCGGGAATTTGCCGGAAGTCGTCCTAACTGAAAACACGCTGGAGGAGATACCATGGCCAAGGGATATTGGGTCGCTCGCGTCGATGTCCGCGACGCGGAACGCTACAAGGATTATATCGCAGCGGCCACGCCCGCTTTCGAGAAATACGGCGCCAATTTCCTTGCCCGCGGCGGCGCCATGGCGGCGATGGAAGGCAAATCCCGCGCCCGCAACGTCATCATCGAATTCCCGTCGATGCAGGCCGCCGTCGACTGCTACAATTCGCCCGAATACGCGATCGCCATCAAGATCCGCCAGGAAGTGGCGGATGGCGAAATCGTCGTCCTCGACGGCCTTTAAGAACCGGTTATCGCGGGCGGTGCGGCAGTGGAGACACTTCCACCCGTGCCGCGATTCGGTTAAACAGCACTCATCTCGTCCCACAGGCTCCCGGAGCACGCCATGACCATCAACAACCTTCCGCCGCTCGTCACCGTTTTCGGAGGATCGGGCTTCGTCGGCAGGCATGTGGTGCGTACGCTTGCCAAACGCGGTTATCGCGTCCGGGTCGCCGTTCGCCGCCCGGATCTTGCCGGTTTCCTGCTGCCCGCCGGTTATGTCGGGCAGATCTCGCTGGTCCAGGCGAACCTGCGCTACCGCCAATCGGTCCTGAAGGCCGCCGAAGGCGCTTCGCATGTGGTCAACTGCGTCGGCATTATGTTCGAGRGCGGCCGCAACACGTTCGATGCGGTCCAGGATTTCGGCGCTCGCGCGGTTGCCGATGCGGCACGTGCTGCCGGCGCCAGACTTACCCATATTTCCGCGATCGGCGCCGATGCCAATTCGCAATCGTCGTACGCCCGCAGCAAGGGCCGCGCCGAAGCGACTATCTTCTCAACGCTGCCGGATGCCGTGATCCTGCGGCCGTCGATCATGTTCGGCCCGGAAGACAGCTTCTTCAACAAGTTCGCCTCGATGGCCCGCACCTTCCCTGCGCTGCCGCTGATCGGCGGCGGCAAAACGAAGTTCCAGCCGGTTTATGTGGAGGACGTCGCCGAAACCGTCGCCCGCTCCGTCGACGGCACGATCGCGTCCGGCAAGATCTATGAGCTCGGCGGCGGCGAGGTCATGACCTTCCGCCAGTGTCTCGAAACGATGCTGCGCGTCACCAATCGCAGCAATGCGCTCGTCTCGCTGCCCTTCGGCATCGCATCGCTGATCGGCAGCATCGCGTCGTTGATCCCTTTCGTCCAGCCGCCGATCACCAGTGACCAGGTGAAGCTCCTGAAAATCGACAATGTCGTTTCCGATGCGGCCGCCACGGAAGGCCGCACGCTACAGGGAATAGGCATCCGCCCGACGCTCGCGTCCTCTATCTTGCCATCTTACCTTGTGCAGTATCGCCCGCAGGGCCAGTACACAGGCTCTGGCCGCGCGGCCTGATATCATTAACCATATCCAGCAATTTGTTTCGCTTCGACATTCCGGTCGTGCCCGCTGAAAAATCGGGCACCCCTTTGTTGTCGCTCATGTTTCGGGCAAGGATAGTGGCACAAAGGTCGCAGTGGCCGAAGCAGTCGCGTTAACGGCCGGTTCAGCAAAATCCTTTATTGAATTCTTCTAATCCAACCCATAAATCCTCCCTCACCAAACAAGCGGCGCAACCGTGACGATAAAATCTTCCATCGAAAGGCATTCCTCCATGGGCAAGCCCATCGCCCTCTTTTTTGCATGCGCAGCGCTGATCATCCTCGCGGGCTCGTTCATGGCTCCGACGACGGGCGCAGCCGGCAAGAGCGAATGCACGCCCGCATACGGTGTTGATCCGTGCAGCACGGCATCCATTCATCACTAAGCATCGACAAAACAAAAAGGCCGCTCCTTAGCAGCCTTTTTGTTTCATGAAGAATTGAGCGCCCTTCACTTTAGCAGTGCAGGACGCAGGGCAGTCTCGGCCGGCGCGACGGCGCTTGAGACCACGGCACTCTGATCACCGCGTTGCGGGACAGATCCCAGGGCGATCAGGCCGAGCAACAAAAATCCGAGAATGATTCTATAGATCGCGAAGATGGTGAAGCGGTTGCTGCGGATATAGGTCAGCAGCCATTTCACGGCGATGAAGGCGACGATCGTCGACACGACGAAAGCCACGCCGAGCGAAGTCCAATCCTCGTGCGCGGCGCTGCCGTCCTTGAGCGTCTTCAGCAGCTCGTAGCCGCTGGCCGCATACATGGTCGGAATGCCGACGAGAAAGGCAAACTCGGTGGCCGCGGCCCGGCTTCCGGTACCGGCCAGCATGGCGATGAAGATCGTGGCACCCGAACGCGACGTGCCGGGAAAGACGCCCGCAACCACCTGCGCAATGCCGACCAGGATCGCGACGAGCCAGGTTATCTGCGTGGAAGCCGGCCTGCGTGCAGCGGCCCATTCCGCAAAGATCATCCAGATGCCGCCGATGATGAGTGCCCAGGCAATCGGTGCCGCGTCCTCGGGAAGCGCGAAACCGAGCTTCTTCACGATCAGGCCGAGAGCCGCCGTGATCAGGAAGGCAACGATCAGCTTGGCGGCATAGTCGCGATTTGCCGGCTCCCGCCAACCGAGCAACAGGTTAAGCAGGCGACGCCAGTAGATGATGGTTACAGCGATGATGGCGCCGGCCTGGATGACGATATTGAACGTATCAGACCGGTGACCCAGCCATTGTTCCGCGATGATGAGATGGCCGGTGCTGGAGATCGGCAAAAACTCGGTAATACCCTCGATCACACCGAGAACGAGGGCGCTGATAATCGACTGATCAGCCATTCTTAATCCTTTGTTGAGCAGATAAGGACAGTTTTAAGCAGTTTATGAGCCGTTGCTTGTGTTGGACCTACCAAATCCATATAGCTGCCATATGTCACGCGGGCGCGCTACGTGCCCCATCCTTCGTATACGATATTCGTGAAGTTCAAGTATCCATGCCCACGCTCTATCATCATTCCATGTCTTCGGCCTCGCGGTTCGTCCGGCTGATTCTCGCCGAATATGGCTTCCAGGCGGACCTGGTCGAGGAGCAACCGTGGGAAAAGCGGCGGGAATTCCTGACGCTCAATCCTGCGGGCACGCTCCCGGTTTATGTCGACGACAGCATGAGAGTGCTTTGTGGCCCTTCCGTGCTCCTGGAATTCCTCGATGAAACCCACGGCGTGCTGAAGCGCGATCGCCGGTTGCTGGCGGAAGATCCGTGGCAGCGTGCCGAAATCCGGCGCCTGACGGAATGGTTCCTGCAGAAGATGGAGCAGGATGTCACCCGGCCGCTGACCCGGGAGCGGGTCTTCAAGCTGCAGATGACGACGGCTCAGGGCGGCGGCGCACCGGACTCGAAGGTGCTGCGCACATCCCGCGCGAATATCCGCCAGCATATGAAATATCTCTCCTGGCTTGCCGGCTCACGGCCCTGGCTTGCGGGCGACCGCCTGAGCTATGCCGACCTTGCCGCCGCCGCTTCGATTTCAATCCTCGACTATCTGGGGGAGATCGACTGGTCGGAGACGCCGGTCGCCAAGGACTGGTATCAGCGGCTGAAATCCCGACCCTCCTTCCGGCCGATGCTTTCCGAACGCATCCGCGGCCTCACCCCGGTATCCCATTATGCGGACCTTGATTTCTGACGCGCCCGCGCGCGAGGAAGAAAAGGCGCTCCGGCGGCGGGAGAAGCTGACTGCCTTCATTCGCGAGGAAGCGGCGGCTCAGGGCTTCGATCTTTGCCGGATTACGGGCCCGGACAGCATTCCACGGGCGCCGGAGCGGCTGGAGATTTTCCTCGCCGACGGCCACCACGGCAGCATGGACTGGATGGCAGAGACAAGGCTGCGCCGCGCCGATCCGAGGGTGCTATGGGATCAGGTGCGTTCGATCGTGATGTTCGGGCTGAACTATGGGCCGGACGAAGACCCGCGCGGCATTCTCGACAAACCCGACAAGGCCGCGATCTCCGTCTATGCGCGCAACCGCGATTATCATGACGTCATCAAGGGCCGGCTGAAGGAGATCGCCACCCGCTTTGCGGCGCGCGCCGGCGAGGACGTCAAAGTCTTTGTCGATACGGCGCCGGTGATGGAAAAACCGCTGGCGGAGGCGGCCGGGCTCGGCTGGCAGGGCAAACATACCAATCTCGTCAGCCGCACCCATGGTTCCTGGCTTTTCCTCGGCAGCCTGTTCACCACGGCAGACCTTATTATAGACGCGCCCGAGGCCGACCATTGCGGTTCCTGCCGGGCATGCCTCGACGCCTGCCCGACGGCGGCGTTTCCGGCTCCCTATCGGCTCGACGCCCGCCGCTGCATCTCTTATCTGACGATCGAACACAAAGGTCCGATCGATCCGGAATTCCGGCCGTTGATCGGCAACCGCATCTATGGCTGCGACGACTGTCTTGCCGCCTGTCCCTGGAACAAGTTTGCGGCGAGCGCCTCGGAGATGAAACTGCAGGCGCGCGACGACTTGAAGGAACCATCGATCGCGTTTCTGCTGACCCTGGACGATGCGACCTTTCGAACCTTCTTCAGCGGCTCACCTGTCAAGCGCATCGGCCGCGACCGGTTCATTCGCAACGTGCTGATCGCCGCCGGCAATTCCGGCGATGCCAGCCTCATCGGACAATGTCTCGAACTTGCGGGCGCCCCCTCGCCCGTGGTGCGCGGCATGGCTATATGGGCCCTGAAGCGCTTGATGACGGATGTGGACTTCGCGCGGTTTGCCGAGGCGCGCAGCGCCGAAGAGGATCCGGAAGTGCAGCAAGAATGGCGATTGGCGGGAGCGGTCTGATGAATGTGATGATCTTCGGATGTGGCTATTCGGGCCAGGCAATCGCCGAGGCCTTCAAATCCGAAGGCCATCGGGTCTCCGGCACGGTCAGGACGGCCCACAAGGCACTGGAACTCGCTGCCCGTGACATCAAGGCCTTCGTGTTCGACGGCAGCCCGTTCAGTGGCGAACTGCTGGCGGAGCTTCAAGAGGTGACGCATCTGGTGCAGTCGATCCCGCCCGGCACCGAGGGCGATCCACTGCTGAAGCTCGTCTCCGGACGGCTGCGTGCGCTTTGCCCGAAGCTCGAATGGATCGGCTATCTTTCGACGGTCGGCGTCTACGGCGATCATGGCGGCGGCTGGGTCACCGAGGAGACGCCGGGCAGCCCGATCCAGGGCCGGTCGATCGAACGGGTCGATACGGAAGATGCCTGGGCTACCGAAGGGCGGGCCGCCGGTCTACCTGTGGCCAGCCTGCGCCTCTCCGGTATCTACGGCCCCGGCCGCAACGCTTTCGTCAACTTGGCGCGCAGCACGGCGCGGCGCATTATAAAGAGAGACCAGGTCTTCAACCGCATCCGCGTCGAAGACATCGGCGGCGCGGCGCTCTTTCTCGCCGGAGGCAATATGGGCGGCATATATAATGTCACCGACGACGAGCCCGGTCCGCCGCAGGATGTCATCGTCGAAGCCGCGCGGCTGATGGGTGTCGAGCCGCCGCCGGAACTGGATTTCGAGACCGCTGACATGACGCCGATGGCGCGTTCCTTCTATGGCGCCAACAAGCGCGTTTCCAATGCCAAAATCCGCGCCGCGGGGTTCGAGTTCCTCTTCCCCAATTACCGTATGTCGCTCGCCGAAATGTGGACTTCGGGCCGCTGGCGAGGATAAAATTCCCATTATGAAACGGTTGAAATTTCCATCCTGATCGGTTGATCTAGTTATTATTTCTTAATACTTACGGCTGAGCGTCACAAAATTTGCCCAAATGAGGCAATAAATCACGCATCGCGACAAATTTTTTTCTGCGGTTTTCGTGATCACGGACTCCCCGCGAGTCTCACTGAAACTACATTCCGCTTTCTGACTGTTTTTAAAGGTTTTCTTCCGCAGAAGCTTAGCTGGCTTCTTAAAAAGATCAGCGGCAATCTAATCACAAATGTTACAGACTGTAATGTTCCGTGATCAAAAGCCTCACTTTTTCGCCACTTTTCGCCCCGCTTAGCCGTTTTGCACGCAACGTGCAGGGACAAAACGAACGGGGACGACCGACTTGACAACAATTCGACGCTCGACTTTCGCCGCGGCCTCCATTGCTGCTTTTGCAACTCTCGGCTCCGCGCAGGCCAATGCTGCGCCCGGGTGCGGTCACGCATCCTGGTATGCCCTCGGATCCAAGACGGCATCCGGGGAACGAATGAACCCTTCTCTCATGACAGCGGCCCACCGGACGCTGCCCTTTGGCACCAAGGTGATGGTGACGAACAAGCGCAACGGCAAAAGCGTCGTTGTGCGCATCAACGACCGCGGTCCATTCATCCGCGGCCGGGTGCTCGATGTTTCCAAGGCCGCGGCCAAGGACATCGGCATGATCAGTTCCGGTACCGCCCAGGTCTGTTACCAGATCGTCGATGCCGGCGATCAGAAGGTCGCAGGCAAGGGCCTGAAAGCGATCGACGGCTGAAGCTGTTCAGAGAGACCGTTTAGGCCGGCCTCTTGCCCTATCGCGCAATCGCGGTTACGACCCGTGCCATACGGGTGCAACCGAGACGGAGACTGACATGCGATTGGGCGGACGAATTGCCGGGGCCATAGAGGTGCTGGCCGACATCGAAGCGCGCAAACGCCCTGTCGCCGACGCGCTCAAGGACTGGGGCCTCGCCCATCGTTTCGCTGGTTCCGGCGATCGGGCGGCGATCGGAAATATCGTCTACGACGCACTGCGCATGCGGCTCTCGCATGCCTGGCTCATGGACGACGAAAGCCCGGCGGCCCTCGCTTACGCGGTTCTCATCCGGCAGTGGGGCCTGACGCCCGACGCTCTCCAGGCCGAGTTCACGGACGACCGCTTTGCACCGCCGGCTCTGACCGAGGCGAACCTTTCGTCGCTTGCCTCCCGCAATCTCGACGATGCGCCCCTGCATGTTCAGGGCGACATTCCGGACTGGATCCAGCCGTCCTTCGAAGCCAATTTCGGCGAGAACTGGCTGATTGAGGCCAAAGCGTTGGCCGGCCGTCCGACCCTCGATCTGCGTGCCAACACGCTGAAGGCATCCCGCGAGAAGGTCGTCAAGGCGTTGGAACGCTCGAACGCAAAGGCTTCGCGCATCGCCCGCAACGGCATCCGGATTGCCGCTGGCGAGGGAGCGTCCCGCCTGCCCAACGTCACCGCCGAGCTTTCGTTCCAGAAAGGCTGGTTCGAAGTTCAGGATGAAGGCTCGCAGATCGTTGCCGAGCTCGTGCAGCCCGGCGAACATCATCAGGTCCTCGATTATTGCGCCGGCGGCGGTGGCAAGACGCTCGCCATGGCGGCCGCGATGCACAACAAGGGCCAGATCCACGCCTATGACGCCGACCGCAAACGGCTGGCGCCGATCATCGAGCGGCTGCGCCGCGCCGGCACCCGCAACGTTCAGGTGCACGACGACGCGCGCCAGCTCAATGGCCTGAAAGGCAAGCTCGATGCGGTCCTGGTCGATGCCCCCTGCACCGGCACCGGCACCTGGCGTCGCCGTCCGGACACCAAATGGCGACTGACCCCGAAGAACCTCGACGAGCGCATCGCCCAGCAGCAGGAAGCGCTTTCCGAGGCTGCCGTCTTCGTGAAGCCGGGTGGTGCACTCGTCTATGTCACCTGTTCGATCCTGCCGGAGGAGAACGACGCCCAGGTTTCCCGCTTCTGTGTCGAAAACCCGGAATTTTCGATCGTCCCCGCGGCAGAGCACTGGGACAGCATCTTCGAAAAAGATGGCCCGCAGCCTCGCTCGAAAGATGCCCTGACAGTGACGCTGACGCCCGCAAGTACCGATACCGACGGATTCTTTTTCTGCCGCATGCAACGCAGAGCTTGAATGCAGCGGAAGCGAAGACAAAGTCGAGTTCTACTTTCAAATTATTCTAAACTAGATTGTTTGACACCAGTTTCCAATTGCGCGATGAACCCTCTAACGGCCGGGGAGAGATCCGGGCCGTGAAGGAGAGGGACATGATCCGCAAGACCGTTCTTGGCGCCGCCCTGGCGCTTTTCGCCGCCTCCGCGGCGTTCGTCGTGACAGAGGCGCAGGCCGCCACCACATCCGCAGCCGTTCTCAAGCATTATGCCGAACTGGCGCATGCGAAATACGAAGATTCGCTGACGACAGCGCAAGCGCTCGACAAGGCCGTCAATGCGCTGATCGCCAAGCCGAGCGACGAAACGCTGAAGGCTGCCAAGGACGCCTGGATCGCCGCCCGCGCTCCCTACCAGCAGACGGAAGTCTACCGTTTCGGCAACCCGATCGTCGACAATTGGGAAGGCAAGGTGAATGCCTGGCCGCTCGATGAAGGCCTGATCGACTATGTCGATGCCTCCTACGGCACGGAGAGCGACGAGAATGCGCTCTACACCGCCAATGTCATTGCCAACCCGAAGATCAAGGTCAACGGCAAGACGCTCAACCTTTCGAAGTTCAACGCCAAGACGCTGCGCAGCCTGAACGAGGCCGGCGAGATCGAGGCCAACGTCGCGACCGGCTACCACGTCATCGAATTCCTGCTCTGGGGCCAGGATCTGAACGGCACCGGACCGGGCGCCGGCAAGCGTCCCTATACGGACTACGACAAGGCCAATTGCACCAACGGCCATTGCGATCGCCGCGCCGAATACCTGAAGGCCGCGTCCGCCCTGCTGGTCTCCGACCTCAAGGACATGGTCACCGCCTGGGGCCCGAAGGGCAAGGCGACCAAGAACGTCGAGGCCAATTCCAAGAAGGGCCTGACCGCCATCCTGACGGGCATGGGTTCGCTCTCCTACGGCGAGCTTGCCGGCGAGCGCATGAAGCTCGGCCTGCTGCTGCACGATCCGGAAGAGGAGCACGATTGCTTCTCCGACAACACCTACAACTCGCACCTCAACGACGCGGTCGGCATCAAGTCGGCCTATACAGGCGAATATACCCGCGTCGACGGTACCAAAATGACCGGGCCTTCGCTCTCCGAACTGGTTGCGGCCACCGACAAGTCGTTGGACAGCGAGATGCTCGGCAAGCTCGACGCGACGCTCGCCGCCATGAACGCCATGGCCGACCGGGCGAAGAAGGTCGAGGCCTACGACCAGATGATCGGCGAAGGCAATAAAGAGGGCAATGCGGTCGTCCAGAAGGCGATCGACGGCCTGATCGACCAGAGCAAGAGCGTCGAGCGCGTCATTGCGTCGCTGAAGCTTGGCAAAGTGGAGCTTGAAGGTTCCGCCAGCCTCGATAATCCCAACGCCGTCTTCAAATAAGCAATGAAAAGGCGGGCCGCGGCTGACCTTCAGCCTGCGGCCCGATTTCCCATGAGAACGCCCAAGTCTTTCATCTTCCTGTTGCCGTTGCTTTCGGGCGCTTTCCTTCTCACGCCGCTGATCGCGACCAGTGGCGATGCACTTTTCCCGACCGTCCGCACGGATCTCAATCCGAAGGACCAGAAACGCGTCGAGAGCGTTACCCGCCCGACGACCGATTTCTCCAAGCCCGAGCCATTCGAGACCATGTCGGGCGGGGCAGCGACCAGCCGCGCCGACGTCAATGGCGACGCTTTTTCGCATTTCTCCGCCAACATCACCTTCGAGGAAGAAGGGACGTTCAAGCTCGGCAATGCGCTGTTTACAAAACTCTGGGTCTCGGCGCCGTCCTCGACGCAGGCGTCCGACGGGCTGGGGCCGCTGTTCAACGCCCGCGCCTGCCAGAGTTGCCACCTGAAGGATGGCCGCGGCCACCCGCCGGAAGGGGGTGCCGACGCGACCTCGATGTTCTTCCGGCTCGCCCGTCCGGCGCGCACCGACGATGAGCGCGAAGCTGTTGCCGATTACAGGAAGCTCAATTTCCCCGACGCGATCTATGGCGAGCAGTTGCAGGACCTCGCCGTGTCCGGCCTCGCCTCCGAAGGCCGGATGCGGATTTCCTACGAGGAAATCCCCGTCAAGCTCGGCGACGGCGAGATCGTCCACCTGCGCAAGCCGAGCTATTCGGTCGCCGACCTCGGCTACGGTGCTATGGAAGGCGACGTGACGTTGTCGCCGCGGATCGCGCCGCCGATGATCGGCATGGGCCTGATCCAGGCTATCCACGATGCCGACATTCTCGGCCTGGCCGACCCGGACGACAAGGACGGCGACGGGATCTCCGGCAAGCCGGCCATGGTGCGCGACCACAAGACCGGCGAGCTGAAGCTCGGCCGCTTCGGCTTCAAGGCGCAGAATGCCTCGGTCCGTGACCAGAGCTCGTCCGCCTTTGCCGGCGACCTCGGCATCTCCACTCCCGACAATCCGTTCGACCACGGCGACTGCACCAAGGCCGAGGCTGCGTGCCTCGCCATGCCGACCGGCGTGCAGCAGCGGCTCGGGCCGGTCGAAGCACCTGATCCGGTCCTGCCGCTGGTTACCTTCTATTCCGAAAACCTAGCGGTGCCGGCCCGCCGCGATATCGGCGACAAGACGGTTCTGAAGGGGAAGGAACTGTTCTACCAGGCCGGCTGCACCGCCTGCCACACGCCGAAGTTCGTGACCAGCCGCGATGCCGGCAACAAGGCGCAGGTTTTCCAGCTGATCTGGCCCTATTCCGATTTTCTGCTGCACGACATGGGCCAAGACCTTGCCGACGGCCAGCCGGTTGGCGTTGCTACCGGCAGCGAATGGCGCACCCAGCCGCTCTGGGGGATAGGGCTGACCCAAACCGTCAATGCCCACACGTTCTTCCTGCATGACGGCCGGGCGAGAAACCTCACCGAAGCCGTTCTCTGGCACGGCGGCGAGGCGCAGAAGGCCCGCGATGCCTTCGCCGCGCTCGGAAGACAAGACCGTGCCGCCCTTCTCAAATTCCTGGAGTCTCTCTGATGCGCAAGATACTCTTTGCCGGACTCGTCTCGCTGCTTCCCGCCACCGCGTTTGCGCAGGAAGGTGAACCCGCTCCCTCGGTGGATCTGCCGATGGCTGACGTCACCAAGGTGATGACGGCGGCGGTCGATGGGTTCATTCGGCCGGGCTACGACACATTCTACGCGTCCGCGGGCAAGATGACGACGGCGATGAAGGCGCTCTGCGAGGCGCCCTCCAAGACGAGCTACGATGCCGCGAAAGGCGCCTTCCGCGACGCGGCGGTCAGCTGGGCACATATCGAGGTAGTGCGTGTCGGTCCCGTCATCGAGCAGAACCGCTTCGAGCGCATCCTCTTTTATCCCGACCGCAAGAGCACCGGGTTGAAGCAGGTCCAATCGGTCCTCTCCAAGGTCGACGAGACCGCCACCGATCCCGCCACGCTCGGCACCAAGAGTGTCGCCATGCAGGGTTTTGGTGCGCTCGAATATGTGCTTTCCGGCACCGGTTCCGACGAACTACTCAAGGCGAAGAACAGTTATCGCTGCCGCTATGGCGCGGCCATCGCCGGCAATATCACCAATGTCGCCAAGGAGCTTTCCGATATCTGGGACGCGCCCGACGGCATCCAGAAGACGTGGGAACAGCCGGGGCCTGACAATCTCAATTTCCGCACCGGCGGCGAGGCGATTACCGCGCTGCTCAGCATTCTCGTGCATGGCGCCGAAGCGGTGCGTGACCAGCGGATCGAGACCTTCTACAAGGGCGCCGAAAAGGCGAAATTCCCCAAACAGGCGCTGTTCTGGCGCTCGGAAAACACCTGGGCGACCGTCAAGGGCAACCTGGAAGGTCTTTCGGCCCTGCTCGAAAAATCCGGGATGGTCGCGCTTCTCAAGGAAAAGGACCGGCCGATCGTCGCCGCCACCCAGGCGAAGCTGACGTCGATGATCGAGCTTTCGACGAAGATCACGCCGGATCTCGAAAAGGCGGTCGAGAATGCCGTCGAGCGCAAGAAGCTCGATACGCTGCTCGCGGACGGAAAGGACGTGATCACCAAGCTGAACGACGGTTATGGCGGCGCGATCGGGCTCAGCTCCGGCTTCTCGTTTGCCGACGGCGACTAAGACCATGTGGCGCGGCGAGGCCATCGACCGGCGCGGCTTTCTGAAAGCGGCGGGTGTCATTTTCACCACCGCCCTTGCGCCGCGCTCGCTGATGGCGCTCGAACGCACAGATGCGGTCTATGCCTCCGGCTTCAAGGCGCCGGATGGCTCGTTCGGCGTCGCCACCGTTTCCGAACGCGGCGAGATCATCGACCGCGTCGCCCTTCCCGCCCGCGCCCATGGCATGGCCTATAGCACCGCCACCGGCCGCGCTGTGGCTTTTGCCCGCCGTCCCGGCACGTTTGCCATGGTCTTCGATCCATCACGACAGGCCGAGCCGATCATGATCACCTCGCCGGAAGGCCGGCATTTTTACGGTCACGGCCATTTTTCACCGGACGGCCGCTTCCTCTATGCCAGCGAGAACGATTTCGATGGCAATCGCGGCATGATCGGCGTCTACGACGCCCGGGACAAATTCCGCCGCATCGCCGAGTTCGACGCGCACGGCATCGGCACCCATGACATGACCGTCTCCGACGACGGAAAGCTGCTGGTCATCGCCAATGGCGGCATCGAAACCCATCCGGATTTCGGGCGCACCAAGCTCAATGTCGACCGCATGGAACCGTCGCTGGTTCTGCTCGATGCGAAGACCGGCGCCCTTATCCAGCGGCACCGCCTGCCCGCTTCGCTGAAACAGCTCTCCACCCGCCATCTCGACATCACTGACAACGGCCGCATCTGGTTCGCCTGTCAGTGGGAAGGTGCGCGTAACGCGCTGCCGCCGCTTGCCGGCTGGTTCTCCAAGGGCGAGGACCTTTCGTTCGTCTCGCTGCCGGAGAAAACGACCGTCCGGCTTGGCAATTATGTCGGCGCTATCGCCGTCAACCGCCGTGACGGCGTCGTCGGCCTCACCTCGCCGATCGGCGGGGCCGCAGTCACCCTCGACGCGAAAACCGGGGCCGTGCTGAAGGAAGAAACCGTCCGCGAGGCCGCCGGCGTCGCGCCCGCCGCGCATGGCGTTGCCGTTTCCTCCTATGACGGGCGGTTCAACCAGACACGCAGCCAAGTTGCCTGGGACCAGCACATCGTCCGGCTGGGCTGACCTTTCCTGGCTGCCGGAGCGCCCTAATTGCGGCGGGATGAGCAAGAACGTCGTTATGATCGCCTTCATCGTCGCCTGCGTCGCACTCGGCGCCTTGAGCGGCGCAAGCAACCAGCCTGGCGAGTGGTATCAATCGCTCGACAAACCATTCTTCAATCCTCCGAGCTGGATTTTCGCTCCCGTCTGGACGGTTTTGTACGTCCTGATCGGGGTCGTGCTTTCCGAAACCTGGTATGACGAGAACAACGGCCGCCGGCTCGTTCTCTTTGCCATACAAGCCGCGCTCAACCTCCTGTGGTCGCCGGCTTTCTTCGGCCTGCAAAGCCCCGTTCTCGGCCTCGTCGTCATCGTGCCGCTGCTGATCTCCATCCTGCTTTTCATCGGCGCAAGCTGGCGGGAAAACCGCAAATCTGCGTGGCTTTTCGTGCCCTATGCACTCTGGGTCGCCTTCGCGACGCTCCTCAACCTGTCGATCGTTCTGATGAATTAAGTACGCTCCATCGTACGGCTTGCCGAACATCGCCGGCCATGCCAATTTCGCAACTGCGAAAGGGGCGGGAACATGAACGGGAAAGATACGGGCGACTTCCGCGAGCGGGTGCGCCAGAGCTTCGCCCGACAGGGCGCGATGGGGATGCTCGGCGCAGAGCTGACACGTGTCGAACAGGCGATAGTCGAGATCGAGCTCCCTTTCGACATCAAGCTTACCCAACAGCACGGTTTCCTGCATGCCGGCGTGATTTCTGCAGCGCTTGATGCCGCCTGCGGTTATGCCGCCTATACGGTGATCGAACCGGACGCCTCGATCCTCACCATTGAATTCAAGGTGAACCTGATGTCGCCTGGCCGGGGTGAACGTTTTCTGTTCCGCGGCGAAATCACCAAGCCGGGCTCGACGATCATAGTCGCCGATGGCCGCGCCTATGCGATCGGCGACGGCCCCGCCAAACTCATCGCTTCCATGACCGGCACCATGATGGTGATCCGCGGCCGAGAGGACGTAACCGGATGACTTCTTCTCTTCCCCTCGGCGAGCCGAGCCTTGCCGGCGGCAAGTCCATTCTCTTCGTGATGGCGGTCGACGCTGAATACGGCCCGGCGCTCCAGTCCCGCATCAAGCCATTGATGACGGGGGTCGGCCCGGTCGAGGCAGCCGTGGTGCTTTCCCATGCGCTGACGAGGCTGGAAGCGACAGACGACCTGCCCGATCTCGTCGTCTCGCTCGGCTCGGCCGGTTCCCGCAACCTCGAGCAGACAGAAATCTACCAGGCCTCGTCAGTCGCCTATCGCGACATGGACGCCTCGCCGCTCGGGTTCGAGAAAGGCCGCACGCCCTTCCTCGATCATCCGGCGATCATCCCGCTCCCCTTGCTCATCCCGGGTGTCAGACAAGCCTCGCTGTCGACCGGCGGCAATATCGTCTCCGGCGCCGCCTACGATCTCGTCGGTGCCGACATGGTCGACATGGAGACATTCGCGGTGCTGCGCTGCTGCCAGCTTTTCGAGATTCCGCTGATCGGCCTGCGCGGCATTTCCGACGGCAAGGATGAGCTGAAGCATGTCGGCGACTGGACCGAATACCTGCACGTGATCGACAAAAAGCTGGCAGATGCGGTCGACAGCCTGTTCGAAGGGTTGGAGGATGGCGCCATCGTCCTCTGAAGGCGCGATTTTCGCCTCATTCCCCGTTGCCAGAAAGGGGAAGTTTCTTTAAAGGCTCGGCATGACCCAGATAGCTCATCCCGACAGCATTCTTATCATCGATTTCGGCAGCCAGGTGACGCAGCTCATCGCGCGTCGCATCCGTGAGGCCGGCGTCTACTGCGAAATCCACCCCTTCCAGCACGCGGGCGCAGCATTCGAGAAACTCCAGCCCAAGGGCGTGATCTTCTCCGGCGGCCCGGCATCGGTGACCACCGAAGGCAGCCCGCGCGCTCCGCAGGCGGTGTTCGACAGCGGGGTTCCGATCCTCGGCATCTGTTACGGCCAGCAGACGCTCTGCACCCAGCTCGGCGGCGTCGTCGAAGGCGGGCATGCGGCGGAATTCGGCCGCGCCGACGTCGAGATCAAAAAGGCGAGCCCGCTGTTTGACGGTTTCTGGGAAATGGGCGGGCATTATCCGGTCTGGATGAGCCACGGCGATCGCGTCACCCAGCTGCCGCACGGTTTCGAAGTGATCGCGACGTCGGAAAATGCGCCTTTTGCGATCGCGGCCGACGAAAGCCGGCACTATTACACCACCATGTTCCACCCGGAAGTGGTGCATACGCCCGACGGCGCCAAGCTGCTCTCCAACTTCGTGCATAAGATCGTCGGGCTGAAGTCCGATTGGACCATGGCCGCCTATCGCGCCGAAATGATCCGCAAGATCCGTGAACAGGTTGGCAAGGAACGGGTGATCTGCGGCCTCTCCGGCGGCGTCGATTCCTCGGTTGCGGCGGTCCTGATCCACGAGGCGGTCGGCGACCAACTGACCTGCATCTATGTCGACCACGGCCTGATGCGCCAGGGTGAGACCGAGCAGGTCGTCGGCATGTTCCGCGACAACTATAATATCCCGCTCGTCCATGTGGATGCGTCCGACCTGTTCCTGACCCAGCTTGCCGGCGTTTCCGATCCGGAAGTGAAGCGCAAGACGATCGGCCGGCTGTTCATCGAGGTGTTCGAGGCGGAAGCCGCAAAGATCGCCGCCGACGGCAAGGGCTCTCCGGCATTTCTGGCCCAGGGCACGCTCTATCCGGACGTGATCGAAAGCGTTTCCTTCTCGGGCGGGCCTTCGGTGACCATCAAGAGCCACCACAATGTCGGCGGCCTTCCCGAACGCATGAACATGAAGCTGGTCGAGCCGCTGCGCGAACTGTTCAAGGACGAAGTGCGCGCGCTCGGCCGCGAGCTCGGCCTGCCGGAGAGCTTCATCGGCCGCCATCCCTTCCCGGGTCCGGGCCTTGCGATCCGCTGCCCGGGTGGTGTCACCCGCGAAAAGCTCGACATCCTGCGCAAGGCGGACGCGATCTATCTCGACGAAATCCGCAAGGCCGGCCTTTACGACACAATCTGGCAGGCGTTTGCCGTGCTGCTGCCGGTGCAGACCGTCGGCGTCATGGGCGACTACCGCACCTACGACTTCGTCTGCGCATTGCGGGCCGTCACCTCGGTCGACGGCATGACCGCGGATTTCTATCCCTACGACATGAACTTCCTCGGCCGCACCGCCACCCGCATCATCAACGAAGTCCGCGGCATCAACCGCGTCGTCTACGACGTGACCAGCAAGCCGCCCGGCACGATCGAGTGGGAGTAGGGGCGTGCTGTGGAGTAAAATAGGCTAAGATATCGCGCTGTAGGCAATACCGGCACAGCAAAAGTAGCCGATAATTCTCAATTTGCGATGATTGGGATCAGCCGGCATTAGCGTAGGCTCCAATGATACAAACCCTCGGACCGCAGAGGTCACATTCCGAGGGTTTGTATCAAATCCGGCTGTGCCTGGTGTGGGGCGGTCGCGACCAGCATTCCTTGTCGAGCGCCTTCGACTATGGCTAGTTCCGCGATGCCTTACGAACCGGCCGCGGGATCGTCTCGGCGGATGCCCTTCTGTCTCCTACGTCGGCTTTCGAACTTGCGCCCCGCGGGTCTTGACCTTCTCGCTATGCGGCTTCCTCCGATTGGGCGGGGTCGAGCACATCGTCAGAAAGCGAATCCCCCCAATCTTTCATCGAAAGCAGAATGTCTCGCAGGGACATCCCCAGCGGCGTCAGTTGATAGACTACCCGTGGCGGTGTCTCCGCATAGGCGGTGCGCGTCACCAGACCATAGAGTTCAAATCGGCGCAGGCGATGGGTCAGTGTATGGGCACTGATGCCCTCTAGTGCCGCGCGAATCTGGGTAAAACGCCGAGGGCCTTCAAGCAATTCGCGAATGATTAGCGTTGCCCATGGCCCATCCAGAACGACGAGGAATCTCTCGACGCCACACTCTGGCAGTTTTTTTCCGCACATCGCATTTTCTTCCATTAGTGCATTTGACGTAACTGATGTAAAGATTGCACTAGTGCGCCCGATAAGTCGATTTTGTCAAGGAGAACAACGTGTCTTACATTATCCATGGCGCCACCGGCGCGCAGGGCAGGCCGCTTCATGCCCGCCTTCTCGCTACCGGCAAAAAAACCATTGCGGTCGTTCGCAACACTGCCAACATCAGCGATGGCTCTGCCGTCGCCGTTGATTATGCGTCGGTGAATTCTCTGGTCGCCGCCTATCGCGGCGCCGAGGGGGTGTTCGTGCATCTTCCGGTGGCCGCTGAACCGCAGCGCGTCCAGTATGCCCAAAACATCGTGGCCGCCGTCAACGAGGCAAAGCCAGCGCGTGTTGTGGTCCTGTCTAGCGGGGCGCCCGTGGATCTGCCTGGCACCGAAGGGAGCGCCGTCATGACGCTGGTGCGCGGCATTCGCGAGTCCGGTGTTTCACATGCGATCGTGGCGCCGCGGCTTTATCTCGAGAACCTCCTGCTGCCATTCGTGATTGATGCGGTGCGGTCGGAAGGGGTGTTGCGCTATCCAATCCGCGACGATTTCAGCGTGTCATGGAGCTCCCACCTTGACATGGCCGAGGTCATCGAGCGTCTCCTGACGGACCACAATGTCTCTGGAGTGGTGGGGCTTGGTCACGTCCCCGGTTTGCTTGGCAAAGACCTGGCCGCTGGTTTTGCCGAATATTTCGGTCATGCCGTCAGCTTCGAGCCGATGACGCCGCAAGAACTCGGCGAACGCATCAAACCGATGTATGGCGACGCGGCCGACGGCGTCGTCGCGCTCTATGACGCCTTGTGGCAGGCCCCCGACAGTGTCATCGCGGCAGAAACCAGCGCACAGACCTTGCTGGGTCTGCGTCCTCGTGACATCGGTCAGTGGCTGGGGCAAACGCTCCGCTGAAATGAACAGATCCGAGGGCGGCCTAAGGTTCAAGCTCAAACTTGCCCGAGTGTCAGCTTGAGCAGCCGCTCTCGGATTTGCGGTCACCAGTGCGCGCGCCAAATCGGAAAGAACGCCTCGGTATCGTTTGCAGTGGCCTCACGCCAATCTGAATTCAAAGACTTAGCGGAAACCAGACATGCATTCCATTAAAGAAAAGTCCGTAGTTTACGTTTTCGACGCATACTGCGCTGGTGCTGGGGCTTTTCCCAACGCATAAGCGAGTTTGAACAATCAAACCGCGATCGCATAAAGTTCACCGCCATCTCCGGTGGTCTTTTCATGGGGAGCCGGATTGTTCCCATCTCCCATTTGACCCACGTCCCAGAAGCCACCAAGAGGATTATCAGTCTAACCGGCGCCGAATTTGGCCCCGCCTTCAGAAAGATCGTCGAAGAAGGCTCCTTCGAAATGGATTCAGGTGCTGCCGGAGCGGCCATGGCCGCCCTGCGGGCCCAGGCTCCCGATCGCGCCGCCTACTGGGCCAAGCAACTGCAGGCGGCATTTTACACTCATGGTCTCAGCCTCTCCGAGCCAAACACCATCGCCACCATAGCGTCCGCAAATGGCCTGGATGAGGGCAATCTATTGCAATCCATTACCGATGGCACGGCACAAGCTCAGGCTGAAGCGGATTTCGCCTTGACCCGAACCCTGCAGGTATCTTCTTACCCGACGTTGCTCTACCTCGATGGCACTAGCGTCCGCCAGCTTCCCGCCACCGGTACGCCACTGGCCACGCTGAACGGCATCCTGGACGAATTGCTCGCGAAAAAATAGGCGGCCACAGCGACAGAGCCGCCTTAACATTGGCCACCTTTCACTACGACCAGTGTTCGGCGCCGATCACACGTCCTAGATCGATTACTGCTCCTTCTTGAACAAATCCTGGAAGATGAGCTGGCCCCAAGTGCGGCCGCGTGCGTGCACCAGCGCGCCACCCTCGTTGAGCTTTCCGAGCTTGACGGGTGCGAACCCGAGCTGTTTGGCCAAATCCGCCACGGGAGTGATCGCGTCCTGGTCGTCGCTCGACAGAAAGACGACCCGGTGCCCGCCCTCGACGATCGGATCGGCAGCCAGGGTGGCCGCAATCAGGTGATTGAAACCTTTCACGAACCTGGCGCCGGTGAACGACTTCGCAGCGAAGGCGGAGGACGGGAGGCCGTCCAGCTCCTCAGGGGGAAGTCCAAACGCATTCGTCGCGTCGATGACTGTCTTGCCTTCCCAGCTCGGCAGGACCTTCGCAACCTCGCGATGCTCCCCAAACGGGACCGCCAGGATGATTGTGTCGGCCGCGACTGCATCCGGCAGCGGCTTGGCGACGACCCCGGGGCCAATCGCCCGAGCCTGCGGCGCCAACGCCTCGGGCGGACGGCGGCTCGCGACGGCCACCTCGATATTTCTACGAGCGAAGGCACGGGCGAGAGCCTGGCCTACGGCACCGAATCCTATAATTGCGTAGCTCATAATGTTTCTCCTGTGTTGACATTGATTCTCCGCACTCAACGACGCCGGGTTGCCGTGCGCCGACCTTTGCGTAGACGTCCAGTCGTGAACGACTTCCTAGCGGCCGGACCGACCGTTCAACGCGGAAGTCATTTCACCATGGACACGCTAGTTCCCGCCGATCAGCCGCCTCCCGCGATCCGGCGCGAATTCAGATGGCCGAGAAGCCGCCGTCGACTGACAACTCCAACCCATTCACGAAGCTCGAATCGTCTGAAGCAAGGAACAGCGCGGCCGCCGCAATTTCCTCAGGACGACCCATCGTTCCCCGTGGGATCAAGGATTCGAACATTTGCTTCGCCTCGGCGGTGAGAACCTGGTCCTGCATCGGCGTGGCGATCGGCCCCGGGTGCAGCACGTTCACCCGGATATTCCTGCCCTTGAGTTCGTTGAGCCAGCCGCGTGCGAACGCGTGCAGGGCCGCCTTGCTCGCCGCATACACGCTGTAACCAGGAAAACCCTTCAGCGAAGCAACTGACCCGGTCATGAAGATCGATCCGCCATCGTTGAACAGCGGCAACGCCTTCTGAACCGTGAATAGCGTGCCCCGCGTATTCAGGTTGAAGGTCGCGTCGAAATGCTGCTCGGTAATCTCGCCCAGTGGGACGGCTTCGCCCCAGCCAGCGCTCGCGTACAGTATGTCGATCTTGCCTTTTTCCCGTTTGACTATATCGAACAGGYGGTCGAGGTTGTCGAGATTGGACGCGTCACCACGCACGCCGGTTACGTTCCGGCCGATCAGCTTGACGGCCTCGTCCAGCGATTCCTGTTTCCGGCCCGTGATGAAAACATAGGCGCCTTCTTCAACGAATCGCTTGGCGCTTGCCAGCGCCATGCCGCTCGATCCGCCGGTGATGACTGCAACTTTACCTTCAAGCTTTCCCATGACTTCTCCTTTTAGGCTCTGCCTTTGGTCGTTCGGGGATGCCCCCGAGACCCTCGAAATGGGTCCGCCGGGACCTGTTGTTGAGTGTGGAAGCGCGCACATCGGTGGTGCAAAACCGATCCGGCTGGACGACAGGCGCCAATCGCGACGATCGGCGCCTGCCGTTCGGAATTAGGCCACGCTTGCCTATATATGCTTTGACGGCCGGCCGTATTGCTATACGACGCGTTGGAGACAGGCTTTGGAAGGCGCGCCAGGCGGTGCGGGATTGCACCATGATCGACTGGGATGACATTCGCTACTTTCTTGCCGTGGCGCGCGGAGGCTCAGTGCGGGCTGCCGCTGAGGACCTCGGGGTGTATCACTCGACCGTGCTGCGACGCATTGCACAGTTCGAGGAACGCCTCGGTGCGCAGATGTTCGAAAAGCTGCCTTCGGGCTACCGCCTGACGGCTGCGGGCGAGGAGGTCCTCGAGCTGGCGAACCAGATGGAAGCGTCGTCGCACCAGTTGGAGACGCGCGTCTTCGGGCGCGACCAGAGCGTGCGCGGGCTTCTGCGGGTGACGTTGGCTCCGCCGCTGGCGACACACCTGCTGATGCCCGACTTCGCCGACTTCGCGCGTCTGCATCCCGACATCGAGGTGGAAATCTTGTCGTCCGGCGAGCTGGCAAATCTGACCAACCGAGAGGCCGACGTGGCGATCCGCGTCGTCTACGACCGCAAAACCCTGCCACTCAATCTTCACGGCCTGAAGGGATCGGAGGTGTTCGGCGGCGTCTACATGTCCCGCGATCGACTGGCCGCATGGCGTGCGGGCGCGCCTGATCCCATCCGGTGGATCGTCATCAGCATTCATGGAGTTCCGGATTGGGCCAGCGAGGGTGAGGTTCGAACCACAGGGGTTCCATTCAGGGTCACGGACGCGGAGGCGCAGGTCGTTGCCGTACGGCAAGGGCTCGGGATCACGACATTGCCATGCTTCGTCGGAGATGCCGACCCCCACCTGGCGAGGGTGCCGGGCACCGACCTGCACATGTACGGAACGCTCTGGCTTCTCACACACGGGGAGACCCGCAAGACGAAACGCGTGCGGCTCTTCACGGAGTTCATATCCCGCAGGCTCGCCGCGTACGCTCCACTTTTGGCGGGACAAGCCGCGACGGATCGAGAACGATGCGGCCCGGACTAGTTACAGGCTATCCGTCTTCACCCATCTCGGAAAAAAGCCAGTCCCGAAACGCCTTCACCTTGCGCTGCCGGATCGCATCGGGAGGGTAAACGAGATAAAAACTGGATTGGGCCTTCAACGCATGTTCGAACGGGCGGACCAGCCGCCCCGCTGCGAGGTCGCCTTCCACAAGCATGGTCCGGCCAAGCGCGACGCCTTCGCCCTGAACCGCCGCCTCAATCGCGAAGGTGTAGGAATCGAAGGTCAGCCCCCCGTTTGGGTCTAGGCCCGTCACGCCTGCGCTCTCAAGCCAGGCCGCCCAATCGATCGGATAGCCGTCGCGAATAAGGGTGTGATATTTGAGATCCTCGGGTGTCCGCAACGGGTGCTTGCCGGCCATGAGTCGTGGACTGCAAACCGGCGACACATCTTCGCCGGCCAGGAATTCGCTCGTCAGTCCTGAATAGTCGCCTCCGCCATAACGAATGGCGATATCGATCCCATCGCCTGAAAAATTGGTCAGCGTGCCTGTTGTCGAGACACGCACGTCGATCTCGCTGTGTGCCCGATGAAAGCGATAGAGGCGCGGCACGAGCCATTTGCCCGCAAAGCCGCCCGACGTGCTCACAGTCAATGTCGTGTCGGAGCGGCGCGTCGTCGCAATGCTCGTGGCCGCTGCCAGGTGATCGAGCGCTTCGCGCACCGCGCGCGCATAGGGCTCTCCGATCGCCGTCAGCCGGACCGAACGCGTCCCCCGATCGAACAGCGTTACGTCGAGTTGCTGTTCCAGGTTCTTGATCGCCCGGCTGATGGCGCCGTGGGTCACGAAGAGTTCCTCCGCGGCCTTGGTGAAACTCAGATGGCGAGCCGCCGCCTCGAAGGCGGGCAGAGCGGTCAACGGGGGGAGCTTTCTTGGCATGATGACCTGTGAGCACTGATCACAAATCATGCACTATTAGTCGTTTGTCGTCCAGCAGGGAAAGAAGCAAACTCCTTTCCATCAACAACGCAAAGGCGACGGCGACCAGGCTGGGAAACGCCACTGAAGAGGATTAAGACCATGAGTGTTACTCACGCATCGCTTGATATCTTTCATGGATCGGCAGCAAGCGAACGCGGGCATCGGCCAATCAATGCGATCGTCGCTTTGATCGGTGCGGCCCGCGATCTGGCCACGCGCCAGGTTCTGGTGATCCGGCATCGAACCGACATGCGGCGTCTCGGCCGCTTTTCGGATCACAGCCTTGAAGACATCGGCTTCGAGCGCGACTGGGACGGAACCGTCGTCCTGCGGCAGCCATAGCCCGCCGACCGCTTCGCCAGCCATCATCGAGGGACAATGATCATGAACATCTACCCCCATCTCTGGTTCAATGGCCAGGCAGAAGAGGCCATGGAATTCTATCGATCCGTGTTCAAGGACTCCAGGCTCCTTGCACGCACCGAACTGCCCAACCCGGAACTGTCGGTGGTGCGGTTCGAGCTCGGCGGCCTGCAGATCGCCGCGCTGAATGCCAACTCGCGCGTGCCGTATAACGAGGCGTTCTCGTTTCTCGTCGAAACAGGCGATCAGGAAGAAACCGACTACTACTGGAATGCTCTGATCGCCGACGGCGGCAAGGAGCAGCCCTGCGGATGGCTGACGGACAAGTTCGGCGTTTACTGGCAGGTCACACCCGCCATCCTGCTGAAGATGATCGCCGACGCGGATAAGGACAAGGCGGAGCGGGTGATGCAGGCCATGTACAGGATGAAGAAGATCATCATCGCGGATCTCGAACGCGCCTACCAGGGTTAGCGACGCCCTCGTCGCGCCCGACTTCACAGCACCACTTCAGATATGGAGGAACCCATGGCGACGCTTATGGGCAAGAGAATTCTCGTCATCGGCGGCAGCTCCGGCATCGGTCTCGGCGTTGCGACTGCGGCTTTGGACAAAGGCGCCGATGTGGTGATCGTTGGCCGGTCGCAGGAGAAGCTGCAAGCAGCCGAACGGGCGCTTGCAGCAGCCGGCAAAATCAGCACTTTCGCAGCCGACATGACCCAGGAGGCAGAGATCGCTCGCCTGTTCGCAGGAATCGGCGGCCTCGATCATCTTGTCTCGACGGCAGGAACGCCGCCGCCCGGCTACCCCATCGGGGACACCGACTTGAATGTCGTTCGCGGCTTCATCGACAACAAGCTGGTGGGCGCGGTCCTGGTGGCCAAGTACGCAGTCCGCACCTTGAAGAAGGGTGGATCGATGACCTTCACGTCGGGCATCAACAAGGACAAGCCGCCGGTTCCCGGCGGATCGGTCGTGGCAGCCATCGCCGGGTCGTTCAGCTATTTGGCGCATGCGCTGTCGCTGGAACTGGCGCCGACAAGGGTCAACGTGGTGTCGCCGGGCTGGGTCGATACACCCATGTTCACCGAACTGGCCGGCGAGAATAAATCCAGCCTTTTCGAGAGCATGGCGACGCGGCTCCCGGTCGGGCGGATCGCGAAGCCAGCCGATGTGGCGCTGGCCTATGTCTACGCCATGGAGAGCGAGTTCACGACAGGCCAAACGCTGCATATCGACGGCGGCCAGAGCCTAATCTGATCGCTTCCACGGAGGAGCCATCAGCAAAGCCATTCCCGGCGCAGACATCGCACGTCCGGCTGGCCGGAATCCCGATCGCCGCCCGGACCACTCTCTCGGCATTGCTCGGCTTCAGAAAGACAGGGGCTTCAAGCCGATATTCGACGTCGAGCAGGCCGTTCCTGACTATATCGACTGGCTTAGGCGGCACGACCGCTGGGCCCGGAGGCGATCGATCTTCGAAAGGAAACTCCTTCCGGTGTGGCGCAATCACGGCCTGCATCCTGAGTTCTCACCTAACCCGGTAGCGCAGTTTGATGGGCCGGATGCAGCTCCGTATATTCGGGCAGAAGCCAGCTGCCGTCCCTGTCTTCCGACGAAAATCTGGCGACCAGGTCCGGGATGCGGAACAGTGCGGCCAAGGCCGTCACGGAAAGAAAGACGTTTATCCCAAATCGCGTCTTGGGCATCCCCAGGCGCAGGAACGATGGGTTTACGTTCTGGATTTCGTTGACGAAGGGCCGTAGCGTTTTGTCGTAGAGCGCAAAGGCTCGCGCGAGATCTCCCGTATTGCGATTGATCTCACCCGCCAAGACATAAGCTCCGACCAGGCTGCCGGATACGCCCATGCCGCTGAACGGGGACGCACAATGTGCGGCATCGCCAACGAGAACCACGCGACCCTTGTACCAGGTGTCTGTGCGGACCTGCACCACTTCCTGAGAGTAGAAATTGGGCGTCGTCATCATGCCCTGGATGAATCGATCGGTCTGCCAGCCGGCGTCCCGGAACCGCTCTATCCAGAATTGCTTTTGCTGATCCAACGGCGCCCTGTGAATGGCCGATGCTTCTTCGGAGCTTTCCCTGAGCACGAAGTAGACTTGCGTTTCCGTCGGATTATGGCTCCGTCGCATGATCATCCGGCCGCCAGGAGCGAGGAATGTATTGCGGATGTTGCCGTCGTCGGCCAGTGTGCGTGGGATGAACCAATAGGCCATGTGGATGCCCATTCGCAGGTAAGGGTCGGCTGCATCCGGCGGCAGGATACCCTTGCGAATGCGCGATCCCTGACCATCCGCTCCGACCAGCAGATCGAAGGTGTCAGAGGTGCCGTCGGAGAAGTGAGCTAAAACCTTCTCGTCGTCCTGCTCGAACCGCTCCACGGTCTTGCCGAAGACGTATTCAACGTCATCCCTGGTCACGTCATGGAGAATGCGCACGACATCGCCGCGCATGATCTCGTATTCGGACGTGAGCGATTGCGCGCCGCGACCGGATGTGTTGGCCAGAATCGTCGCCTTGGCATGACCCTGGGAGTCGACGAACGAGACGCCAGCCTCATCGACAAGATTGCTCCGGATGGCGCCGATGAGCCCCATGCGCTTGGCGGCCTCGATGCCTTGACCGCGCAGGTCCACCTGCGCACCCGTGGCCCTGAGGTTTGAGAACCGCTCGACTACGACGACTTCATGGCCGCTTCGGGTGAGCCAATAGGCCAAGGCCGGACCCGCAATCCCTCCACCGCAGACAAGAATCTTGAGGGAGCGATTTTCAGTTTCAATTTTCATGTGCGCAACTCGAATCTATCAGTGATAGGCTGATTTACGAAATTCCCTATCAGCGATAGATTGTCAAGATGGCTAAGCTAACTCGTGAAACCGTAATTGCCGAAGCGCTCGATCTGCTCGATGAGGTTGGTCTTGAGGGCATCAGCACGAGACAACTCGCGAAGCGGCTCGGCGTCGAACAACCGTCGCTGTACTGGCATTTTCGCAAGAAGGAGGAACTGCTCGCCGCCATGGCCGAGACTGCGATGGCGCCCCACGCGACCGCTCCGCTTCCAAGGCCAGCCGACGATTGGCGTGATTGGTTCCTCGACAACACGCGCAGTTTCCGGCGAACGCTGCTGATGCGCCGCGATGGCGCAAAGCTCCACGCGGGCAGCCGCCCCGGTGTGGCGGACATCGATCGGATCGCGCACAAGATGGCCTTCCTGGTCGCGTCCGGTTTGCCCGAGCGGGACGCTCAGATGGCGATGCTCGCGTCCAGCCGCTTCACCGTCGGAAGCGTGCTCGAGGAACAGGCCGAGGCCGGTCTCGGCGCAACTGCGGACGATTTGATCGGGGTTCCGCAGATAGATCACGAAGCCGCTTTCGAAGAAGGGCTAAAGCTGATTCTTGATGGCCTCGCCGCACGAGTGGAGCGCCGATCAACGAGGGCGACCATCGACCGTCAGATGCGGACCTGATTCAACGCGTCGCTTTCTTGTGAGCGAGATGATCGGCCCGCGGCGCCACTCAGACAGGGGCAGGTCCTGCGAGGTGCGGAGCCGGTTCGCAATACTCAATCAGCAATTCGGTGAGGACCCGTATCTTCCGTGCGGGATGCTGACCTGGCGGGCGGATGACATATGCACCGGCCGGGGGTGGTGGATGACGCGTCATGACCGGCATGAGCGCACCGGAAGCTATATATTCATGAGTAAGGTAATCGGGCAGGTAAGCGACGCCGAGTCCCGCTGTCGCGGCGGCAACGAGAGCTATGCCGTTGTCAGCCTTGAAGCGACCTTGCGGACGAACCGTGACGATCTTGTCGCCATCCATGAGTTGCCAGGCTTCGGTGCCCTGCATGAGGGCCTCGTGAGCGACGAGTTCCTCCGGCGTTTCGGGCGACCCGTGCGCCTTGATATAGTCCGGGCTCGCGACGAGCTTCCCATAGATCGGTCCGACGCGCCTTGCGACCAGGTTGGAGTCCTGAAGATAGGCCAACTCGTATCGCGCAATCGTATCCCTCCGTGATGAGATCGACGAAGCGATCACTGTAGCAGGTGTGGATTTGGAGCCGGGGGTGGCGTCGCGCCATTTCCGCAAGGATGGGAGCGAAGTGGGTCGGTCCGAAGGAAAGCGGCACGGCAACTCGCAAGCGGCCGCGAAGGTCACCGGCGGGCAGGATTGTTTCCTTGGCAACGTCGATCTCGGCGCAAACTCTGGCTGCATAGTCTCGGAAAGTGGCGCCGGCTTCCGTGAGAGCGGCGCCCCGGGTCGTTCGTGCAAGCAACTGGACGCCAAGTTCCGCTTCAAGCCGGATTAGCCGACGACTGACGATCGACTTGGAGACGCCGAGCCGGAGCGCAGCCGCGGAAACGCCTCCAGCATCAGCAACTTCTACGAAGGTCTGCAGCTCTTCAATGTCCAAATCAGCGTTCCTTATTTCGCGACACGGCTTACCGCCAAAGGGGACTACCGCAACTTGGATAGGAACGGCAATAGTCGGGCAACGTGCCCCTGGCACATGTCTCTGAAAAACCAATGCCGCTCACACGGCAGCAAAGGATGTAACAATGACCTTTCGTAATGGCCTTGCTTCGCTTCTTCGTCCCGAAGATTCAGTACTCGTTCTGATCGACCACCAGCCCTACCAGCTCACCAATCTGAACAGCCACGACCCGCAGGCTGTCGTCAACAATGTGACCGCGCTGGCAAAGCTGGCAAGGGCTTTCAATGTTCCGACGATCCTCACCAGCGTGATCGCGGATCGCGGTGGCAAGCTTTTCAAGCAAATCACCGACGTCTTCCCAGGGCAGGAAGTGATCGACCGGACCTGGGTGAATACCTGGGAGGACGAGAAAGTGGTGGACCTGGTCAAGGCGACCGGCCGCAAGCAATTGATCATCGCAGGCCTATGGACCGAAGTTTGCGTAGCGATGCCAGCGATTCAGGCAGCCGGCGAAGGCTGGGACGTGACCGTAATTACCGACGCATCGGGCGGAAGTTCAACCGAGTCTCACCAGGTCGCCATACAGCGGATGATTGCGGCCGGCGTCAACATGATGACCTGGATGGCTCTGGCTGGCGAATGGCAGCGTGACTGGGCTCGCACCGAACACGTCGAAGAGCTGACCGAAGTGCTCATCTCGCACATGAGCGGCAGCGGCATCGCATATCTCTGGGAGCAGCAGCTGCTCAACACCCCCGTGCCAAGCAACGCAGGATGATCTGAGCGGGGGTGACGAAAGACTTGAGCGATCCGGCGCCAACATGCTGGCTGCATATCGAGTTGCGTCATCCCCGCTTCACAAGATGGCCGCCCATGCCTGAATGCAGGGCGGCCGGCATGATCAATGACCATTCCTCCAGCGCTACCCGCGACTGCAGCCGGCTCAGCCCGGCTATCCGTCACCCGGGCCGTTTGCGGTCACTCGGCGACCGGATCGCGTCTCCGATGATCGTCCCCAGCGCAACAAGGCGCTCGTGATCAAGGCGATGACCTCGCTATTCCAACGTCATGATGCGTCGGCAGCGGAATTCCTCTACGCGACGGATTAGATCCAACACAATCCCAACATTCCCCGAGGTCGCGAGGCGCTGAAGGCGCTTGTTGCTGCACTGTCGAAGGACGTCTATGACGAGCCCGGCCTGATGGTCGCGGAAGGTGCGAGAAATTTGTTACCTTCGTTCGCAAATTCATAAAGGCGGCACACGCTGCCGGTTACCAAAACGTACAGGACGCCTGATTTATGCTTCGCAGCCTCTATAACTGGACGATGGCGCTCAGCGCCCGCAAATCCGCGGCGGTATGGCTTGCTATCATCGCCTTCGTCGAAAGCTCCGTCTTCCTGGTGCCGGCCGACGTGCTGTTCCTGCCGATGGCGCTTGCCCGGCCGGAGCGTGCCTGGCGCTATGCACTGATCGCCACGGTTTTTTCCGTGCTCGGCGGCATTGCCGGCTGGGGCATCGGTTATTTCGCCTTCGATGCGCTTGCCGAACCGATCCTTCAGTTCTGGGGCAAGCTCGACACCTTCAACGAGCTCAAGGCCGGCATCACGTATGAAGCCGTGGTGCTGATGCTGGTGACGTCGGGCTTCGCGCATCTGCCGCCGATCAAGGTGGTGACGATCCTGTCCGGGGTGGCACATATCAATCTCGGCCTGTTCGTCGTCTCGGCGATCGTCACCCGCGGCGCCCGCTTTTTCCTGCTCGCCTGGCTGCTGCGCCGTTACGGCGAGGACATTCGCCATTTCATCGAGAAGCGGCTGGGCCTGATCGCAATGGCGGTCGCGGCGGTGCTGATCGTCGCTTATGTCGCTTACAAATTCCTGACGCATTGAGGCGTTCACGTTTCTTGCCTCTGCCCGGGGGCACCGGGATCACGCGTCAGCGGGCAAAATAGCGTAGCTCGTCGCCCTTGCGCCCATCGAAATAAGGCTCTTGCCAGCCGTCGTCAGTGTGGAGAAAACCATGCCCGGTCGAGGCTTTCGGTGGAGTTGCACCGGTCAGCAGCGCCTTTTTGCGCTGCTCCTCGAGGACAGCCCGGTAACGGTAATGGTCCTGGACGTCGAGGACATGCACCGCATAGGCGGCCGCGAGCTGCGGGGCGCCCTTGATGATCAGCATGTTTTCGTCATTGGCATAGGACGCCTTGAAACCGAGATTGTGACTGCCGGTGATCACGACACAATCGGTCTGCGACAGCGGATCGATCACCACGATCTTGTCGTGTATGATCGCAGTCCCCGCCGTCAGCAATTCGCGCTGGAAATCCCCGATCAGGTCGCGGATGGCGCTCGCCCTCACCATCATCACGCGGGGTGCACCCTTCAATTGATAGATGGAAGGCGCCGGCGCCTTGGTAGCCCCGTCTTCCTCGTCGGCGTCGTCTTCCCGGATCGGAATTTCGTAATTGGGCATCGCCTGTGGCGCGCTGATGGCTCCCAGCACGAGCAGGTCGGGTTTCTCGGCGGCGATCTTGACCGCCTCGCCGATGATGCTGTTGCGGCCTTGCTGGGCTGGATAGAAGCTCAGGAACAGCAAAGCTTGCTTGGCGCCCCGCATCAGGTCGAAGACCTCCTGCATGTCCGGAGGTGTCGCCGGATTCTGGCGCGGAACGCTGACCTTGGACATGTTGGGCGAGAACCAGGCTGCCGCCTTCGCCGACGGGGCCACCGAAGCAATATCGAGAGGATGCGGGGTCGCTCCATCCGCACGCAGCTGGGGCCCCTGATCGACATTATTCGGCTTGCTCAGCGGAGCCGGCTCCGGAATCACGTCGGCCAAAAGTCGCTGCCAATAGCCGAGATAGATCTCGGCGAGCTTCATGTCCTCGATCATCACCGCATTGTTCGTCTGGCCGCAAAGACCGGTCGACGTCCAGTTGGTGCTGCCGGTCAGCACGGTAATGGGCTCGCCCGTCCTGGAGACCAGCACGCCGAACTTGTTGTGGCCGATATGTTTGCTGTTGTTGAACATCCGGTTCTGCAGACGGTCACCAAGCTTGGCCCGCAATCTGGCGCGTGCAGCCTCGTTGGTCGTATCCCAGGTCTTGCCGTCTTCCGACTTGCCGGCAGTCGAAAGGATCAGGTGGATACGGGCATGATGGATGTCGATGAGGTCGATCAGTTCCTCGTCGTGAAGTTCGTAGAGCGCCAGATAGATATCCGCGTCCAGCTTCTCCGCCAGATCAAAGAAACCTTTGACCGTCTTCAGTGCATCGCCGCCCAGGAACCACCGCAGGGGATCGCGCCGATCCGCAATGCGTCTGAGAACCTCGCTCTTCGATGGCGTCTTACCATCGGGGGTCTCCAATTGCTTCCTCAGATTCTGGGTCGACAGGATGCCGTTGTTGAATGCCACCGTGGCCTTGCCAAAGCGGCCGGTCACCAGCAGTTCATCGGTCAAAACGGGCTCCCCGCAGAAGAAGAGAGGGATCGGGTCACCTTTGTAGCGAGGCTTTCCGGCATCGTCGAGAAAGGGCGCAGTCGCCGAAAGCGGCACCGGCGAGCGCCCCGGACCGGCCAAGCCTACCGGTACGACCTCGTAGCGGACCTTGAACTCCCCTTCCCGCAGCACCGTCTCGTTGCGGCTGCGGCGAAGCGTAAGATCGCGCCAGGAAAATTTCTGGATGGGCCAGACGCTGGTATCCTGCTCCTCGCCCTTCGGATTGGACTGCGTGTCGAAAGCGACCCATGCAGGCAGGACACGCCTTGCAACTTCATTGCCGGCAAGATCGAAGTGGATCCGGGTTATCATGAACCCGAGACAATCCTTGATGATCCCGTCAGTCCGCCAGGCAAGATAGCCGACTTCGTTGTTGCACCACGCCTTCACCTTGACGATCCTGGACATGGCCATCCCCTACCCTCTGACCATTTCCTAGCAGATCAAATTCGCAGGAATATTACAATCGCAAACCCATGCGTCGTTTTTATACCCGCCCTGATAGATGACCGGGAAAGGATGTTTCAGAACCCCATCGATTGCTGCGCCGGTTCCGGCGGTGTCAGGCGTACACCCTCGAGCTCCAGCATGCGGGATTTCGAAGTCGAGCCGCCAGGAGCCGAGAAACCGCCGATCTTGCCGCCGGCGGCAAGCACGCGGTGGCAGGGTATGATCAGGGCCACCGGGTTTTTGGCCATTGCCTGGCCGACGTCGCGGGCGGCCTCGGGACCGGCGCCAAGCTGCTTGGCAATTGCGCCATAGGTCGTCGTATGCCCCCAGCCGATCCGGCGGGCGGCGGCATAGATCTGCTTGAAGAAGTCGTCCTGACCATCGAGATCCAGCCTGACCTTCGAGAAATCGACTTCCTCGCCGGCAAAATACCGCTTCACGGCGTCGACAGCTTCGAGCACTTCGGCCGGAGGCGTGCCCGGCTGGGCCTCCGGTAACCGGCGGCGCAGCAGCTTTTCGGTCGAATCCGCGCTTTTGGTCGGGAGCTGGAACCGAGTGATGCCGACATCATTCCAGGCGATGCCGCAGAAGCCGCCGGCAGTTTCAAAAATCAGGTATTGATGCATTGTCATGAGGAAACCTCCGCATTGCGATTGACCTTAAAATCGTGCCTCATGCCCAAGGATTCAACCCGTTTCTTGCCTGCAAGGGCCAAGTTCTCGCAGAACTGTCGGTTGAAGTTCCCTGGCCGCTCCTTAAATTTTCCCCCATGAGCGGATCGCAAGCATTGGCTGGAAAAGCGCGCCTGACGGCGGAGAGGCTGCATACGCCTCCCGGCGGCGGACGCTTTGCGATATCGCGCCTGGCGCTCGGGCTTTTTCTCGTCGATCAGGACCGCCACCGGATCGCCGTCGGCTCTGACAAACGGCAGCATGTGCCTCTGAAAGCCGGCGAAGGCTGGATCCTGCCGGCGGGTACGGCGGGTATTTGCGAATATGACGAGGCGCTGTCTTTCCTGAGACTTGAGGTGCCCGAAAACCTGCTCGCCGATGTGGGCTTCGAACGTCATTCGGATTTCAGGCCGGTTATCGGCACTTTCGACCCGCTGCTGGCGTAGCTTGCGCACCAAACAGTGTCGATTGCCGGCCATGCGTCGGCGCTCTACCGTGAAACGATGCAATTGGCGCTGGCTGCGCACCTCGCCCGGATCCTGGCACCTGCCCGGCCGAAGCTTGTCGGAATCGACGACAGGCGGCTGCACCGCGCGCTTGCCTACATCCACGAAAACCTTTCGGCCGATCTGTCACTGGAAGACATGGCAGCCGAAGCGGCGATGAGCCGTTTTCATTTCGCGCGGGCATTTACCAGGGCCATCGGCAGATCACCGCTTCAATACGTCATCCATGAGCGGATGGAACTCACCAAGCTGCTTCTGAAGACCACGCGGCTGCCGATCGCCTCCGTTGCGGCCCGGGTCGGTTATGAGGATGTCTCGCGGTTCGGCCAGCATTTCCGTCGCCACACGGGCACGACGCCCGCTGCCTTCAGGGTCGATTGAAGCAATAATCGCATAACGAACGCCAAGATCTGCGCCTGTGCCGCTTCTGCGTAACTGCCAAATTCCCGTCATTGTAACCAAGATGGGAGAACGCCATGAAAGCCGCCGCTTTTTCAACCTTCTGCGTCGCGATGATGACCTCCGCCGCCCTCGCGGAGGATATCCAGACCCGCAGCGTTTCCTTCGAGAACCAGGGCGCGGCGCTCGCCGGCACGCTCTATCTGCCACCGGACTACAGAGCCGGCGAGAGACGTCCGGGCGTGGTGGTTAGCGGCGCCTGGACCTCCATCAAGGAGCAGATGTCCGGCCTCTATGCCCGCGAAATGGCGGATCGCGGTTTTGCCGCACTCGCCTTCGATCATCGAGGCTGGGGACAGTCGGGCGGTGAAATCCGCTTCAAGGAGGATCCGGCTGAAAAGACCAGCGACATCGCTGCCGCGGCCGAATTCATGGCGACATTGCCGGAAGTGGATGCGGCCAACATCAACGGGCTCGGCATCTGCGCGTCGGCCGGATACATGGCAGCGGCGGCGACGGGCAATGGCAATTTCGCCGCCATCGCATTGGTCGCACCATGGCTGCACAACCGAGAGATCGTGGAGCAGGTCTATGGCGGGCCGGACGGCGTTTCTAGGCTGATCGACACGTCACGCGAGGCGGTGGCCTCCGAGCGCCGGGATGAACCAAGGATCGTCACCGCCGCCAGCACGACCGACAAGGCCTCGCTCATGTATCGGGTCCCCTATTACACGGAGGCCAATCGCGGCCTTATCCCGCAATATGACAACCGCTTCAACCTCGCCTCCTGGGAGCCGTGGCTGACCTACGATTCCGTTTCTCTCGGGGCAAAGCTCGACAAGCCGACCTTGATCGTTCATTCGGAGGGAGCTGCTGTGCCGCAGGGTGCGCATGCGTTTTACGCGCTGCTGCCGGGCGAGAAATCGGAACTCTGGCTTGACGGTATCAGCCAGTTCGACTTCTACGACCGGTCGGAACCGGTGACGATTGCGGCGGACGCCGCGGCAGCGCATTTCACCCGCGTCAACGCGCCCCGGCAGATCGATCCCGAGGACCGTGCGGAAATCATCGACACGATCACCGATATCGCTGCCGGCGCCGACCGGCATCAATGGGACCGGGTACGTCGCGCCTTCGCCGACGAGGTGACGCTTGACTATACGAGCCTTTGGGGCGGCAAGCCGATTGCCCAACCGGCCGATGAGGTGATCCGGCAATGGTCCGGTTTCCTGCCGGGTTTCGACGAGACGCGGCATCTCGTGACCAATCATACGATCACGGGCTTACAAGGCGAGAAGGCGACCGCCGAGGCCGATTTCCAGGCGACCCATCGCATCGGGACCGATCTCTGGGTGCTGATCGGCAGTTACCGCTACGGGCTCGCCAAGGTTAACGGCGGCTGGAAAATTTCCGCCCTGACCATGATTGCGACGGACGAGACCGGCGACAGGGCGCTCACCCAGCGCGCTGCCGAACGCGCGCCGAAAACCCGCTGAACTTGAGGAGGACCAGGCGGCGGCCGACAGCTTCTTCTGGCGGGCTTATCCGCTAAAGCCGGTGCCGGAGCGGCTCGCAAATTAACCATGATTGCAATTGTTCCGCATTTGTTCTTTACTCATCCAAGGAGTCTCGCTAAAAATCATTCAACGGCATGAGGTCGCATTACTATGACGGTAGCAAGATGAGCTTGCGCAAGCACGCTAGCCAGCTCTCGTTCCCCTTTGGCGAGAGCTGGCAGCTACCCAACCGGCCAGAACGGCGGAAGAGCAAGCTGATGTTCGTGCTCAAGCCTTCCGCTCCCCTCGGTCTCATCATGCATGGCGATGCCATGATTCACGCGACAAACCAGAATACTCGCGATGCCTATCCCGCCGATCTTCTTCATATGAGCCTGCTTTGCATGGCAGGGTTCGATGAGCCGCCTGCGGCGCTTATCGAGGCAACCAGGATGGTCATGGCCGGCATCCACGCAAGGCCTATTCCGATCACGCTCGACAGCAGCGGTCTCTTTGGAGGCAGGCGTCACCTCGCCCTGTATCGCGCCAAGGGTAATCCGATTGTCAACCAGTTCGCGCAGATGCTGCGTCATGCCCTCACCCGACACAACCTACCGAATGTCTGGATGGCGGACGCCGCCCCGCATGTGACGCTGATCTATGGCTGCGGCCGAATTGAACCCATGCCTATCGAGCGGAACTACGCCTGGATCGCCGGGGAATTCATGCTGGTCCACAGCCATTATGGCGAAACCCGGCACGAGGAATTCGGGAGATGGAGTTTCGATCCGAATGCCCCTGCTTATCCGATGCGGCCAGAACAGCTCCGCATGACGATCTGACGGAAAAGAATTTCACGAACATGTCGGGCCGACGGGAGCGCGGGCGTCCTGTGGCCAGTCACCCATTACCAGGAGAGAGCAATTGGTCATCCAGAAACATAAAATCGTGCCCCATCTCTGGTTCGAGAACGACGCCGAAGAAGCGGTCAATTTCTACGTCTCGATATTCGACAATTCAAAGATCACCGATGTCTCGCGCTTTGGCGATGCCGGCCCTGGCTTGAAAGGTTCGGTGATGGCGATGGGCTTCGAGCTCGAAGGCCAGAGCTTTGCGGCGATCAACGGCGGACCCTTGGCAAAGTTTAACGGTGCGGTTTCCTTCCTTGTCCATTGCGAGACGCAGGATGAGATCGACCATTATTACGGCAAGCTCGTCGAAGGTGGCCAGCAGCAGCCCTGCGGATGGCTGACGGACCGTTACGGCCTCGTCTGGCAGGTCAACTATGCCAGGATGGCGACAATGCTGACGGATAGCGACAACGCCCGGGCCAGTCGTGTCATGCAGGCCATGTTCTCGATGAAAAAGATCGAAATTGCCAAACTGGACGCTGCCTACGCGGGGTGACGCAACGCCACCTGCCGATATCAGACCTTGATCGCGAGGCGCAGCCCACCCCAGTGACGCCCGTTGACGGTGATCGGAGCGGAAATGTCCTTCATCAGCACGAACTGGCCGCCGCCCATGTCTCGACGGTAGGTCTGCAGCAGGAAAGGTTCCTTGTTGCGACCGGCCGCCAAGCCCACTCGGTCGTTGAAGATGCGCCGGTTGCGGCAGTTGGCGGTATTCCAGGTCACGTCGCCGGGACGCTGTCGCTGCGAAAATTTTCGATTGTGGGTCGGCAGATAGCCGTTTTCGTCGATGGCCGCACAAAATGCCACCTGCGGGTCGCTTTCGGCTGCTTGTTCCTGGATCGGCGGCAGGACGGCGTCGGTGAACTCCGTAAAGCGCGTCACGTATTGCACGGGATCGCTGCCGGGGATCGCCGCGTATTGCCGATCGAACAGGGCGCCAAGATCGATGCGGCCGGATTTGACGGCCGCCTCGAAGACGGACGAAACCTCGGTGGCATAGGCCATCACGGCGCGGATATGGGGGCTGTCCGGCGTCTCGATGCCGACGCTCGCCGTCGTCTGGATCATCCGTTCGGAAATCGTCACCACCTCGCCGACGCGGGAAGAGGTCTGCTGCAGCTGGTCGTTGGATTTCAGGATCGCGCTTGCGGCAGAAGCAATCGAAGAGGCGAACTCGCCGCATTGCCGGTCGACGGTCTCGGTGGTCCCGGCAAGCGAAGACGCGTTGTCGAGGATCTGGGTCATGACGCCTTCGACGCCCTTGAATGAGCCCTGGACCTTCATCGCGGTCGTCTTGACGCCCTCGGCCGACTGGCTGGCGCCTTCGCCGGCCGTCACAAGCCGATCGATGCGGCTGTTCAGTTGATCGAGCGTGACCTGGATCGAACTTGTGGTCTGGGAAGTCTGTAGCGAAAGCGCCCGCACTTCCGCGGCGACAACGGCAAAACCCTTGCCGGCTTCGCCCGCACGGGCAGCTTCGATCGCGGCGTTCAGCGCCAGGAGGTTCGTCTGCCGGGCAATCATGCCGATCGCGTCCGCCAAACGTCCGACGTCGCCGAGCGCTGTGGAAAACAGCTTGATCTCGGCGCCGATTTCCTGGGAGGCGTGCACCATGTGGTCGATCGCCGTGATCGAGCCGGAAAGCTGCTCAGCCTGCTCGCCGAGCACCTTGCGAGCGTTCGCGGTCAGCTTGTCGGATTCCTGGAGGGAACGGGCAACATGGCCATTGGCGTCCGCGATCGATTGAGCGGACTGGGTCAAGCGACCAAGCAATTTCGCATGTTCCGAGGATTGCGTCGCCGTATCCTGGATGGCGCCGGCGATATCGACCAGATGAAGGCCAAGCGCGGAAGCCTCGTTTGCAAGCTTGGCGACGGATCGCTTCAACGCCTCGCCGTCGACAGCCATGGGCTCAGACGGCACTTCTTCCCTGACAACCTGTCCGACCAAATCCACATCTCCCGAATATTAGGGGAATATAGGATATCTATGGTTAACGGACAGTTGCCGCGGGTATCTCGCAAAGACATATACTTTAGGCTGAGATACGACACCCCCTCCCGGCCGGATAAGGCGGGAAAGACGGATTAGCCGAGACGATCGAAAGCCTTCGGATCGATGCCGAGGGTGGTCAGGTCGACGTTGCTCGGACGGCGATGGTTTTCAACGGCAGCCGAAACCGAGATTGCGGCGCTCATAACTGCAAAGGCGCGGCCAATGGCGCTGCCACGGGTCTTCTTCTGTACGGACATGTGAAACTCTCCTTTTCGTTCTGCTAAGATATGATGTCTGTGCTGTTTTTGTGCAATGCACAACGAAACAGAGGAGCCATGCAACTGTCACATAACAACCGTTAACCACGCCGGATGGCTTGCGTGGCGAGGGTTGTGCTTGGTATCGGTCGAGCCCAAATGAAGAGGCTTCGATGGCAATCACGATCTACGGCATCAAGAACTGCGACACGATGAAGAAGGCGCGCGACTGGCTCGACCGCAAGGGCGTCACGTACACTTTTCACGATTACAAGGCTGAAGGGATCGACCGGGCGCATCTCGATACCTGGGCGGACCGCGCCGGCTGGGAAATCGTGCTCAACCGCGCCGGCACCACGTTCAAGAAGCTCGACGAAACGGACAAGGCAAACCTCAACCGGGAGAAGGCGATCGCGCTGATGCTTGCCCAACCTTCGATGATCAAACGGCCGGTGCTGGAAGCGGAGGGAAAGCTGATCGTCGGCTTCAAGCCGGAGATTTACGAAGAAGCCTTTTCCGAGATCTGAATCCAGGATTCGAGCCATGTCCAAGACAACCCGCGCCACCCAGATGCTCGAAAAGGCCGGTATCGCCTTTGCCACCGTCACCTATGACTACGACCCGAATGCGGACCGGATCGGGATGCAGGCGGCGGAGGCGATCGGCGAGGAGCCGCGCCGTGTCCTGAAGACGCTGATGGCGGAAGTGGACGGCAAAGCGGTCTGCGTCGTGGTGCCGTCGGACCGTGAAGTCTCGATGAAGAAGCTTGCAGCGGCATTCGGCGGTAAGTCGGCGAACATGATGAAGCCCGCCGATGCGGAACGGGCGACCGGTTATCATGTCGGCGGCATCAGCCCCTTCGGCCAGAAGAAACTGGTGCCGACCGCGATCGAGATCACCGCGCTCGACGAGCCGCATGTCTTCATCAATGGCGGCCAACGCGGACTGCAGGTGCGGCTCGACCCGAAGGCGGCCCGCGACGCACTGAAGGCGGTCGCAGCGCCGCTGGTGGCATGATGGCGATCATGAGTGAAATGACTTCGACCCTTCGAATTCTCGAGCCCTATCCCGGCATCTTCGCCTATTACGATGGCCGGGTGCCCGGCAAACGGCTGCATGCGAAAAGCGCAAACTGGCTGGACGACGGCGCCTATTCGCTGGGCGTCGCGTCCTATGCGATCGTCGATCAAGGTGAGGCGCTGGTCTATGACACACATATCTCGCTCAGTCACGCTAAAGCGATCCGCACCCATCTGGAAGGGCTCGGCGTCAGGAAGATCCGCACCGTGCTCAGCCACTGGCACAAGGATCATATTGCTGGAAACGCGATCTTTGCCGATTGCGAAATCATCGCGCTGACGCTGACGGCCGAGAAGCTGAAAGAAAACCGCGAGAAGATCGAAAGCGCCAATCCACCGATCTCACCTCTCATCATGCCGACGACACTGTTCGATGGCCAGCTCGATCTCACGGTCGGCCGCCGTCGGATCGAGCTGCATCATTTCGCCATCCACAGCGCCGACGGCAACGTGATCTGGCTGCCGCAAGAACGGCTTCTGTTCGCCGGCGACACGCTGGAAGACACCGTCACCTATATTTCGGAAGCGGCCGAGATCGGTACGCATATCGGCGAACTCGCGCGGATGGCCTCCTGGCCGATCGCAAAAATCCTGCCGGCGCATGGCGATGCGGAGCGTATCGCGGCGGGCGGTTATGGGCCGGACCTGATCGACGCCAACCGCGCCTATCTGCGCCGTATGGCGGGCGCGATCGCCGCCGGCAAGGATATCGATCCCTCGCTGAAGTCGCTCGTCGCAGAAGAAATCGCCTCGGGCGCCGTGCTTTATTTCGCGCCTTACGAAGAGGTTCATGCGAGCAACATTGCCGCGGTCAAGGCGGCGCTGCAGCGCTGACCGGCCAGACGAACCGGCCGGATCAAACCATCACGGCCATTTCGCCGACCATTGCTTGAGGGCGGCAAGCGCCGGTGCCGGCCATCTGCGGACCGCCGGACGCAGGATGATCTTCTTTCCCATCGGCTTCCAGGCGAGATAAAGCTTTCTCGCCGAAATATCGGCGGCGACCAACGCCTCGACCTCGGTGCACATATGCGGCATGCAGGCTTCACCGATATAAAAGCCGTTCTTGAAGGCTCCGCTGCCGGGTCCGGTGATGGAGCTCTCGAATTCCTGTCGATGCTCGCCAAGCATGGCGTTTGCCGTTTCGGCAATCGGGCCTATGCCGAGAAGTTCGGAAGGATGCCCCGCCTTCTTCATGTCATCCCAACCCATCGTCGCATTCGGCTGGAAGGCGACTTTGCCTGCCTCGGCGAAACCTTTTCCGGGTGTCCAGGTCCAGCGCAGGCTCGGCTGCCCGGGGATGGCTTCCGTTGCAAGCAGAAGGTGATCGCCCTCTGCCGCAATCGAAGCGGCGCCGCGGCAATCGTCCATCGGCTCGTCGACACGTGGCTCTCCGCCCGGCGGAAACGAGACGACCAAGGGCGAACCCGGGCATGCGTTGCCGCCGTCCGAACTCACCACCACGACGAACGGTACGCCCGCGACCAGACCGACATTGTCGATCAGCAGGAAGCGATTGGAATGGACCTGCCTGCCGTCGATCGTCAGTTTCTCCTCATCGGCATCGGATGCGATGGCCACCTGATGGTCGAACATGGTCGCTGCAAAATCTGCCGAGAGACTGACGGAGGCCGAGGCGCCGAAGAGAACGGCGCATAACAAGGCGGTTTTCATGAACATGGATCCCTGAGCTTCAATTTTGCCCCAAACCTCTTTAAGTCTCTTCGATGACAGAAATCAGGTGAGGTCTCTCATGACAATCGTGCCGAATTTTCAAACCGTCGTCGATCCTCAAAAGCTCGAAAAGCTGGCGGAAGTGGCCATCAAGGTGGGCTTGCGCCTCGAGAAGGGCCAGGATCTGGTGATCACGGCACCGATCGCCGCCCTGCCGCTCGTGCGGCTGATCACCAAACACGCCTATATGGCCGGTGCCGGCATCGTCACGACCTTCTATTCCGACGAGGAAACGACGCTGGCGCGCTACGAATATGCGCCAGACAGCAGCTTCGACAAGGCATCCGGCTGGCTCTATGACGGCATGGCCCAGGCCTATGCCAACGGTGCCGCACGGCTTGCCATTTCCGGCGACAATCCGATGATGCTCTCCGGCCAGGACCCGGCCAAGGTGGCGCGCGCCAACAAAGCCAATTCCATGGCCTACAAGCCGGCGCTCGAAAAGATCGCCAACTTCGACATCAACTGGAACATCGTTTCCTACCCCAACCCTTCCTGGGCGCGCCAGGTCTTTCCCGACGTTCCGGAAGACGTCGCGGTCGGCAAGCTGGCGGACGCGATATTCGCCGCCTCGCGTGTCGATCTCGCCGATCCAGTCGCAGCATGGGCCGAACATAACGGCAATCTCAAGAAGCGCTCCACATGGCTCAACGGCGAGCGCTTTTCGGCGCTCCATTTCACCGGCCCGGGCACCGACCTGACGGTCGGCCTTGCCGACGGCCACGAATGGCATGGCGGGGCTTCGACGGCCAAGAACGGCATTACCTGCAACCCGAACATCCCGACCGAAGAAGTCTTCACCACGCCGCATGCGCTGAAGGTCGAAGGCCATGTCTCCAGCACCAAGCCGCTCTCGCACCAGGGCACGCTGATCGACAATATTCAGGTGAAGTTCGAAGGCGGCCGGATCGTCGAGGCGAAGGCTTCGAAGGGCGAGGAAGTGCTGAACAAGGTTCTGGATACGGACGAAGGCGCCCGCAGGCTCGGCGAAGTGGCCTTGGTGCCGCATTCCTCGCCGATCTCCAGGAGCGGCATCCTGTTCTACAACACCCTGTTCGACGAAAACGCCTCCTGCCACATCGCGCTCGGCCAGTGCTATTCGAAATGCTTCCTCGACGGTGCGTCGCTCAGCCAGGACCAGATCAAGGCCCAGGGCGGCAATTCGAGCCTGATCCACATCGACTGGATGATCGGCTCCGACAAGGTCGATATCGACGGTCTGCGCGCCGACGGCGCCAAGGTGCCGGTGATGCGCAAGGGCGAGTGGGCCTGATTAGCTCATGATCCGTTGACCATATGTAGTTTTTAAACTACATATGGTCCGTGTTCGAGCTCAAGCAGACGGAAACGTTTCTGAAATGGCGCACGCGTCTGAAGGACGAGCGTGCTCGCGCATTGATAGCCTCGCGTCTGGACCGGCTCGCTTTCGGGCATGCCGGAGATGTGGCCCCCGTCGGTGAAGGTGTCAGCGAACTGCGCATCCATCATGGGCCGGGTTACCGCGTCTATTTTCAGCAGCGCGGTGACATCCTAATCGTTCTTCTGTGCGGTGGCGACAAAAGCAGCCAGGCAAAGGACATCAAGGCTGCAAAGCGACTGGCGATGGAATGGAGTGAGTGATGGCTGAAAAACTAACCGTTTACGATCCAGCCGAAGACCTGGGCTCCGATCAGGCGATTGCGGCATTTATGGCCGAAGCTTTCGAGACGGAGGACGCGGCCTACATTGCGCATGCCTTAGGGGTGGTTGCCCGTGCCAAGGGGATGATGCAGATTGCCAAAGACACCGGTCTTTCCCGAGAGCAGCTCTATCGTTCCTTTAGCGCCACCGGAAACCCGACGCTCAAGACGACGATTGCAGTGATGAAATCGTTGGGGATCGAGTTGACCGCCAAGGCCCATTCCTGATCAGGCCGAGGCCAAGACCGTCGCTATCGCCGATGTGGGCCGAACGGCCTATCGCAGCGCCTGGAGCGCCGCCTTCACGCGCTCCAGATGCCGCCGGCGCTTGTCGTCGGTGGCGCGGTCCATGTCGTGCAGCGCCAGCATGCGGAAATCGACTTTTCTATTGCAGAAGATTGCGATACCGCGCCTGAGCTGACGGCGCACGGGGTCTCCCATATAGAACTTCACGACCCACCAGGGCGAACCTGTGGTCGTGAAGGCCCAGAAATGGCGGATGTTGGTGAGCAGCGGTACGATCCTTCCGCCTGCCTTGTCGTGGCGGAAGGCGACGCCTGGCGCGAAGACCCGGTCGAAGAAACCCTTCAGCACCGCCGGCAGGTTGAACCACCATTGCGGAAAGACCAATATCAGCGCCTCGGCCTTCTGCAACCGCGCCACGAGATCCGCCACCTCCGAGGTATCATAGGGCACATCGAAGTAAGCGCGCCGTTCGTGTTCCGTCAGCCGCGGATCAAAACTCTCCGAATAGAGATCGAGCTGGTCCACCGTATGGCCGTTCGCCTCCAGCGTCTCGCGCGCCACGCGGGCAACCGAATGCGCAAAACTTTCCGGCAGCGGATGGGCAAGCACCAGGAGCACATGCATCAGAAGAGCGTGCCCTGTTTTGGCGCGCCTCCGGGCGGCTCCGGTTTCGCCGGTCGCTTCTTGGGCTGAGGCGCCGCAACGGGAGGATCGGCCAATTCGCCGCCCTCACCTGTCACCGCCGTAATCCGGCCGTCGGCAAATTCCACGGAGATCGCCTGCCCCTCGCCAATGCCGGCAGCGCGTGTCAGCGGCCGATCGTCCTCGCCGCGCACCACGGCAAAGCCGCGCTTCAGCACGTTCTTGTAGGAGAGCGATTGCAGCACGCGGTCCTGCGCGGTGATCGCCGCACGGCTGCGGATCAGCGTGTGCGAGATCGCCGTATCCGCATGACGGGCCATTGACGTGAGGTGCAGGCGCTCGCGCTGCAACTGGCCGAGCAATCTTGGCGGGAGCGCCGAAAGCGATGCGCCGGCCTTGGCAACGCGGTTGTTCTCCTTCAGCAATTGCCGTTCCAGACAGCGGTCGCCGCGCGTCAGCCGGTCGGCCAGCAACTGCCGCTGCTGGGCAAGGCGGTTGGTCAGCAGTTCCAGCCGCAGCCCGGAAGAGGCTCGTTCGAAGCTGCGGCGCTTGACCACCGTGGTGCGCTCCAGCCCGCGGCCGAGACCGGCCGCCGCTTCGTCGAAACGCCGGCGCGGCAAAGCCAGCAGCTGGTCGAGCGAGGGAAGCGCGCGGACCAGCGCACGAACCGATTGGCGGCTCTGGTCCATCTGGCGGCTGGCAGCGCCCCGCAAGCGGGCAGTTAGATTGGCGGCCTGCGCTTCCAGATCCGCCTTGACCGGCACCGCCATTTCAGCGGCCCCTGTCGGCGTCGGCGCACGGATGTCGGCGGCGTGGTCGATCAGCGTCCAGTCAGTTTCGTGGCCGACGGCCGAGATCAACGGGATCTCGCTCTCCGCCGCGGCACGCACCACTGCCTCGTCGTTGAAACTCCAGAGATCTTCGAGACTGCCGCCGCCGCGCGCGACGATCAGCACGTCCGGCCGCTTGATCGGCCCGCCGGGCGCCATCGCATTGAAGCCACGGATTGCGGCCGCCACCTCGTCGCCCGATCCTTCGCCTTGCACCTTGACCGGCCAGACGATGACATGCACCGGAAAACGGTCGGCGATGCGATGCAGGATATCGCGGATGACGGCGCCAGTCGGTGAGGTCACGACACCGATCACCTGCGGCAGGAAGGGAAGAAGCCGCTTCCGGCTCTGGTCGAACAGACCCTCGGCCCCTAGCCTGCGTCGCCGCTCCTCGAGCAGCGCCATCAGCGCGCCAGCGCCTGCCGGTTCCAGGTTCTCGATGACGATCTGATATTTCGAGGATCCCGGGAAGGTGGTGATCTTGCCCGTGGCGATCACTTCCATGCCCTCTTCCGGGCGGAATTTGATACGGGGGAAAGTGCCCTTCCAGATCACGGCATCGATCCGGGCGCGATCATCCTTCAGCGAGAAATAGGCATGGCCTGAGGAATGTTGGCCGCGATAGCCGGAAATCTCGCCACGTACCCGCACGTGGTCGAACGCATTTTCCACCGTGCGCTTGATCGAGCCGGACAGTTCCGACACCGAAAATTCGGTGAGGTTCGTGGGCGAATCGTTGTCGAGCAAACTGGTCATCCTTCCCTTCTAAAGGAAGAGCGCGGCGATTTCACCAGTTACAGGCGGCGGAAACGGGGATGATGTGCCCTCAAAAAGAACGTTTCGAATGGCTCTTTCAATGACGCAACAAGGGCCGGCCCCGCGGACGGTTCGTGCCCAAGTCTTTGGCGATGCATCTTTTCTTCTGCCGAAGAAACCACATTTTCTTCTGCGGAAGGGCCGGAAGCCTGCGGTACAGCGCCTTTTTAAAGCATCGTATTTTCCCCGCCAGAAAGAGGAGAGCGACAATGACGGACAGCGATATTCAAGGAGATTTCGTCCATGCCCGACCGTTTCGCCAATACCCAAGCCTCGCTTTCCGGCCCCGCGTCTTCCGGCTTTGCGATCACGCCCAGCGACAGTGCAGATCTCCCGGAGGCGACGCGCGCTCTTTATGTGGGAACCGGAGGCCAGTTGTCCGTGCGGATGCTTTCGGGCGAGACGCTGACGCTTTCAAACGTACCGACCGGGGGCTTGCTTCCGTTGCGGGTGACCCGCGTATTTGCCACCGGCACGACGGCGGTGGCGATCGCCGGCCTCGTCTGAGAAAAATGGCGGGTGGCGATGCAGCCTAAACCCTTGCTGCTCCGCTTCGAGGACAGGCGGCAGGCAATGTCCGTGCTCGGTGAGATCGGCGTGGCGTTCGATGCCGTCTCGGGTGACGGCATCATCCGCAAGCCGACCGGGGAGACGGCCGAATTCGAGGGCGAGGTCGTCGCCCTCACCTGTCCGGTCTCCGGTTATCATGTCCGACTTGTCTGGAAGGGAGAGCTGCCGCGCGCGCTGGCACCATATCTTGTGAATCGCGGCGCTTCAGGCAATGGCCAGACCCATTGAGCATGGCTTAGCCGCACCGAATCAGATCGTATCGAGATCGTCGTGGGGTGCATTGACGCCCGCCACGCATCGGAACGAAAGCATTTGTTAGCACGTTGCTAATACGCTCGTCCCCTTGAGGCAGATGAGGAGATATCCGCGTGCTTTTCCTGACCGCCGCATCGATAGGCATCTGCGTCGGCATGATGCGGTCCGCGTTCTCGATCGCTTTCATCGCAGTCATGATCACCGCGACATTCGCGCTTGCGACCGCCGTGTCGCCCGGCCCGGCGTCCTATTTCAATCTGCTGATTACGATCCTCGGCTACAATGCCGGATTGATTGCGTTCCTCACCGGCCTTTTCGCCCTGCAGACCCGCCGCGCGGCTTAAGGGCGTTTTATCCCGTTATCAATTCCCGTCCGGCAGCACCCTATAGAGGCGGAAACCGCTTTTGCTCGGTTGTCCGAACGGCTGCAGATAATCAGGCACCTGGCCGCGGGCGAGGCTGGCATAGAGCCCGTCCGGCTTGCGCCTGATCAAGGCGTCGGTCTGCGGATCTGTCTTGCAGAAAGCGAGCGCCGTCACGCCGGCACCTCTCAGAAAGGCCTTTGCTTCGCCTGGCTGGGCGAGACCTATGTAGAGTTCGGTCAGCATGCCTTTCTGGTTACGATGATAAGGTGCCGACAGGGCCCTGTGAGGGGTCCAGCGCAGGATATCCGCCCCGCTGTTCGAGGGCGCGACTATGACGCCCGTGGGCAAGGTGTTCAATGCGGCCATGTCCGCCGGATCACCGCACTCGCCGACTTCGCCGCCGAAAATGCCGGCCCCGGAGAGCGCCCGCATGTCGGCCGCTTGCTTCCAGCCATTAACCGCAAGGACGCCGCCCAAGGCCCAGACGACAGGCACGGACATCAGCACGGCGCTGATATAGGCAAAGGCCGTGCTGGGG
>NZ_JBFTZM010000008.1:0-270531 GCF_056406795.1 Neorhizobium sp. P1_A6 | reverse complement strand
YCACCGCATAGGGCAGCAGCTTTTCGAAATGCTGCGGCGACATGGTGGGTGCGCCGGCGGTGTTCATGCGGTCCTTTTCGGCGAGCGTCAGGTAGATGCGCAGGCCCTCGATACCGTCCATCAGCTTGCGGCCGAGCGGCGTCGGGGCGCCCATCAGGAAGAAGAAAATGACGTTGGCGAGCACGATGCCGCCGACCGAGACCATGATTGGCCAGTGCTCGTCGCCGGTCATTTCCGACATGATCCCCACCACGACCGCCGAGCCGATCGACAGGGCCACCAAGCCGATAAAACCGAGGATAACGACCGAGACGATTTTCGAAATCAACGACGAACCGCGGCGCAGGCCCTTGCCGAAGGCGGCGGCGAGCACGCCGAAGACCACGGCAAAAAAGGCCGGGATGATCAGCGTCGCGATCATATCCGGTTCGAGATTGCCGAAAACGACCAGAGAGACGATGGAAAGCACGCTCAGCACGACGCCGCCGATCACGTAACCCTTGTTGCCGTTGTAATATTTGCCGCGGTGTTCCTTCTCGATTGCCTGGCGGAAGCTTGCGCCGATCGACTGGACGGAGGTGCCGTGCGCCTCGTCGATGATCAGTTCCTGCCCCTTGGCGTCGATGGAGCCGAGGATGGAGGCCTGGCCGATCGGCACCTCCCTCGGCGCGGCCTTGCCGGTGCGCCGGATAATGATCTTTTCCGCGAGATCCTCCAGCGTCACGTAACCCTTGACCGCGAGGTCAAGCGCGCTTGCTGCAAACGCGGTCCAGCCGCCACCGGAAAAACCCTTGTTGTCTATGTAGTTGACCAAAGCCGGCGACAGCCCCTCCGGCGCATCCCAGCGGGGTACCACGACGCCGCGATCCGGGTCACGACCGACGCGGACCCAGAAAAGCGCGTAATAACCGACGACGAGGACGAGGCCAACGATCGAGATGATCGTCCCGATATTGTCGCGCCACCACCAGGCGCTTTGCTGATCTTTCGAAGGCGGAGCGACAATGCCCTTCGGAAAGCCCGCGACGATCGTCAGGCCCTCCTGCATGCCGAGCGGCCGAGTGGTCGAAAAGACCGCCTGATTGCCGTTCGCCTGCATGCGGGCATTGCGGGCGGTGGATCCGAGCGGGCCGGTATAGGCGGCGGTCTGGGTTATCCGCGCGGCGGCCGGCAGGGTCACCCGCGCCGAGGCCTGGGCGATGCGGAATTCCCAGCCATTGCCGGTCGCGTTCCAATAAAGCTCGTCATGGTCGTCGAAATAGCGGATCTGCCGGTCGGTCTTGTAGGTGAAGACGAAGGTGTGCTCGCCATTCCGAAGGAAGACATCCTCGTCGCCGGAATAGATGCGGATGCCGCCGGTAACACTTTCCGTATGGAAGGGTTCGGCCTGACCGTCCCGGGTGACGGAAACGACCTCGAAGCCGACCCGCACGGTGCGGCCGCCGGCGTCCTGCATGGTCAGCGGGAAGTCGCGAAACAGGCCGCGCTTGATCCTGTCGCCTTCGGAATTGGCGACGATCGTTTCGGTGACCGTCAGGTCGCCATTGTCGGCGACCTGGATGTCGGAATGATAGGAGCGGATATATTCTTCCGCCGCGGCGGGCAGCGCCGCCGACAGCGAGAAAAGCAGAGCCAGGCAAAAGCCGGAGAACCACCGCATCACGACATTCCTCCTCTTCGGCGGGTTTTCCGCTTAAACTATGTCCGTATATTCGACGCCGAGCGAGGCCAGCACGTCCCAATAGCTGGGGAAGGTCTTGGCGACGCAATCCGGATCGAGAATGGTGATGCCGCCGATCATCAGCCCGGCCAGCGCAAAGCTCATGGCGATACGATGGTCGGCGAAGGTGTTGATCTGCGCCGGCAGGGTCTGGCCGGCAAGCGACGGGTCGGAGGCGATGATCAGGTCGTCGCCCTCTTCCGTTGCAAGGCCTTCGCGGATGGCGTTGAGGCCGAGCGAGAGCGCCCTCACCCGGTCGCATTCCTTGACGCGCAGGTTGGCGATGCCGGTGAAACGCACGGGCGTTTCGTTGAAGGCTGCGAGCACGGCAAGCGTCGGCACCGCATCCTGCATCTGCGAGCCGTCGATTTCGGCCGGCAAATGCGGGAATTGTGCGATCACCTCATAAGCCTTGGCATCCGGCTGGGTAAAGGCGGTGGCCGCCACGCCGAGATCGATGGCACCGCCGGTCAGCACCTCGGCAGCCCAGAGATAGGTGGCGGCCGACGCGTCCGGTTCAATCACGAAATCCGCCGCGCTATATCCGGTTGGTTCGACCTTCCAGGTCGCAGCATCGATCTGCTCCACCTTGGCGCCAAAGGCCTGCATGGCGGCGAGCGTCAGGTCCACATAGCCCCTTGCACCGATTTCCGCGCCGGCCAGTGCAACCGTCAACGGGGCGTTGGCGCCCTGGCTGACAAGCGGCCCCGCCATCAGCAGCGCCGAGACGTATTGGCTGGAGAGACCGGCGTCGATCTCGACGCGGCCGGAGGCGAAATGACCGTTGCCGCGTACCGTCACCGGCGGGCAGCCGGTCGACGCCTCGGCATCGATGCCGAGCGACTTCAGGGCGGCGACCAGCGGGCCGATCGGCCGCTTGCGCATGTGTTCGTCGCCATCAACGACGACGGTGCCATCGACCGAAGCGACGGCTGCGGTCAGGAAACGGGTCGCGGTGCCGGCATTGCCGAGGAACAGCGGGGCGGACGGCGGCAGGAGCTTGCCACTGCCCGTCACAACGAAGGTGGTCTCGTCCGGCTCGTCGACCGAAACACCCATGGCCCGCAAAGCGTCGGCCATGTAGCGCGTATCGTCGCTCCGTAGCGCACCGGTCAACCGGCTGGTGCCGCTGGCAAGGCCCGCCAGAAGCAGCGCGCGGTTGGTGATCGACTTGGAACCCGGCGGCATGGCACGCCCGGAAAGCGGCTTGCCCGGCGGCAGGATGGTGAGTTTGGCTCTACCCATGATATTCGTCTCTTAACGCCAATGGAATGCCGCAACGAGCGGCCGACCGCGCTCTTAAACCGTTGCGGCGCGAAGGTCCAATGACGGATTTCAGAACTTGACGGTCGGGACCGCCCGATCGGCCGCGTTCTCGATCTCGAAATATTCGCGCTTCGAGAAACCGAACTGGCCGGCGACCAGGTTGTTGGGGAAGCTCTCGACCTTGACGTTCAGGTCGCGGGCCGCACCATTGTAATACCGCCGCGACATCTGGATCTCGCTCTCGATGGTTTCGAGCGACGCCTGCAACTCGGAGAAGTTCTGGTTTGCCTTCAGGTCCGGATAGGCTTCGGCGAGCGCGATGATCTTGCCGAGCGCCTGGCCGAGCAAGCCTTCCGCCTGGGCGCGGCCGGCGACATCGCCTGCCGGCACCGCCTGCGCCTGGTTGCGCAGCTTGACGACTTCCTCGAACGTGCCCTTTTCGTGCGCGGCGTATCCCTTCACCGTCTCGATCAGGTTCGGGATCAGGTCGGCGCGACGCTTCAACTGAACGTCGATGCCGGACCACGCCTCCTCCGCCATCTGGCGGGCTTTGACGAGGCCGTTGTAGATCATAACAACGTAGAGTGCGACGAGAACAATTATGCCGATCAAAATGTACATCTGAGTCTCCCGACTTGGCCTTGCGATGGGACAGTAGAGGCGTGGTATAAAAAAGTGGTTGAAGTCATCGATTATTTTTCGCGGTCAATTTTTTGACTTACCGCAAAGTTCCGATCGCCCGGATGCCCTAGATTCTCTTACAGAAAACGGGCGATTCCAAAGATTCGGCCCTACCTCAAAACAATCTGGATGGAATTGCCATGGCGTGCCTAGCGCGAACCGCCAATGTGCTGGCGTTTGCCCTGCTGTTTTTTCAGTACGGGGTCATGATGAAGCCCCCGGCACCGGCCGGCACACGCCGGTTTCTGCAGATCTATGCCGGGCAGCTTCCGACCGGCGCCTATCCGACCATCAAACCCGTCTGGCAGCTGGGCACGCAATGGGCTGGAACCGTTTGAACGGTTCACCGCACACGGCCAGACCCAAACTCAGGCAGCCTTGCCGAAATTCACACCACCGGCATCGGTCATCAGGAAGGCCTCGCCGCAGGCTTTCGCCAGCGTGCGGACGCGCAGGATATAGCTCTGGCGTTCGGTGACCGAGATCACCCCGCGGGCATCCAGCAAATTGAAGACGTGGGACGCCTTGATGCATTGGTCATAGGCCGGGAAGACGCATTTGTGCAGCGTCTGGTTGGCGTTCGCTCCCGGAGCGCCGGCCGCGAGCAGCGCCTGGCATTCCTTCTCGGCATCGACGAAGTGCCGGTGCAGCATGGCGGTATCGGCGAATTCGAAGTTATGGCGGGAATATTCCTGCTCGGCCTGCAGGAAGACGTCGCCATAGGAGATCGTTTCCTCGCCCTCGCGGCCGTTGAAATTGAGCTCGTAGATGCTGTCGACGCCCTGCAGATAGGTGGCGAGGCGTTCGAGACCGTAGGTCAGCTCACCCGCAACCGGCGCGCATTCGATGCCGCAGACCTGCTGGAAGTAGGTGAACTGCGAGACTTCCATGCCGTCGCACCAGCATTCCCAGCCGAGGCCCCAGGCACCGAGCGTCGGGCTTTCCCAGTCGTCCTCGACGAAACGCACATCGTGCAGCAGCGGATCAAGGCCGATTGCCGCAAGCGAGCCGAGATAGAGTTCCTGCAGGTTTGGCGGGTTCGGCTTCAGGATGACCTGGAACTGATAATAGTGCTGCAGGCGGTTGGGGTTTTCGCCGTAACGGCCGTCGGACGGGCGACGCGACGGCTGCACATAGGCGGCCTTCCACGGCTTCGGCCCGAGCGCACGCAATGTCGTTGCCGGATGGAAGGTACCGGCACCGACTTCCATGTCGTAGGGCTGCAGGATCGCGCAGCCCTTGTCGGCCCAGTAATTCTGGAGCGCGAGGATCAGCCCCTGGAAGGAGCGGGTCGGAGACATGTGGTCGGGCAGCTCGGTCATGGCCATATCTGTGTCGGTTCGAGGATGCGGACGAGTGCCACGCATCAGGGGCGCGGGTCAAGGATTTATGCGTTTGGAGCGGCTGCGCGCCGGGCTCATAGAGGCGGGCATGAACTTCAAGAACACCGTGACATGGTCAGATCGCTATCTGCGTTGTGCCGAGGGAATTGTGAAGACGGCCGGTTTCCTTCCCTTGAAAAGATGATCGAAGCTGGCATCGACAGCCGGGCGGACGGGGTTCCCGCCGGTCCGGACGATCCGCTACTTGTCACGAAGGATGAAATCCGCAGGCGGATGGGAACTCCGCTTGATCAGTTTCTTAACTGGGATGGCAAGGCTATGGCTGGCAGGATCAGGACGAAGCTCAAATCTAAAGGAATGGATTTATAACTGTCAGACTGCCATCAACCAAAAGTCCGTGCTGAAGGTCCTCCGAATAATATCGGCTACAATTGGCGTTTAAAGCAGTTGCCAGCATCAAAGCATCATAGAAAGCCAAATTATATCGTTGGACCAATTTTAAAGCGGCCATGGTCGCCTGTTTGTCCAACACAATGATGGCTGAAGCTGTTGCGGATATATCATCGATTGCTTCTTCAATGCGCTTCCAGCTCAACTTGAGTTTCTTCCGCCCGACATTTGCAAATTCGTTGAGCGCCTGCACACTGACTATAAAAGGCTCGATCATTATCGATTGGGCGACTTCAGCTTTCGGTTCTTCGCTTAAGGCATAGACCAGGATGTTAGTGTCCAGAAAATTCGCGATCGACGGCATCAACGCGAATTCGCTTCATCGCGGTCGAACTTCCAATCAGGCGGCAGCTTCAGCTTAAATGCCTTGATCCGCTCAAGCGCCTTCTGCCGAGTATCATTTCGCTCAACCTCAAATGCAGGACCTTCCGCCACACGAACAGCGATATCGTCACCCTCTTTGAGATTTAACGCATCCGCCACAGACGCGGGGATACGAATTGCCAGGCTGTTGCCCCATTTCGCGACCTGCATAAGCGCCTCCTATGATATACTTTTCCTATGTATATCACACAGTCTCCTTCGATTGAACTCCAATCCTATTCCTCATCCCGCTTCACCCTGTATTCTCCCGTCGCCGGGTCTCTTTCCAGGGTGCCGATCGCGCCGGTCTGGCGTTCCTTTTCTTCGCGGCGGGTGCGCGATGACAGTCTTTCGGCGTCCTTGATGAACTTCTTGTAGAGCATCCAGCCGCCGCCGATGACGATGATCAGAAATAAAAGCTGCGCCATTTCCCCTCTCGCGCTATCCTGACGACCTCAAAGGCCGTAGCGGCTCCACATTGCCTTTTCTTCCAGGCTTGCCGCAAGTCCCGTGACTGCACCTGCGGCGATTTCTCCGGCCTTACCCTCCCCGAAAACGACGCCGGGCACGCGTCGGCCGAACAGGGTGCGGGCGCTGCCGATCAGTTCCAGCCTGGTATCCTTGCCGTAACGGCGCTTGAGGACTTCGCGCATGTCGCCGAGGCTGTCGATCAGGCCGAGTTCGAGGCCACGCAACCCGCTCCAGAACAGGCCGGAAAAGATCGTCGCATCGTCCGCCAGCCGCTCTCCACGGCGCATCTTGACCATCTCGATGAAGACCTTGTGGATTTCGAGCTGCAGCGCCTTCAGGTATTCGATGTCGCCTTCCTTTTCCGGCTGGAAGGGATCGAGGATCACCTTGTTCTCGCCGGCGGTATAGACGCGGCGCTCGATGCCGATCTTGCGCAGCAGTTCCGGAAAGCCGAACCCGCCGGAAACGACACCGATCGAGCCGACGATGGAGGTCGGATCGGCAAAGATCTCGTCGCCCGCAAGCGCGATCATGTAGCCGCCCGAGGCCGCGACATCCTCGACGAAGACCAGCACCTTCTTGTCCTTTTCTTCCGCCAGCGAGCGGATGCGCTGGAAGATCAGGCGCGATTGCACCGGAGACCCGCCCGGCGAATTGATCGAGATCGCAACGACCGGGGCATCTTTCTTCGAGAAGGCCTTGTCGAGCATCGGCGCCACGCCGGCCAGGTTGAGGCTCTGCTTGAACTGGCCGCCGCCGGCCATGATCGCTCCGTGAAGCCGGACGACGGGAATCGTCAGCCCCTTCTTACGGAACCGTTTCGGCATCAACCTCTTCAAAAACCCGGCCATTTCTTTTCCTTCTGTCGCGTTCGGCTCTGCCAGAGCATGTATGTGACGGAATTTCAAACACAATGGCTGCGCCCCTGAAAGCAGGATTTTGATTTTCTAGTTGCGAATGACTTGCATTATCATTCCAATAAGGCATTATCTCCCCCACGAACGGAGATAGGGTGAAGATGGACGTCTTAAGTTCAAAGCAGGACAGCGGCTGGCGGAACAAACGGGGGGAAGCATCGCTTTCCGACGTCTATCGAAGCGTCAACATCTCGCGCTCCGGATCTCGGTGGCGACGGATGGCTGCCTTCGCCGGCCCGGGTTACCTGGTTGCAGTCGGCTACATGGACCCCGGCAACTGGGCGACCTCGCTCGCCGGCGGTTCGAAATTCGGTTATGCGCTGCTGGCGGTCGCGCTGCTGTCCAACGTGATGGCGATCGTGCTGCAGTCGCTCTGTGCCCGTCTTGCCATCGCTTCGGGCCGAGATCTGGCGCAAGCCTGCCGCGACGCGTTTCCGAAATGGGTTTCCATTCCGCTCTGGGCGCTGGCCGAAATCGCCATCATCGCCACCGACATCGCCGAGGTGATCGGCACCGCGATCGGTCTCAACCTGATCTTCGGTATCCCACTGGAGCTCGGCGTACTGATCACGGCGCTCGACGTCTTCATCATCCTTTATCTGCAGAAGATGGGTTTCCGCTGGGTCGAGGCCTTCATCATCACCCTGCTCGGCGTCATCGCCGTGTGCTTCGCGGTCCAGATCTTCCTCGCCGATCCGCAATGGGGCGGCGTCATCCGCGGCTTCTTCCCGACAACCGAGATCGTCACCAATCCGGAAATGCTCTATCTGGCACTCGGCATTCTCGGCGCGACCGTCATGCCGCATAACCTCTACCTGCATTCCGGCATCGTGCAGACCCGCAACTATGGCCATACCCTGCCTGAAAAGAAGGAAGCGCTGACCTTTGCGACGATCGACTCCACCGTCGCACTCTGCTTCGCCCTCTTGATCAATGCCTCGATCCTGATCCTCGCGGCAGCCGCCTTCAACAGCACCGGCCGGACGGAGGTAGCCGAGCTCGGCGAAGCCCATTCGCTGCTGGCTCCGCTGCTCGGCCTTGCCATCGCGCCGACGCTATTTGGTATCGCTCTGCTCTGCTGCGGCCTGAATTCGACGGTGACGGCGACGCTTGCCGGTCAGATCGTCATGGAAGGCTTCCTCAAGATGAAGCTGCAGCCGTGGATCCGCCGGCTGATCACCCGGGGGATAGCCATCATCCCGGCCGCGTTCGTGACCATCTGGTATGGCGATGCGGGCACGGCCGAGCTGCTGATCCTCACCCAGGTCGTGCTCAGCCTGCAGCTTTCCTTCGCGGTTTTTCCGCTCGTCATGTTCACCGCCAGCAAGGCCAAGATGGGCGAACTCGTGGCGCCGATCTGGCTCTCCGGCCTTGCCTGGCTGATCGCCGTCGTGATCGCCGTCCTCAACGTCAAGCTGCTCGTGGATTTCGTTTCGGGCTGAGGCGGGCATAGGCGGCCCGGCCATTATTCAGGTCGTCCACAAAAGCCGAGAAAGCATGGCCATCCGGGCCATGCACGAAAAGCGGCGCCCGGAATGTCAGCCGGGCGCGCGATCCCTTGACGGCGGTGACGAGGACGCGCGTGGCGCTTTCGTCCGGCCGGGGATGAAGGGCGGTGATTTCCAGCCCGCCGAAACGCCTGCCGCAGGCCGCGATGATCTCGGCGATCGATTGCGGCCGGGCGATCAGCGACAACTGCCCGCCGGGCTTCATGATCGCGCCGGCGGTGCGGATCCAGGCTTCGAACAGGTCTTCCGTCATCGCATGCGCCTCGGCCTTCAGGGCATCGGGCGTCTTGCGGTCACTGGCATCGTTGAAGGGCGGGTTCATGATGACGTGGTCATGGATCTCGTCGACGAGACCGGCGGCGAGCCGCGGCTTGCCGGTCAGCGTCACGTCGGCTTCCAGCACTTCGACGCGATCGGCAAGGAAGGCATTCTCCGGAAGCTCCAGGGTCTTGCGAGCGTAATCGGCCATCAGCGGCGATTTCTCGATCAGCAGAACATTTGCCCGTTCCAGCCGCGAGGCGACCGCAAGGCCCGCAGCGCCGGCGCCGGAGCCGAGATCGGCAACATTAACCGGCTTGTCGGCGGCGACCAGCGAGGCAAGCAGCATCGCATCGACGCCGGACCGATGCCCGCCCCCCTTCGGCTGCATGACGTGGAAACGGCCGCGATGGAAGGCGTCGATGGTATGGGTTGGCGGGGTCATCCTTCGCGACACCATTGAGCGCTGGTAGTCGGTAGCCCCCCTCTGCCCTGCCGGGCATCTCCCCCACAGGTGGGGAGATCACAAGCGGCGTGATCATCGCCCTTCCAAATACGGCGTGCCGGAAGAGAGGCCAGATAAAAATGCGCGAGAAGATACGCCGCACGTTGGTGCGCAGAATGAGACGTCAAATTTGAAGCGGCGAGCGTGCGCCCAGCCGATCTCCCCACCTGAGGGGGAGATGCCCGGCAGGGCAGAGGGGGGCGATCCGCGAGAACGCTCAATGCTAAAGCTCCGGAAAAACTGAAGACCGAGGATCCACAGGCATCAAGGCCGCAGCTCCGCTTCTAGCCCCGCATCCTTCAATATCCGCCGCGCTTCGTCGGCCCGTTCGCTATCCACCATCAGCCGGCGTGCCAAAAGCCCCAGCGAGCCTTCGAGCACGCTCATCGACTGGTCGGCGACCATGAAATGGATGCCCGCATCCTTCATCAGACTCTGGGCCAGCGACAGGATCACGATGTCGTTGGTGCGGATGATCTCCAGCATGGCTTGTTTGTTACCCCATTATATCCGGCGGGATGCGATTTGCGCTTGCCGCACTATCAGCCTCTTTCTATTGTCGTTTGAAAGATTTCGATAGGGAGGCCTGACATTGGGCGTCGTCATACCGCTTGAAGAAGGCAAAAACAAACTGGCATCCGTCAAACCGCTGGTGGATCTGACCAAGGCGGACATGGATCGGGTCAATCATTTGATCCTGTCCAAGGCCGGCTCCGACGTGCAGATGATCCCGGAAGTCGCCAATCACCTGATCTCGTCGGGCGGCAAGCGGCTGCGGCCGATGCTGACGCTCGCCTCTGCGGCGCTGTTCGGCTACCAGGGTGAAGGCCATGTGAAGCTCGCGACCAGCGTCGAGTTCATGCACACCGCAACGCTGCTCCACGACGACGTGGTGGACGAAAGCGATCTGCGCCGCGGGCGCTCGACCGCCCGGATGATCTGGGGAAACCAGGCCAGCGTGCTCGTCGGCGACTTCCTGCTCGGCCAGGCGTTCCGGATGATGGTGGATGTCGGCTCGCTCGAAGCGCTCGACGTGCTGTCTGCCGCAGCCTCTGTGATCGCCGAGGGCGAAGTGCTGCAGCTTTCCGTCGCCAAGAACATGGAGACGACCGAGGACGACTATCTTTCGGTCATCCGCGCCAAGACGGCGGCCCTGTTTGCCGCTGCCGCCGAAGTCGGCCCGATCATCGCCAATGCCGACAAGGCCGGCCGGGGCGCACTGAAATCCTACGGCATGAACCTCGGTCTTGCCTTCCAGCTCGTCGACGACGCGCTCGATTATGGCGGCAAGGCGGCCGATCTCGGCAAGAATGTCGGCGACGATTTCCGCGAGGGCAAGATCACGCTGCCCGTCATCCTCTCCTATCGCCGCGGCACCGAAGCCGAGCGCGCCTTCTGGCGCCAGGCGATCGAGAAGGGCGAAAGCAGCGACGAGAACCTCGAAAAGGCGCTCGGATTGATCAACAAATACGGTGCCCTGAACGACACGATTGGCCGCGCCCTGCATTACGGCACGATCGCCCGCGATGCGCTGGCGCCGCTTCCCGCCTCGCCGCTCAAGGCCGCTCTTCTCGAAGTCATCGACTTCTCGATCCAGCGCGTCAACTGACATACGGCGTCCGTTGACGAAGGTGTGACCGGCGCCGCCCCCGTGTGGCGCTGGGGATTTCCTTGCGGACCTGCTTCAAAAAAGCCATTCTATCGTGAATCAATAGGGCGGAATTGGCGGCGGTATCTCACCGAATCGCCATGCTCTTACGAAAGGCATCTTTATGCGGCGGAAATCCAGCCTTCTTCTGCTCTCCAGCGCGGCGCTCGCAACCGTCCTCATGTTCGGAACGGTGGCCAATGCGGCGACGGCGGAAGCGAAGCCAGCGGTGAAAGACACGGTGACGTTCGGTCCCGGCAACGTGAAGACGTTTTCCGGCGCCTTTCTGGCGGCCCGCACCGCCGACGTCGACCACGACTACGACACCGCGATCGCGCTTTACCGCAAGGCGCTGGCTTTCGATCCCGCCAACCTGGAAATCCGCGAGAGGCTGATGATCTCGCTGCTGCTCAACGGCGATTTCGACCAGGGTCTCGCCGAGGCCAATGCGTTGAAGGATGACAATGCCGTCGAGCGGATCACCAAGATCGTCCGCGGGCTCGATGCCCTGCGTGACAAGAAGTTCGACACCGCCAAGAAAGTGCTTGCCTATGAGGGGCCGAACGATCTCGACCGGCTGACCCACCAGCTCCTTTCCGCCTGGGCGGATGTCGGCGCCGGCAAGGGCAAGCAGGCGATGGCCGGCATCAACAACCTCAAGGGACCGCCCTGGTACAAGGTATTCACCGACTACCATCTCGGCGCCATGGCGCTGGTGACCGGAGATATCGGCACCGCTCGGCAGCATCTCAACACCGCCGTCACCAACAAGGAAGCCGTCGCCACCGCGCCGGACACGTTTATGCGCGCCGTCATGGCGCTTGCGCGTCTTGAAGCGGCTGCCGGTAACAAGCAGAAGGCGCTCGATGCGATCTCCGTCGGTGACGGCATGGTCTCCAATTATGCGCCGCTGAAGGCGCTGCGCCAGAGCATCGAAAAGGGCGAGAAGCCCCAGCAGCAGGTGAGCAATGCTGCCGAAGGTGCAGCCGGCGTGCTGTTTTCGATCGGCGGCGCGCTGAACCGCCAGGGCGCCGAAGACATGGTCTCGCTCTACCTGCAGATCTCCCACGCGCTCGACGCCAAGAGCGCCGACACGCTGATCCTGCTCGGTGGCATCGCCGAGAAGCTCAAGCAGCCCGATCGTGCCATCAAATTCTATGCGAGCGTTCCGGCCGATTCGCCGATGCGCCGCATTTCCGAACTGCAGCTCGGCGTGACGCTTTCCGACACCGGCAAGGTGAATGAGGCCAAGCAGCACCTGAAATCGCTGATCGAATCCGATCCGTCGGACATCCGCAGCTATATCGCCTACGGCAGCGTGCTTTCCGACGCCAAGGACTACAAGACCATGGCCGAGACGTACGACAAGGCGGCCGAGGTCATCGGGCCGGTGCCGAAGCCGGGCGACTGGACCATCTTCTTCCAGCGCGGCATCGCCTACGAGCGGCTGAAGAACTGGGAGAAGGCCGAGCCGAGCTTCCGCAAGTCGCTGGAGCTCAATCCGGAACAGCCGCAGGTGCTCAACTATCTCGGATATTCGCTGGTCGACATGAACAAGAACCTCGACGAGGGTCTCGGCATGATCAAGCGGGCCGTCGATGCGCGGCCGGATGACGGCTATATCGTCGACTCGCTCGGCTGGGCCTATTTCCGCATGGGCAAGTTCGACGATGCGGTGACCGAGCTCGAACGTGCCGTGCAGCTGCGCGCCGGCGATTCGACGATCAACGATCATCTGGGCGATTCCTACTGGCGTGTCGGGCGCAAGCTCGAAGCCGTCTACCAATGGAACCGGGCGCTGATCTCGGAAGGCGAGGATATCAACCGCGAGCAGATCAAGGAGAAGATCGAGAAGGGCCTGCCCCCGCTCGATCCGAACGCGACGACTGCCGACCGCAGCCCGTCCGAACCCGTGGCGCCCGCTCCGCCGGCGCCGGCCAATCCTGACAAGAAATCCTGACGCCCATGTTTCTGGGCAATTTGTCATCCGACAGCCGGTTCGCCGACGAGGCGAACCTTTTCGAACTCGCGCCCGCCAAGATCAATCTTGCCCTGCACGTGACCGGCCAGCGGGCCGACGGTTATCACCTGCTCGAAAGTATCGTGACCTTTGCCGACACGGGGGATCGGCTCAGCTTCAGCGATGCTGACGCAGACGGCCTTTCCTTTTCCGGCCGGTTCGCTTCGTTGCTGCCGACATCCGTCGAGGGCAAGCATGGCAATCTCGTGCTGAAAGCCCGCGATCTCTTGCGCAAGGCGCTGCAGAATAAAGGCGTTTCGGCGCCGCCGGTTGCCATTCATCTTGAAAAGAACCTGCCGGTTGCAGCCGGTATCGGTGGCGGTTCGGCGGATGCGGCGGCAACGCTGCGCGGCCTGATGCGCTTCTGGAACGCCCGGCTGCCGGCGGAGGAACTGGCAGTGCTTGGTCTTTCGCTCGGCGCCGATGTGCCGATGTGCCTGAAGGGCGAACCGCTGATGGCCAGGGGGATAGGCGAAGAGCTGACTGCCCTTCCCGACATGCCCTCGTTGTCGCTGGTGCTTGGCAATCCGCTGGTCGGGGTCTCGACGCCGGGTATCTTCCGCCGCCTGACCCAGAAGGACAATTCGCCGATCGGCGCGCTCGACGGCGACTGGATCAGCTTTCTGAAGATGCTGCGCAACGACCTTGAGCCGCCGGCGCGCTCGCTGGTGCGTGAGATCGACCAGATTTCCAGCCTGATCGGCGCGGAAGGCACCATGCTGACGCGGATGTCCGGTTCGGGCGCCACCTGTTTCGGGATATTTCCTTCCTTCGAAGCGGCGGAGAAAGCGATGGAGAACCTTAACGGCCAGAAGCCGGAATGGTATTTTCAGGCGGTGAGAACCGTTGGCCAAAGCCCTGAGAAAACCCCATGAACCGGATCGACGACAGCCGTTCCTTCATCCCCGTCGGTATCGCCGTGCTGACCGTCTCCGACACGCGCACGGCGGCCGACGACAAGTCCGGCGATACGCTGGTGGCGCGGATCGCGGAAGCCGGCCATGAACTGAAGGCGCGCGCGATCGTGCCCGACGACAAGGACCGCATTGCCGGCCAGGTGCGGGAATGGACGCTCGATCCCGATATCGACGTGGTGATCACCACAGGCGGCACGGGCTTTACCGGCCGGGACGTGACGCCGGAGGCGCTGGAGCCGCTGTTCGAAAAGCGCATGGACGGTTTTTCGGAAGTGTTCCACCGGATTTCCTACGACAAGATCGGCACGTCGACGATCCAATCGCGGGCGACCGGCGGGGTCGCGAACGCCACCTTCATCTTCGTGCTGCCGGGTTCGCCCGGCGCCTGCAAGGACGCCTGGGACGGCATTCTGAAGGCGCAGCTCGACTACCGCCACATGCCCTGCAATTTTATCGAGATCATGCCGCGGCTCGACGAGCACCTGAAGCGCGGCGGCAAATAGGCGCTACCTGACCGCAGCCGCCACCCAGGCCGGGATCATCTCGCTCGAAAGCTTCGACACCTTCTGGCCGCGCGCCAGCGTTTCCAGGTTCATTCCCGATTTTGCCAGCGCGATCGCCTRCCGCTTCGGCAGCAGCATGCCGTATTCCAGCGGCGGCGCGGCACGACCGATGCGCTTGAAGAACGGCCGCCGGTAATTGCGGGCCGGCGCGAAGCGGGCCGGCTGCTTGTTGAGCGCGATATATTCCATCACCTCATCGATCCAGCCGCCCTGCGGCCGGGAGCCGGGCTCGACCAGCAACAACCATTCTCCCCGGGCGCCGCGCAAAATATCCTTGATATCCCAATGGCCATAAAAACGGCAGCCGGCCGCATCGGCAACGCGGGAGGAACCATCCCGCGAACCGTGATCGAGCACCACGACATCGCTCACAAGCCCCTCTACCGCAGCGGGAACGAGCACCGAGAGCGTCTGCGCCAGCTCGGATTCCTGATCGCGGCATTCCATGATGACAGTCAGCATTCCTGACATGTAACGCATCGCAACACGGAACGCCAGAAACGCGGGCCGCGAATTTTGTTCTTGCAATGTTCTCATTTCAGCGCTAGGAATTTAATCATCAGGAACGGGGATTTCCCCTTCAGGAGCTAACCCATGAACGAGCTGCATCAATTGCGGCAGGACGCTTTCGCGCCTGCTCATACGGCCGATATTGCCGATGCGTTGGTCCAATCCTCCGGTCTTCGGGTGGAGATCGACCGGCGTCGCGGACGCGGCGCGGGGCTCAATCCGAGCGGCCGTTTCGAGGAGGAGCGCCGCGAGGCCTTCGACGACGGCTGGCAGACGCTGGAGGATCTCGAACCGTTCAGGACCGAGGTGCAGGTGGAAAAGCCGCGCACCGCGATCACCCGCAACGAATCGCCGGACCTTTCGTTCGACCGCTCGATCAATCCCTATCGCGGCTGCGAGCATGGCTGCATCTACTGCTTTGCCCGGCCGACGCACAGTTTCATGGGGCTTTCCCCGGGCCTTGATTTCGAATCGAAGCTGTTCGCCAAGCCTGACGTGCCAAAACTGCTCGAACGGGAGTTGAGCCGCCCGGACTACAAGGTGCGGGCGATCGCGATCGGCACCAATACCGACCCCTATCAGCCGATCGAGCGGGAATGGCGGATCATGCGGCAGATCCTCGAAGTGCTGCAGAAGGCCAATCATCCCGTCGCGATCGTCACCAAGTCGGCGCTGATCACCCGCGACATCGACATTCTTGCCGACATGGCATCCAAGGGGCTCGCGAAGGTCGGGATTTCGGTGACCACCCTCGACCGCAAGCTTGCCCGCACCATGGAGCCGCGCGCCTCGACCCCTCCCAAGCGCCTCACTGCCATCAAGGCGTTGACCGATGCCGGCATTCCGACCGCGGTCATGGTGGCACCCGTCATTCCGGCGCTCAACGATCATGAGATCGAGCGTATCCTGGACGCCGGCCATGCGGCCGGGGCGACGGAGGCAAGCTACGTGCTTTTGCGCCTGCCGCTGGAAGTGAGCCCCCTCTTCCGCGACTGGCTGCTGCAGAACTACCCGGACCGCTACCGGCATGTGATGTCTCTTGTCCGCTCGATGCGCGGCGGCAAGGATTACGACGCCGAATGGGGCAAGCGGATGAAGGGCGCCGGTCCCTATGCCTGGCAGATCGGCCGCCGTTTCGAGATGGCGACCAAACGGCTCGGCATGGTCCGGCGCGGTCTGCCGCTGCGCGACGACATCTTCCTGCGCCCAGACGGCGGCGGCATCCAGCTCTCGCTGCTCTGACCGGACCTTATTCCGGTTCGATTGCAGATTCCGATTTCCGACGCGACCCGCCCTGTCCCCGCGTCGGAAAAATACCCCGGGTTCCACCGCCGCCCCTCGGTGGATAGCGACGCCGCAATCGCTTGGCCGGGGGTTGCAGGAGGTCGGGACGACGTGCGAGGTTGCCGCCATGTTACCTCGCACGTCGCCCGATTCTCCGATGCTTTTCGAAGACATTCCGCTGGTTCCGGATTTCAGTCTGGAACTCGTGGCACGCCAGGCCGGCCACTGGCCGGTCGCTGGCACCGACGAGGCGGGACGCGGGCCGCTGGCAGGCCCGGTCGTTGCCGCCGCAGTCATCCTCGATCCCGACAATATTCCCGACGGCCTCAACGATTCCAAGCAGCTGACTCTTAATCAGCGGGAAGTTCTATTCGAGGCGATCATGGCGACCGCCGAAGTTTCGATCGCCGCCTCCAGCCCACGCCATATCGACGAACGCAACATCCTGCGCGCCAGCCTCGATGCCATGCGCCGCGCCGTGKCCGGCCTTGCCGTCACCCCAGCCTATGTGCTCGCCGATGGCCGTGACGTGCCGCAGGGCCTCTGCTGCCCCGGCAAGGCGGTCATCAAGGGTGATGCCCGCTCCGTGTCGATCGCCGCTGCCTCGATCATCGCAAAAGTCACCCGCGACCGGATGATGACCCGCGCCCACCTGGTTTTCCCGGCTTACGGGTTTGCCAATCACGTCGGTTACGGGACGGCACAGCACCGCGCCGGCATAGAGGCGCACGGCCCCTGCTCGCTGCACCGGATGAGCTTTCGGCCGCTGAAGAAGGATGAGCTGCCGGAGACTTGATGCGCGGCAGGCCCTTCGTTCATTCTCCAAACAAAAAAAGGCCGGGTTTTTCGCCCGGCCTTTTGGAAGTCTTGTGTGACTGAAATCAGTTCAATCGCGACTGCACCTTGCCAACGGCGTCCTTGAAGAGCGTGTCCTGGGTGGAGGCGTCGGCCTTGCGGGCGATAACGCTCTGGGCAGCGGCGATGGCGAGGTCGACTGCGGCAGCGCGTACGGCGCCGATCGCTTCGGCTTCCGCCTGCTTGATCTTCTGTTCGGAAAGCGCGTTGCGGCGAGTGACGAATTCGTCGGTCTTCTGGCGAGCTTCCTCGGTCAGGGCCGCTGCTTCACGCTCGGCGACAGCCACGATCTGTGCGGCTTCCGCTTCGGCTTCCTTGCGCTTGCGCTGGTATTCGGCGAGCAGGGTTTGCGCTTCCTCGCGCAGACGTTTGGCTTCGTCGAGTTCCTTGCTGATGTTGGCGGCGCGCTCGTCGAGCGACTTCGCCATCATGCCCGGCACTTTCAGGTAAACGACCAGGGCCAGGAAGAGAACGAGGCCGACCAGGGCGAAAAATGTTGCATCGAATGCCATCGAGTCAGGCCTCCGTCTTCGCGGCTGCGACTGCAGCCTTGATGTCGTCGCCGCTCGCCTTGGCGCCGATCAGCTGATCGACGATGGCGGTGGCGGTGTCTTCGGCAATCTGGCCGACTTCGGCAAAAGCTTTTGCCTTGATTTCGCCGATGCGGGTTTCGGCAGCAGCGAGCTTGCCGGCAAGTTCTGCTTCGATTGCGGTGCGATCGGCGGCTGCCTTGGTCTTGGCGGCCTCGCGAGCGGTTTCGGCAATCTTGTGTCCCTTGGAACGGGCAGCCGCCAGCTCCTTTTCATAGGTCTCGACGGCAGCGTCCGCTTCCGCCTTGAGGCGGGCGGCTTCGTCGAGGTCCTGGGCGATCCGGTCGTGGCGGTGTTCGAGAATGCCGCCGACGCGAGGAACTATGACCTTCTTCATCAGGAGATAAAAGAGGCCGAAGGTGATGACGAGCCAAAGCAGCTGCGACGAAAAATGGGTCGCGTCGAACGGCGGAAAGACGCCGCCGCCATGGGCAGCGCCAGTTTCGGTATGCGCTTCGCCAGCAGGCGCGGCATGCGGATCAGTAGCGGCCGGCGCGGTTTGCGCATATGCCGAGGTCACGAACATCATCACCTCCAGGTGTATTCCAAATGCGAAGGATCACGGCGCGCTGTTTGAGAAGCGGCCGCGATCCGAATTTTCCTGGACAGATCTTAGACTGCGTACAGGAGCAGGAGAGCGATGAGCAGCGAGAAGATGCCCAGGGCTTCCGTAACGGCGAAGCCGAATACCAGACGGCCGAACTGGCTGTCAGCGGCGGACGGGTTGCGCAGAGCGCCCGACAGGTAGCTGCCGAAGATGTTGCCAAGGCCAAGAGCCGTGCCGGCCATGCCAAAGCAAGCCAGGCCTGCACCGATGAACTTTGCTGCTTCCGCTTCCATGAGAAACTCCTTCGAAATGGTTGTTGCGGCTGATGACTGACGCCTCAGGACGCCAATGTCGGTTATCCTTAGTGCCCGCCGGGATGGATCGCATCGTTGAGGTACATGCAAGTCAGCACCGCAAAGACGTAAGCCTGGAGGAAGGCGACGAGGAATTCGAGACCGGTCAGGGCGACCGTCATGATGAGAGGCAGGACTGCGCCGCCGACGCCGAGTGCGCCCATGGTTCCGAGCGAGGCGACGAAGCCTGCGAACACTTTGAGCGTGATATGGCCGGCCAGCATGTTCGCAAACAGACGAACGGACAGCGAGATCGGACGGGACAGGAACGAAATGACTTCGATGGCGACGACCAGGGGGATCAGCAGGCCGGGAATGCCGCTCGGCACGAAGAGCTGCAGGAAGTGCAGTCCGTGCTTGTAGAAGCCGTAGACGATGACGGTGCCGATGACCAGCAGCGCCAGAGCGAAGGTGACGATGATCTGGCTGGTGATCGTATAGAAATACGGGAACATGCCGAGCAGGTTGGCGGTCAGCACGAACATGAACAGCGAGAAGACCAGCGGGAAGAACTTCATGCCGCTGCTGCCGGCGCCTTCGCGCAGCATGCCGGCGATGAATTCGTAGGACATTTCCGCGACCGACTGCGCCCGGCCGGGGATCAGGCCGCGCTGCGAGGTGGCGAAATACAGGAAGCCGGCGGCGCAGGCGACGGTGGCGACCATGAACAGAGATGCATTGGTAAAGGAGAAATCGATGCCGCCGATCTGGATCGGAACGATCTTGCTGATCTGGAACTGATGGATCGGATCGTTTGCCACCGTCTACCTCTTGTCCTTAGCCGCGCCAGGTCGGCCCAATTTTCATTCAGGAAGCAGAGCCTCAGCGGCCACCGTTTCCCTTCTCATCCTTGCCGCTTTGCCCGGTGATAAGCGGCGACGGAGCCACCTTTCCCACGGAGCGAAGCACATTCAGCACACCGGCGCAGAACCCGAGGAGAAGAAGAACAATCATCCCCCACGGCGCGGTGCCGGCAAAACGGTCGAGCAAAAAGCCCAGAATAGCCCCCACCGCGACTGCGGAGATGAACTCGGAGGAAAGCTTGAAGCCCAAGGCCATGCCTTTTCGGCTTTCCTCGGATTGCGCGTCCCTCTTCGCCTCTGCCACGTCGTCGGCCTTCCTGCCCGCAAGTTCCGCGGACAAGCGCTTCCGGCGCTCTTCCAGACCATCGTCGCGGTGATCCGTCATGTGCGTCCTCCCCTATTTCTGCTTCCGGCACAACCGGTTTTATGCTTTCCAACCGCAAAAAACTGCAGTTAGCGAGGGATTTCGCGCCATCCGGCCCGTTTTCAAGTCGCGCGCAACATAGTTTTGCCCGCCCCTATAGTCAAGGCGTCCAAGGTTCTTCGTTCTAGGTAAATTAACCAAGCAAATTCAACCGGTTAAAACCGATACAACCGAAGTCGGGTAAAACTGCCGCGGGAATCGCTGCCTGTTGCGGCGATGGGGAGCGGCTCAGCTCCAGCCGCCGCCATAGGTACGATAGAAGACGTGCAGGCCGATGCGGCCGACCTTCTTCATCGTGCGCGCCCAATCCGGGTGGACATAGACCGCATGATAATGGGTGGCGGAACCGACTTCCGGCAGCCAGATCTTGCCGGCGGTCACGGCCATCGCCACTTCACGGGCCATCGTCCAATGATATTCTGAGCGGATACGGTCCTTGATATTGTCGCAGGCAAAGGAGAACTGGCAGCGGTTGCGCCAGTCCTCGTTCTGGTAGACGACGTCGCAGATCGTCTTCGGATAGGCCGGATTGCGCACCCGGTTGAGGATGACCTGCGCGACGGCGGCCTGGCCGCGGGCGGATTCGCCGCGCGACTCGAAATAGATACCGGATGAGAGGCATTGCTGCTGCTTGGCCGAGAAGGAATCGGGCGGCAGCGGGGTTGCGGCCCAGGCATGGTCATCGGCACCGATCGGCGGGATGAACCGGCCGGGCTTTTTCTTGTCAGTCAGAATGGCGTCGAACGGTGACTGTTTGGCGAAATCGGGTTCCGCCGGCGCATAGGCGGCGGCCAGCACGTCAGCATTCGGATTGTTGATGAGGCTGGCGATCATCGGCATGAGCTCGTCTTCTGCCCGCCTCGGTTCATCCTTGCGGAAATAGAAGGACGCGAGCTCTACCGGAGCGTCATTCTTGCCGGCCTTCAAGAAGGCTGTCATCGCATCTTTCTCTTCGATGGGCGAAGTGAGCGCACTCGAACGCTGCAGCACGGAGCCAGCGGAAAAGGCCCTAGGCGGCTGCATGGGCTCGACGCTGACGATGCGGCCCTTCTTGGCGGCACCGTTGACGCGGTCTTCATCCGGGCGCGGATCGGAGGACTGTTTTTCGTCAACAAGAGCTATCTTGCGGCCATCGGGAAGTTCAAGGCCGGCATTACCGGAGACGGCATTCTTGACGCCGGGAAAAGCGAGCGAGGCCTGATGGATCGAGCCCGCCGGCGAATCGGTCAGCACCATGCGCCATTGTTCGGCGCCATCGAAACCGGTCAGAAGATCGGCGAGATCGCCGTGAGCCGGGGCGGACGGAAAGATCAGCCAGCAGGCAAGGCCGAAGACGGCCGGGGAAGTCCATCCACTCAGTCCGGATGAGGACCTGCGACGCAAAACGCTCTTCGAACGCAAAACCTTAAACTCCACAGGGCAACAAGAACCCGATGAAGATCGATCATTAACCTTGATGAGCGGTTAACGCCGGCAGCCGAAAAGCCCGGTACCCGGCCTGAATTAGCACATTCACATCAATGTCAGCGAAGGGCACGCCAAATGCCGCGCCTCAGATGATCACATGCGAGCCGAGTTCGACGACGCGGTTGGCGGGCAGATGGAAATAGTCGGACGGGTCGGTCGCGGTATTGGCCATGGCGATGAACAACCGGTCCTGCCACATGGGCATGCCGGAAGCGGCATCCGGCACCAGCTTGCGGCGGCCGAGATAGAAGGAGGTCGACATGATGTCGAACTTGAAGCCGGTCTTGCGCAGATAGGCAAGCGCCTGCGAGACATTATGGGACTGCATGAAGCCGAAGCGCAGTTCGATCAGCGTGAAGCGGTCCGACAGCTTTTCGATCTTGAACCGCTCCTCAAGCGAGACACGCGGCTTGTTGACCGTGATGATGGTGAGCACCACGTTCTTTTCATGCAGGACGTGGTTGTGCTTGATGTTGTGCAGCAGGGCGGCCGGCGCGGTTTCCGGATCGCTGGTCAGGAAGATCGCGACGCCGGGCACGGAGACCGGCGCATGATCGCTCTTCTTTTCGACCATCGGAATGAAGGTCTCGAGCGGCACGTCGATGCGGCGGGTCTTTTCGAACAGGATCGCGGTGCCGCGCTTCCAGGTCCACATGACGATCGTGAAGATGATCGCCATCATCACCGGCACCCAGCCGCCGTCGTGGATCTTCAACAGGTTGGCGCCGAGGAAGACCAGTTCCAGGGCAAGCAGCGGGGCCAGAATACAGATCGCGAAGGTCTGCGGCCATTTCCACTTTATCCGGACGAACTCGAACGCCATCAGGGTGGTGACGACCATGGCGCCGGTCACCGAGATACCGTAGGCGGTGGCGAGCGAATCCGAGCTTTCGAAACCCAGAACCAGCGCGATGACACCGACCAGAAGCAGGGTGTTGACCGACGGCAGGAAGATCTGCCCGGTATTGGTCTCTGAGGTGAACTGGATCTGCATGCGCGGCAGGTAACCGAGATGGATACCCTGGCGCACCAGCGAAAAGGCGCCGGTGATCACCGCCTGGCTGGCGATGATGGTTGCGGCGGTCGCCAAAATGACGACCGGCAGCAGCGCCCATTGCGGGAACATCAGGTAGAACGGATCGGACATCGCCTCCGGATGCTTCAGCACCAGAGCGCCCTGCCCCAGATAGTTCAAGGTCAGCGCCGGGAAGACAAGCGTGAACCAGGCCCACTGGATCGGCCGGCGGCCGAAATGGCCAAGATCGGCATAAAGCGCTTCGGCGCCCGTCACCGTCAGGAAGACGGCGCCGAGAACGACGATGCCGACAAAATTCTCGTTGAGCATGAATTCGACCGCATAGAGCGGATTGAAAGCCGCCAGAATGCTATAGTCATCCGAAATATGGGCGATGCCGCCGGCACCGATGACGATGAACCAGACGGCGGTGATCGGCCCGAAGAAACGGGAGACCAGGCCTGTCCCCTTCGACTGGATGGCGAAAAGCCCGATCAGGATGCCGACCGAGATCGGCAGCACGGCGCGGCTCATCGACGGCGCCACCAGCTTCAGGCCTTCGACGGCAGACAGAACCGACAGCGCCGGGGTGATCATCGCATCGCCGAGGAAGAGTGCTGCGCCGATCAGGCCGAGCAGCATCAGCAGCGCCCTGTGACCGTTGGCGGACTTGGTCAGAAGTGCCAGCAGCGAAAGCGTGCCGCCTTCGCCGTCGTTGTCGGCGCGCAGCAGGAAGAGCACGTATTTGAACGTGACGATGATCGTCAACGTCCAGATCATCAGCGAGATGAGGCCGATGACCTCAAGCTCGGTGACGCCGTCGTGGGCGATCGGCTTTAGGGCTTCGCGAAAGGCATAAAGCGGGCTCGTGCCGATGTCGCCGTAGACGACGCCGACGGAGCCGAGTGCGAGCGCAAAAAGGCCCTGGACCTTGGTTTTCTCGGCAGCGTGATGTTCAGCGGGGTGACCCATGGGATATCCGGCCTAAAGCCAGCCTTTCCAGCGAAAGAAGAAAAAGGGGATGATGGCGGACATGAGCATCGCGAGGATCGCGAGCGGATATCCGAGATGCCAGTCGAGTTCCGGCATGAAATGAAAGTTCATGCCGTAGATGGAGGCAACGAGTGTCGGCGGCAAGAACACCACCGACGCGATGGAGAATATCTTGATGATGGAGTTCTGCTCGACATTGATGAGGCCGAGCGAGGCATCCAGCAGAAAGGCGATGTTGCCGGCGATATAAGAGGCATGTTCCGAAAGCGAATCGACATCCCGCGCCACCGTGCGACAGAGGTTGTCGTCGCTCTTGTCCTGGCTGATCAATGGCACGTTCATCAGGAAGGTCAATAGCCTGGCAAGCGAGCCGAGGCTGTCGCGCACCTTGCTGATCAGCCGATGGTATTCGGCGATGTCGGCAAGCTTACGCTCCAGGAATTGCGGCGGCCGGCGCTTGCCGCGATCACGGAAGATATCCGTCGACAGTGCATCGACGCGATCGACGGTCTGCTCGAGAATTTCCGCGGTGCGATCGGCAATGGTTTCGAGAAGTTTTGCCAAAAGCGTGGCACCATCGCGCCCGGCCTCCGGGAGGCGGCTGAGGCCGGCGATGAACAGCTGGAAGCTTTTCGGCTCGGCATAACGCACGGTGATCAACCGATTGCCGGACAGGATGAAGGCGATGTCGGTGAGCTGCGGATCCTTGCCGTCGGCGCGCCAGACGAGCGACGCGGTCATGAACACGGAATCCTTCTCGATATAAAGGCGGCTCGAGGGTTCGATGTCCTTCAGGTCGTCGCGGGTCGGAACCTGAATTCCGAGGAGACTTTCGACATAGGCGTCTTCCTGCGGCGTCGGTTCGATCAGATCGATCCAGACGATATCGTCGGCAAGCTGTCGCAACGCCTCGGCCGGTGCAAGCGTCTTCATCGAGCCAGTGGCGCTATAGGCATTGATCAATCGTGGTCTCCGGCCGAAGTTCGTCGGCCTTGAACGAGAAGCGGGCTTGCCGGTTCCCTGGTTCCGGGACCGCCAGCCGGCCCCCGGCGGGACGGGCCTATAGAGACAGCCGTCGTCAAAATCAAGAGCCGTACAAATCCCGCAGTGGGCGCCGCAACATGACTCTCCGGCCGAATATGTTCAAGGGGCCTTCAGTAACAAGACGATTCGCGACCTACATCAAAGCCTTGACAGGAACCGCCCACGAAAGTGCCTCCCCACCAGCGGCAGGGAGGTATTCCAAAATGCCGCGGCATATTTATTCGAAAACGATTGCCGGCGCCTGTCGGGGAGTGAGGCCGCCGAGTTCGGCCCATACCCTGGCGGCGATCTCCCGGTAGATCTTGGCCGAGGCACCTTGCGGATCGGAGGCCACGACCGGAGTGCCGGCGTCGGAGCGTTCCCGGATGTCGATCGTCAGCGGAACCTCACCGAGGAATGGCACGCCGATCCGCTCTGCCTCGGCCTTGGCCCCGCCGTGACCGAAGATATCGTAACGCTTGCCGGTATCGGGAGCGAGGAAATAGCTCATGTTCTCGACGATGCCGAGCAGTGGCACCTCGACCTTGCGGAACATGGCGATGCCCTTGCGCGCGTCGAGGAGCGCCAGATCCTGCGGCGTCGAAACGATCACCGCGCCGGCCAGCGGCACCTGCTGGGCCATGGTGAGCTGCACGTCGCCGGTGCCGGGCGGCATGTCGACGACGAGGACGTCGAGGTCGCCCCAGGCGACTTCGCGCAGCATCTGCAGCAGCGCCGACTGAACCATCGGCCCGCGCCAGATCATCGCCGTCTCCTCGTCGACGAGGAAGCCCATCGACATGGCCTTCAGCCCGTAATTCTCCATGGGCTTGATGATGCGGTTTTCGATCTGCTGCGGCCGGCCGGTGATCTTCAGGAGGCGCGGCACGGAAGGCCCATAGATATCGGCATCGAGAATGCCGACGCGCAGGCCGTTCGCCTGAAGCCCGAGCGCGAGATTGACCGCTGTCGTCGACTTGCCGACGCCGCCCTTGCCCGATGCCACGGCAATGATGGCGCCGACGCCCGGCACGCCGGGCTTTTCCCGCTGCGGCGGCTGGCCCGGCTGCTGGCCCTGGGGCGGATGGGAATGCCCGTGGTCATGGCCGTGACCGTGCGAATGCGAATGGGCTGCCGGAGCGGCGGGTTGTGGACGCGGCGGCGGAGCGGAGCCGGCCTTGCGGTCTGCCGTCAGCGTCACCAGGGCGCCCTTTACGCCCGGCATCGCCTTGACCGTGCGTTCGGCTGCCATGCGCAGCGGTTCCAGCTCGTTCGCCCGCGCCGCCGGCACGGTGATCGAGAAATAAACCTTGCTGTCAGAGATAAAGACGTCCGAGACCATGCCGCGCGAGACGATATCGCCTTCGAGGTCCGGTCCGCGCACTTTCGCAAGAACCGCCAGAACTTCCTCTTTCGTCACTTCAGCCATGATGTCAAAACTCCCGAATGCCTATACGGTCCCCTCCCTCAAGACGGGATGCCGCGTTCGCAGATATATAGGAGTTGGGCATTGCCGGGAGCAAGCAAGATAAACCGCCGTTCGATCGGCAGCCATGTGGCGCACTGATCGAACGGCAGCCTTTCTTGTCACGCCTCTTGGGGCGCTTGCAGTCCCCTCTGGACCTGACGCTACAGAAGCACGAAACATGCCAGACGGGAAGATACTTCCTATTGATGAGCTTTTTCAGCCACTTCCGGCAAAAACGCCTGCTGCGTCGCAATATTCCTTGGCGGAAGCCGTGTTCGGCGCCGATCACGGCTTGAGCAGCGATGAAATTTTGTGCACCGCAGCATCCGTTTTAGTTATTTGATCAAACCGATTCTCAACGCCTTGGCGACCGCCTGGGTGCGGTTGACCGTGTCGAGCTTCTTTGCCGCGCGATTGAGGTAATGATTGACCGTATGTTCCGACAGGCCGAGAATTTCGGCGATCTCGGCGCTTGTCTTGCCGGCAGCGGTCCAGTTGAGGCAGTCGATCTCGCGGTCAGTCAGCGTATCGGTCGGGCGCACATCGAGGTTGCGGATTTCCGCCAGCCGCTCGAAGACATGGATGGAGATATACATCAGCTCCATCATCTGCTGGTGCGTGAATGTCAGGCCGTCGCCTGCGAAGGAAACGGCGCCACGGCTGCCGGACATGTCATGGACCGGAAAATAAGCCCCCCGAACGACACCGAATTTTCCAAAAATGCCGCGGATGGCCGGTCCTTGGCGCTCGGGTGGCACCGTGTCCAGATCGAAGGTGAACGGGATGGTCGAGGTGCGCAGCCGCCGGAGCACGGGGCTCGTCTGCATCATGCCTTCCCGATCGAAAAGGGACATCAGTTCCGCCGGCCAATTGGTGATCACCGTATTGTTGGACAGTTCCAGCGACGTGGCGTGGGGCAGGTTGAGAACCATGAACGTGCGGCAACCGTAGTGCTCCGTCATCCGCTTCATGAACCGGAAGACGTCGAACTGGGTCTTGAGATCGGCGATTTCTTCGACGTTTCCGTCAAGGACCCGAGGGACTTCTGCTTTCTCGGTATTGGCCATCACTTGCTTCTCTGCTCGCCCGGTGGCGTCGAACGATCCCTGGTATTTCCCATACATCCGCCCAATCGGCCTTTCGTATTCGCAGTTCCCGTCTCAGACGCTTGGAACACAAGAGGCTCTCCGGATTTGCCCGGACATATCCCGCTGAACGTGTCCGCGTGGCGGAGGACTGCCATTTCAAATTTCAATTTGCTGCTGAATTCGTGGCTATTATTAATTCCGGATAATGATGACATACGTCCTCAACTTCGGATAATGATGACATCTGCTCGCATTTGCAAACCCTTGCATGCCTCCAGATGCTTGTCAGGAGATATTTATTGGGGATCAAATCACTTATGCAGGGCGTTTGCCGACTCTCTCGCGTCGATGATACTAATTGATCACCTCGGCATGCAATTGGAGATTTCACGTGGTGACCACATACACTTTCGAAGGCCGTGTCCTTTCCTCCTCCCTCTGCGAACTTGGAGAAGGCCCGTCCTTCGAATCGGAGACGCAAACGCTCTGGTGGTTCGACATTCTCGGCAAGGGACTGCATGAATTGCATCTGCCGACCGGCCGGGAGATCGTTCATGCATTGCCGGTGATGGGCAGCGCGCTTGCGTCGATCGATGCCGCCCGACAGCTGATCGCCAGCGACAAGGGGCTTTTCATCCGCGACCGCGCCACTGGCGAGCTTTCTCCCTATCGCGAACTGGAGCCGGAAAAGCCGGGCAACCGCTCGAACGACGGAAGGGTGCACCCTTCCGGCAGCTTCTGGATCGGAACGATGGGCCGGAAGGGCGAGGACGGCGTCGGCGCGATCTATCATGTCCGACAGGGCGAGGTGACGAAACTCTTCGACCACATCAGCATCCCCAATTCGATCTGCTTTTCGCCTGACGGCGCGATCGGTTATTATGCCGATACCCGCGCCAACCGGCTGATGCGGATATCCCTCGACCCCGCGACAGGCCTGCCAAACGGCAAGACCGAAGTCCTGGTCGACGAGAACGGCAAGCCAGGCGGCATCGACGGCTCGATCTGCGCCAGCGACGGAACCCTCTGGAACGCCCGATGGGGCCAGGGGGCCCTGGATCATTATTCGGCCGACGGTCGGCATCTGTCACGTTACCTGGTGCCGGCCCGGCGCACCACCTGCCCGGTCTTCATCGGCAAGGATCGGCTGGCCGTGACGTCCGCCTGGGAGGGACTGGACGAGGCTGCCCGCGCCGCGGACCCCCTCGCCGGCTCGCTCTTCGAGATCGCGGTCTCGATCGAATGCGATCCGGAGCCCGTCTATCGACTATAAAGGCCTATCGCCTATAAAGAATGCAGAGGGCATACCAAACTAGCAAAACGCAAAAAAGTTCCCGCTTAATCGCCTAAAATTTCGGCAATCTTGCCCGGAACTAATCGCCTTTCATAACATTTTCCTCTCGAACTGGCGCGGCGGAGAACTCCGCAACCCAGCGCCGTGTGTTCGAAGAGATAAATTGAGCAGAGGAAGGTAGGTTCGTTATGAAGAAGACCCTCAGCATGATGGCAGCCGCAGTTCTTTTGGCGTCCACCGCCATTGCACCGGCGCTTGCGCAGACCCAGCCTCCGCCGCCGGCCTCCCCGGCTCCGGCAGCTCCTGCCGCTCCGACGGCTCCGGCTGCAAAACCGGCTGGCAGCGCCGCAACGCCAGCTCCGAAGACTGGCACCGACACGGCGAGCGCGTCCGGCGGCTATCTGACCGAACAGGCCGAAAACCAGATCAGCGCCAACGACTATATCGGCAAGTCGGTCTATAACGCACAAAACAAGAGCATCGGCGACGTCAACGACCTCATTCTCGAAGAAAACGGCGGCATCGTTGCAGCTGTGATCGGCGTCGGCGGCTTCCTCGGCATCGGCGAAAAGGAAGTCGGGCTGCCGATGAACAAGATCACCATGACGCGTGATGTGAACAACAACAACGAGATGCGCCTGACCACGACGGAAACGGCAGAAGCTCTTCAGGCTGCTCCGGAATTCAAGACCCTGGCAGACAAGCAGGCGGAAACCGACCGGACGACCACGTCCTCCACCGGCACCTCGATGCCTGCAGGCGGCGCCACCAACCCGTCGACGACCCCGGCTGCCCCGAGCAAGTAAGAGCTCGATCAGCTAAGGGTCCGGAACGGGTGACACGTCGTCACCGAAAAGAAAGGGCGGTACCACCGGTGCCGCCCTTTCTTGCAGGTGCCGAGCGCAAACCAAGCCTAGTCAGGCCCGTTCGATCGTCATGAAATCGCGATAGTGTTCCTGGAGATAACGTAGCGTCGCGGCGCTGTCGGCGGGCCTGCCGTAATAATAGCCCTGTCCCATCGCGCAGCCGAGCTCGTTGAGCTTGTCCGCGTCGGCCGGCTCCTCGATGCCTTCCGCCACCACCGCCAGGTTAAGGCCGTCGCAYATGGCGATGATCGCCTTGACGATATGTTCCGACGCCCGATCGGTGGTGATGCGCGAGACGAACGCGCGGTCGATCTTCACCTTATCGAAGGTGAAGTCCCGCAGCCGCCCGAGGCTCGACTGGCCCGTGCCGAAATCGTCGAGCGAGATACGTACGCCCTGCTGGCGCAGGTCGGTGATGATGCGCTGCGCCGTATCGGCGGATGTCATCACCGCTGTTTCGGTAATCTCCAGCTCCAGACGATAGGGATCAAGCCCGACGCGTGCGAGCGTCGCGAGGATGGTCTCGGTTGTGCCGGGGTCCATCAGCTGTGCTGAAGAGAGATTGAAGGAGAGGAAAAGTTCTCGCGGCCAGGAGAGTGCGGCCTCCGCTGCCTTGCGCAGTAACGTTTCAGAAAGTGCGTCAATAAAACCGCGCTCTTCGGCAAGGGGCACAAAAACCGCAGGTGATACGAAGCCGAGATCGGCGTCGATCCAGCGGGCGAGCGCCTCGAAACCGACCACACCGCCATCGCTGATGCGCACGATCGGCTGGAAGTGAACGTCCACGGCATCGGCGATGATGGCGTTGCGAAGCGCCTGCTCCAGCTGTGTCGCCCGCTTCATTTCCTGGGCGATCTCGCGTGAATAAACAGTGATCTGCCCGCGGCCGCGGCGTTTGGAGCGGTAAAGCGCGGTTTCGGCGCTTTTCAGCAGTTCCTCGAAATCCTCGCCGGCGAAAGGATAAATCGCAAAGCCGAAGGAGGCCGAAAGGCGAACGTTGCGGTCGCCGAGATCGTAAGGCGCGGACAGGACGTCCTTGATCATCTGGCCGATGCGCTCGGCGCCGATGCGCTCGAAGACCAGAGGCAGGATGAAGGCGAACTCGTCACCGTCATGGCGGGTCACGGTCGCGCCGTCCGGAATGCAGGCTTTCAGCCGATGGGCGACCTGGCAGAGGATCTCGTCGCCCGCTTCGGCGCCGAACAGATCGTTGATCGGCTTGAAACCGTCGAGATTGGCAATGCAGATGGTAAAGGGTGCGGGATCCTGGGCCCGCTCGGCGGCCAGCAGGCGCACCTTGTCGCGCAGACGATATCTATTTCCCAGCCCCGTCAGGGCGTCGCTGTAAGCCATAGCCTGAAGTTCATTCTGGCTGACCTGCGGCAATGGGTTTCCCGCCGACTTCATGAATTATCCCGTTGCGCTTCACAGACCGGCGAAGGATGCGGGAAAAAGATTAAAAAATGATGGCCCGGGCTTAACTTACATGAACGGATTGATTAATCGGTTAAGCATACGAATGCTTTGCGGGTATGCCGAGATACGTCTGGAAGACAGCTTCCAGCGCCTCGGGGCTGATCGGTTTGAGGATCACCTCGTTCATTCCCGAGGCGAAACACTGGTCGCGGTCACGTTCGAAGGCCTGGGGGAGGACGCCGATGATCGGAATGGAGTTGTCGATCGTCTCCAGATTGCGGATGCGCACGCTCGCATCGAAGCCGCTGAGCTTTGGAAGGGTGATGTCCATCAGGATCAGCCGCGGCGACCGCTCCTGCCAGAGCCTGACCGCTTCTTCGCCATCGGCTGCGATCGCATAACGATAACCCAGGCCCTCGAGTATCTGCGAAAAGACGATCTGGTTCACTCCGTTGTCTTCGGCGACCAGGACATCGATGGCTGCGTTTTCGCCGGCTCGCGAGGCAATCTGCCAGTCCTCTTCGCGCCCGGCTTCAGTTACGGCAGGTTGGCTGAACTGGCGAGCGACGCCGGCGGCCAGATCCCGCTTCACCCGGACACCGTTGATCGCCAAGGCGGGAATGCGGTGTCGCTGGACGATTTCGAGGCAAGCCTTGTCCGCCAGCGTGTCGACGACGACGAGATCGATCGCGATGCTGGCTTCCTTCGCCAGCTGCAGGAAGAGTTCCAGTTCCTCACCGTCTGAAACCGAAGAGGTATCGAACCCCAAGTCATCGAGAATTTCCAGCGCCTCGGCGCTCGTCCTCGGGTCGGAGGACGCGACCAGGACCTTGCGGTGGGAGAGAGCGGGCCTTTCGGGCTCAACCGCGGCCTGCACCGGCCGGTCACGTTCATGCCGGGTCAGCGAGGTGGCGATCAATCCGCCCCGGCTCATGCGCGGCGTGATCTGCCCGTCCTCGGTTGCGACCAGCCCGGTAATGTCTTCCATGGCGGTGACCAGGTAATAACGGCCGGGTTTTCCGATACGGTATTTGTTGGCGATGATGACGACCTGCGAACCGTCCGGCCGCGTTACCAGTTCGGACATCTGCTGAGGCTCGCCGAGATCGATGACCCCGCGATTGACGCGGTCGAGGCGTTGTTCCACCTGCGGCGGATGAATATCGGACCCTTTGCGACCGAGAATCGCTTCGGGCGGTAGATCGAGGAAACTGGAGGCCATCTTGTTGACGGCGACGAAGGTCAGGTTGCTGTCCTTGACGGTGACCGGAAACGGCAGGTTGTCGAGCACCTCTTCGGTGATCTGTACCCGCTCCATATCGGCGCGCCACTGTTCCTCGCGCTTCTTATGATCCGAGATATCCCTGACGACGCAGACGCCGTAACCGGACGACAGGCGGCGCTTGGTGAAGCTCACCCAGCGGTCGGTGCCGCGGCGCTCCTGCGACTCGGCCCGTTCCTTCCAGAGAGTGGCGATCTGTTCGGCAACCCAGTCCTCACGGCTCAGCATCCGGCGCGGACCGGAAGCGTCGGTCAAGAAGCGTCCGCCGCCATCATAGACGGCCCCGAGGAAATCCCGAAGGCGTGTGCCGGGCGTCAGAAAGCTCTTCGGAACCGGCAGGAGGGTCAGCAATTGCTGGCTCGCAAAGACGATCAGGTCATTCTTGTCATAGACAAATACGCCGCCCGAAATGCCCTCGGAAATCACTTCGAGCATGACAGCTTGAATGTTTGCGTCCGCCGACGCCAAATCATTCATAGGATGAAACTCCCCGTATGCTTTTTCGGACCGAATGAAAAATCGGACCGTAATGCCGATATTCGCCTCTCGGCGTTATTCCTTCTAGTTTTCGTCTTGTCGGCGTGGGAACATGCTGGCTCCAAGTCCTCAACGGGTAATCGGGGCTCGCATGACGGTGCCCAGCTGGCCGCCATCCCGGTCACTCGCGGGAAGCTGGCGCCTCCCCGGTTTCATCCAAGTTTAATACGGAACAAATTATCGCCTTTATCTTAAAGCCGGATTAATGAACGGCCGTGCATCAACCTTAAAGTTCATTTCAATCGGTTAGGAAAGGCGTGATCCGGGCTTTCCTTCCGGCGCCGAATCCAGGAAAATGGCGCATGTCCGTCAAACAGCTACCCGAGACCCTGATCAACCAGATCGCTGCCGGCGAGGTCATCGAAAGGCCCGCCAGCGCCGCCAAGGAACTGATCGAAAACGCCATCGATGCCGGTGCGACCCGCATCGAGATCGCCACCGCTGGCGGCGGCAAGAGCCTGATCCGCATTACCGATAACGGTTCCGGCATGGATGCGGCCGATCTCGATCTTGCGGTGCGGCGACACTGCACCTCGAAGATATCCGAGACGCTCGACGACATTCGCACGCTCGGCTTCCGCGGCGAGGCCCTGCCCTCGATCGGGTCGGTGGCGAAACTCACCATCACCAGCCGACGGGACGGTCATTCGGAAGGATCGCAGGTGGCAGTCGTCGGCGGCAAGATGTCCGGCGTGAAGCCGGCGCCCGCCAATACCGGCACGGTCGTCGAGGTGCGCGACATCTTCTTCGCGACCCCGGCGCGGCTGAAATTTTTAAAGACCGAAAAGGCCGAGGCCGGCGCGATCACCGAAGTGGTCAAGCGCATGGCGATCGCCTTCCCGCATATCCGTTTCGTGCTGTCGGGCTCCGACCGCACGACGCTGGAATTCCCGGCAACCGGCGACGACCATCTTTCCCGCATGGCGCAGATCCTCGGCGCCGATTTCCGCGACAACGCGATCGAGATCGATGCGATGCGGGAAGATGTCGGACTTTCCGGTTTCGTCGGCGTGCCGACCTTCCATCGTGGGAACTCGGCGCATCAATATGCCTTCGTCAACGGGCGGCCGGTGCAGGACAAGCTGATCCTGTCGGCCCTGCGCGGCGCCTATGCGGAAAGCGTACCCTCCGGCCGTTATCCGGTGGCGGTCCTGTCGATCAGGATCGATCCGGCGCTGGTGGACGTCAACGTGCATCCGGCGAAGTCGGACGTGCGCTTCCGCGATCCCGGCCTGGTGCGGGGCCTCATCGTCGGGGCGATCCGCGAGGCTCTGCATCGCGAGGGCGACCGGGCGGCGACGACCGGTACGTCGGGCATGATGCGTGCCTTCCGCCCCGGCTTCCAGCCGGCTMATGCCGCCCCGCGCACCCCTTGGACGGCTGCGGCCTCGCCCTTCAGGCCGCTCCATCCGCAGCCGGCCAACGGCTTTGCCGAACCGGCGCAATCCGGTTTCGACGTGCTGACCATGCCGGCTGCGCGTGCCGACACGGTGATCGCGGAACCCGCTCCAGGGACCGCTGCCGAAGACGCGCCGCGCTATCGCCTGGGTGCGGCACGGGCGCAGGTCCACGAAAACTATATCGTGGCGCAGACCGAAGACGGGCTGGTCATCGTCGACCAGCATGCCGCTCATGAACGGCTGGTGTTCGAGGCGATGCGCAAGGCGCTCGACAACAAGCGGCTGGCGAGCCAGGTGCTCTTGATTCCCGAGATCATCGACTTGCCCGAGGAAGACTGCGACCGGTTGATGGCGAATGCGACGGAACTCGACCGGCTGGGTCTGGCGATCGAGCGTTTCGGCCCCGGTGCCGTCGCGGTGCGCGAGACGCCCGCCATGCTCGGCGAAGTCGATGCGGCCTCGATGGTCCGCGACCTCGCCGACGAGATCGCCGAATGGAACACCGCCGGGGGCCTGCGCGGCAAGCTCGAATATGTCGCCGCCACGATGGCCTGCCACGGTTCGGTGCGCTCCGGCCGGCGGCTGAGGCCGGAGGAGATGAACGCGCTTTTGCGGGAGATGGAAGCGACGCCCGGCTCCGGCACCTGCAACCACGGACGTCCGACCTATATCGAACTCAAGCTTTCCGACATTGAGCGGCTCTTCGGCCGAAGCTGAAAAAGCTGGCAATTCAGCGACAATCGGGATAGAGCAGGCGCCATGTTTTTCCGCAGGAGACGACAGATGAACCGGTTCGAGGGAAGCGGATTCCGCGAAGCGAAGATCCGCTATCTCGACGGCGACTACCAGATCCTGACCGCTGGCTCCTATGTGATATGCGCCATGACCGGCGCGCAGATCCCGATCGACGAGTTGCGTTACTGGAGCGTCGCGCGGCAGGAGCCCTATGTCGATTGCGCCTCCTCGCTGGAAGCCGACAAACGCGCCGGCATGCTGCCGAACCAGAGCCGCGGCTAGGCTTTCACCGCATTTCCTTCCCGGATGCGCCGCTCTCGGAAATTGGCGATCGCCGTATCGATGATCTTGCCCGGCGCCTGCGGATCGTCGAACGCCATGTCGACTTCGACGACGCTTGCCTTTCTCGCCAGTTGCTCCATGCGTCCGTGATGGCCCTGCAGCCGCACCGCATCCTTGGCGGTGGTGACGAGCGTCAGATTGTCTTTCGCGGCATCGTCCAGCAGGTCCGAGATTTCGTCCTCGCTGAAATAATGGTGGTCCGGGAAGGCGCGTTTTTCCACGACCAATCCGCCGACTTCTCTGACGGTGCGGTAGAACTTTTCCGGATCGGCGATGCCGGCGAAGGCGAACAGCGACTTGCCGGCGATCTCGCGATTTTCGCGCGGCTTCAGCGCCGCGACATAGACCTGCTTGCCGGCGCGAGCCGCCTGGCGCACCAGCTTGTCGGCAGCCTCGCCGTTGCCGACCTTGAGGATGGCCGAGAGCTGGCGCATTTGTTCGGATATCGGCGCCCTCACCGGCCCGCCCGGCACCAGATGGCCGTTGCCGATGCCGCGCACCGTATCGATGACAACGAGCGCGAAATCCAGCGCCAGGCGGGCGCTCTGGAAACCGTCGTCCATGATGATCAGGTCGGCGCCCTCGGCGACCAGTCGATGAGCGCCCTCGACGCGGGTGCGGGAAATCACCGTCAGCGTCTCGCGGCAGAGCAGCAGCGCCTCGTCGCCCACCGCCTCGGCCCGGTGGTGTTCGGGGTCGACAACGGTCGTGACGTCAAGCGAACCGCCGTAACCGCGGCTGAGGAAACCGGGCTTCAGGCCCTTTTCTTTTGCCGCTCGGGCAAGGGTGATGGCGGTCGGGGTCTTGCCGGCGCCGCCGACCGTAAAATTGCCGACACAGATAACCGGCACGGGAATGCTGGCGCGCTTGGCTTTAGCCATGCGCCGGCCGGCGATCCGGCCATAAAGAAAAGAAACGGGGGCAAGGCCCCAGGCACGCCAATCCGCTTTCGTCCACCAGAATGGCGGTGCTTCCGATACCATACCCAAACTCCGGCTGATCCATCCTGAAACAGCCCGCGAACAAAATGGCACTTTTTGAAAAAAGGCAAGTCCTTGAAACCAAAGCCCGCTTCAGGCGTGAAGCTTTTCCGGCAGAAGGTCCATGAGCGCGGTGATGTCGGCAAGGCAGATATCCGCCGAGGCCGACAGCGTCTCGCGGGAGCCGGTGCCGGTCAGCACCGCGACCTTCAGGCCAACGCCAGCGCTCGCGCCCATATGCATGTCGTGATTGTTGTCGCCGACCATGGCCACCTCGGCGGGATCGAGCCCGGTGGCGCGGCAGAAGCCGAGCACCATGCCAGGCCCCGGTTTTACTCCATGACCGCTGTCGTAGCCGGCGATGAAATCCACATGATCGATGATGCCGAAGCGGATGGCAGTCTGGCGGATCGCCTGTTCGTTGTCGCTGGAGGCGATGCCGAGTTTGAAGCCCCGCGCCTTGAGCTTGGCAAACAGTGCCGCCAGATCGGTGACCGGCACCGAAAATTCGGCCGAACGGATGAAGAGGTCGTCGAGCAGCCGGGTGAGTTCGGCAACGTCAATCGGTGAGCCGGCGGCGACGAAGCCGGCAGCGATTTCCGCGGCATTGCCGGCGGCCAGCAGGCTGTCCGGGCGGGTGTGGCCGGATACCGGGTCCATGCCGCCGGAAAACAGAAGCTGCGGCTCGAGCTCGGTATCGCCGGCGGAAGCGATCCGGGCAGCCTCGCGGTTCACCGGTCCCCAGCTTTCGTCATAGAGCAACAACGTGCCGTCCTTGTCGAACAGGATACCGGCGATGTGTGCGAGCTTTTCCGGGGTCATCGAACGGCGGCGGCTTTTGGCTGCAGCCTTGCGCTCACCGTCAGCGGATTGACATAGGGCTCCAGCGCCTTGATCGTCTTCGACAGCGCCCCGCGCATCTCCTCCATCGCGTCATGGCCGGAATCGATCATCTTGACGCGGGCAAGGTCGTTGATCATCAGGTAATGGACGGCCTTTGCCAGCATCTCGACATCCTTGACGATGCGGGCAGCACCCTTGCGCACCAGATGCTGATAGGCGTCGCGGAAATTCTGGACGTGTGGGCCGGAAAGCACGGCGCAGCCAAGCATGGCCGGCTCGAGCGGGTTCTGCCCGCCTTCGTTGGTCAGCGACCTGCCGACGAAGGCGATTTCGGTCAAGCGCAGGTAAAGCCCCATTTCGCCGATGGAGTCGCCGAGAAACACGTCGGTCTCTGGCGTCACCACGTCGTTGCGCGAGCGGCGCGCCACCGTGAGGCCCGCTTCCTTCAGCATCTCCTCGACCGCGTCAGCGCGATCCGGGTGGCGCGGCACGAGAATGGTCAGCTGGCCGTTTTTCGGCTTCAGCGCCTTGTGCACGGTCGCCGCCGCCTTTTCCTCGCCGTCGAAGGTCGAAATCGCCGCCCAGGTCCGGCGGCTGCCGATTTGCTTGCGATAACTTGCAAGCAGCGCCTCGTCGCAGGGTGGTGGGTCCGTATCGCTCTTCAGGTTGCCGGATGTGATGACAGGCCAGGCGCCGAGATCGCGGAAGCGCTCCGCATCCAGATCCGACTGGGCGATGACCAGCGCCATCCTGCCGAAAATGGCCTCTGCGATCGAGCTGCGGTTGCGCCAGCGATCGAAGGACCGGTCGGAGATGCGGGCATTGACGCGGATCTGCGGAATGCGGCGGCGGGCGAGTTCGGCGATCGTCGTCGGCCAGATTTCCGATTCCGCCGTGATGCAGGCGTCGGGCTTCCAATAGGCGATGAAGCGCTTGATCGGGAATTTCAGGTCGAGCGGCACATATTGATGGATCACCTCGTCCGCCAGTCGTGACCGGACGAGATTTGCCGACGTCACGGTGCCCGTCGTCAGAAGGATGTGGACTTCGCGGCGCCGCAGTTCGCGGATCATCGGCATGATGGCGATGGTTTCCCCGACGCTTGCCGCGTGCACCCAGATCAGCGGCCCGCGGGGCCTGGCAAGGCTTGCATAACCGAGCCGTTCCAGCTTGCGGGTCCTGTCTTCCTTGCCCTTCATGGCCCGATAGGCAAGGTAAGGTCCGACTAACGGATAAAGCGTAATACCGGCCGCCCGGTAGCCAGCGAGAGCGAGGCGCGCAGAAATCTTGCTCACCGTGTTTGCCCCCGATGCGTGATGGCCGCCATCAATGTGATAGACCCTCCGATTGCTCATCCGTAGCCCAGTTTTTTGTGTTTTACAAATGCGTCAAAAAAGGGTCCCCGGGATCGATACCAGGCGAGGGACCAGCATTGCGAGCACATTGTAAAACGCGAGGCTTATCTCAAGCCGACTTAGTATCAGGATCGAGCAGGCGGTGCATATGGACGATGAAATAACGCATATGAGCGTTGTCGACCGTCTGCTGCGCCTTGCCCCGCCAGGCGACGAGCGCGCTTGCGTAGTCGGGATAGATGCCGACGATATCAAGCGCCGAAAGATCCTTGAATTGAAGACCTTCCAAGCTCTGCAATTCGCCGCCGAAGACCAGATGCAGAAGTTGTTTCTTTTCGCCCGTTTCCGTCATTGTCCGTATCCGTCCGTTCCAGCTCCCCCGGCTCTTCCTGTGCTGCATTCCAAAGGAAAGGTCAACCCGGAGCAAGGCCGGCAAGCTGGGGCAAAAGGCTGCGGAGCGCATGTTCGGCGCCGGCAGCCAGCATTTCGTGGACAACGCTCTCGCGGTTATAGACGAGCCGGTTGCCGGCAAGATCGATAAGGCGGCCGCCTGCCCGTTCGAGGATAAGATCGGCAGCGGCCAGATCCCAGTCGTGGGAGGCGCGCTTGACGACCGTGCCGTCGATGCTGCCGTCGGCGATCATGGCGAGCCTGTAGGCGAGCGACGGCACATGCCGCACCCGGCGGACTTCGTCGCGAAAATCCGGCTCGAATTTCTTGACGAGGTTTTCGTCGGCCGCGATAACCAGTTCGCCGTTGGCGCGCTCACCGGTGACGGTAATCGGCTGGCCGTTCTTCAGCGCCGGGCCATCCTTCACCGCACAGAATTCTTCGTCGAGCGCCGGCGCGACCAGGACGCCGGCGACCGGCTGGCCGCGATGCACGACGGCAACCGAGACGCACCAGGTCTTCTCGCCATTGATGAAGGCGCGGGTGCCGTCGATCGGATCGACGACGAAGAGGGTTTCGCAGCTAAGCCGGGCGACATCGTCGTCGGTCTCCTCGGAGAGCCAGCCGTAGTTCGGCCGGGCCGCCAGGAGCAGGTTCAGCAGCCGGTCGTTGGCGGCGAAATCGGCGGCGCTGACCGGCGACCGGCCCTCGTTCTTCCACCAGACTTCCGGCGAGCGGCCGAAAAACCCGTGGGCGATCTCGCCGGCCTGGCGCGCCGCGTCGAGAATGAGTTCGAGGTCCTGGCCCCAGTCCTGCACTTCCGCCACCGGGATCAGCGTCCCGCCAGCGTCATGCCCTCGATGGCAATGGTCGGGGACGCAACGCCGAACTTTCGGTCGATGTCGTTGGCCGGCGTCAGGCGCATGAACATGTCCTTGAGGTTGGAGGCGATCGTCACTTCCGAAACGGGATAGGCGAGTTCGCCATTCTCGATCCAGAAGCCGGTCGCGCCGCGCGAGTATTCGCCGGTGATCATGTTGACGCCCTGGCCGATCAGTTCGGTGATGTAGAAGCCGTTGCCGATCGACCTGATCAGGTCCTCGGGCGAGATGTCGCCGGGCTCCAGCGCCAGATTGGTGGAGGCGGGCGAGACAGCCGTGCCGCCGCGGACGCCGCGGCCGTTGGTGACAAGCCCGAGTTCGCGCGCCGTCGAGGTCGACAGGAACCAGTGGTTCAGGACGCCGTCCTCGATCATCACCATGCGTTCGCCGGACACACCCTCGCCATCGAAAGGACGCGAAGAGGAGCCGCGGACGATCAGTGGATCGTCGGTGATGCTGAGCCCGGCTTTCAGCACCTGCTGGCCCATCTTGTCGCGCAGGAAGCTGGTCTTGCGGGCGACCGACGCGCCGTTGATGGCGCCGGCGATATGGCCGACGAAACCGCGGGCGATGCGCGGATCGAAGACGAYGGTGACATTGCTGCCGGTATCGACCTGGCGGGGATTGACGCGCTTGACGGTGCGCTCGCCGGCGCGGCGGCCGATCAGCCTCGGATCATCGAGATCGGCGGCGTAAAGGCGGCTGTCGAAATCGTAGTCGCGCTCCATCTTGGTGCCCTCGCCGGCAATGACGCTGACGGAGCGGCCGAAACGGGAAGCCATATAGCTGCCGGAGAAGCCGTGGGAGGTGACGAGCACGAGGCCGCCCATGCCCGACGATGCGCCGGCCCCGGAGGAATTCGTGACGCCCTGAACATCGAGCGCCGCCTGTTCCATTTCGAGCGATGCTTCACGGAGCGCGTCGGTCGAGATGTCGGTCGGGTCGTAAAGCTCGAGGTCTGGATAGGATCTGGCGAGATCGGCCTCGTCCGCAAGGCAGGCGAAGGGATCTTCCGGAGACACCTTGGCCATGGCGACGGCACGCTCGGCAAGCACCTTCATGTCGAAGCCGGGATTGGCCGAGACGCTGGCGACCTGCCGGCCGACGAAGACGCGGAGCGAGAAATCGTCGCTTTCGGACGATTCCGTACCTTCGACCTTGCCGAGGCGGACGCTGACGGAGCGGGAGCGGGAGCGAACCACGACCGCATCCGCCTGATCCGCTCCCGCGGCCTTGGCTAGATCGATCAATTGGCTGGCGCGGGAAAGCAGGTCGGCGGAATCGATTTCAGAGGTCATGATTGCAAGCCTTTCATTCTCGTCCCATTTATTGTGCACTGTCAGAAGCATCAAGGGCGGCTCGCCGATTCTTGATATCCCACCTTAGACTGAAAGTATCCCGCATGACCGCTCCCGGCTCGCTATTTTCCCAAATGCTTCTCCTGCTTGCCGGCGCGGTGATCGCCGCCCCGGTGTTCAGGAAGCTGGGGCTTGGCACGGTGCTCGGTTATCTTGCCGCCGGCGTGGTCATCGGACCGATCATGCAGCAGATCGTCGAGACCGAAGAAGTGCTGCATTTCGCGGAATTCGGCGTCGTTTTCCTGCTGTTCATCATCGGGCTCGAACTGAAGCCTTCCCGTCTCTGGCAGATGCGCGGCGACGTGTTCGGCCTTGGTCCGGCACAGGTGGCAATCTCGGGGTTCGCGCTCACCGGGCTGGCGTATCTCAGCAATATGGCGGACTGGCGCGGCAGCCTGATCGTCGGCTTCGGCCTGGCACTGTCCTCGACCGCGTTTGCGCTGCAGATCCTCAACGACGACGGCGAAATGAACAGCCGGCACGGCCAGCGGTCGTTTTCGGTGCTGCTGTTCCAGGATCTCGCCATCGTGCCGCTGCTGGCACTGATCACCATTCTGGCGCCGGGAACCACGGAGACGGAAGCCTCGCCACTTCTGGATTTCGCAACCGCGGTCGGGGCCGTGGGTGCGATGGTGATTGCCGGGCGCTATCTCCTGACGCCGATGTTCCAGATCATCGCCCGCACCGGTGCACGCGAGGTGATGATCGCCGCAGCGCTGCTGGTGGTGCTGGGATCGGCGGCGGCGATGCAGGCGGTCGGCCTGTCGATGGCGATGGGCGCCTTCCTGTCGGGCGTGATGCTGGCCGAATCCTCCTACCGGCACGAGCTGGAGGCGGATATCGAACCGTTCCGCGGCCTGCTTCTGGCGCTGTTCTTCATGGCTGTCGGCCTGTCGCTGGAAGTCCATGTCATCCTCGACAACATCTTCTTCATCCTGCCGGCGGTGCCGATCTTCATGGCGCTCAAGGCGCTGATCGTCTACGGGCTTTCCCGGCTCTGGGGTTCGCCGCACAACGACGCGGTGCGGATCGCCTTCCTGCTGCCGCAGGGCGGCGAATTCGGCTTCGTGCTCTTCACCACCGCTACCGCCAGCGGCCTGTTCTCGTCGGCCACCGCCTCGCTGCTGATCGCCGGCGTGACGCTGTCGATGGCGCTCACCCCGTTCGGTGCGGCACTTTCCAAGCGGCTTCTCAATGGCGAGAGCCGCGAGGAACTGGAGGAGGATTTCGACGGTGCCGGGGCGGACGTGCTAATGATCGGGTTTTCGCGTTTCGGCCAGATCGCCGCGCAGATCCTGCTTGCCGGCGGCCGCGAGGTAACCGTCATCGACGATTCCGCCGACCGTATCCGCCAGGCCGCCTCCTTCGGTTTCCGCATCTATTTCGGCGACGGAACGCGCCGGGACGTGCTCATCGCGTCAGGCATCGAAAAGGCGAAGGTCGTTGCCGTCACCACCCAGAAGCGCGAGACGACCGACCAGATCGTCGATCTGATCCGTTCGGAATTTCCGGACGTGCGTCTCTATGTGCGCTCCTACGACCGCATCCATGCGCTGTCGCTGCGGGATCGGAACGTCGAATACGAGTTGCGCGAGACCCTGGAATCCGGCCTGCTGTTCGGAAAAAAGACGCTGGAAGCGCTCGGCATGAGCGAGAACGAGACCGACGAGATCGGCGACGATATCCGCCAGCGCGACGAGGAGCGGCTGCAGATCCAGGCCGTCCAGGGGCTCGGCGCCGGCCGCGAAATGCTGTTCAACAGCCCGGTCCGACCGGAGCCGCTGATCAAGCCGAAACGGTCGATGGTGGTCGACGACGAACTGAGCCCGGAACCGGCGACGGCGGAAAACGGCTAGGGCCGGCGGGCGCTCCCTCTTGCGACCATCGCGACGATCGTCCCGGAAAGCTCGTCCTTGGCCTCTGCAGCCGTGATGTCCCCGCTCGCGGCAGCGTTCGACAGCGCTTCGGCTGCACCGAGCATGGCCCAAAGACCGGGCAGCGCTATGTGGCGGGCTTCCGCGAACGGGACAAGCGCAAGCCGGCATTTTTCCATGAAGATAACCTCGTAGTCGCGCTTGATCCGTTCAAGCTCGGGGGAGCTCTCCAGGGCGGCGATGACGCCCGGTATCTCCCGGCCCTGCAACAGAACACAATCCACATAGGAGGAGGCGATGACCGCAGCCCGGTCAGCGAGCGTCGGGGCGCCCGATTGCAGGGCCGCGTCCATGATCGCGGTCTGGCGGCTGTCGAAATCCTCGTAAAGCGCTGCCAGGAGAACTGGCCGGGTGCTGAAATGATCGTAGACGACGGGCTTTGCGACGCCCGCCTGCTGCGCCAGCCGGGGAAGCGTCAGGGCGTCGGTGCCCTCTTCCCGGACGATGCGCCACGCAACCTCCATCAGCTGCTGGCGCCTTCCCTGCCGCGAGAGGCGCTGCCGGAGACGTACCGGCTCTTTCATTTCACTGCTTGACATCGCTATATACCAAAAGTAACTTACTAAAAGTATATAGCCATTGCCCGTCAGTTTCAATCTGCCAGCAGGAGTTACCGCCATGCACGCGCTGATCGTCGTTTCGCATCCCGAACCCGGATCGCTCACCCATAACGTCGCCGCCCATCTGGCCGAGGGCGTCACCATGTCCGGCGGTTCTTTCGAGATTGCCGACCTTGCGGCGGAGGGCTTCGATCCGAGATTTACGCAGGCGGATCTCGCCGCGCATCGCAGGGAGGCACCACCATCGGCGGATGTCGTGGCCGAACAGGCGAGGATCGATCGTGCCGATGCGCTGGTGCTCGTCTATCCCGTCTACTGGTGGTCGATGCCGGGGCTCATGAAAGGATGGATCGACCGCGTGTTCGCAAACGGCTGGGCCTATGACGACGGACAAGGCGCCAAAGTGGTGAAGAAACTTCGCCACCTTCCCATCCATCTGGTCGCGATCGGCGGCGCCGACCTGCGCACTTATGCGCGGCATGGTTATTTCGGCGCGATGAGAACGCAGATCGATCACGGGATATTCGATTATTGCGGCGCGCCGGTGATGTCCTCCGAGCTTCTCCTAGAAGAAGAGCTGGATAGACCCGATTTCCCATCGGAGATGGCACGCAGGATTGGCCGCAATGTTTTCAGCACTGCCCGGAAAACCGAGGCCGCGTAGCCAGCCCAAACGTCAGGCTTCAGCTGCCGCAGCATGAAGCGCGTCGATGGCGCGCTTCAGCTCGTCCTTGACGTGCTCGGATTCGTCGAGGATGTCGCGGGCCTTCAGGAAATCCAGCACCCGGAAGCGGTTGACCGACGGCCGAAGGAAGATGTGCGGCGGATTGAGCTTCAGCTTGAGCGCGATGCTCGCCTGCATCGTCAGCTGGCTGGCGCCGAACAGGCTGTCGATGCGGCTGGGCGCATGGGTGCCGTCGCCTTCCGGCGCACCGACCACATCGACGCCGATCACCACGTCGGCAACGTCCATCAGCTGCTCATAAGGGACGGGATTGAAGACGCCGCCATCGATCATCACCCGCCCGTTGACCCGGACCGGCATGAACAGGCCTGGAATGGCGGCCGAGGCGGCGATCGCGGTACGCAGCTCGCCCTGTTCGAGGATCACCTCGGCCTGACCGTAATAGTCGGTGGCGGAGATCTTCATCGGGATTTCGAGATCGGCGAAATCCTCCGGCACCTGCGGCGGCAGGAAGGCATCGAGGATCAGTTCGAGATTGAACTGCCCGAAACGGAAGCCGCCGAGCTTGTCGCGCATGGTCGCCGGACCGAGGCCCCAGAGCTTGTTCAAAAGGGTGCCGCGGTGGCCGACCGTCTCCAGCGCATATTGGCGGATTTCGCGGCCGGTCATGCCCGACGCCATGCCGGCGCCGATGATCGCGCCGATCGACGAGCCGGAAATCGCCACCGGCCGTATGCCGAGGTCGTCGAGCGCCTCGATGACCTGGATATGCGAGATGCCGCGCGCGCCCCCGCCGCCGAGAGCGATGGCAAACGTCAGGCCGCCCTTGGCTCCAACGGCCTCGAGATCGGGAACTGCAAGCCTCGTATTCATTCCTCTGACCTCAGGTCGGCTGGTAGCGGAAAAAATCCATGCGGGTATCGCCGAATGTGCGGCTCTCCAGGAGCTTGAACGCGGCATCGACGGCAGGATTGATGTCGGCCCGCTCCTCCAGAATGGCAAGGGCTCCGGGTGCTAACCAGCCGCCCACATGGGCCGAAAGCATGGCGCCTTCGCCGAGCCCCTGGCCATAGGGCGGATCGGCGAACAGGAAATGGAACGGCTCGATATTGTTGGCCGTGCCGAGTTTGGTGGCATCACGTCGCAGGATGCGCGCCCGGCCATGCAGGCCGAGGCTGTCGATATTCTCCCACAACAGACCCCTGCCCTCGACACCGTTCTCGACGAAGAGCGCGCTCTTGCAGCCGCGCGACACCGCCTCCAGCCCGACAGCGCCGGTGCCGGCGAAAAGGTCGATCACCCGGCCGCCGTCCAGCGCCTGCGGATAGACGTGGCCGATGATGTTGAACAGGCTTTCACGTGTCCGGTCGATGGTCGGCCGGATATCGCTCGTTTTGGGCGTGGCCAGAGACCGGCCGCGAAATTCACCACCGACGATCCGCACTACCCGTTACCCTCTCGGCGTGCGCGGCTTGCCGCCGGCCGGGCGTCCGCCCGACGCGGGCCGGCCACCAGGTTTGCCCCCGGGCTTGCCACCGGCACCCGCCGGTTTTCCGCGACCGCCGGAAGGCTTTCCGCCAAAGCTCTTGCCGCCGCCCGGCTTTGCTCCGAAGGGCTTGCCGCCAGGCTTTCCACCGCGCGGCCTGTCGCCGGCGGGACGATCACCTGCGGGACGATCTCCGCGCGGAGGCCGATCCGAGAACGGCCGGTCGCTGCGCGGACGCTCGGAGCGTCCCTCGCCTGCGGAGAAGGACCGTGCGGGACGCTCTCCATCCTCGCGCGGCTTGCGGTCGCCGAACGAACGTTCGCCTCTGGGCTTGTCACCGAAAGAGCGTTCGCCCCTCGGCTTGTCGCTGAACGGGCGGTCACCACGGGGCGGACGGTCACCGGAAGGACGATCGCCGCGCGGGCGCTCGGAGCGGCCTTCGCCGAAGGAGCGTGCTGGGCGGTCGCCGTCGGCGCGTGGCTTGCGGTCGGCAAACGGGCGGTCGCCTCTCGGCTTGTCGCCGAACGGACGGTCGCCGCGGGGCGGGCGGTCACCAAAGGCGCGCTCGCCGCGTGGACGTTCCGAGCGGGCGTCGCCCGAGAAGGATTTGGTGCGCGGACGGTCGCCGCCTTCGCGCGGCTTGCGGTCGCCACGGGGTTTGTCGCCGAAGGAACGTTCGCCCCTCGGCTTGTCACCGACGGGACGATCGCCACGATCCGGCCGATCGCCAAAGGACTTCTTGCGGCCGAAATCGGCCTTTTCCGGCTTGTCAGGCCCGTCGGCGCGGATCCAGTCGTGGTCTTCTTCAGCGCGATTGACGATGACCGGCCGGTCGTTCTGCGGCGTGGGCTTCTTGAAAAGCTGCTCGGCCTCGGCACGGGCGGAGGATTTGCGCGTCTTGCTTTCGGTGGTCGGGCGGGCACCCGGCGCCATCCAGACGTTGGCGGTGCGGCTGGTGCCCATCGGCGGACGCTTCTTCGGACGGTCGTCCTCGTCTTCAGTGCGATTGCCGAACGGCTTTGCACCGCGCGGCTTGTCGGCGAACTTGCGGTCGTCGCGTTGGGTGTCGGGGCGGCCAGGCGGCTTTTCGCGCCGGTCCTCCGGCTTGCCGGCACGCGGACGTTCCGTCCTCTCGGGCCTTGCAGTCCATTCCGAACGTTCGGCGCGGACGGGTTTCTCTTCGTCGTCGCCGGCGATCTCGGTATAGATCGGCGCGTCGAAATTCGCCTTCGATTCCTCGATCAGGCGGGGCCCAAGCTGGTCGCGCAGCATGCGGCCGCGCACTTCCACCACCTCGCCTTCCGGCAGGTCTCCGAGCTGGAAAGGTCCGTAGGAAATGCGGATCAGGCGGTTGACTTCGAGGCCGAGCGCGCCGAGCACGTTCTTGATCTCGCGGTTCTTGCCTTCGCGAAGGCCCATGGTGATCCAGACATTGCTGCCCTGGCTGCGGTCGAGCGTTGCGTCGATCGAGCCGTAGAGCACGCCTTCGACGGCGATGCCCTCCTTCAGCTTGTCCAACTCCTCCTGCTTGATCTCGCCATGGGCACGCACGCGGTAACGACGCAGCCAGCCGGTGGTCGGCAGTTCCAGCACGCGTGACAGGCCGCCATCGTTGGTCAGCAGCAGCAGGCCTTCGGTATTGATGTCGAGGCGGCCGATGGAGAGCACCCGCGGCAGGCCTTCGGGCAGGTTGTCGAAGACGGTGGCCCGGCCTTCCGGATCGGAATTGGTGGTCACCAGGCCGGCAGGCTTATGGTAGAGCCAGAGGCGGGTGCGCTCGATGCCGCGGATCGGCATGCCATCCACTTCTATTCTGTCGGCGAGCGTCACGTTGACGACCGGCGTGTCGAGAACCTTGCCGTTCAGGCTGACCCGACCTTCCATGATCATCCGCTCGATATCGCGGCGCGATGCGACGCCGACACGGGCGAGGATCTTGGAGATGCGCTCGGGCTTGCCCTCGGCCTCCATGGTTTCCGGCGCCGGCGGCAGCTTGCGAAGGGGCTTTGCCGCCTTTTCAGCGCCGCTCTTGGCCGCGGAACTCTTCCTGGGGCCGAGGCCTTCCTTGGCGGAAAAACCCGCCTTGCCGCCAGCGCCGGCCTTCGGAGCAGCTCTCGGTTTGGTTTCGCGAACGAAAGTCTTGCCTTCGCCGCGCTTCGGCTTGTCTTTGGAATTCATTTGTTGTTTGCCTGAAGCGTGATGTCTACGGAGCGATCCGGACATTCTTGTTCGTGTTGACTGAGATGGATTCGTGCCCGCAGCCGGGCGTCCAGTTGGATGCTTCCTACCAGTTCGCGCGATCCGGGTTAAGAGGGAATCGCCGAAATGCCTAATAGCGACGGGTTCATGGATGCAGCCCTTGCGGAAGCCAAAGACGCGGCCGCCCACGGCGAGGTTCCGATCGGCGCCGTTCTGGTCATCGACGGCGTCATCGTCGCTCGCTCCGGAAACCGGACCCGCGCCGAAAACGACGTTACCGCCCATGCCGAAATCGCCGTCATCCGGGATGCTTCGGCCGCGCTTGGACAGGAGCGGCTATCAGGTGCCGACCTCTATGTGACGCTCGAACCCTGCACCATGTGCGCGGCGGCGATCTCGTTTGCGCGTATCCGTCGGCTCTATTACGGCGCCGAGGATCCGAAAGGCGGAGCGGTGGACAACGGCGTGCGCTTCTTCGCCCAGCCGACCTGCCATCATGCGCCGGAGGTCTATTCCGGTCTCGGCGAAAGCGAAGCCGCGATCCTGCTCACCGGCTTCTTCAGATCGAAAAGAGAGAGCTAAAGCCGGCTTAGAAGAGCTTCCACCAATCGCTGGACTTCTTGGCGTCCGCCGCTTGCGCCTTGCGGCGCTTTTCCTTCTGGCTTTCGGGCTCGCCGACATCCGACAGAGCAGCCGCATCCGCCGAACGGAATTCCGCCGGCGGCTCTGCAAGCGAACGGCGGCGTCCGGTGACGCTGACGGTCTCGGCGTTTTCCTTGGCCTTGCGGAAGGCTTCCCACTTTTCCGTCTCGGTCATCTGGCCGGCCTGGCCATTGCYCGCCAACAGTGGTGAGCGATAGTTGGGATCATTCTCGTGCGCCGCCGCCTCGGCACGCAGACGCTTGCGGGTTTCTTCCGGAGATTCGACCCAGTTGGGGTTGCTCTCGCGGTTTGCCAGCGACTGCTGCGGCGCCGGCAGTGCCTGCTCCTGTCCCTTGGCGACAACCAGCGAAGGACGCGGGTTGTATTTCAGGCCCGCTTTCGCTTCGGTATTCTTGCCACCCAACGAGACGGACTGACCGAGATCGTCGGTCAGCTGTTCCATGGCGGTCTTGTCAGTGCCGTAGGTCGGGCCGCCGATGCAGCCCGAAAGGGTCAATGTCGAGGCGAGGATACCGGCCACGCCCATGCCGACACGAAACGCATATGTCGCTTTCATCAAAACCCTTCCAGCGGCGCCCGTCCTGACGCCTCAGACACAATCAAACGCCTGATGGCCGGAAAATCCGGCCAATTTCAGGCGGTTTTACCGGATGATTGCCCAAAGCGCAATCATCCGGTGATTTCAAGCCGTCAAAGCCGGCCAAGTGCAGCGAGTTCGCGCAATGCGGCAGCGTCGCGCGCCGATACATCCGGATAGGCCGGATCGGAGCCGACATCGGTCGTCACCCGCCACGAGCGGGCACATTTGGTGCCTTCGGCAAGTTTCGGATCGACCGCGACGCCCTGCACTTCCGGCAGACGGAAGGCGTTTTCCGGCCCCTCGCCCGCAACGATCGCGATGCCCGACGTGATGCAGGTCTCTTCGAACTCCTGGCCTTCCAGCGCCTTCATCAGCTCCGGATCGTTGACATAAACGACCGGTGCGGCCTCCAGCGAAGAACCGATCCGCTTGTCCTTGCGCTCGATTTCGAGCGCGCCTGTGACAACCGAGCGCACCTTGCGGATCTGCGCCCACTTCTCGGCGACCGCCTCGTTTTTCCACTCGGCCGGGACCGTCGGGAACTGTTCGAGATGGATCGAAACCGCATTCGGGTTGCGCGACAGCCACGATTCTTCGGTGGTGAACGGCAGCATGGGGGCAAGCCAGGTCACCGTGCATTCGAAGATCTTGCGGATGACCGCGAGAGCCGCACGGCGGCGCAGCGACGACGGGGCGTCGCAATAAAGCGCATCCTTGCGGATGTCGAAATAGAAGGCCGACAGCTCGATATTGGAAAAATCGATGAGCGCCCGGGCGATCTTCTTGAACTCGAAGGCGTCATAACCTTCGCGCACCAGCTTATCGAGCTCGGCGAGGCGATGCAGCATCAGCTTTTCGAGTTCCGGCAGATCGGCATAGGCGATCTCCTCGCCCTCGTCATGAGCGAGCGTGCCGAGCATCCAGCGGATCGTGTTGCGCAGCTTGCGATACGCGTCGACATTGGTCTGGATGATCGTCTTGCCGAGGCGCTGGTCTTCCCAATAGTCGGTCGTCATCACCCAGAGGCGCAGGATATCGGCGCCGGCATCCTTCATGACGTCCTGCGGGGCCACGACATTGCCAAGCGACTTCGACATCTTCTGGCCCTTCTCATCCATGGTGAAGCCATGGGTGACGACCGTGTCATAAGGTGCCCGGCCGCGGGTGGCGGCGGATTCCAGCAGCGAGGAATGGAACCAGCCGCGATGCTGGTCCGATCCCTCCAGATAGACGTCGGCCGGCCATTTGAGGTCCGGGCGGTCTTCCAGCGTGAACGTGTGCGTCGAGCCCGAGTCGAACCAGACATCGAGGATATCCCTGACCTGGGTCCAGCCTTCGTTGGCGCGAGACCCAAGGAAGCGCTCGCGCGCTCCTTCGGCAAACCAGGCGTCGGCACCTTCGAGATCGAAGGCTTCGAGGATGCGCTGGTTGACGGCTTCGTCCTGGAGGATTTCGCCCTGCTCGTCGACAAAGACGCAGATCGGGACGCCCCAGGCGCGCTGACGCGAAAGCACCCAGTCCGGGCGCTGTTCGATCATGGCGCGCAGGCGGTTCTGGCCGGCTGATGGCACGAAACGGGTGTCGTCGATCGCCTTCAGCGCGCGTGAGCGCAGCGTCGTGCCGTCGGCAAGGTCCTTGTCCATGTAGACGAACCACTGCGGCGTATTGCGGAAGATGATCGGCTTCTTCGACCGCCAGGAATGCGGATACTGATGCTTCATCCGGCCGCGGGCGAACAGCGCGTTGCGCTCGATCAGCGCCTTGATGACGCGGTCGTTGGCATCGCCCTTCTTGCCGTTGTCGTCCATGACGCGGGCGCCCTCGAAACCGGGGGCGTCGGCGGTGTAGAAACCGCCGTCGTCGACCGTGAAGGGGATCTTCGACGAGATGCCGCGGGCTTCGAGTTCGCGGGCAACGGATGTCCAGGCGTCAAAGTCCTCGCGGCCGTGGCCGGGGGCGGTATGGACGAAACCGGTGCCGGCATCATCAGTAACGTGATCGCCGGCGAGGAGCGGGACGGCAAAGTCGTAACCGCCGCCGAGGCCCTTGAAGGGATGGGCAGCAACGATGGCGCCAAGCTCATCGGCGGAGATATCGCGCAGGCGCTTGAACTGGAGCTTGGCCTTGGCGAAGCTCTCTTCCGCCAGCTTGTCAGCAAAGATCAGCTTTTCGCCGGGGCGCGGGCCGAAATCGTTGGCGGCTTCGGTCACCTCGTAGAGGCCATAGGAGATCTTTGGCGAATAGGAGATCGCCCGGTTGCCGGGGATGGTCCAGGGCGTGGTGGTCCAGATGACCACGTGGGCGCCTAGCAATTCATCAAACTGCTTTGCAAATTCGATTGCCGTAGCCGCGATATGTCCGGAACCTACTGCTGGATCAACTCCATGCAGTCCCGTGGTACCGTGCCTTCTCACGACCGGAAACTTCACCCAGATCGTGTCGCTCTCGTAATCGTGGTACTCGACCTCAGCTTCGGCCAGCGCGGTGCGCTCGACGACCGACCACATGATCGGCTTCGAGCCGCGATAAAGCTGGCCGCTCTGGGCGATCTTCAGCAGTTCGCCGGCGATGCGGCTCTCGGCGTGAAAGTTCATCGTCAGGTACGGGTTTTCGAAATCGCCGACGATGCCGAGGCGCTTGAATTCTTCCCCCTGGACCTTGATCCAGCCGGCGGCGAATTCGCGGCATTCCTGGCGGAATTCGTTGATCGGAACCTCGTCCTTGTTCTTGCCCTTGGCGCGATAGGCTTCCTCGATCTTCCATTCGATCGGCAGGCCGTGGCAATCCCAGCCCGGAACGTAGTTCGAGTCATAACCGCGCATCTGGAACGAGCGGGTGATGACGTCCTTCAGGATCTTGTTCAGCGCGTGGCCGATATGGATATTGCCGTTGGCGTAGGGCGGGCCGTCATGCAGCACGAATTTTGTCCGGCCCGCGGCGGAGGCGCGCAGCTGCTTGTAGAGGTCCATCTGCTGCCAGCGGGCAACCAGTTCGGGTTCCTTCTGCGGCAAGCCGGCGCGCATCGGGAAATCGGTTTCGGGCAGATAGAGGGTTTTCGAATAGTCGAGCTTTTCGGCGGTATCGGTCATGGAAGCAATTGTCCTGGCGCCGCGACGGGGCGCATCTCGATGAAAATTCGCTGGCGGAAGGCGCTCATGAAGCGCCAAAAACCCGGACCCTCCGGCCGCTCTTACAGCGCGCGGAAGGCCGGGCCTATAATTCGAATGATCTGGGCCAGCCGGAATTTTTTCATGGTGGCGGTTCTTAAGGGTTTTTGCGGCGGAAAGGAAGGGGCAAAACCAAGATGCCATCCTAGACTTTCAAACGCGCGGAGACTATATCTGACTATCTGACCAGTTGGAGGTTTTCATGCCGGGCAAGCCCACCGCTCACGACAATAGCTGGAAACTGGAGGATGCCAAGGCACGCTTCAGCGAAGTGGTGAGGCGCGCGCATAGCGAAGGCCCCCAGCGCGTGACCGTGCGGGGTCGTGACAGCGTCGTCGTGATCAGCACCGAGGAGCTGGAGAGGCTGACCAGAGCCGAACCTGAGAAATCCTTCGTGGAATTCATGGAAGGCCTGGGGCTGGACACGCTAGAGCTGGAACGGGAAGCGGATCGCGGTCGGGATATCGAGCTGTGATCGGCTGGCTGCTGGATACCAATGTCGTCGCCGCGCTGATCAATCCGAACGGAGCTCCTTCCGTCAAACGGTGGGCAGCCGGACAGGATGAAAACCGCTTCCTCATCAGCATCCTGACGTTGGCGGAATATGACAAGGGCATCGAAAACCTGCCGCCGGATGACGAAAACCGCTATCGTTATGCCGCCGCCCGTGATGCGCTCGAAGACAGGTTTGCCGGCCGGACCCTTTGCGTCAGCGACGCGATCGTCAGGCGATGGGGTGCTATATCCGGAAGAGTGAAGCAGGCGACCAGCCATGCGCCGCCGGTGATCGACACGCTGTTTGCCGCGACGGCGATCGAGCACAATCTCTATCTCGCCACCCGCAACGTGAAGGACACCCGCGCGTCGGGTGCTGCGATCTTCGATCCCTGGCAGGACGACCCCGAGCGGTTTCCGCTGAGCCGCCGCTAACGTCTCAAAACGCGATCTTGGCGTCCACCTCGCCAAGCGGCCTGACGCCGGAAAGCAACCCCCGCGCCTCTTCCTCGTCGCGCTTGATCTGGGCGACCAGGGCATCCAGCCCGTCGAACTTCAGTTCGTCGCGCAGGTGGCCGAAGAAGGAGACGGAGCAGGTTTCGCCGTAAAGGCTGCCGGAGAAATCGAAGAGGTAGGTCTCGAGCAGGGGCGCACCGTTTTCGGTCACCGTCGGGCGGCGGCCGTAGCTGGCGACGCCGTCGAAAAGCGTGCCGTCGGGGCGGCGGAAGCGCACGGCGTAGATGCCGGCCTTGAGTACGGCCTCCGGCGGCAGCTGCATGTTGGCGGTCGGAAAACCGAGCTGGCGGCCGAGCTTTTCGCCGCCGATCACTTCCGCCTCAAGTGTGTAGCGATACCCGAGCAGGCCGGCCGCGGCGGAGACATCGCCTTCCGCCAGCAGATCGCGGATGCGGCTGGACGAGATTACGTCAGCATTCTCGTCGCGAAAGGCATCGACCAGCTGCACGTTGAAACCGTGCTTGGCGCCCGATGCCATCAGGAAGGCCGGACCACCTTTCCTGTCCTTGCCGAAATGAAAGTCGAAGCCGGTGACGACGGCGCTGGCTGCCAGCCAATCCACGAGAATGGTCTGGATGAATTCCTCCGCCGAGCGGGTCGCGAACTCGCGGGTGAAGGGATATTCGATCACCGAGCGGAAACCCATGGCCTCCAGCAGCCGGGCCTTGAGCGGCGCCGGCGTCAAACGGAAGACCGGTTCCTCCGGGCGGAAAACGGTGCGCGGATGCGGCTCGAAGGTCAGCACCAGGGCTGGCACGCCGCGCTGTTCGGCAAGTGCCAGCGCGCGCTCCAATACGCTGCGATGACCGCGATGCACGCCGTCGAAATTGCCGATGGCGATGACGCCGGCCTTCAACTCCTCGGGCAGCGGTTCCTTCTTCTCGTTGCGGTGGAAGACAGTCATGCGCGGATTCCGGTTCAGGCCCAATTCAGGCCCAGGGGGCTATGCGAGGCGCGGCATCCAGTATTTCGGCGCGGCATTTTCCCGCTTCAGCCAGGCGTTGAGGATCGCTTCGTCGGTCTGGCCGTTGACGGTATATTCCGCGACATGGATGCCCCCGCTGATATAAAGCAGGTCGAGGCCGTATGCGAGCGCGCCGCGCACGTCGGTCGGCATGCCGTCGCCGATCGCCAGCACCCGGTTCATCGGGAAATCGCCGCGCACTTCGCGGGCGGCTTCGATCGTCGCCTCGTAGATCGGGCGGTGCGGCTTGCCGGCGACGCGGGTCTTGCCGCCGAACTCTTCGTAGTAGGCCGCGACCGCGCCGGCGCAGGGGATGATCTTATGGCCGCGCTCGACGACGAGATCCGGGTTGGCGCAGATGAAAGGCACGTCGCGCTTGGCAAACGCCATCAACATGTCGGTATAGTCTTCCGGTACTTCCTTCTCGTCGTCGAAGAAACCGGTGCAGACGATGCATTCGGCTTCGTCGGCGGAGACCACCTCGACGCCGAGCCCGTCAAACAGGTTGAGGTCGCGTTCGGGACCGATCAGAAAAACCTTTTTCGGGCCATCGACGATCAGGTGCTGGGTGACGTCGCCCGACGTGACGATCCGGTCATAGGTGCCGTCAGGCACGCCGAGCGTGCGCATCTGCTCGATGACGCCGGGAGCCGTGCGCGGCGAATTGGTGATCAGCACGACGGTGGCGCCGGCTTCGCGGGCCGCAGCGAGCGCCTTGCAGGAATGCTGGAAAGCCTCGACACCGTTGTGAACCACACCCCAGACGTCCGAGAGGACAACGTCGTAGTCGCCGATCACTTCGCTCAGATTGCCGATGCGCTTTGCCATGTAATATTCCCATCTCGCAAGTCCCGGGTCACATGACAAACCCGGTTGAGGATTACAAGAGATAATCGGGAGAAAAACCGCGACGAGATCGCCGACGTCGGCAGGGATAACTCTTCGCACCGGTGCCCGGATCGCCGCCGCGTCGGCGCCATTCTTCCACCAAAGTCCCGTGCAACATGCCGACCTGCCCGAAGGGGTGGCCGAAACGAGAGACCCCGATGTGGCCGCAGACAGCCGGCAATTCCGCGAGACAACAGGCGTTCAGCCAGCATCCGTATCGTTAAGCGTATTTCGTATGAAGTTCCGAGCCGTCTCGAAAATTTTACGGCCGTTCTTGACTCATCCGCCAGCCAGCCCTATTTCGACGCGGCTGGCACTCTCCAACCGGGAGTGCTAACAGCACCGAGATACGGGTTTCACCCGTCCATGTCATTTGATCGAGGGATTAGACAATGGCAAGCACCAATTTCCGCCCCCTTCATGACCGCGTCGTTGTTCGTCGCGTCGAATCCGAAGCCAAGACCAAGGGCGGCATCATCATTCCTGATACCGCCAAGGAAAAGCCGCAGGAAGGCGAAATCGTCGCCGTCGGCACCGGCACCCGCGACGACAAGGGCAACATCACTGCTCTCGACGTCAAGGCTGGCGATCGCGTCCTGTTCGGCAAGTGGTCGGGCACCGAAGTCAAGCTCGATGGCGAAGACCTTCTGATCATGAAGGAATCCGACATCATGGGCATCATCGGCTGATTTCCGGCCGGTTACTCTTCATTCTAAATCGCTGACACCCCTTTTCAGGAGTTATCAAAATGGCAGCCAAAGAAATCAAGTTCGGCCGCACCGCGCGCGAAAAGATGCTGCGCGGCGTCGACATTCTCGCTGACGCAGTCAAGGTAACGCTCGGCCCGAAGGGCCGCAACGTCATCATCGACAAGTCCTTCGGCGCTCCGCGCATCACCAAGGACGGCGTATCGGTCGCCAAGGAAATCGAACTTGACGACAAGTTCGAGAACATGGGCGCCCAGATGGTCCGCGAAGTCGCTTCGAAGACCAACGACATCGCCGGCGACGGCACCACGACTGCTACCGTTCTTGCCCAGGCGATCGTTCGCGAAGGCAACAAGGCCGTTGCAGCCGGCATGAACCCGATGGACCTGAAGCGCGGCATCGACCTCGCAGTGGCAGACGTCGTCAAGGATCTCCAGGCCAAGGCCAAGAAGATCTCGACCTCGGAAGAAGTCGCACAGGTCGGCACGATCTCGGCAAACGGCGACAAGCAGGTCGGTCTCGACATTGCTGAAGCCATGCAGAAGGTCGGCAACGAAGGCGTCATCACCGTCGAAGAAGCCAAGACCGCCGAAACCGAACTCGAAGTCGTCGAAGGCATGCAGTTCGACCGCGGCTACCTCAGCCCCTACTTCGTCACCAACCCGGAAAAGATGGTCGCCGACCTCGACGACGCTTTCATTCTCCTCCACGAGAAGAAGCTCTCGAACCTGCAGGCTATGCTCCCGGTTCTCGAAGCCGTCGTTCAGACCGGCAAGCCGCTCCTGATCATCGCTGAAGACGTCGAAGGCGAAGCTCTTGCAACGCTCGTCGTCAACAAGCTGCGTGGCGGCCTCAAGATCGCTGCCGTCAAGGCTCCGGGCTTCGGCGACCGCCGCAAGGCCATGCTCGAAGACATCGCCATCCTGACGGGCGGCACTGTCATCTCCGAAGACCTCGGCATCAAGCTCGAAAATGTCACGCTCGACATGCTCGGCCGCACCAAGAAGGTCTCGATCTCCAAGGAAAACACCACGATCGTCGACGGCGCCGGCTCCAAGGCCGACATCGAAGGCCGCGTTGGTCAGATCAAGGCTCAGATCGAAGAAACCACTTCGGACTACGACCGCGAAAAGCTGCAGGAACGTCTGGCCAAGCTGGCTGGCGGTGTTGCCGTGATCCGCGTCGGCGGCTCGACGGAAGTCGAAGTCAAGGAAAAGAAGGACCGCATCGACGACGCCCTCAACGCGACGCGCGCTGCTGTTCAGGAAGGCATCGTACCGGGCGGCGGCGTTGCCCTGCTGCGTTCCTCCGTCAAGATCACCGCAAAGGGTGCAAACGACGACCAGGAAGCCGGCATCAACATCGTTCGCCGCGCTCTTCAGTCGCTGGTTCGCCAGATCGCTGAAAACGCTGGTGACGAAGCTTCGATCGTGGTCGGCAAGATCCTCGAAAAGAACGAAGACAACTACGGCTACAACGCCCAGACGTCTGAATATGGCGACATGATCACCATGGGCATCGTCGACCCGCTCAAGGTCGTTCGCACGGCTCTGCAGAATGCAGCTTCGGTTGCTTCGCTGCTGATCACCACCGAAGCCATGATTGCCGAACTTCCGAAGAAGGAATCGGCTGGCGGCGGCATGCCTGGCGGCATGGGCGGAATGGGCGGCATGGACATGATGTGATAGGCGCAAGCCTATCGCGGAAGCCGCCCGTCACCTCACGTGGCTCAGCGCGTCAAGCGCGCTGAACAGGCGGCAAGAAGCAGCCTAGTTTGAAAACGATTTAGGGCTCCGGTTTGACCGGGGCCCTTTCTGTTTGAGGGTCCGCGACCTCACTTCGCGAAACAAACCTGGCCCCGCCGCCCCAGAACACACCCCAATGAAAATGGCCGCACTGTTTCCGGTGCGGCCATTTTTTGACTGAGCTGTTCGACGGCTCACGCTGGGCTGCGGAGCCGCCATTTTGCAGGTTATGCGGCTTCGCTGACCGCCCGCTTGACGCGGAAGAGCAATCGGTCGGAACCGGCACTCACAGCAACGGCCGATCCATCCGGGATCTGGCCGCCGAGGATCTGTTCGGCGAGCGGATCCTGCATGAACTTCTGGATCACCCGCTTCAGCGGACGCGCGCCGTAGACCGGATCGTAGCCCTTGTCGGCCAGCCATTCGCGGGCGTCCGAACCGAGATCGATGCTGATCTTGCGCTCCGCCAGAAGCGACAGCAGCCGCTTCATCTGGATATCGACGATCGCGCCCATCTCGTTGCGCTTCAGGCGATGGAACAGGATGATCTCGTCGACGCGGTTCAAAAACTCGGGCCGGAACGAGGCTTTCACGACGTCCATCACCTGCTCGCGCACGCTTTCGGAATCCTCGCCCTCGCGAAGGGCGGTCAGGTATTCCGCTCCGAGATTGGAGGTCATGATGATCATCGTGTTCTTGAAGTCGACCGTGCGGCCCTGCCCGTCCGTCAGGCGACCGTCGTCGAGCACCTGCAGGAGAACGTTGAACACGTCCGGATGCGCCTTCTCGATCTCGTCGAACAGCACGATCTGGTAGGGTTTGCGCCGCACCGCCTCGGTCAGCGCGCCGCCTTCCTCGTAACCGACATAACCCGGAGGTGCACCGATCAGCCGCGCGACCGAATGCTTCTCCATGTATTCCGACATGTCGAGACGAACCATCGCCGACTCGTCGTCGAACAGGAAGCGGGCCAGCGACTTCGTCAGCTCCGTCTTGCCGACACCGGTCGGGCCAAGGAAGATGAACGAGCCGATCGGCCGGTTCGGATCCTGCAGGCCGGCGCGCGAACGGCGAACCGCACGCGAGACAGCCTGGACCGCATCACCCTGGCCGATGACGGATTTCGCCAGCTCGTCTTCCATGCGCAGCAGCTTGTCGCGCTCGCCTTCCAGCATCTTGTCGACCGGAATGCCGGTCCAGCGCGACACCACATGGGCGATCGCATCCGGGTTCACGACTTCCTGCACCATGGCATTGGTCGAGGTATCCTGGGCTTCGGCGTCCACGAGGCGCTTTTCCAGTTCCGGGATCACGCCATAGGTCAGTTCGCCGGCACGCTGGAACTCGCCCTTGCGCTGGGCAGTCGCCAGTTCGTTGCGGGCTTCGTCGAGCTGCCGCTTCAGGTCCGCGGCAAGGCCGAGCTTCTGCTTTTCCGCCTGCCAGCGGGCCGTCAGCGCATCCGCCTGTTCTTCGAGCGAGGTCACTTCGCCTTCGAGACGCTGCAGCCGATCGGCCGAGGCGCTATCGGTTTCCTTCTTCAGGGCTTCGCGCTCGATCTTCAGCTGCATGATGCGGCGGTCGAGTTCGTCGAGTTCCTCGGGCTTGGAATCCACCTGCATGCGCAGCCGCGATGCGGCTTCGTCCATCAGGTCGATCGCCTTGTCGGGCAGGAACCGGTCGGTGATGTAGCGGTTGGAAAGCGTCGCAGCCGCAACCAGGGCCGAATCCGAAATGCGGACCTTGTGGTGCTGTTCGTATTTTTCCTTCAGGCCGCGCAGGATCGAGATCGTGTCCTCGACCGTCGGCTCCTCGACCATGACCGGCTGGAAACGACGGGCAAGCGCCGGGTCCTTTTCTACATGCTTGCGGTATTCGTCGAGCGTGGTGGCGCCGACGCAATGCAGTTCGCCGCGGGCAAGCGCCGGCTTCAGGAGGTTGGAGGCATCCATCGCGCCGTCGGACTTGCCTGCACCCACCAGCGTGTGCATCTCGTCGATGAACAGGATGATCTCGCCGTTTTCCGACTGCACCTCGTTCAAGACGCTCTTCAGCCTCTCCTCGAACTCGCCGCGGTATTTTGCGCCAGCGATCAGGGCACCCATGTCGAGCGCCATCAGCTTCTTGTCTTTCAGGCTTTCCGGCACGTCGCCATTGATGATGCGCAGCGCCAGGCCTTCGGCGATCGCCGTCTTGCCGACGCCGGGCTCACCGATCAGGACCGGATTGTTCTTGGTGCGGCGGGAGAGAACCTGGATCGTGCGGCGGATTTCGTCGTCGCGGCCGATCACCGGATCAAGCCTGCCGTCGCGGGCTTCCGCCGTGAGGTCCCGCGCATATTTCTTCAGCGCCTCGAAACCGGCCTCGGCATTGGCGCCGTCCGCCGTGCGGCCCTTGCGGATGTCGTTGATGACCTGGTTGAGCCCCTGCGCGGTCACGCCGGCCTTCTTCAAGGTCGCAGAGGTCGAAGCCGAGGTCTCGATGACAAGCGCCAGAAGCAGGCGTTCGACGGTGACGAAACTGTCGCCAGCCTTCTTGGCCGCCTCTTCCGCGGTCGAGAAAACCTTGGCGAGCGGCTGGGAGAGATAGATCTCGCCATTGCCGCCGGAAACCTTGGGAAGTTTCGCGAGCGCGGCGTCATTGGCGATGCGTGCTTCCTTGGCGCTGCCGCCGGCGCGGTCGATGAGCGAGGACGCCATGCCCTGGTCGTCGTCGAGCAGCACCTTCAGCACGTGTTCAGGCGTGAACTGCTGGTGACCCGAGGCCAAAGCCTGAGTCTGAGCCGACTGCAGGAAACCGCGGACGCGCTCGGAGTATTTTTCAATGTTCATTACGGTACCTCCAGTGATCGACCCGCCCATTATAAGGCACGGACCGATGATTGAGATTGAGCTCCCTCAAAGGCGAGCCCTGCCGAAGTCTCGGCGTTGCTGGAGATATGGTAAGCGGATTCCGGTGTTTAAAGTGTTCAGACGGTCAAAATCCGCGAGCGGAAACGTCACGAATTTTCCGCGTGACAATCCACAATCGAGCGAATAGAGAAACCGCATGTCTTTCACGTCCGCCTACGCCTCGCGATTTTATAGCTACCGCTTTCCCCAGCGGATGCGGGTCCGTGCGTAGCTGATTTCGACGCAACGACATTCCCTCAAGCCGCTAGTCTACCTGGCGGCTTTTTCAATTCCGCACGGTAGCGCCAAACAGGAGCCATACCCGTGCCGAATGCCAAACCTGCAGATGCCTCGATAGATACGATCGACGATCGCCGCATCGTCGAGATCACACCGCTGACCATCCCCGCCGACATCATCGGCGAAATCCCGCGCAACGAGGCGGTTACCGAGACCGTGACCCGGACGCGCGACGCCGTCCACCGCATCCTGCATGGCGAGGACGACCGGCTGATCGTGGTCATCGGCCCCTGCTCCATCCACGACCCGGTTGCCGCGCGGGACTATGCGGCCCGGCTGGAAGAACAGCGACGGCGTTTCAGCGGCGATCTCGAAATCATCATGCGCGTCTATTTCGAAAAGCCGCGCACCACGGTTGGATGGAAGGGCCTGATGAACGACCCGCATCTCGACGGCAGCTACCGCATCGAAGAGGGTTTGAGGATCGCCCGGCAGCTTCTTCTGGACATCAATGCGACGGGCCTTCCGGCCGGCTGCGAATTCCTCGATACGATCACCCCGCAATATATCGCCGACCTCGTCAGCTGGGGCGCGATCGGGGCGCGGACGACCGAAAGCCAGGTACACCGCCAGCTGGCATCCGGCCTCTCCTGCCCGATCGGCTTCAAGAACGGCACCGATGGCGGCGTCGCTGTCGCGCTCGATGCCATACTGGCGGCCTCGCAGACGCACCATTTTCCGGCGGTGACCAAGGACGGCCGGGCCGCGATCGCCACGACGACCGGCAACGAGGATTGCCACGTCATCCTGCGCGGCGGCAAGCAGCCGAACTACGAGGCGGCCGATGTCCAGGCCGTTTCCAGGGACGCGGCGAAACGCGGTTTGGAGCCGCGCATCCTCATCGATGCCAGCCACGCCAACAGCGGCAAGGATCCGATGAACCAGCCGCTGGTCGTCAAAAACGTCGCGACGCAGATCGCGGCCGGCAACGTGGCCATCAAGGGCATGATGATCGAGAGCAATATCGTCGGCGGCCGCCAGGACCTCGTACCCGGCAGACCTCTCGTCTACGGCCAGAGCATCACCGACGGCTGCATCGACTGGGAAACGTCCGTCTCGGTGCTCGAAGAGCTTGCCCGCTCCGCCAGCGATCGGCGCCAGGCCCGCACCTGAAGCAGAAGGGCTTTGCTCACGGAAAAAGGCCGCCCGGTTTCCCGAGCGGCCTTCTTGATTTCGTTATTCCAGCCCGTGGGGCTTATTCGGAAGCAGCGTCCGCCAGGGCCGGCTGCGAGCCGTCGCCCGAGGCTTCGCCTTCGGAACCACCCTCTTCACCGGCGCCTTCGCCACGACGCGGACGACGCGGGCGGCTGCCGGCAGCGCGACGACGGCGTGGCGTGGCTTCTGCCTGTGCCTCTTCCTCGACCGCCACTTCGGCAGGCGTGCCTTCGATCACCGGCTGCGGGCCGGAACCATCCATGACCGGGGCAACCGGCTGGGGTGGCGCGACTGCGGCCGGGACCGGAGTTGCGGCAGCTGCCTGTTCCTGACGGTTCTCGCGGCGGGGCCGTTCGCGCTGCTGGTCACGCTGTTCGCGGGGTTCCCGCTGGTCGCGAGGTTCGCGCTGTTGGTCGCGAGGTTCGCGTTGTTCACGGGGCTCGCGCGGTTCACGTTGCTCCCGGCGCGGCTGCTGTTGCTGGACGTGCGGTTGCGGCGCTTCGTCCATGGACGGCTGCTGCGAGTAACCATTGTCCTCGCCGTCGCTATTGTCCATGTCGTCCTGATCCTGAACGTTGCCGTCCCGATCCTGATACTCACCGCGATTGTCGTGCTGGAACCGATCCTGCATCTGCGCCTGTGCGGCGGCAATGATGCGGTTATAGTGTTCGGCGTGCTGGAGATAGTTCTCCGCAATCACACGATCACCTGAACTTTGGGCGTCGCGGCCGAGCTGGCTATATTTTTCGGCGATATGCTGGGCGGTCCCGCGGATCTTCACGTCCGGGCCGGAGCTATCGTAGGTACGGCTGAGAGGATTGCCGCCCTTGCGGTTGAAGTTGTTATTTCCACCACCGCCGCCGCCGCCATTATTATTATTGTTGTTACTGCCGCGACCTCGACCGCGTTTGTTCTGCTGTCCTGGCCTCATCTATCGTTCACCAATTCTCTGTCTTCGCTGATAAGGGGCCACGCGGTCTGTCGGACAGAGCCGAACAAGACTTCGCGTGCCGCGCACAGGCCGATCAAAGCGTCCTGCCGCTTGTGAAAGTCAAATTAACTGATTCACGCACCGGGAATTGTTCAACCTTCGCAACTCTTCGAAAAGAGAAGGATCAAAGGGTTGCCCTGTAACCCGAACGAATCGCTGTTCATTCCCAGCCGTCCCAGTGCGTATTTGCAAGCTATCCCGCTTCCTCCGGGAATCCAAGCCTTTTCTTTTGCCTGCAAAATCAAGGATGATTCACGGTAAATACGAGAACTCGATCATTGTCGCCGTAGTCGCGTAGCGCCTCCACCAGCGTAAAGCCGGCGACGCGGAAAATCGCGGTCACGGTTTCCTTTTGATCGAACCCGATCTCGACGCCGATAACGCCGTCCTTTTCGAGGAAATCTCCTGCACTCGCTGCAATCGCGCGATAGGCTTCGAGCCCATCCGGACCTCCATCTAGCGCTGTCAGCGGATCGAAATCCCGGACTTCCGGGTCCAATGCGGGGATAACACCGCTACATATATAAGGCGGATTTGACACGATTATGTCGAACCGGCCAGAAATTGCGTCGAACCAATCGCTGCGGATCGCTTGAAATCTTTCGGACATTCCCAGCCGCGCCGCATTCCGCGACGCCGTTTGCAGGGCGTCCTCCGAAATATCGCTGCCGATCCCTTGAGCTTGCGGGCTTTCTTTCAGCAGTGCCAAAACGATTGCGCCGGTTCCGGTTCCAAGATCGAGAATACGTGCCAAACCCTTTCCTGCGACAATCTGCCTCACATGGGCGAGCATCGAATCTACCAGGATTTCGGTGTCCGGGCGCGGCTCCAGCGTTTCCTTCGAAATCAGGAGCTCCATGCCGTGGAATTCACGTAACCCTAATATGCGGTGCACCGGCTCCCGTTTCAAGCGCCGCTCGACTGCTTTCTCGATGACGGACAATTCCTGGTCCGTCAGGATACGGTCGCCGCCGGTAAAAACTTCCGTCGACGAAAGGCCGAGCAGACCGCCAATCAGCAGCCGCGCCTCGATCGCCGCATCCGGCAGGCCGGCCGCCGAAAACCGCGATCTGGCATCCGCGACAGCCGCACCGAGCGTCGTCATCCGTGTTGCTCGCCGAGTTGCGCCAGCTGGCCGGCCTGGTAGTCGGCAATCAACGCATCGACCACTTCGTCGATATCGCCTTCCATCATCCGGTCGAGTTTGTAGAGCGTGAGGTTGATGCGGTGGTCGGTCACCCGCCCCTGGGGGAAATTGTAGGTACGGATGCGCTCGGAGCGGTCGCCCGAGCCGACCTGGCTCTTGCGGTCGGCGGAACGTTCGCTGTCCGCCTTCTGGCGCTCCATGTCGTAGAGACGGGTGCGCAGCACCTGCATCGCCTTGGCGCGGTTCTGGTGCTGCGATTTTTCCGAACTGGTCACCACGATGCCGCTCGGCATGTGGGTGATCCGCACTGCGGAGTCGGTCGTGTTGACGTGCTGGCCGCCGGCGCCCGACGAACGCATCGTATCGATGCGGATGTCTTCCGGCCGGATCTCGATGTCGATCTCCTCGGCCTCCGGCATCACCGCCACGGTCGCGGCCGAGGTGTGGATGCGGCCGCTCGCTTCCGTATCGGGCACGCGCTGCACCCGGTGCACGCCGGATTCGAACTTCAGCTTCGAAAACACGCCGCGTCCGGTCACGGTCGCGATGATTTCCTTGTAGCCGCCCGCCTCGCCTTCGCTTGCCGACAGGACCTCGACCTTCCAGCCCTTGGTGGCGGCATAACGCTCGTACATGCGGAACAGGTCGCCGGCGAAAAGTGCCGCCTCGTTACCGCCGGTGCCGGCCCGGATTTCGAGGATGGCACTCCTCTCGTCGGCCGCATCCTTGGGCAGAAGCAGGACCTGCATGTCCTTTTCCAGCGTCTCGAGCCGCTCCTCGGCCTCCGGCAGCTCCATTTCCGCAAGCTCGTGCATCTCGCGGTCGGTGCCCTTGTCGGTCAGCATCGCGCGCAGATCGGCCACCTCGGCGATCGACTTCTCGTATTCGCGGATCTTGCGCACCACCGGCTGCAGTTCGGAATATTCGGACGCCAGCTTGACATAGACGTCGGCAGCCGGACCTTCCGACATGCGCGCCTCGATCTCGCCGAACCGGCGTTCCAGCTCGCGCATCTTTTCGACAGGAAGCTTCGCCACCCACTAACTCCGTTTATTCTTTTTATCCGCTAGACGGGGATATTGTTGGCCTCGGCGAACCGCAGAAGCAGCGCGCGGATCGGCTCCGGCGACCTTATATCGTCGAGTGCCGCGTTCAATTCAGCGGACAACTTGTCGATGTCAAGCCCGAGCAGCATCGCCTTGACCGGTCCGATCGAGGTCGGGGACATGGAAACCGAGCGGAAACCGATGCCCAGCAGAGCCATGGCCGAGAGCGGCTTGCCCGCCATCTCGCCGCACAGCGTCACCACCGTCTTGTTACGCTCGCCAGCCCGCGCGATATCGCGCAGAATGCGCAGGAACGGCTTGCCGAGATTGTCGAAACGATCGGAAACCCGGGCATTGCCGCGGTCGGCTGCCATGGTGAACTGGAACAGGTCGTTGGAGCCGACCGAGACGAAGTCCACTTCCGCCATCAGTTCGTCGAGCTGCCACATCAGCGCCGGCACTTCGAGCATCGCCCCGAACTGCAGCTTGCGCGGCAGGCTGTGGCCAAACTTCGAAAGATGCTGCACTTCCTTCTGCATCAGTTCTCGCACCGCGTGGATTTCCGAGACCTCGGTCACCATCGGCAACATCATCTTGAGCTCGGCGCCGGCGGAAGCCCTGAGCAACGCCCGAAGCTGGGTGCGCAGAAGTCCGGGCCGGTCCAGCGACAGGCGGATCGCCCGCCAGCCGAGCGCCGGGTTTTCCTCTTCCTGGGCGCGGAAATAGGAGACGACCTTGTCGCCGCCGATATCGAGGGTCCGGAACGTCACCGGCCGCCCGGCCGCCTGCTTGATGACGTTGCGATAGAAACTCTCCTGCTCCTCGAGCTTCGGCATGGTCGAGGCGATCATGAACTGCAGCTCGGTGCGGAACAGGCCGATGCCGTCGGCGCCGGACTCGGCAAGCTGCGGCAGATCGACAAGCAGGCCGGCGTTCATCTGCAGGCTGATGCGCTTGCCGTCCTTGGTGACCGGCTCGACGTCCCTCAGCGCTCTGAACTGCTCCTGCCGGCGGGCCCGCAGGCGTACCTTTTCCTCATAGGCCTTCTGCAGGTCGAGAACCGGCCGCAGATGAATCTGGCCGTCGTCGCCGTCGATGATGATCGGATCGCCGTTTTCGGCAAGCGCCACGACGCCTGCCGCCTGGCCGACGACCGGAATGCCCATGGCGCGTGCGACGATCACCACATGGCTGGTCACCGCTCCGTCTTCCAGCACGAGGCCGCGCAGGCTGGCACGGGGATAGTCGAGCAGTTCGGCCGCCCCCATGGCGCGAGCGAGAATGATCGCGTCCACCGGGAAACCTTCGTCGAAGGCGCGGCCGGAAAAACCCGTCAGCTGGCGCAGAAGCCGGTTGGCCAGATCGTCGAAATCATGCATCCGCTCGCGCAGATAAGAATCGGTCAGGCGCATCATCCGCGCCTTGGTATCGCTCTGGACCTTCTCGACCGCCGCTTCCGCCGTCAGCCCGTTGTGGATCGCCTCTTCCATGCGGCGGACCCAGCCCTGGTCGTGGGCAAACATCCGGTAGGTTTCGAGCACCTCGCGATGCTCGCCTTCCTGGGAGACTTCGCGGCGCGACAGCATATCGTCGATGGAGATGCGCAAGGAGCCGAGCGCTTCCGCCAGCCGCGTGACTTCCTTCTCCGCGTCCTCGTTGAGAAGATTGGTAACGACGATGCGCGGCTCGTGCAGCACCACGTGGCCAAGGCCGATGCCTTCGTTATAGGCGTCGGCGTCGATCGTGATGGCGCGGGTGAGGTCGAGCTCGAGGCCCGGCCTGGTGATCTTCTTGAGTTCGCCGGTGGCGATCATCTCGGCGATCACCATCGCCGTGGTTTCGAGCGCCTCGACCTCGTCCTCACGATAGTTGCGGCTGGCCTTGTTCTGGACGACGAGAACGCCAAGGGTGCGGCCGGCCCGCAGGATCGGCACGCCGAGGAAGGAATGGTAGATTTCTTCGCCGGTTTCCGGAAGGTAGCGGAACGCCGGATGCGCCTGCGCGTCGGAAAGGTTGAGCGGCTGGGCGGACGCGGCGATCGTGCCGACAAGACCCTGGCCCATCTTCAGCTGCGAGGTGTGGACCGCTTCCTTGTTGAGGCCTTCGGTCGCATAAAGTTCGAGAACGCCGTCGGAGCGGAGCACATAGACCGAGCAGACCTCGGCCACCATGTTGCTGGCGATCTGGCGAACGATCCGGTCAAGGCGCTCCTGTGGCTCGAGCGGCTCCGCCATCAACTCGCGTAGCCGCCTCAACAGAACGCGCGGACCTGCCGACAGGTCTCTCATCGGCATATGCTCTCCCGAAACGAGGTCACCCCAACCGCAGGACGGCGCCCGCCACTGCCGGCGCGTCCAAACGGTTCATTCTCAACTCTTATCGAGACCGTAAGCGGAATGCAAAGTCCGAACAGCGAGTTCCGAATAAGCACCGTCGATCAGGATCGAAATCTTGATTTCCGAGGTGGTGATGGCCTTGATGTTGATGGATTTTTCGGCAAGTGCCTTGAAAGCATGCGCGGCGACGCCCGCATGGCTGCGCATGCCGATGCCGATGACCGACACTTTCGCCAGGCCTGATTCGGTCTGGACGACGTCGAAGCCAATCTTTTCCTTGTTGTCGTCGAGTACCTTCATGGCCTTCTGCACGTCGCCGGAAGGCACCGTGAAGGTCATGTCCGTGCGCGAACCGTCTTCCGACGTGTTCTGCACGATCATGTCGACATTGATATGAGCCTCGGCGAGCGGGCCGAAGATCGCCGCCGATACGCCCGGCCGGTCGGCAAGGCGCCGGAGCGAAATCTGCGCTTCATCCTTGGCATAGGCGATGCCGGTGACGACTTCCTGTTCCACGATTTCTTCCTCTGCACAAATCAGCGTTCCGGGCGGATTGTCGAAATCACCCATCCCCGGAGCATCTGGATCATCGAATGAGGAACGCACGAAGGTACGTACCTTGAATACCATGGCGAGCTCGACCGAGCGCACCTGCAGAACCTTCGAGCCGAGCGAGGCCATTTCGAGCATTTCTTCGAAGGAGACCTTCTTCATGCGCCGTGCCTGAGGCACGATACGCGGGTCGGTCGTGTAGACCCCGTCGACATCCGTATAGATGTCGCAGCGGTCGGCCTTGACCGCGGCCGCGATTGCCACTGCCGACGTGTCGGAACCGCCGCGGCCGAGCGTGGCGATCCGGTTGTCGGGGCCGAGCCCCTGGAAACCGGCGACGACGGCCACCTGGCCCTCGCCCATCCGCTTGACGATCTCGGACCCGTCGATCTCCATGATCCGCGCTGCCCCATGGGCGCTGTCGGTGCGGATCGGGATCTGCCAGCCCTGCCAGGACCGGGCGTTGATGCCCATCGACTGCAGGGCGATCGCCAGAATGCCGGATGTCACCTGCTCGCCGGATGCAACGACAGCGTCATATTCGCGCGCGTCGTAAAAAGGCGAGTTGGCACCGGAGACCTTCGGCATGTCCTGGACCCAGCCAACCAGCTCGTTGGTCTTGCCGGACATGGCGGAGACGACGACCGCGACCTCGTGCCCGGCCTCAACCTCACGTTTCACATGGCGCGCGACGTTGTGAATGCGTTCGAGATTGGCGACCGAAGTGCCGCCGAACTTCATGACGATGCGAGCCATACCGACCAAAACCACTGTTTCGCCTCAAGGATCGGGAGCCTTGGGCGCCTGCTTTCAAACCGCCTCGAAATCCCGGCGTTTATGACAGGATCATCAAGTTGCGGGGTCTCTTATCGAAAAGGCTGAAAAGGCGCAATGGTCAGAACATGGCCGAGCGGTACGCTTCCGCATGAGCTTGCCTTAATGCCGAGCGCAAAAAGGCCACCCATAGGCGGCCTCCTTGAATTTTTCGGCGGGATCAGCGGTTCGGGTTGCCGGTCATCGTCACGGCCGAACCGCAGAGGGGCCGGTTGCAGTCAATCCCTATCTCTGAAGAAACGGTCGGGATATCTCTGCCAGACTGGCGGACGAGGCGGCTGCGCGTCGCCGGGGCTCCAGCTGCGATCACGGTCCCAGCGTGGGGCTCCGTCACGATCCCAGCGCGGCGGCGGGGGCGGCGGCGGCGCAAGACGCGATTCGCGTCTCCAGTCGTAGCGGTCCCAGCGGTCGCGATCGCGGTAGAAGTCGCGGTTGCGATAGTAGCGGCCCCAATAGTTGCCGACGTCGAACGTGACCATCGGAATGCCGAGGCCCTCGTAATAGTCGGGGGCGACATAGACGCGGTTGGAACGATAGGTCGCCTGCACGTAGTTGCCCGACACCCAGCCGCGTCCGCCGACGAAGGCGACGTCGCACCAGTTGACGCTGCTCATGCAGCCGTAGATCGTTACCGCCGCACCGGCCGGAATGACGTCGACGGCCGGATAGCCGGTGCTTGGCCCTGACCGCATGTTGACATCGGCGGTGGCAACCCCGCGCACGGCCGCATCCGCAATCGACGGCGCCGCGAACAGGGCGCAAAGTGCCGCGACGGACATCAGTATTTTCTTCACGGGCTTCCTCCTGAGAAACCAAATGGCGTTCGAACCGGGCTGACATCTGCCGGAGGGATTTCGCCGACAGATCAATGTTCGAAACAGCCGCATTGTTCCAGCAAGCCGCTGAATGGCGCATGAATACGCCGTTTGGCAAGCGTTAACCTCTGGCCGGCCCGGTCGATTGCCGCTCGGCGATGTAACAGGCGAGCTCCACCCGCCGCGCCGGGTTTGCAAATCCCGTCATGCCGTCCCTCAAAAGATCGAGCGCCACGGCGCCGAGCTCGCGCATCGGTACATGCACCGTGGTCAGCGGCGGATTGAGGAAGGCCGCCTGCGGCAGGTCGTCCATGCCCATCACCGAAACGTCGCCCGGCACGGTATAACCCACCTGCTGCACGCCCATCATCGCGCCGACCGCGAGACTGTCGCCCGCCGTCAGCACTGCGGAAAAATCGAGCCCGTTTTTCCGCAGCCGGTCGCTCACCGCCTGGGCGGCAAGCTCGGGCAGCCAGTCGTCGACCGGCACGACGAGATCCGGGGGACACGGCAATCCGTGCTGCTGGAAGGCATCCTGCCAGCCTTCGCGGCGCCGGTCGATCGTCCGCCGCCCGGGACGCATCAGGAACAGGATGCGCTTGTGCCCGAGCCGGATCAGATAATCCGTCGCCAGATGCGCCGCCGAGCGATTGCAGGGCGTCACGCTCGACAGCCGCATCATCGGATCGTCGCCGTTGATCAGCACGACCGGCTTGGCGAAACTGCGGGTGGCGTCGAGCATGCCCTCGTCGTCGACGGTCAGGAACAGCAGCCCCGCGACGTCCGGATCGACCCGCGCCTCCTCCAGCACCACCTTTTCCTCCGACTGATCAGCGACGGCGCGGGTGACGATGTCGAGCCCGAGCGCCTGGGCGCGGTCCCGCAACCCTTCCAGCACATAGAGCGTGAACTGGTTGCGCACATAGTCGATCATCGCCGCGCTCGAAGCTGCCAGGATGACCTTCTTGCCGGCCACCGGCGTCGGCATCGCGTAATTGGCGTCCTTCGCCGCCTCCATGATTCGCTGGCGAATATCCGCGCGCACCCCCTTCTCGCCGGCCAATGCCCGCGAGACGGTGCTGAGCGACACGCCCACCTTTTCCGCGATATCCTCCAGCCGCACCCGCCGGCTTTTCTTGCCGCGCTTGCCCGGCACGATCGTCGCTGCCATCACATCCTCCCATCACAGATGCGCACACTGCAAAAAATTTTCAGATTGCGCAATCAATTTTCAAATGTTTTCATGAGGGCATCGCTCGGGAGAAGCGGAGTGAAATGCTGCGCGGCAAGAGCTGCAGCAAAGGGAGGAATTGAGACATGGGCCTTTCAGCCCGGGACATCCGTGAAAAGCTTGATCGCCTCGTGGCCGGCATAACCGGGCTTCGCGACGACGGTCGTTTCCACGAACCCAATCTCGACGGGACCGCCGGCGACTATATCTCTTTCGACAGCTGGGAATGGCCGCAGGGCGTCGGTCTTTACGGCCTGATCCGTCTCTGGCTGTTCACCGGCCGCGACGACCTGAAGGCGCTGATCGAGAACTGGTATGCGTCCCGCATCGAAGCGGGTCTTCCGACGCTCAACGTCAACACCACGGCACCGATGCTCGGCCTGTCCGTGCTCTGGCGCGAAACCCGCGACCCGCGCTGGCAGCCGGTTCTCGACACCTGGGCGGACCGCGTCATGAGCGAGATGGGCCGCACCGAGGAAGGCGCCTTCGAACATCACGTCTCCGACAAGGTCAATGACGACGAACTCTGGGACGACACGCTTTATATGGTCGCCCTGTTCCTCGCCTCTTATGGCGAGGCAAGCGGCCGCCGCGAACTGGTCGACGAGGCGTCAAAGCAGTTCCTCGTCCATTCCCGTTACCTCGCCGATACCAAGACCGGCCTCTGGTTCCACGGCTGGACGTTCCAGGGCCGCCATAATTTTGCGGAAGCCCGCTGGGCGCGCGGCAATGCCTGGATCACCGCCGGCATGCTCGACCTCTTCGACCTCGCCGAGGTTTCGAAGCCGGTAAAGGATTTCCTGCTCGGCGTGCTGACGGCGCAGGTCAACGCGCTGCTGCCGCTGCAGGCTGCCTCCGGTGCCTGGCGCACCCTGCTCGACGATCCGTCGTCCTACGAGGAAATTTCGGCGACCGCAGGTTTCGGTTACGGACTGCTCAAGGGTTACCGCCTTGGCCTCGGCACCCATGAATGGCGCGTGGCCGGCCTCAAGGCCGTTGAAGCCGTGCTCGCCAATATCGACGAAACCGGCACCGTGCTCAACGTCTCCTATGGGACGCGCATGGGCCATGACCTGCAATTCTATCGGGATATCCCGATCCAGCCGACCGGCTACGGACAGGCGCTTTCGATCCTCTGCCTCTCCGAAGCCATCCGGCATGTGGAACCGGGAAGCGAGGCGGCATGACGATGAAGGTTCTCTACGGGGCCGGCCCCAACGACATCAAGACCTACGACACCGCGCGTCTGCGCGCCGAGTTCCTGATGGAAGACCTGTTCCAGGCGAACAAGGTCAGCTTCACCTATACCCATGTCGACCGGCTGATCCTCGGCGGCGCGGTTCCGACATCGTCCACCCTGAGCTTCGGTTCGGGCGAAGAGATCGGCACGCCCTTCCTGCTGTCGGCCCGTGAAATGGGCATCGCCAATCTCGGCGGCACCGGCGTCGTCTCGGTCGACGGCAAGAGCTTCACCCTGGAAAACCGCGACGTGCTTTATGTCGGCCGCGGCGCCCAGGAGATTTCGGTTGCCAGCGCTTCCGCCGACAAACCGGCCCGGTTCTACATGAACTCCGTTCCCGCCGGTGCCGACATTCCGCACCGCCTGATCAAGCGGGCGGAATCGAAGATGCTGACGTTTGGCGATCCCAAACGCGCCAATCTGCGGAACCTGCGCATGTACATCCATCCGGAAGTCACGCCGTCCTGCCTGCTTCTGCTGGGCATCACCGACCTGGCCGAGGGCAGCGTCTGGAACACCATGCCGCCGCATCTGCACGAGCGCCGGATGGAAGCCTATTGCTATTTCGACCTGCCTGAAGAGGAGCGGGTCATCCACCTGATGGGCCGCCCGGAAGAGACGCGCCACCTCGTGGTCAAGAACCTCGATGCGGTGCTTTCGCCCGCCTGGTCGATCCATATGGGTGCCGGCACCGGGCCTTATGCCTTCGTCTGGGGCATGACCGGCGAGAACCAGGAATATAATGACGTGGCCCCCGTGGCTCTCAGCGAACTTAGATAAGTGCGGAACCGATGATGAATCCCGAAGCAAACTGGATGCGGAAAACCTTGAAGCCGGGCGAAGCCGTCCGGTACTGGCAGCTCGGCCGCATCACCGAGGAACGGTTCGACGTGCCCGACGCCCCGATGAAGGGCGAGATGGACCCGTTCTTCTTCCTGACCAAGGTCAAGAACTTCATTCCGCACGAATATCCCTGCCGCACCATCTTTGCCGAGACCTATCGCGGCAAGCGCCCGGATGTCCGCGGCGCCTTCGACGCCACGCGCTGGTGGCTGCCTTTCGGTTCACCGCGGCTCGATCTTTCCGGCTTCTGGTTCCGCCCGACCCGGCTCGCCAGCTGGACCCGCACCTATATCGACGCGGAAACCGCCGGCACGGCAAGGATCCGCCTCGGCACCTGCGGCGGCGCCGTCATCTGGGTCAACGGCACGGAAGCCGGCTGGATGGCGCCCTATAGCCGCAATCTCGAAGCCAAGCAGGAATTCGAGCTGCCGCTGGTCGCCGGCCTCAACGAGATCACGTTGTTCTTCGACGACCTCGCCGAACGCGACGCCCGCTATTTCTACCAGTTCGACTATCTCTCCGGCCCGGCTGCCAGCGTCGCCCTGCCCGTCCCGGTCGCAAGCGCCGTCGCCGCAAGCCTCGAACAGGCCCTCGACACCATGTATTTCGACCGCCAGCATTATTTCGGCGGCGATATCACCCTGCTTCTCTCCGAGCCCCTGCCGGTCGAGGTAAAGGTCAATGTCGCGGTCGAAGGCGACTTCATGTCGCGCGAGCGTTTCGATTTCGACTTCACCCTTCCTGCCGGCGCCACCAGCCTCAATGTCGGCCCGTCCGAAAAGGCGCCCGCCGATTTCCGCCATTTCCGCATCACGCTGAACGCCGATGGCTTTGTCGTCTCCCGTTCGCTCGGCGTCGAGATCTGCCATGCCGAAAGCCAGGGCCAGGCTCCTGCATCGCTGAGCGATCGTATCACCGAGACCCTGACGCAGATTTCGGAACATTCCGAACGGGATACGGTGCGTGCCTTCGCCCGCCTCGCGAGCGGCCGCTCCGGGCCCGATACGGACGCGATGATCGAGGAAATCCTGCCTTCGATCGAAGACTGCCACGACTGCGCCGACTTCTCGCTGGTGCCGCTCATCTGGTCGCGCACCGTCTGGGGCAAGGACATCAACGAAAAGACCCGCGCGCGCATCGACGGCGCCATCCTCAACTACCGTTACTGGATGGATGAGCCGGGCAACGACGTGCAGTGGTATTTCTCCGAAAACCACGCGCTGCTCTTCCACACTTCAGCCTATCTCGGCGGCAGTCTCCTCCCAGACGCCACCTTCGCCCGCTCCGGCCGCAAAGGTTCGGAGCAGGCGAAGGTCGGTGCCGCCCGTGTCCGCGCCTGGCTCGACCATTTCGAACATTGGGAAATGGCCGAGTTCAACTCGGCCCCCTACTTCCCGATCGACCTCAAGGGCCTGACCGCGCTGGCTGCCTTGTCGCCCGACAAGGATATCGCCGACCGCGCCAAGGCCGGCATCGTCCGCCTCTGCGAAATCATCGCCCGCTCGGCCCATCACGGCATGGTCACCGCGGCGCAGGGCCGCTCCTACGAGCACACGCTCTGCGCCGGCCGCTCGCTGGAGCTCTCCGGCGTCGCCCGTCTGCTCTGGGGCACGGGTTGGTATGGCCGCCGCGTCCACTGCCTGCCGCAGATGGCCGTCTGCCTGCGCGACCACGGTCTCGAAATCCCCGCCGAATTTGCCGCGATCGCCGATCACCGCGGCAGCCAGCACCAGGAATGGCGTTTCGCCCAAGGCGAAAACTCGTTTGCCGCGCTCTATCACTACAAGGGCGAGCATTTCGCCATGGGCTCGACGGTGCATTACCGCTGGGACGAATGGGGTTACCAGGAAACCATCCTGCACCTGCGTCTCGGCGACAAGCCGGAAGCTGCGATCTGGATCAACCATCCGGGCGAAACCATCCAGTTCGGCTACGGCCGCCCATCCTATTGGGGCGGCTGCGGTACCATCCCGCGTGCCCAGCAGTATCGTGGCCTCGCCGTCCTCGAATTCACCACCTACGAGGAGCAGCCGGATTTCACCCATGCCTGGTTCCCGAAGGCCGAGTTCGACGAAACCCATGTTTCCGGCGGCGTGGCGCTTGCCCGCTCCGGCAAGGGTGCCGTCATGCTGCGCGCGCCCTCGAAGCTGGAGGTCGTGACCGACGGTCCGTCGGCAGGGGCTGAACTGCGCCAGCACGGCCAGAAGACCCGCTGGATCGTCCGCGTCTGCGAGGCGGACAATCTGACGGCCGTCGAGTACCGCTTCAGCGGGCTCGCCCCGAGACAGGAATCCGACGGCACTATCGTTGTCGAGGACCCGGAATATGGTACCGTCCGCTTCAGGAAGGACGGCTCCGTGGAGGCCGAAGGCCGCGTGATCGCGCGGGCGGATTACACCGTAAAGGGCGAAGCGACGATGCTGCGCCCCGCATGATATAAAAAGGATTTTCAGGTTAAGGCGCACAGATGTGCGCCTTAAGGAAACCGGACGGGAGGAGGCCCCGTCCATTCAGAGGAGGAAATGAGCATGAAAACCAAATCGCTTCTGGCGGGCGCAGCGCTCGCCCTTCTCATGTCGACGGCAGCACATGCCGGCGACGTGCGGATCATGTGGTATTCGGACGGCGTCGAAGGCGACGTCATGAAGGACCTCGTCGGCCGCTTCATGAAGGAAAACCCGGGCATCAACGTCACGCTCGACAACGTTGCCTACAGCGTCATCAAGGACCAGCTGCCCGTGCAGCTCGAAGCCGGCAACGGCCCGGACATTGCCCGCGTCACGGCGATCAAGGACCTTTCCAGGCATTGGCTCGACCTGCGCCCGCTGGTCAAGGACGCCAAGTACTGGGACGATAATTTCGGCGCCCAGGCCGACTGGATGCGTCCAGACGGTTCCAAGCAGATCTCCGGCTTCATGACGCAGATCACCCTGACCGGTGGTTTTGCCAACAAGACCCTGTTCGATCAGGCCGGCGTTCCGATGCCGGGCCCGAAGGCCACCTGGGAAGAATGGGCCGCAGCTTCCAAGAAGGTCAAGGATAGCCAGAAGCTTCCGTTCGCCATGGCGATCGACCGCTCCGGCCACCGCCTCACCGCTCCGCTGCTGTCCTACGGCGCCAACTATGTCGGCCCGGACGGCAAGCCGGCCCCGCTCGACAAGGGCGCCAAGGATTTCCTGACCAAGTTCGTCGGTTGGGTCGCCGAAGGCTCCTTTGCCAAGGACGTCTGGGTCTCCGCCGGCGGCTCGACCTACCGCGCCGCGGCCGAGGACTTCATCAACGGTCAGCTCGCCTTCTATTATTCCGGTTCCTGGCAGGTGGCCAACCTCGCCACCAAGATTGGCAACAGCTTCGACTGGGTCGCCACCGGCAGCCCCTGCGGCCCGGCAGCCTGCACCGGCATGCCCGGCGGCGCGGCGCTCGTCGCCGTGAAATACACGAAGAACCCGAAGGACGTCGCAGCCGTCATGGACTGGTTCGCCCAGGAGAAGATCGTCAAGGAATTCTCCGAGCGCACCCTGTTCCTGCCCGGCCACAAGGGCGTCGTCGACAAGGGCGGCCTTGACTTCAAGACCGACAACGCCTTCGCCAAGGCGGCCCTGACCAAATATGTCGAGGCATCCAAGACCACGTCCGACACAGCCCTGAAGCTGCCCGGCTGGCGCTGGTCCGACACGGTCTATGCCGCGATCGTCACCCGCGTCGGTCAGACCCTTGCCGGCGAACTGAAGCTCGACGACGCCTTTACGCGCATCGACGCCGATATCGCCCAGAAGGTCAAGGACAGCGGCCTTTGATGCCCAATTGGCGAAATTGCTCCGCCCGTCGGGCGGGACATTCTTCTCTCCCCGCACCGGGGAGAGAAATTCGGCATGAGGATACGAGGCGGCGCGGCAAGCTCCCTCTGATCTCCCCCCTTGAGGGGGAGATGTCACCGAAGGTGACAGAGGGGGGTGGCAGCGGTGCAGCGGGTGCGAGGATCTATGAGGTGCCTATGCGACACCCCCCTCTGCCCTGCCGGGCATCTCCCCCTCAAGGGGGGAGATCGGCCAGCCGCAACGCCTTTTTTCCATATGCATTGAATCGATACAGCCGAACGAACAGAACCAGGCCAAGGGGAGGAAGTCATTGAAATGAGCACGACGTCCCTTACAGACCGCCTCGGCAGCCTCCTCATGGCGCCCGTGCATCTCTTGATGCGCATCATCGACATACCGCTGCGCGCCGTCCAGAAAGCGACCGGCATCGGCGGCATGGCGACTGTTTTCCTCGCCCCGAACATGCTGATCTTCGGCATTTTCGTGCTCCTGCCCCTCGTCATCAACTTCGTCTACTCGATGACCGGCGGCACCGCCTTCTTCCTTTCCGAGCGCAATTTCGTCGGCGCCGAGCAGTATCAGCGCCTTTTCACCTGCACGAACTACCTCGATCCGATGTCCTGCCAGGAGGATGCCTTCTGGGCCGCCGTCGGCAACACGTTCTGGTTCGTCATCCTGCAGGTGGCGCTGATGATCTGCGTGTCGCTGATCACCGCACTGATCCTCAACCGTGATCTCGCCGCCCGCTCCTTCTGGCGCGCCGTATTCTTCTTCCCGGTCCTCCTGTCGCCGGTCGTCGTCGGCCTGATCTGGAAGTGGATCCTGCAGCGCCAGGGCCTCTTGAATTTCGGCCTCTACCAGTTCGGCATCGAGCCCTATACCTGGCTCACCGACCGCAACTGGACCTTCATCGCCACGATCGGCGTATCGATCTGGGCGCATATGGGCCTCTACACGCTGATCCTGCTCGCCGGTCTGCAGGCGATCCCGAAGGATCTCTATGAAGCCGCCGAAATGGACGGCACCAAGCCGGCGCGCGTCTTCCGGCGCATCACGCTGCCGCTTCTCGCCCCGAACCTTCTGGTCGTCGTCGTCCTGGCGCTGATCAAAGCCGTGCAGATCTTCGACGAGGTCTATGTCCTGACCGGCGGCGGTCCCGGCACCAGCACACTCTATCTGACCCAGTATATCTACGAGACCGGCTTTGCCTCGGCGCTCCGCAATCCGGGCCTTGCCGCTGCCGCCTCTATCCTGATGGGCCTGGTGCTCGTCGTCCTAACACTGATCCAGCTCGGCATAGGCCAGCGTGGCGAAAAGAAGGGGAAACGCTGATGGGTGTAGCCTCTCGCTTCATTCTGCGCCGCCGCGGCGGCAAGAGCTGGCACTGGACGGACATCGTCACCTGGGTCTGGCTGATCGGCGGACTGATCATCATGTTCGGCCCGGCCGTCTGGCTCACCTTCTCATCGTTCAAGACGCCGGCGGCACTTGCCGAATTCCCGCCGTCGATCCTGCCCTATATCACCAGCCAGGCGACGGTCCAGGGTTACGACAAGCCGCTGCAGCTCTTCGACGCCAAGATGCCGGACGGCTCGACCAGGGTGCTGGCCGAGGTGCGCCGCATCGGTCTGGTCGCCCAGATGGTCGATCCGAAGGCGCCTGGAGAAATCGTCCGTGTCAATATCAACGACCGGACGCCGGTCCGCTCGGTCTCGTTCGCCACGGAAAACTATACGACGCCCTTCACCCAGTTCGACTTCCTGCGCTACCTGTGGAATTCGGTCTTCGTGACGGTGACGGCGACGCTGATCACCCTGATCGTCAATTCCATGGCCGCTTTCGCGCTGTCGAAATACGAGTTCAAAGGCCGCAGCCTGGCGATGCTGATCATCCTCGCGACGCTGATGGTGCCGCTTTCGGTGATCATGGTGCCGCTCTACTCGATCATCTCGTCGCTCGGGCTGTTCAATAGTCTCTGGGGCGTCATCCTGCCGACGGTCGCGACACCGACCGGCGTGTTCATCCTGCGCCAATACATGCTGACCATTCCGGACGAGCTGATCGACGCGGCGCGCATGGACAAGGCGTCCGAATGGCAGATCTACTGGCGCATCGTTCTGCCGCTGACGGCACCGGCGCTCGCGGTGCTGGCGATCTTTTCGGTGGTCTGGCGCTGGAACGACTTCCTGTGGCCGCTGATCGTCCTGTCGAGGCGCGAACTCTACACCCTGCAGGTGGGTTTGAGCATCTATTCCGGCGAATTGAACGTCCAGTGGCACTTCATCCTGGCGATGACGGTCGTGACCATGATCCCCGTCGTGCTGGTCTTCATCTTCCTGCAGCGTTTCATCACCACCGGCATTGCCGGCACCGGCCTGAAGTAAGGATCCCCGATGGGCGAGATCACACTCACCAAAATCAAGAAGTCCTTCGGCGCGGTCGACGTCCTGAAGGACATCGACCTCGCGATCAAGGACGGCGAGTTCATCGTTTTCGTCGGCCCGTCCGGCTGCGGAAAGTCGACCTTGCTGCGCACTATCGCCGGGCTTGAAAAGGTCACCGGCGGCGAGATCGAGATCGACGGCAAGCGCGTCAACGACGTGTCGGCCGCCGATCGCGGCCTTGCCATGGTCTTCCAATCCTATGCGCTCTATCCGCATATGAGCGTGCGCCAGAACCTCGCCTTCGGCCTCGAAAACTCCAACATGCCGAAGGCGGAGGTCGCCGAGCGCATCACCGAAGCCGCCCGCATGCTAGAGATCGAGCCCTATCTGGAACGCCGGCCCGGCCAGCTTTCCGGCGGCCAGCGCCAGCGCGTCGCGATCGGCCGCGCCATCGTGCGCCGCCCGACCGCGTTCCTGCTCGACGAGCCCCTGTCGAACCTCGACGCCGAGTTGCGCGTCTCGACGCGCGCCGAACTCGCGGCCCTGCATGCCCGCCTCGGTTCAACGATGATCTACGTCACCCACGACCAGGTGGAGGCGATGACGCTTGCCCACCGCATCGTCGTCATGCGCGCCGGCAAGATCGAACAGGTCGGCACGCCGCTCGACCTCTACAACACGCCCGCCAACCGCTTCGTCGCCGGTTTCATCGGCGCGCCGCACATGAATTTCCTGGCCGGCGAAGTCACCGAGCTGCAGACCGGCACCGCAACGCTTACGACATCCGGCGGCCACCGCCTTCTCGTGCCGTTCTCGGGCCATTCGCTTTCCGTCGGCGACAAGCTGACGATCGGCATCCGCCCGCAGCACATCACGCTTGCCGGCGATCCCGGCAGTCTCACGGTCAAGGTGCGTCTCGTCGAGGCGCTCGGCTCCGAGACGGTCATCCATGCGGATCTGAACGGCGAAAAGCTTCTCGCGGTGGTTTCCGGCCAGAAGCCGATTTCGCCGGGCGACGAAGCCTATTTCTCCGTCGCCGGCGCCCCGCTGCACCTGTTCGACAGGAATGGGTTGAGGGTGAAGGGGACATGAACCGCGCCTTGCGGCGGTTCATTAGGATAAGCTGATAACCCGATGATAGGAAGTTGAGCGCTAATATGCCCCTTGGGCAAAGCGTCATCATCGGGAAGGATCATGGGCGAGTATCAGAACAGAGCTGTCGCGCTGGTAACGGCAAGCGTGGGTGAAAACTTCGCCTCCGACCAAGAGCAACGCAGCCAGGCCTGTCTCGTGGCCGCGATAGAACTTTTTTACGTTCTTGGCGGTTCTGCCGAAGGGCTTGCAACTGCCGCGGCCACTGCTGCCGCCAGGCCTGCCCCCGCCATCGATACCGCAATTGGCGAGCTGATGAAGGAGATTGCCGCGATCGGCGCCATGAAGGATCTCGACATTATACAGGCAGCCTACAATACGCTCGACCGGCAGATGCGAACGATCAAGGCAAGTTGAGCAAGCCGCAGCCTCTACGACCGCTTTTGACCTGCACGTCCCCCTTTTACAGATAGCCCTTGAAAAAGGCCAACGTCGCCCGCCGTATCTCCGCCGTCTCGCGGTGACCGACGCCCGCTTGCGGCAGAAACACCAGCGCACCGAGCGCCTGGGCCCTCAGATAGGCGGCTTCCGTCTCGGCAAAGGCGCGCTCCACCGCATCAGGCGGTGTCAGCGGATCGTCCCAGCCGACGCAGATCAGCTGCGGCCGCGGCGCCACCAGCCCGGCAATTTCGCCGATCGAAGTTTCCTTGAGCAGCCCCGGCACGGTCAGGTAATGGCCGTGCCGATTATGAGCGCCGGTTTCGACCAGCGTCGCGAAATCCGCGTAGCAGCACAAATGCGCGTTCGCCTTCACCCTCGGATCCAGCGCCGCGAGGAAATAGGCGAGCGTCGCACCCATCGAAAGCCCCGTAGCGCCGATCCTCTGCGGATCGACCTCCGGCCGGCCGACAAGCCAGGCCAGCGCCGCGGCCTGTTCGGACAGCATCTGCCCGAACAGCGTTTTGCCATGCCAGAGTGCCGCCTTGGTCGCAGCGTCCTCGGTGATCCCCGCGCGCTCACCGAACGTCGGCATGTCGATGCAAAGCGCCACATAACCTTCGCGCGCCAGAACCGGCCCCGGGGCGTCGAGTAGAGCCGGCCGCCCGTCGATCAGTTCCGATGCGCCGATATCCCAGCGAGCGCCATGTGCATGGGCATAGAGGATCGCCGGGCCGCGGGTGAGGAACCCTTCGCTCGGCCGGGTCAGGAAGCCACGCACCTCGGTGCCGTCGTTCAACCGAAACCGCAACCTTTCGAGAATATAGCCGTCGCGGTTTTCCGCGGAACTGTCCGCCAGCGTCAGGGAGACCTCTTCGAAGGCAAGCAGTTCCTTCAATCGCTCAACCGTGATCGCCATCTTGCCCTCCTCCCGGTGCGCCATCCCTCCCCTCCAGAGAGGATAACCGCGATCTGTGCCTGCCAGATCTTCAATGACATAGACGAAATCTCATCCCCTCGCATCCCCGCCTTGTGGTCTCATGCCTACAATCTGCCCGTCCCGTTTCGGCTACACCGGCCCGCATGACCGGCGAGATGGGACCGGTGCCTTGATGATCCGCCGTCATGCAGGCGGGTTGCCAGGGGCTGCGCAGAAAATGGTCCTCCTCTCGCCTTCTGGCGGGGCGTGCGTGTGTCGCACACAACCCGGTATGGCTCCGCAAGGAGGTCCATACCGCCGCAGAGGGACCGGAGTTGTGCGGAAAAATACACCGAACGGGACACGTCGCGTGTCATTATTAAAATTTCAATTCGAGGCACACGACGTGTCCCGGCCGATCCTCGGGGAGAACCCGAAGACGAAACGCAAAAGCACCAAGGGATGAGTACGCCTTGAGATTAGGCAAGGAAGAACATGGATAAGCCAGATCTTAGCGATTACGAAAAGCTTCGCGCCGAACAGCACGAGGAATTATGTCGCGCCACGGCGTCGATCGGCTTTCTGGGCAACGGCTTCTGCCATTTGCGGGCCTGCCGCCGCCGGCGTGTCTGCAGCGGCCCGATGCTGCCATCGGCGCATCAGATCTGGAAAGTCCGTGCCCAGCAGGAAATCGGCCTGAGCGGCAAGGCCTGCGCCGACCTTCCGCTTTGCATCGCCAATCGCGAACCGCAACATTATGAACTCTTCAAACAGACCTTGCAGAAGCTTCAGCAGATAGCGATCGATGAACCGAATCTCGACGTGCTCCGCGCCTGCATCTTGGTTGCGGCAAGGCGGCGCGCCAAGAAACATCTCTTGACTTCTCATCCGCTGCATCCGACTTCAACAGCGGAACAAGGAGTAGAGCCATGACCGAAGCCGCCCGCACGACGATCGACCAGAGCGAAGTCGACCGGTTTTCCGCGATGGCCGCCGAGTGGTGGGACCCGACCGGCAAGTTCAAGCCGCTTCACAAGTTCAACCCAGTGCGCCTCGCCTATCTCCGCGACCGCATCTGTGAAAACTTCGGCCGCGACCGCAAGAGCCACCTGCCGCTTTCCGGCCTGCGCATCCTCGATATCGGCTGCGGCGGCGGCCTGCTCTCCGAGCCGATCGCCCGCATGGGCGCGACCGTCGTCGGCGCCGATCCGTCGGAAAAGAACATCGGCATCGCCTCCACCCACGCGGCTGAGACAGGCACCTCGGTCGACTACCGCGCCGTCACCGCCGAGCAGCTCGCCGAAGCCGGCGAGACGTTCGACGTCGTGCTCAACATGGAAGTGGTCGAGCACGTCGCGGACGTCAATTTCTTCATGACGACCTGCGCCAACATGGTCCGCCCCGGCGGCCTGATGTTCGTCGCCACCATCAACCGCACTTTCAAGGCGGGCGCGCTGGCGATCTTCGCCGCCGAAAACATCCTGCGCTGGCTGCCCCGCGGCACCCATCAATACGAAAAGCTGGTCCGCCCGGAGGAGCTCGAAAGGCCGATCTCCTCAGCCGGCATGGACATCATCCACCGCACCGGCGTCTTCTTCAATCCGCTGCAGGACCGCTGGAACCTGTCGCCAGAGATGGACGTCAACTACATGATGCTAGCCAAGCGGCCTGCGTGAGACAACTTCCAAGGCCTGCCGTTGCTGTGATAAGCTTTGCAAAGCTTCCTTTTGGAGAGACCGATGGGCGAGGCCGTGAAGATCACCGTGACGCTGGAGCCGGACATCCAGGATTTCGTTCGCAACGAGGTCGAGCGCGGATCGTTTGCGTCGACCAGCGAGTATATCGAGACGGTCTTGCGTCAGCGCCAAGAGCGCGAACGCGCACGCCAGCAGCTTGACGCGGAATTGCAGAAGGGGCTCGACGATGTTCGGGCCGGCCGAGTGGTGCCGATCGACGAAGCATTCGCGGAAGTCCGTAGAAGGTTGGGTATCACCAAAAGCGGGCGGTGATGAAAGTCACCCTGTCGCGGGAAGCCATCGAGGATCTCGTCAGGATCGGCGACTACATCTTTCCGTCAAATCCCGTTCGCGCCGATACCTTCGTCACGGAACTGGAGAGCAAGTGCCTCCAGTTGGCGAAAATGCCGCTCGCTTTCTCCAAGGTGCCGCATAGCAGCGCCGCCCATATCCGCCGTCGGCCGCATGGGAGTTACCTCATCTTTTACGAGATTTTGGATGCGGAATTGGTCGTCTTGAGGATTCTTCACGGCGCCCAGGACTACGAAAGCATCCTCTTTCCAGAAGATTGATCATCCCCGCCCTCTCCCGCTCGGCTACACTCCCACTGACAGCACATGCGCAAGCAGATCCGACTGCTTTTCCGCATTACGCGCGGAAAGTTCGCGTACTCGGGTTCGGTCGACCGTTGTTCTGTTGCCGTCCGGTCCGTGAGGTTCTTTGAAATGGAAACCTTTGGGCCCCGGCCCATGATCGTGGAGATGCTCGAAACGCTCGACCGCCTCGGCCCAGTCCGGCTTGCCTTCGGTCCACCAGAGCACCAGCGCCGGCCATCGCCGCTCGACGTTCCACTCGCGGGCATGCTTCAGCGCATCGGCATGGACGCCGTTATAGGTGAAGGCCATCAGGGATTCGAGGTCGGCCCATAGAGACAGCGTCGAAGGCGCGGTCACAAAGCCGCTGCCCTCGATGAAACGTGGGAAGACCTGTGGTCCCCAGCTTCGCGGACCCGGCTCGCCGGCGTAACCGGACCGGCCCAGAAAACCTTCCGCTTGCTCGGCAGCCTGAAAATTGGCCGGCTCGCGAAATCGAAACCCTTCGACTTCCGGGTTTTCATAGGGAGCGACGAACAGGCCGAAATTATAGATCGCCAGCCGCCTCGCCGTCCCGGTCATCTCAGTTCGCGTCTTCGGGAATGACCGGCAGCGGCGCGATCTCGATGCCTTCTTCAAGCAGGTCGCGCACCTCGCCAAGGCTCGCCTGGCCGATGATGCCGCGGGCATCGGCCTCGCCGTAGTGGATCTTGCGGGCTTCCTCGGGAAATTTTTCACCGACGTCCTCGGCATTGGCCTTGATCGCCGCCACCGCTTCCTTGAGCTTGGCGATCGCCTCCCGGCGTGCCAGGTCCATCACCATCGCCTGCTTCTCTTCTTGCCTGCGGGCGGTCGAAACGGAGGGCGCCATCAGCGTCTTGGAGATCGCAGCGGAATTGCAGACCGGACAGGTCAGGAAGCCGCTCGCGACCTGCCGGTCGAAATCGGCGCTTTCCGAAAACCAGCCTTCGAACGCGTGGGCATTGTCGCAGGAGAGGGAATACTTGATCAAGCGGCCACCTCTCCCGCCGCGTCGGGAACCGCATCGAGCGAGAACTCGCGGGCGTTCTTGAGGTTGGGGATCTTTCCCCGGGCTGCGGCGACTGCGGCAATATCGAGGTCGGCGAGCACGACGCCTTCGCCGGTGCCGCCGGCAGACGCCAGCACCTTGCCCCAGGGGTCGACGATCATCGAATGGCCAAATGTCTCGCGGCCGTCTTCATGCACGCCCCCTTGAGCGGCGGCGATCACGAAGGCACCGTTCTCGATCGCCCGGGCGCGCAGCAGGATTTCCCAATGGGCCTCACCGGTCTGGCGGGTGAAGGCGGCAGGCACGGTCAGGATCTCGGCGCCGGCCAAGGCTTCGGTGCGGAAAAGCTGCGGGAATCGCACGTCGTAGCAGATCGCGAAACCGAGCTTGGCGAACGGCAGACCGGCGACCCGCGCTTCGCTTCCCGGCTCATAGGCCGAGCTTTCGCGCCAGCTCTCGCCATTGTCCAGATCGACATCGAACATATGGATCTTGTCATAGGTGCAGATCTGCCGGCCGCTCGGCGCAAACAGGAAGGCGCGGTTGGCGATCTTGCCGCCGTCGACGGCGATCGCCGTCGAGCCGATATGCAGGTGAATGCCGAGTTCGCTCGCCAAGCGGCGGGCGGTCGAAACAATGATATCGCCCGCTTCGTCGCGCAGCACCGCGCGCATGGCCTTGCGGTCCCGCTGCAGGAAACCGGTCATCTCCGGGGTCTGGATATAGGTCGCCCCGTGGGCCGCCGCTTCACGCACCAGCCGCGCCATGTCGGCGGCGTTCTTTTCCGGATCGACGCCGGAGCACATCTGGATGGCGGCAGCCTTGAAAGCCATGGAAGAAACCTCTCAGTTCGCCAGAATCGGGTCCAGCTTGCCGGCCCGGTCGAGTGCGTGCAGATCGTCGCAGCCGCCGACATGTGTGCCGTCGATGAAGATCTGCGGGAAAGTCGAGCGGCCGTTCGCCTTGCCAATCATTTCCTGGCGCAGTTCCTGCGAATAGGTGGCGTCATGCTCGGTATAGGCGACGCCCTTTGTATCCAGCAAAGCTTTTGCGCGCGCGCAGTAACCGCAATATTCGCGGGTATAGATAGTGACCTCTGCCATGATCGTCTCCGGGCGCGACCAGGCGGGGAAAGGCCGCGCGCAATAGTGTTTTCTTCTGTCATATAGGCCCGCCGACAGCCATTGCAAAGGTCAAAACAGTGACCTCCGCAGCGCCGGCTTTCCGCAAGGCACGCGTGGCCGAAGAAACCGTCGCGCCGGTGGTGTAGACGTCGTCGACCAGCACCAGCCGCTTGCCGAAAACGCGGTCCTCATGGCGCGGCGCGACTGCAAAGGCCGCCCGTACATTATCCTCGCGGGCCCGCGCCGTAAGCCCCACCTGTCGGTTGGTGCGTTTGACGCGAATGAGGGTAGACGGCAGGAACGGCCGACCGGATTTCTGCGACAGATGCCGTGCGAGCTCCGCCGCCTGGTTGAATTTGCGCGAGGCGAACCGCGACCGATGCAGCGGCACCGGCAGGATGGCGTCACAGTTTTCCACGTAACCATCGGAGGCGCGCAGCATCCAGCCGGCCATCATCCCCGCAAGGTCGGTGCGGTCGCGGTATTTCAGCGAATGGACGAGGTCGCGGGCGGCGCCCTCGAAGATTGCCGCCGAGCGCAAACGGTCGAAGACGGGTGGTTCCGCAATCGCCTGCGCCGACAGAATGCCTGGCCCCGGATCATAGGAAAACGGCAGGCCGAGCTTCTCGCAATAGGGCCGTTCGATGAAACGGATTTCCCGCCAGCAGGAGGGGCAGAAGCCCTGATGCGCGCCGGTCCGCACCCCGCAGCCGGGGCAGATCGGCGGATAGACGAAATCGCCGATCCATCTCGTCCACCCCTCGGCGAACGATGTTAAAAGTCGCAGGGCATTGACGTTCGGCTCGGCGGACATGACTTGACAATAGCGGATGGAACGCGCCTTTGCGACGGCAGAATACGAGTGGACGACCATGGAAATTCTCTTCGACGAACAGCTGGTGAGTGCCCGCCGCAGACGGGCGATAACCACTCAGGACAACAACGCCGCCTTTCTTCTGGATATCGCCGGCCGCGAGCTTGCAGACCGGTTGGCGGTCGTCGAGCGCCGCTTCGAGACGGCGGTCGAACTCCATGGCGGAACCGGCATCGCCGCCCGCGAAGCGCTTGCCACCGGCAAGATCGGCACCATCCGCCGGATCGAAACCGACGAGACCTTTGCAAAGCCCGGAGATGCCTTCACGGCCGCTCCATTGGAGGACGTGCCGCTCGAACCGGATTCCGTCAACCTGGTCCTGTCGCCGCTGTCGCTGCATCTGGTCAATGATACGCCCGGCACGCTGATCCGCATTCGCCGGGCACTGAAGCCGGACGGGCTTTTCCTGGCGGCGATCCCAGGCTCGGGCACGCTGCAGGAAATGCGGGACGTCCTTCTGTCCGCCGAGGCCGAACTGACCGGCGGGGCAAGCCCGCGCGTCATTCCATTTGCCGATGTGCGCGATGTCGGTGCGCTGCTGCAGCGGGCGGGCTTCTCGCTGCCGGTCGTCGATGCCGAAACCTACACGGTACGCTACGACTCGCTGTTCCCGCTGATGCGGGATCTGCGGGCCATGGGCATGACCAATCCGCTGGCGGGACGCAGTCGCGTGCCGGTGACGAGGCGTTTCTTCGTGAGAGCTGCAGAACTTTATGCCGAGCGCTATTCCGATCCGGACGGCCGCATCCGCGCGACATTCTCGATCATCTACGCATCCGGCTGGACGCCGCACGAAAGCCAGCAAAAACCGTTGAAGCCGGGCTCCGCCAAGATGCGGCTGGCCGACGCCCTCAACAGTCGCAGCCCGCGCTGAACGGCCCCGACCCAAATTCAGGGAACAGGGTCGTCAATGCTGTTAGAGATGGTTTTGAACGTATTCGTCAATGCGTCGGTAAAGGTGGTGAACCCGGCGATCATCGACAGCGAGATGATCCCGATGATGAGGCCGTATTCCACGGCCGTCGCGCCGCTGTTATTATTCAGAAGGAACCTGAAAAGGCGCATGAACTGACCTTTGGATCAAATGGGAGTCCGGCCTCAAAGTCCCGGCGTCAGCAGTCGCTGCCGATGCCATAACCTTGTACGATGCAGACCGAACCGGGCGTTTCCTGCAATACGCTGCGCCGGATCGTATAATGTCTTGCTCCCTTTTCGCCGGGCTTGATGGAGCCCGTGCTGATCAGGTCGAAATCTTCCTGGACATGCGCCAGACGGCGCTCGTCATTGCGGCTGGCGAGCATCGGCGTCACGATCAGCGAAAGAGCGATCGCGGCCGTCCCGAACAGGAGTGCGATATTCAGCGCGCCGGTTTTGCCGGAGCCATGCGTCGTCCGCTGACGGACCCGCACAGTTTTCCAGAATTCCTCGTCCATGCCTTCTAAAGCCTCATCAACGCGTTACCGGATAAGCCTTGAAGGTGCCACAATCGGCTAAACGATCCCTTAACGCCGTATGAATTCGGCGGCTCTAATTTTATCGATCAGAGGAGATCCTGCAGGATCGGGATCAACGGCTCGTCGGCCGGCGGCATTGGGTAGTCCCGCAGCGCGTTCGGCCGGACCCATTTGATCGCCTGCCCTTCCCGCCCCGTCGGAATGCCTTCGAAGCGACGGCAGATGTAGAGCGGCATCAGCAGGTGGAAGGTCTCGTAGGTGTGGCTGGCGAAGGTGAGCGGCGCAAGGCACGGGATCTTGGTCTGGATGCCGAGCTCTTCCTCGAGCTCGCGCACCAGCGTCTCCTCCGGTGTCTCACCGGGCTCGACCTTGCCGCCTGGAAACTCCCAGAGGCCGGCCAGCGACTTGCCTTCCGGCCGCTGCGCCAGAAGGATGCGGCCGTCGGTATCGATCAGCGCGCAGGCGGCGACGAGCAGAATCTTGCGGGGGGTGTCGCTCATGCCCGGCTTTCCTGCCGCCAATAGCGGTATTCGTAGGCCTTGCGGAAGCCGAACCTCCGATAGAGCGCCAGCGCCGGTTCGTTGGTCGAGACGACCTGCAGCCAGGCCGACCGCGCGCCGCTGATGCGGGCCCAGCGCAGCGCCGAGGAGAGAATTTCGGTGCCTAGACCCTCTCGCCGATGCGCCTTGGCGACGGCAAAAGAGATGATGCCGGCCAGGTCGTTGTCCTGGACGCAGAGCGCCACGGCCGCGGCGCCTTCCTGCGGGTTTTCCTTGATGAAGAAGCCGGAGGTCGGCTTGATCGAACTCAGGATCTCGGCAAGCGCCGGCTTCAGCGCCGGATCTTCGTTATCGATCGCCAGGCTCGCGTCGCAGAACCGGCCGATATCGTGGCTCGGCAGGTGATCGAGCGTGTCCGGCAGTTCCAGTTCGGTGAGGTTTACGGTCAGGACGTCGACGGTCTCGAACGCCCGCCAGCCGGCGGCATTGAGGTGGTCGATGAGCTTCGGAGGAGCAAGCGGCGTCTCCCTGACGACCAGCTGCCGGCCATAGTCCTCGAACCGCTTGCGCGCCTTCTCGAGCCGCATCGCCATGTCGCGGTGATCGGACGGGTCGAGCGGCACGATGCAGTTCAAGCGCTTGGAAGGATGACCGCCGGTCAGCCGCACCTGCCAGCTGCCGTCATAAATGACGGACGCCGCCGGCCAGGCTCGAAAGCCAACGGCTTCGAGCCGCCGGACCAATGGCAGATCGTTCTGAGGAGATGATGCTTCGTTCAATTCCTGTCAGCTCCGGTAGTCGCCGTTGATGGCAACATATTCCTTGGTGAGGTCGCAGGTCCAGACGGTCGCACGGCCGCTGCCGAGACCGATATCGACCTTCACCGGAATGTCCTGTTCTTTCATGACGGCGGTGGTCGCTGCTTCGGAATAGGCCGGATCGCGCTCGCCGTCGACGGCGACGCGCACGTCGCCGAACCAGATCGCCAGCCGGTCGCGGTCGGCCATTTCGCCCGACTTGCCGACGGCCATGACGATACGGCCCCAATTGGCGTCTTCGCCGGCGATCGCGGTCTTGACCAGCGGCGAGTTGGCGATCGACAGCGCGATCACCTTTGCCGCGGCATCGCTTTCGGCGCCGGTGACGGTGATCTCGACCATCTTGCGCGCACCTTCGCCGTCGCGGACGACCTGCAGGGCCAGATCCTTGAGCAGGTCATTGAGCGCGGCGCGGAAGCTTGCGAGACGCGGATCGTCGGCGGTCTCGACACGGACCTGGCCATCTTCGGCGGCGGCACCAGTAGCAAACAGCATCAGCGTATCGGAGGTCGAGGTATCGCTGTCGACGGTGACCGAGTTGAAGCTTGGGCCGACGCCGGCGGACAGCAGGCTCTGCAGCGCCGGCGACGCGATGTCTGCATCGGTCGCCACGAAGGACAGCATGGTCGCCATGTCGGGGGCGATCATGCCGGCGCCCTTGGAGATGCCATTGATCGTAACCTTGACGCCGCCGATATCGGCGGTGCGGGTCGCGACCTTCGGATAGGTGTCGGTGGTCATGATCGCCTTGGCAGCTTCGAGCCAGAAGGCGCCGGTGGCGCCGCTGTTCATGTCGCCGAGCACGCCTGCGAATTTCGTTGCGTCGAGCGGTTCGCCGATCACGCCGGTCGAAGCGAGATAGACTTCGTTCTTGCCGCAGCCGACCGCCTCGGAGGCCGACTTGGCGGTGAGTTCAGTCGCAGCCTTGCCCCTGACGCCGGTAAAGGCGTTGGCATTGCCGGAATTGACGACCACGGCGCGCGCCACCCCGTGCGACAGATTGGCGCGGCAGAAATCGACCGGCGCCGAGGGGCACTTGGAGCGGGTGAAGACGCCGGCGACGGTCGCGGGCTTGTCGAACACCATCAGCAGCACGTCGGTGCGGTTCTTGTACTTGATCCCCGCGGCGGCAGTCGCCATCCGCACGCCGCGGATCGCCGGCATGTCGGGATAGGATTTCGGAGCGAGCGGCGAAACGGAATCGGACATCGGATAATTACCTGGCTCAAATAGGAAAAGGGCCCGGAAGATCCGGGCCCGTCGTCAAATGATTACTGCTGCACCGGGACGTCGCCGTCCTGCATCTTACTGACGTCTTCATATCCCTTCTTGAGGGCCGCATCCTTGATGTCGATCTTCTGCTCGCTCTTGGCCTTGGTGATCAGAGCCACATACTTGTCGCGCATCACCAGCTGCTTGACCTGGTCCTCGACCTGGTCGAAAGCCGGTGCCGGAGCATCGCGCGTGTCTTCCAGCTTGATGACGTGATAGCCGAACTGCGACTTGACCGGCGTCTTGGAATATTCGCCCTTCTTCAGCGCGAAAGCGACTTCCTCGAATTCCGGAACCATGCGGCCGCGGCCGAACCAGCCGAGATCGCCGCCTTCATCCTTGTTGGAATCCTGGGACTTTTCCTTGGCGATCGCGGCGAAATCCTTGCCCTTGTCGAGATCGGCGATGATCGCCTTGGCCTCTTCCTCGGTCTTTACGAGGATGTGGCGGGCATGCACCTCTTCCTGCTTCGGCAGGGAAGCGATTTCCTTGTCGTAACGGGCCTTGACCTCTGCCGGGGTGGTGGCGTCGATCACATGCTTGCGGAAATAGGCGTTATGCAGCTCGCGGTCGGCGATATAATCCATCCGCTTCTTGAAGTCCGGGGTGTCCTTGATGCCTTCGGCGAGAGCGCCCTTGGCGAGCAGCTTGACGTCGATGGCGCCGGAAAGGGCTGCAACCTTCTTCTGGTCGTCCGGAAGCTGGGCGAGCTGCGGGTCCAGGTTCTGGACCGCAATCTCCAGTTCCGACTGGTGAATTTCGAGGTCGCYGACCTTGGCAACGACCGGATCCTCCGCCGCAAAGGCGGGAGCCTGGCAGAGGATCGCGGCGGCCAGCGCGGCCGTCATGAGAAACTTGTGGCGCAACATCGATAAAGACCTTTCGATTAAGGATACCGGTTTCAGAACGTCTGATTCCGGCCAGAAAACCTTCACAAACACCGGATTGTGGCCATTCTGTATCGGCCGCCACCGTTGACATCATTCGACCCCCCTCTTATCTGTCACGCAACTTCGCGTCCAGCAGAGTTTCCGGGCGTGACAGGTCATTTTATCGGTATCAGAAACCGATGGTTCGACCGGTCCCGCGCCCCCATGGGACAGATTTCAGAAAGGACCATTCGTATGGTCAGCCTTGGCGGCATCGCCCGCAAATTGTTCGGTTCGGCAAACGATCGTCGCGTGCGCGGCTACCAGCCGACTGTCGACGCCATCAATGCTATCGAGGAGAAGACCAAGGCTCTCTCCGACGAACAGCTTGCGGCCCAGACGGTCGAGTTCAGGAAACTGCTCTCCGAGGGCAAGACGCTCGACGACATCCTGGTCCCGGCCTTTGCGGTCGTGCGCGAGGCTTCCCGCCGGGTGCTCGGCATGCGCCCGTTCGACGTGCAGCTGACCGGTGGCATGATCCTTCACGACGGCGCGATTGCCGAGATGAAGACCGGCGAAGGCAAGACGCTGGTGGCGACGCTGGCGGTCTACCTGAACGCGCTCGCCGGCAAGGGCGTGCACGTGGTCACCGTCAACGACTACCTCGCCCAGCGCGACGCCCACACGATGGGCAAGCTCTACGGCTTCCTGGGCTTGACCACGGGCGTCATCGTCCATGGCCTCAGCGACGAAGAGCGCCACGCCAATTATGCCTGCGACATCACCTACGCCACCAATAACGAACTGGGCTTCGATTATCTGCGCGATAACATGAAGTACGAGCGTAGCCAGATGGTCCAGCGCGGCCACAATTACGCGATCGTCGACGAAGTGGACTCGATCCTGGTCGACGAGGCGCGCACGCCGCTGATCATCTCCGGCCCGCTCGACGACCGTTCGGAACTCTACAACACCATCGACGCCTTCATCCCCGCACTGACGCCTGATGACTACGAGATCGACGAAAAGCAGCGCTCCGCCAACTTCTCCGAGGTCGGCACCGAAAAGCTCGAGAACCTGCTGCGTCAGGCGGGCCTGCTGAAGGGCGAATCCCTCTACGACGTCGAGAACGTCGCGATCGTCCACCACATCAACAACGCGCTGAAGGCCCACAAGCTCTTCACCCGCGACAAGGACTATATCGTCCGCAACGACGAGATCGTCATCATCGACGAATTCACGGGCCGCATGATGCCCGGCCGCCGTTATTCGGAAGGCCAGCACCAGGCGCTCGAAGCCAAGGAAAAGGTGCAGATCCAGCCGGAGAACCAGACGCTCTCCTCGATCACCTTCCAGAACTATTTCCGCATGTACGGAAAGCTCGCCGGGATGACCGGTACGGCCCAGACGGAAGCGGAAGAGTTCGGCAATATCTACAAGCTCGAAGTGGTCGAAGTGCCGACCAACCTGCCGATCCAGCGTATCGACGAAGACGACGAGGTCTACCGGACCTTCGATGAAAAGTTCAAGGCGATCATCGAGGAAATCAAACAAGCCCATGAACGCGGCCAGCCGGTCCTGGTCGGCACCACCTCGATCGAAAAATCCGAACTGCTGGCGACCATGCTGCGCCAGTCGGGCTTCAACAATTTCCAGGTCCTGAACGCCCGTTACCACGAGCAGGAAGCCTATATCGTRTCGCAGGCCGGTGTGCCGGGCGCCGTCACGATCGCCACCAACATGGCTGGCCGCGGTACCGACATCCAGCTCGGCGGCAATATCGACATGCGCCTCGAACGCGAACTCGAAGGCATGGAGCCGGGTCCGGAGCGCGATGCGCTGGAAGCGGCAAGCCGCGAAGAGGTCAAACAGCTCAAGGAGAAGGCGCTTGCCGCCGGCGGCCTCTACGTGATCGCCACCGAGCGCCACGAAAGCCGCCGCATCGACAACCAGCTGCGCGGCCGCTCCGGCCGTCAGGGCGACCCGGGCCGTTCGAAATTCTACCTGTCCCTCCAGGACGACCTGATGCGCATCTTCGGCTCCGACCGGATGGACAGCATGCTGCAGAAGCTCGGCCTCAAGGAAGGCGAAGCAATCGTCCATCCGTGGATCAACAAGGCGCTCGAACGCGCCCAGAAGAAGGTCGAAGCCCGCAACTTCGACATCCGCAAGAACCTTCTGAAATACGACGACGTCACCAACGACCAGCGCAAGGTGATCTTCGAACAGCGCATCGAGATGATGGATTCGGAAGACGTATCCGAGACCGTCGAGGACATGCGCAGCGAGGTGATCGAGGTTCTGGTCGCCAAGCACATTCCCGAACGCGCCTATGCCGAACAGTGGAATGCCGCGGGCCTTCGCGAAGACGTCGGCCGGATGCTGAACCTCGACCTGCCGATCGAAGACTGGGTCAAGGAAGACGGCATCGGCGAGACCGATATCCGCGAACGGATCACCGAGGCTGCCGACAAGGCCGCGGCCGAGCGCAAGGAGCGCTTCGGCGCCGATATCATGACCTATGTGGAGCGCTCCGTGCTGCTCCAGACGCTCGACCACCTGTGGCGCGAGCATATCGTCAATCTCGACCACTTGCGCTCGGTCATCGGTTTCCGCGGCTACGCCCAGCGCGATCCGCTGCAGGAATACAAGGCGGAAGCCTTCGAGCTGTTCCAGGCGCTGCTTGCCAACCTGCGCGAGGCGGTCACCGCCCAGCTGATGCGCGTCGAGCTGGTGCAGAACCCAGAGCCGCCGCAGCCGCCGGCGATCTACGACGAACAGCATGTCGATCCGACGACCGGCCTCAACCAGGTCACCGGCTTCGACAGCGAGAACTTCATCGCCGCACCGGCAGACCGCCGTCCGGAAGATCCCTCCACCTGGGGCAAGATCGGCCGCAACGAGGCCTGCCCCTGCGGATCCGGCAAGAAATACAAGCATTGCCACGGTGCCTTCGAACAGGCCTGAGGCTTCTGCGAAAACCCCATCCTTTCAACGCCGCCCCTGCCGGGCGGCGTTGTCGTTTCCGCGGTAGGGCCCGCGCAATCGTCAATCCTTTGACGCCCGGGCGAACCCTTTCTTAACCCTGCTGTGGCAACACTTTTGCCCATGTTCCCGTCGTCGTTACGAGTATTGCGTGCCCATCATGGCGGTTATCGAAACAGCGGAAAGATTGCTTCCGCCTGGTCTGAGGACCCGGCTGGCACCGCTGACCCGCAAGCTCCAATCGATCCTGACCGATGACGACGAGACGGCCCGCGCCCAGCGCCGCGCGCTCATCGCCTTCGTGATCCGCGTCTTCAGCGCCGCCATCGCCTTCGTGTCGCAGATCGTGCTCGCCCGCCTGATGGGCGAGTTCGAATACGGCATATTCGCATTCGTCTGGGTTCTGGTCGTGCTCGCCGGCAATCTTTCCTGCCTCGGTTTCCACACCTCCGTCATCCGCTTCCTGCACCAGCACAGGGCACGCGACGAGGTGGCGACGGTGCGCGGGCTCAATCTCGCCGTCCGCCTGGTGGCGCTGATCTCGGCAAGCACGGTGGCCGGCCTCGGTTTCCTGTTCCTGCATGTCTACGGCCACACGGTCGAGCCCTATTACCTTGTGCCGGTGTCGCTCGCCTTCTTCACCATACCGATGATCGCGCTCGGCGACGTGCTCGACGGCACCGCGCGTTCGAACGGCTGGACGGTGACGGCGCTGAGCCCCACCTACCTGATCCGCCCGACCCTGATCCTCGTGTTCATGCTGGCCGCACTCTGGTTCGGCGCTGACCACACGGCCGTCACCGCCATGCAGGCAGCCCTTGCGGCAACCTATGTCACGACGCTCTCGCAGCTGCTGCGCCTGACGCTGCGCCTGCGCCGGCTCTACGGGACCGGTCCGATACGGTTCGAGATGGGCGCCTGGTTCCGATATTCGCTGCCGCTCTTCCTGGTCGACGGCATCGGCTTCCTGCTGACCAATGCGGACGTCGTCGTTGTCGGCCTTTACCTGCCGCCAGACCAGGTCGGCATCTATTATGCCGCCGCGAAGACGATCGTACTGGTGCAATTCGTCTATTTCTCGATCAAGGCTGCCGCCGGCCCCCGCTTTTCCGCGATCATGGCGGAGGAGGACATGACGGCGCTGGCCGCCTTTGCCGGCCAGACCGCGCGCTGGAGTTTCTGGCCGTCGCTTGCCGTCGGGCTTATGGCGCTCGCTTCCGGCGAGCTGCTTCTGTCGCTGTTCGGCAGCGCGTTTACGGCCGGTTACTGGCTGATGGCGATCCTGTTTTGCGGTATCCTTGCCAAGTCGATGGTGGGGCCCGGCGAGGTCCTGCTCAGCATGGCCGGCCGCCAGAAACTCTGCGTGTTGCTCTACGGCGTGACGCTTTTGGCGAGCATCGGCCTCAATATCGCGCTGATCCCCCGCTTCGGCCTGACGGGTGCGGCCACGGCCACGGCGTCGGCGATGATGATCGAGGCGATCCTGTTGCATATCGCAGTCCGGCGCACGCTCGGCATCGTGCTCTTCGCCTTTGCCGATCCGACGCCCTCTGCTCCTTCAAAGGCTTCCTGATCATGGCGCAACCTCCATTCAGCAGCGAATTCGAGGGCAATGGCGGCGGCCGGATGAGCATGGTCCAGGCGTTCCGCGCCGAGCGGCCGGATGCCGATACCCATCTCCAGGTCGGCCGGCCGGGCCGCGAACTCTGCCTCTATCCCGCCGCCTTCGGTTACGACCTGCAGGAAGAACTCGAATTCCTCTCCAACCGCGCGCTGGAGCCGAACATCTTCTTTTCGGCCCGGCTGCTGGCCCCCGCCATGCCGCGGGTCGAGGACAAGCAGGTGCGCCTGGCGCTGATCCGCGACGAGATCGGTGCGCGCAGCCGCATGCGGCTGCTGATGCCGTTCACGGTCGAGAAGCCCGGCTTTTCCGTCGGCGCCTCGATCATCCGCGCCTGGGCCAACCCCTTCGGACCGATCGGCACGCCGCTCGTCGACGCGGAAGATTCAGCCGAGACGATCGACAATCTTTTCGACGCGCTCAGCATGCGCGAAGCCCGCCTCCCCTCCGTGCTGGTGATGCCGGACGTCAGGCTCGCCGGTCCGTTCGCGCAGCTCGCCAAGGCGGTCGCGATCGGCCGCAACCTGCCGGTGGCCGTCACCGATCCCCATCTCCGACCGATGCTCGAAAGCATGCTCGACGGCGAGGCCTATCTCAAGCACTCGATCTCGTCGCACCACTACCGCGAAATGCGCCGTCTCTGGCGCAATCTCGGCAACAAGGGCTCGCTCAGCTATTCGGTCGCCCGCCAGCCGGAAGAGATCCGGTTGCGGATGGAGGAATTCCTGGCGCTCGAAGCCAAGGGCTGGAAGGGCCGCAAACGCTCGGCCCTGATCAACGACCGCTACCGCGCCGCCTTCGCCCGCGAAGCGATCACCAACCTGGCGGAAATCGACGCCGTCCGCATCCACACCATCGATTTCGACGGCCGCGCAATCGCCTCGCTCATCGTCTTCATCATGGCCGGCGAGGCCTATACGTGGAAGACCGCCTACGACGAGAGTTTCTCCCATTTCTCGCCCGGCAAGCTCCTGATGGTGAAGCTGACCGAATGGCATCTCGAAGACGCCAACATCATGCGCACCGACAGTTGCGCGGTTCCGGACCATCCGATCATGAGCCGTTTCTGGGAAGAGCGCGAGGAAATGGGCACGCTGGTGATCGGCCTGCGCCAGAACGGCGACCGCGACGTGCGCCAGGTGGCAGCCCAGCTTCACCTCTACCGCAACACCCGCAACATGGCCCGCATGCTGCGCGAGAAGATCATGTCGCTCGCCGGCCGTTCGGAATAATCAACCCGTAGCGATCACTCGGCAGCCGCCTTGTCGCGCAGCAGACGGCGGATGACCTTGCCGCTGGTCGTCAGTGGGATATCGTCGACGAAGGCGACCTCGCGCGGATATTCGTGCATCGACAGCCGCGTCTTCACCCAGTCACGGATCTCCAGAGCCAGCTCGTCGCTCGGACGATAGCCGGGCGCGAGCGCGATATAGGCCTTGACGATCTCGGTGCGGATCGGGTCCGGCTTGCCGACCACGGCCGCCAGCCGCACCGCCGGATGACCAGTCAGGCAGTCCTCGATCTCGCTCGGCCCGATGCGATAACCGGACGAGGTGATGACGTCGTCGTCCCGCCCGATGAACTCCACATAACCGTCACGGTCCTTGCGGCCGAGATCACCCGTGATCAGCCAGTCGCCGACGAACTTCGCTTCCGTCGCGGCTTCGTCGTTCCAGTAGCCGAGGAACATCACCGGATCGGGTCTGCGGATGGCGATCTGCCCCATCTTGCCGGCCGGCAGCTCGATGCCCCTGCCGTCGACCACCGCTACATGATGGCCCGGCACCGCCCGCCCGATCGCTCCGCCGCGCGAAACGCCGAGATTGGCGGCCGAAGACAGCACGAAATTGCATTCGGTCTGGCCGTAGAACTCGTTGACCGTCAGCCCCAGCGCCGCCTTCGCCCAGTCATAGGTCTCGCGGCCGAGCGCCTCGCCGGCCGACGCGATCGTCCGCAGCTTGAGATCGTATTTTTCGAGCGGCTTTTCGACGGATTTCAGGAGCCGCAGCGCCGTCGGCGGAATGAAGGCGTTGCGCACATCCATCTCGGCCATGATGCGAAAAGCCATGTCGGCATCAAATTTCTGGGCCGGCGAGGAGACGACCGGAATGCCGAGCATCAGCGCCGGCATCAGCACGTTGAGCAGGCCGCCCGCCCAGGCCCAGTCCGACGGCGTCCAGATCCGGTCCCCTTGCTGCGGCGCAAATTCATGCGCCAGCTGGAAACCCGGAATATGGCCGGCCAGCACCCGATGGCCGTGCAGCGCCGCCTTCGGCGGGCCGGTCGTGCCGGAGGTGAAGATCATCAACGCCGGATCGTCCGGACCGCTGTCGACGACCTCGAACACCGGAGGATGGGCGGCGATCAGCGCGTCGAGCGCCAGCAGGCCGTCGCCGGGCGGCGTATCTCCAGTGACGATCACATGCCGCAACTCCGGCAGCTTTTCGCTTAAGGCTGCCAACCGCGACAGGCCGAAGGGATTGGTGACGATCGCCGCAGCACCTGATGCTTTCAGCCGATATTCGAGCGCCTCGGCCCCGAACAGAAGCGCCAGCGGCAGGGCAATGCCGCCCATCTTGTAGATCGCCACATGCGCGATCACCGTCTCGAAACTCTGCGGCAGAAGAAGTGCGACGCGGTCGCCGGGCTTGAGGCCGAGCGCGACAAGGCCGTTCGCAAGCGAGGCGGATCGCCCGGACAGCTCGCCATAGGTCAGAGCCCGATGAGCGCCATCCGGGCTGAAATGCTGGAGACAGATGCGATCCGGAAATTTCTCCGCCCAGGCATCGCTGACCGCCTCCCCCATGTTGAATCGCTGCGGGATCTCCCAGGCGAAATCGCGAAAAAGGTCTTCATAGGACGTTCCGGCAGGCAGTTTCATGGGCAACGCTTCTATTTTTGCTGCACCAGCTAACATCCGGGATGCTTAAAATACAAGGGGGACACGGGAGGGGACCTGAGATGGCGGCCTCCGGAGGCCCAGGCGGCACGCATGTTCCGGGAGGCGCCAAAGACGGCGATCTGCCGCCGAGGATCGGGAAAAACGACATCGAGCGGCCCTGATCCGGGACAATCTCGCAGCTGCGAGGCATACGGGATTGCAACCTCACTTCACCCTTGCATGCCGGTGCGGGCCCGTGATAGAGCGCATACCGCTACCCAAGTGCCCCGTTGGCGGAATTGGTAGACGCGCCTGACTCAAAATCAGGTTCCGAAAGGAGTGCTGGTTCGATTCCGGCACGGGGCACCACATCACTTTCCGGCTTTTGATTTCCCTATGCTATTTTAGTTTTTCCCACATTGGAATTTAGGTGTGGGGAAAGTTCGATCGCAATTTGTTCCGCAACCGGTTTCGACGCCTTGATGCCTAACCGCTTGCGATCAGATTGCTTGTGCAGGTTTCGGCCTGTCTGAACGTCACCCAACCATATTGAGCTATCGATCGGTGGGGCGGGTTCCGCCGCATGAACCATGGGTCGAGAGGCCAAGCGAACTGCTGAATTCTCGCACGGCCAAACCGGTTACCTGTAGAAGATTCCGCAGTAAAGTCGGAGACCGGATTTTTGGCGTACAAACATCGTTTGCGACACCATCTTGTAGCCCCTATCTGCGAAATACTTCTTGAACGAAGGCAGGTTGTTCCAGCCGCTGATGACCCAGCCGGTGTGCTTGACGTTCCTGCTGTAGGTAAGACGCACCAACGCGCTATCGTAGTCAAGCGACGCCTGCCCGCTGTCCTTGCATTCCATCCCGGTGACAATGTCACCGCCGGCACCCAGTTTTCTGGCAAATCTGAGGGAATCCGTGCCTTTCATCCAATCGGTCGTCTCGGCCTGAGCCGGCTGGCAGAAAATAAAAGCAACGGCAAGCGCGGCGAAAAACTGCTTATTGTGAAAATGCTTCATAAAAAGACTCCCCGGATTTCCGAGACATCTATGCCAGACGAAAAAGTAGCCGACAATATCGATTGCAACTAAAAATGGGCTTCGCAGATGGCGCGCAACGCTCCGCCGTCGCGAGCCTTGCGAACGCAACCGAAAGTTCGATCGATGCCTATTCCGTCGCGCTGAAACTACGCCACCTTGCCGAAATTCGCGCCGTGCTGGCCGACAGAGGCTCGGAAGCAAGGAAGTCGACAGAGCCAGCCCCAGACTTGATCCAGGGGCATTTGGCTCGTCAGCCTCAATGCTTTATGATCTGGGATATATCGACCTGGAGCAGAGGACATTGCAAACCATCGACAACTCGTTCGGCACGAGGTTGTCACCCCTGTCTTAGGAACGATCTGTTACCTATGTCTCCGGTATGGACACTGGGAAAATGGCGCACCCGACAGGATTCGAACCTGTGACCTTTGGAATCGGAATCCAACACTCTATCCAGCTGAGCTACGGGTGCTAACCTGAAAGACGATGACTCGTCTCCGTCCGATGGTGGTTCTTAACTCAGGATGTTGCCGGCATCAATCGCCAATTTGCGGCGGATGCAAATCATCTGGTGGCGGCGTTCTATTTGTGGCATCCGCGGCTTCCGGCGGTCCTTATCCCATGGTCCTGGTACTGGCCGTTGCCTTGTCCCCGGAAAGCCCGGCCCGCAATTCAAGATAATTTGTCTTACCGCGCCGCCGCATCTGCTCTAAGTGAGGCCATGGCACCCCCGCCGGTCGAAACCATTTTAGGAGAGGCGCATGGCGCTGACAGCTTCCACACCCCGTTTCCGCGTCGGCATAGGCTACGCCATCGTCCTGACGCTCGGCATGGCGGCGACGGTCGGCGGGGCGCTGGCTTTCCAGTATATCGGCGGCTATATTCCTTGCGCGCTCTGCCTGCTGCAGCGCAATCCCTATTATTACGGCATTCCGGTCGGCATTCTCGCGATCATCGTCTCGATGATCGGCCTGCCCGCCTGGGTCACCCGCGCGCTGCTGGTCGTCATCGGCGTGATGATGCTGGTCGGCGCCGGCATGGGTGTTTATCACTCGGGCGTCGAATGGGCCTTCTGGGAAGGTCCGGCAAGCTGCGGCGGCGGGGCCGGCGTCACCACCAATGCCGGCAGCCTGCTGTCGGACCTGAACACGGTTCACGGGCCGTCCTGCACGCAGGCAGCCCTTCGCGTGCTCGGCCTCTCGTTTGCCGGCTGGAACGTGATTGCCAGCGTCATCCTGGCGGCCATCGCATTCGTCGGTGCCAAAAAGGCTGCCTGAACCACCTGATGCGGAAAGATCCGGGGCCCGACTGAACCGGGCCCCTTCCGTTTCCGGGCTATGCGCCGATCGCTTCGATCGGCCCGAACACAGGGCCGGTGTCGCGCGGATGTCTGGAACAAATTGCGCAAGCCTGCCGCTGACAAAGGCTTCGACGGTCTCTAAGATCGCCGCATGAACTTCTTCGAGAGCCTGCTCGTCCTGCTGCTTGTCGCGATCGTGCTTCTGCAGATTTCGCGCCGGCTTTCCGTGCCCTACCCGTCGATGCTGGCGCTGGCGGGTGCCGCGGTCGCGCTGGTGCCGGGCATGCCTTATATCTCGCTGGACCCGGAAACGGCGCTCGCGCTGTTCATCGCGCCGGCGCTGCTCGATGCGGCGTTCGATTTTCCGATCGGGATTGCCCGCCGGTTCTGGCTGCCGCTGCTGGTGTTTGCGATCGGCGGCGTATGCGTGACCGCGGTTGCCGTCGCCTTCGTCGGCTGGACGGTGGCCGGATTGCCGATCGCAGCGGCGCTGGTGCTCGGCGCGATCGTCGCCCCGCCGGATGCCGCCGCCGCGACGGCGGTGCTGTCGTCGATGTCGATCCCGCGCACAACCGATACGGTCCTTCGCGGCGAAAGCCTGTTCAACGATGCGGCTGCGCTGCTGATCTTCGACGCCGCTCTCTCCGTGCAATCGGCCGGCAGTCTCGATGCGGGCGTGGCGCTGCATCTTGCCGTCGCGGTGCCTGGCGGCCTGCTGCTCGGCATCCTGGCCGCCTGGGTGGTCCGGCATCTCATGCGGTTCGTCGCCGGCACGCTCGGCGGCATCCTCCTGCAGTTCGTCCAGACCTTCCTTCTCTGGATCCTCGCCGAACGGCTCGGCCTGTCGGCGGTGCTTGCCATCGTTGCCTTCGCGATGACGCTCGCGAGAAGCAGCGAAGCCCGCTCCTCGGCGCGCATGCGGGTGCAGTCCTATGCGGTCTGGACGGCCGTCGTCTTCGTTCTCAACGTCATGGCGTTCCTGCTGATGGGCATGCAGGTTCGCGACATCGTCGGCGGAATGCCGGCGGATCACCTCTGGGATGCGGCCCGCTTTTCGCTGCTGACGATCATGATCGTCATCGTCGTGCGGTTTGCGGTCTGCGTCGGCTACAATCGGCTCACCGCCTGGCATGAGCGCAGCCGCGGCAGGCCGGAACCCGCGACGACGACCCAGGCACTGCTGGCCGGCTGGTGCGGCATGCGCGGTCTGGTGACGCTTGCGACCGCCTTCGCCCTGCCTGTGGACTTTCCGCAGCGCGACGTGGTGGTGCTGACCGCTTTTTCGGTGGTGCTTGCGACCCTCGTCGTCCAGGGATTGACGCTCACCCCGATCATCCGGTGGCTCGGCCTCGACCGACGCGCCGAGGGGCATGGCGAACTCGCCGTCATCCGCGGCAAGATCGCGCTCGCCGGCCTTTCCAGGCTCGACGGTGCGACCGAAACGGAAGCCGAATTGCTGCGCTCCAAATTCCGCATCGAGCAGCTGGCCGCTTCCCGGATCGAGGACGCCAACTCTCTCGAGACCTACCGGCGGCTGGCCTTGAAGGCGATTGCCGCACAGCGGGAAGAGCTGGAAAAGCTTCGCTCCGTGCACAAGGTCAATGTCGACGAATACAATCTGCTGCTCGAAGAGATCGACTGGCGCGAGCTTTCGGTCCTGCCGGAAGATGCGCGCCGGATCGAGGAGAGCTGATCCACCCGCCAGTCAATATCGTCTCCTTTTATCGAACGAACTGTCAATCATTGTTCATCTTCCGGATACGGGCGAAATGGGGCACATACGGTCCCAGAGAATTCAACCCGCGTGTCCAACCAGAGACACCGATCCGGAGATCTGAAAATGTCCACCACTGCCACCAATTCCCTGCTTCTCGTCGGCCGCGTTCTTCTGGCCGGCATGTTCGTCATGTCCGGCTTCCAGAAGCTCGTCGATCCCGCCGGCACCGCCGGCATGATCACCGGCGCCGGCCTTCCCGCCGCCACGCTGCTCACCTATGTCGCAGGCCTCTTCGAACTGATCACCGGCCTTGCCGTGCTGACCGGCTTCCAGACGCGTATCGCAGCAATCCTGCTTGCGCTCTTCTCGGTCTTTACCGCGCTGGTCTTCCATTCCGGCGCCATCAACGTCCCGGGTTTCCCGGAGGCCGCCAACGGCCTGCTGACGGTGTTTAACAGCCTGATGATGATGAAGAACCTGACGATTGCCGGTGGGTTCCTGGCTCTCGCCGCCATCGGCGCCGGCGCATTTTCTGTCGACGCCCGCCGTGGTTCTGTCGCAATCGCTGCCTAAGCTTTCAAAATTCCCTGCCCAAGACTGCCCGCCGGATGAGAAGTCCGGCGGGTATTTTTTATGATCAATCGGTCTGGACTGCCGGCAGTTCCGTCATGTCGGGCAACCAGGAAACGGCCGAGCGGCACCAGATCTGGCGCTGCGGCTTCAACTCCGCCCGCTGGTCGATGCTGCCCCAGCGAATGCCCCAGATCCTCGCCGCCTCACCTTCGCCATTGACGAAAAGCGGCGAGCCGCATTCGGGGCAGAAATACTGCTGGCGGACGCGGCCGCTCTCGGCCACCTTGCGATAGAGCTTTGGCTCGTGCCCGGTGAGCTTCAGATCGCTTTCGGGGACGACGGCGGTGACACGAAACGGCGAGCCGCTGAGCAGCTGGCAATCGGTGCAATGGCAGATACCGACCCGCTTCGGATCGAGTTCCGCCTCATAGGTCACATGGCCGCAATGGCATCGACCGGTTACATGCATCGTCCTTCCTCCTCTTCAAAAAACTCAGAGCACGGCGCGGACTGCCTCGACGATCCTGGCGATCCGCGGATCGTCTTCGTGAGCCGGCTTGCGGGCCCTGACCAGGCAGGCTTCCGACTTCAGGATCACCCCATCCGACAGGATCTTCAGGTGATTGGCCCTAAGCGTCGATCCCGTCGAGGTGATATCGACGATGATATCCGCCTGGCCGGCGGCCGGCGCGCCTTCGGTGGCGCCGAGGCTTTCGACGATGCGGTAGAGCTGGATGCCGTGCTGGCTTGAAAAGAACTGCTGGGTGAGCCGCCAGTATTTCGTGGCGATTGCCAAACGACGGCCGTGGCGGGCGCGAAAATCCGCCGCCACGTCGCCGAGGTCGGCCATCGTTTCGACGTCGAGCCAGATTTCCGGCACCGCGACCACCACATCCGCGTGGCCGAAGCCGAGGCGGGCGCAGAATTCGACCCGTCCGTCGGCGCCGGCCATGCCTTCGCGCACCAGGTCTTCGCCGGTGACGCCGAAATCGACGGCGCCGCTCGCAAGCTCGCGGGCGATCTCGGAGGCCGAGAGATAGGCGATCTCGACGCCTTCCATGCCCTCGATGCGGCCGCGATAGGAGCGGTCGTTGCCGACGGCGGAAATGGCGAGCCCGGCGCGCTCGAAGATCTCGGATGTCTCTTCCTTGATACGGCCCTTGGAGGGCAGAGCAATGGTGATCGTGCTCATCTCAGTGCCCTCGCAGCTTCAATCCGGTCGAGCCAGAGCGAGAAACCGACCGCCGGAATATGCTCCCTGGCGCCGAGCAGGGTCAGCAGCCGGTCGAAACGGCCGCCGCCGGCAAGCACCGCGGACGACCCCGCCTCGGTCACTTCGAAAACGAGGCCGGTATAATAGTCGAGCGGACGGCCGAAGGCGGCGCGGTAGGTCATGGCGGAGAGATCGGCACCGGCATTGGCGAGTGCCGCCAGCCGGGCGTCGAAGCGGGAAACCGCCGTCCCGAGCTTCAGGCCGGCGGCATCGGCAAAACCGGCCAGAGCGGCCGGCGCTTCGGCGAGCGGCAATTGCAGCGTCAGGAACTCGCGCAGCAGCAGCAGCGCGGTGCCGTCCAGCCGGGTTTCGGCCAGTTCCAGCTTCTCCTTGAGCCTTTTTGCGATCTCGGTCGGCGAACGGCTGGCATTGGTGGAATAACCGGTTTCCTGCATGGTGCGGTCGATGCGGGCGACGAGATCCGCCTCGTTGTCCGAAGCGATCAGTTCGGCGATCTGCAGATCAAGGCCGGTGACCGGCTGGGGCTTGGCGAGCCGTTCCAGCAGCGCTTCGAGATGGGCCATGTCGCCGAACGCGTGGATCAGCCGCCGCTGCCAACCGAACGGCAGGCCGAGCGCCTTGACCACCGCCTCGAACACCGCCTGGTCGCCGAGTGTGAGCGCGAGCTTGCTGCCGGGCAGCAGCGCTTTCAGGATGCCGGTCGCATCGCCAATGGCGCGGGCGTCGGAACTGGCGATATCCTTATTCCCGAGATCCTCGATGCCGGCCTGATAGAATTCGTGGGAACCCTCGCGGCGCTGGCGAAACACTTCGCCGAGGTAAGAATACCGTTTTGGCGTGCCGGTTGCGGTTTCAATGTGTCGCAGGCAGACGGGAATGGTGAATTCCGGGCGCAGGCAGAGATTGGCGCCGGTCTCGCTTTCGGTGAGGAAAATCCGGCGGCGCAGATCCTCGCCGGCCATGTCGAGGAAGGGTTCGGCCGGCTGGATGACCGGCGTGTTGACCCGCTCGGTGCGGCGTGCGGCGAATTCGGCGAGGAGGTCGGCGGAGAAGTCGGGCATGTCGATCAGGGGCATGGGATTGCTCCGAAGATAAGTCCCCTCCCCAACCCCTCCCCACAAGGGGGAGGGACTAACCCGCGGCGCTCCAAGAGCGCAATCGCAGGCGTCACCGTATCCGGGCGAGGCAGGCCCGCGCCGCGTAAAGCCCCTCCCCCTTGTGGGGAGGGGTTGGGGAGGGGTCTACACTCAAGCATTGCCCGCCCTTTTCCGATCCTCCGCCTGAGCCGCGAGAATCTCCTTCACCTTGGCGACCAGATCCGCCTCGGGAACGGTTTCCTGCGCCACGCGGGCCTCGCGCCAGCTGGCATTGTCCTCGATCTCGCCGGAAAGGCGCTTGCCTTCGATCAGGTCCTTCAACTGCACGACGCCCTCTGCCCGCTCATCGCCGCCCTGGATGATGGCGATCGGGCAGCCGCGGCGGTCGGCATATTTCAACTGGTTGCCGAACTTCTTCCAGTTGCCCTGGTACATCTCGGCGCGGATGCCTTCGTTGCGCAGGGCCTGGGTGAAGCGCTGGTAACGGCCCATGCTCTCGACGTCGCCATCCATGACGGTCACCAGAACCGGGGCGATCACCTCGTCCTGGCCAAGCTTGCCGAGGTTCTTCAGCGCCGTCATCAGGCGCGAGACGCCGATCGAGAAACCGGTCGCCGGAACCGGCTGGCCCATGAAGCGCGACACGAGGCCATCGTATCGTCCGCCGCCGCCGACCGAACCGAACACGACTTTTTCGCCTTTTTCGTTGGTGACGTCGAAGAGAAGTTCGGCTTCGAAGACCGGGCCGGTGTAGTATTCGAGGCCGCGAACGACGGAGGGATCGATCTTGATGCGGTCGGGTCCGTAACCGGCCGCATTTACAAGGCTCTTAATCTGCTGAAGCTCTTGGAGTCCGGCCATATAATTCGAACTTATCGCCAAGTCCATTCGCTGAGTACCAAGCGCATCCGGGCTTCGCAACAACAGCATGCTATTGGGATCGTCACCTTGTCCCGATAGTATGATGTCGGGTCGCAACGACTCCAAGACGGCATCAATTTGGTTCTCCTGCAGCTTCGCGCCCTTGGTGAAATCGCCGGACTCGTCTTTGCGGCCGTCACCGAGTAGCAGCCTCACCCCTTCCGGGCCGAACTTGTCGAGCTTGTCGATAGCACGCAGAACATTCAACCGACGCCCCGCATTCTCCTCGCCGCCAAGCCCGATCGCTTCCATGACGCCATCCAGAACCTTGCGATTATTGACCCGGATCACATAATCGCCGCGCTTGATGCCAAGCGCTTCCATCGTATCGGCCATCATCATGCACATTTCGGCATCCGCCTGGACGCCCGGTGCGCCGACCGTATCGGCGTCGAACTGCATGAACTGGCGGAAACGGCCCGGGCCCGGCTTTTCGTTGCGGAAGACGTAACCGGCGCGATAGGTGCGGAACGGCAGCTGGATCTCGTTGAAGTTTTCCGCGACATGGCGGGCGAGCGGCGCGGTCAGGTCGTAGCGCAGGCTCATCCACTGGTCGTCGTCGTCCTGCAGCGAGAACACGCCCTCGTTCGGGCGGTCGCTGTCGGGCAGGAATTTTCCAAGCGCATCGGTATATTCAAACAGCGGCGTCTCGACCGGGTCGAAACCGTAACGCTCGTAGACTTCGCGGATCTTCGCGGTCATCTCGTTGGTGGCATGGATATCGGCAGCGGAACGATCGACGAAGCCGCGCGGCAGGCGGGCTTTCAGTTTCTGAGGTTTCTTGCTCTTGTCGTTCATGATCGGAATTCCATTGCCAAAGGCCCCGGAGAGGCCGGATTTGTGTGCGGTTTCTTAGAGGATAGAGGCCTGAGCGGCAAGGGCGGCGGCTGGTGAAGACGCGGACGCGATGCTATATATTATACCACTGAAGGGGCAAAGGTCATGAGCAAACGCGTCGCCATTGAAATCCCGGAGGCAATGTATGGCTTGCTCAGCCGCTATGCGGATATCCATGGCTTCGATACCGATGCCTATGTCGCGCAAGTCCTGCATCGTCATCTGGAAGATCTGCATGACATTGCTGCAGCAGATCGTGCGATGGAAGAAATTCGAAATGGTAATTCCAGTACCTACACGATGGAACAGCTTGAACGCGAGCTTGGATTAGAGAATTGAAAGCCGGCCACCGCAGCAAGGTCTATCGCTAACCCATGCTCACCGAAGCTCTCCAATACGCCGCGACCTCCTTGGTCACGCCCAAAAAATTCCGTCCCTTTATCCATTCATCGGTCAGCCTGTGGTCGCGGGCCGGACGGTGTGCGAAGGATTGGGTGGCGCATGAGGAGAACTGCAAAGCCTTCATTCGCGAAACGGCGGCCGGAATGAAGCAGCGGCGGACCTGCGTCGTGCTGGGTTCGGGCCTGCTGCGCGATGTGCCGATCGATGATCTTTCGGAAAAATTCGATACGGTGGTGCTGGTCGACCTCGTGCATCTGGCGAGCGTGCGGATGCGGCTGAAGGCGAAGCGGTTCCGAAATGTCCGGCTGATTTCGCGCGACCTCTCCGGGTTCGACGATGCGGTCACGGCCAAAATTCCGGAGCCGCTCTCCTTCCTGCGGCAGGTGCCGTATCTCGATCTCGTCGTCTCGGCCAATATCCTGTCGCAGATCGGGGTGGGATCGAAACGCCGGCTGGAGGCCGAAAACACTCCCGCGCGCGAAGAAATCTTGCAGCGACTGGTCCGGGCGCATCTCGATGGCCTTGCCGCACTGCCCTGCAAAACGGCTCTGATCACCGACACCGCCTATCGCGTCGCCGATCGGGCAGGCCAGGTGCTGGAAGAGGCCGACCTGCTCTGCGGCGTGCCGGCGCCGGCGGCGAAACGGGCCTGGACCTGGCCGGTCGCGCCTTATGGCGAACTCAGCAAGGTGTATCAGGCGGTGCACGATGTCATCGCCTTGTGATGTCCGCGCGGTTGATTTCCGCAAGGATGACCGTAGATTCAGAACCATGTCACGTTCCGCCGCCATTTTGATGTTCTTTGCCTGGCTCCTTTACGGGGCCATGCCGGCCGTCGGCATGCCTTACATGCCCGTGGCGAGCCCAGCGGCCGTGCAGGATCATTCGCAACATCACGACCATGGCAAGGCGACCGAGACGGCGAAGGCCGGGCATTCCCATGGGTCATCGCAGCAGCCATGCCCGCATGGCGGCAAGACCTGCGTGACGCCGTTATGCGCCGCCTGCCTGACGCTGCTGCCGGAACTGGCGATCGGCGGCGATGGCCGGTTCGCCCATGCCTACCCTTCGCCGGCCATCGAACAGGCGCTCGCCTCTCCGGCAACGGCGCCGCTGACGCCGCCTCCCCGAGGCTGACGTAATGTCGGTTCACCTCATCATCAAAATTCTGTCGGACACGGAAAAGGAAACCCTATGTCTGCGAAAATCATTCTCATGACCGCTGTCCTCTCCACTCTCATGACCGGCTCGCTCGCCGCGCAGGAGATGAAGGGAATGGACCACTCCAAGATGGGCACGCCGACCGGCGGCAGCCCCTCCACCAAGGGATTCGAAGATGCGAATGCCAAAATGCACAAGGACATGGCGATCCAGTATTCCGGTGATACGGATACGGATTTCGTGCGCAGCATGATCCCGCATCACCGGGGCGCAATCGACATGGCCAAGGTCGAACTTGCACACGGCAAGGATCCGGAAATCCGCAAGCTGGCGCAAGCCGTCATCAAGGCGCAGGAGGCTGAAATCGCCGACATGCAGTCCTGGTTGAAGGCGCACGGCAAGTAACAAGTCCTCATGCAGATCGGCGCCGGGCAGGCTTTCGTCTTGCCCGGCGCTTTCTTTTTCGCCATATCAGCAGGTGGAGGCAGATCCATGCGCCCGATTACCGCCATCGGCTTCGATGCCGACGATACGCTCTGGCAGAACGAACAATATTACCGGCTGACGGAGGAACATTTCGCCAGGCTGCTCGGCGAGTTTGCCGAAGGTGCGCAGATTGCCGAGCGGTTGCTCGAAGCGGAAAAGCGCAATCTTTCCCATTACGGCTTCGGCATCAAAGGGTTCACCCTGTCGATGATCGAGACGGCGATCGAAATCACCAACGGCAAGGTGCCGACCAGGACGATCAGCGAGATCCTCGATATCGGCCGCGACCTTTTGCGCCATCCGGTCGAAACCCTGCCGCATGTGGAAGAGACGCTGGAGACCTTGAACGGCGAATATCTGCTGGTGCTGATCACCAAGGGGGACCTGTTCGACCAGGAGCGCAAGCTCGCGCAATCCGGCCTCGGCGATTTCTTCGATGCGGTCGAGATCGTCAGCGAGAAAAACGCCACCACCTATCGTCGCATCTTTTCCAAAGTGGCGGACGGGCCGGAACGGGCGATGATGGTCGGCAATTCGCTGAAATCCGATATCGTGCCGGCGATTGCGGCGGGAAGCTACGGCGTGTTCGTGCCGCATGCGCTGACCTGGATCCTGGAGCACGTGGACGCGCCGACCACGGCGCCGCGCTTCCACCAGATCGAACATCTCGGCGAGCTGCCCTCGATCCTCCAGAAAATCACGGCCGCCTGAATTTCAATCTCAGTTCATCGACCTCGCGCTGGCAAAAACAGCCTTCGAGATGGTCGTTGACCATGCCCATGGCCTGCATGAAGGCGTAGACGGTGGTCGGGCCGACGAAGGTCCAGCCGCGTTTCTTCAGGGCCTTCGACAGTTGCACGGAAACCGGCGTGGTGGGGTTGGCCCGGAGCGTGGCGAGGTCCATCACAGCCGGACGCAGATGCGGGCCCGGCTCGAAGCTCCAGAAGAACTTGGCGAGCGAACCGAACTCGCGCTTCAGTTCGATGGCGCGGGCGGCGTTGTTGATGGTCGAGACGATCTTGCCGCGATGGCGGATGATGCCGGCATCGGCGAGGCAACGGGCGATGTCCTCCTCGCCGAACTGGGCGATTTTTTCGAAATCGAAACCGGCAAAGGCGGCGCGGAAATTCTCACGTTTCCTCAAGATCGTCAGCCAGGACAGGCCGGACTGGAACCCTTCGAGGCAGATCTTCTCGAACAGGCGGATATCGTCGGTCACCGGCCGACCCCATTCCTCGTCGTGATAGTGCCGATAGTCTTCGAGACCGCCATGCCAGGCGCAACGCCCCTTGCCGTCTTCGCCGACTATGATTCCCGCCTTTTCCATCCTCGCTCCCTTGCTGCAAATCTTTTGGTTAACCGGCTTTGCGCCGGCTTTAACATTGGTCAACCATGTTTCAAAACCGGGCGGTAACCCTGCCAAAAGGTTTATAGGCCGGCCGGCTTTGAATGTTCCACCCGTTTACCATTCGCTTTCACCTCGCGGTCACCATGTTCGTCAACACCGACGCCAAATTATCCAAAAGTTTGAGGGGCGTCCGGTCGGTGATTTGTAACGTGTGGATCCGATCATGAAGAAAACCCTTTTCCTGGCCTTCGGCCTTGCTGCCGCCTTTTCCAGTTCCGCCACGCTTGCCCAGGACCGCTATCGCGAACGCCCGCCCGTGGTCGTCAGCCCCGATCTTGCAGCCCCGTGGGTGATGCAGCTTGCCGGCCCGAACGGCCGCCCGGTCGTCTATCCGCGCCAGGCTGCCCAGCCGCGCCCGGTCTACCAACAACGTGAAGCCTACCAACAGCGCGAGCAGCAGCCGATGGTTCGCCGCGGCATCTTCGACCGCTCGCCGGCCCAACAGGTCGCGATGCGGCCGCAGCCGATCCGCGGCCAGATCGAACCGCAGTTCCTGCCGCAGACAGTCGCCTACGACAGCAAGGAAAAGGCCGGCACGATCGTCATCGACACCAATAACCGCTTCCTCTATCTGGTGATGGGCAATGGCCAGGCTCGCCGCTACGGCGTCGGCGTTGGCAAACCGGGCTTCGAATGGGCCGGGGAGCACCGGGTGACCCGCAAGTCCGAATGGCCGGACTGGACGCCGCCATCCGAAATGATCCAGCGCGAAGCCGTCAAGGGCCACTATCTGCCGGCCCGCATGGACGGCGGCCCGGAAAACCCGCTCGGCGCCCGCGCCATGTATCTCGGCTCGACGCTCTACCGCATCCACGGCACCAACGCCCCCTGGACGATCGGCAGCGCGGTCTCTTCCGGCTGCATCCGCATGCGCAACGAAGATGTGACGGATCTTTATGAACGGGTGAATATCGGCACCAAGGTCATCGTCATGTAATGCCGGCAATTGCCGAAGGTGAGGCGGCGGAGACACAGTCCCGCCGCCTTTTTGCCATCACATGTTCTTTATTAGACCTGTCCCTGCTTGCTTTGATGCCCGAGTCGGCTAGTTTTTGCCGCTCAAACACATCGGAGAGGATTTGGGAATGAGGACAGGCAAGACCCTTGCTATGGCCATGGGGATGGCTGGCGTGATCTTCTTTACCGCCGGGCATGCGAGCGCAATCAGCCCGGCAGCGCCGTTGATCGAACGCCCGGCAAGCGACGTGACGCTGGTCGCAATACCGCGGGAAGTGCCGGAAGAATTCAAGCGCCGCATGGTGCGCTTCTCTTCGACCGAAAAGCCCGGCACGATCATCATCGATACCAACAACAAGTTCCTCTATTATATCGAAGGCCCCAACCGGGCGACCCGCTACGGCATCGGCGTCGGGCGCGAAGGGTTCGGCTGGTCGGGCGTCGTCAATGTCGGCCGCAAGGCGGAATGGCCCTCCTGGACGCCGCCGGCCGAGATGCGCGTTCGTGAACGTCGCGCCGGCCGTATTCTGCCGGCCGTGCAGGAAGGCGGCATCGACAACCCGCTCGGCGCCCGCGCCATGTATCTCTACAAGGGCGGCCGCGACACGATCTTCCGCATCCACGGCACCAACCAGCCCTGGACGATCGGCCTCAACATGTCGTCCGGCTGCATCCGCATGATGAACAAGGATGTCGAGCATCTTTATTCGCGCGCCGACATCGGCACCAAGGTGATCGTCATCGGCCCCGGCAACCGGCAGGGGAAAGTCGATTTCGAAGATCGCGGGATCGACATTTTCGCCACTATTTTCGGCGGTTGAACCACCAAGCAAAGATCCGGAGAGCGGCGAAAGCCGCTCTTTTTCATGGGTTTAGGTTTCGTTAACCATAACTGGCTTAGCTTCGTCGGCGACTGGTGCAAAAAAAGCACAGACCGGCGATGCATCCGCCGCTAAACATTGAGTCATCAAAGAGCCAACGTCCCTCCCTGCAGGCTGATTCATGCGCAAAATTCTTTCTCTCGCCTTCGCATCCACGCTTCTCACCGCTGGTCTTGCTTATATTGCTCCGGCTCAAGCGGCCGACCTGACCCCGGCCAATCCCGCCTATGTCGCCCCCGTCAGCACCGGAGGATTTGAAGTCTCCGTTTACGGCGGCTACGAATTCGCGCCGCATTCCCATGTGGACGTGTCCGACGGACCGGATTTCGCAGCCGGCTGGGATACCAATCCCTTCCAGATGCCTCCCTACTGGGGTGTCCGCGGCACCTACTGGTTCGATGGCGGCGCCCTCTCGAACTGGGGCGTTTCGCTCGATTACACCCACGCCAAGGTTTATGCCGACGACGAAACGATGGCCAAGGCCGGCGGCTGGAGCGTCTTCGAATTTACCGACGGCCTCAACCTCCTGACGGTCAACGCGCTCTACAAGTTCCCGATCGAGGGCAGCCGGTGGACGCCTTATGTCGGCGCCGGCGTCGGTATCAACGTGCCGCACGTCGAAGTGACCCGCGCTTCCGGCCGCACCTTCGAATATCAGTTCGGCGGCGCGACGATCCAGGCCCAGGCCGGCGTGAAGTACCAGCTGACCGAAAAGTGGGCGATGTTTGCCGAATACAAGGGCAACTACTCGTTCGTGGACGTGGATATCGACAGCGGCGCTTCTCTGAAGACCAACATCCTGACGCACGCCATCAACCTTGGCGTCTCCTACAAGTTCTAAGGCTTCAGGCCTATGTCGAAAAAGCCGGCGATTTCGCCGGCTTTTTTATTGGGTCTTTTTATCTGGCCGGGATCTTTTCCGGCTTCGGTCCGCCATAGGCCCAGTCCAGAAGCTCCACCGTGTGCAGGATCGGGATTGTGGTGCCGGAGGCGATCTGGGTGATGCAGCCGATATTGCCGGTGGCGATCACGTCCGCCTTGGTGGCCTCGATATTCCTGACCTTGCGGGCCTTCAACTGCTCCGAGATTTCCGGCTGCAGGATATTGTAGGTGCCGGCCGAACCGCAGCAGAGATGCCCTTCCCCCGGGTCGCGGACGGTGAAGCCCGCCGCCTTCAGGAGGTTCTTAGGCGCCATGGTGATCTTCTGACCGTGCTGCATCGAACAGGCGGAGTGATAGGCGACGTTGAGCCGCTTCGGCTCCAGCCTCGGCAGGTCGAGCGTCGACAGATATTCGGTAATGTCCCTGGCAAGGCTCGAAACCTTTGCCGCCTTGTCCGCATAGGCCGGATCAAGGCGAAGCATGTGGCCGTAGTCCTTGATCGTCGTGCCGCAGCCGGACGCGGTGATGATGATCGCGTCGAGCCCGCCACTGTCGATTTCGCGCGTCCAGACATCGACATTGCGGCGGGCAAAATCGAGCGCCTGCTCTTCACGGCCCATGTGGTGAACGAGCGCGCCACAGCAGCCCTCGCCCTCCGGCACCACGACTTCGACACCGAACCGGGCGAGAAGCCGCAGCGTGGCGTCGTTGATACCCGGATCAAGTACAGGCTGGGCGCAACCTGACAGGATCGCTACGCGGCCGCGCCTTTCTGCCTCAGGCGCACGAGTGCCGGGGTTTGCGGAATCGGAAACCTTGGCGGCGGATTTCGGCGCGAGGTCCAGCATTGCTCCCAACGGCCTTAGTGCCTGGACCCGCTTCAGGAGCGGCGCTAGAGGCCGGCCGAGCCTTGCAAAGCCGAGCGCGGTGCGGAAGCGGGCGGGATAGGGCAGCACGGCGGCAAGCAGGCTGCGGATCAGGCGGTCGACCAGCGGGCGGCGGTAGGTGTTTTCGATATGGATGCGGGCATGGTCGACCAGATGCATATAGTCGACGCCGGACGGACAGGTGGTGACGCAGGCAAGGCAGGAGAGACAGCGGTCGATATGGGTAACCACTTCCTCGTCCGCCGGCCTGCCGTTTTCCAGCATGTCCTTGATCAGGTAGATACGGCCGCGCGGGCTGTCGAGTTCGTTGCCGAGCGTCACGTAGGTGGGACAGGTGGCGGTGCAGAAGCCGCAATGGACGCAACGACGAAGGATCTGCTCGGATTCGGCCACATGCGGATCGGCAAGCTGAGCCAGGGTGAAGTTGGTTTGCATTTAATGGATATCCCTCGCGGAAGCTGCGTGTCGATCGGTGGCACTGCGTCCTGAAGCACACCCCCCTCTGTCCTGCCGGACATCTCCCCCACAAGGGGGGAGATCGAATCGCGGCAATGTCTCGCCAATTTCGACAGCGGTGATGGAGGCGGTATCGGCGCGCCCAGCCGATCTCCCCACCTGTGGGGGAGATGGCCGGCAGGCCAGAGGGGGGTGCCTGGGCACGACCGAAGACATATTCATCACCCCATCTTCCCCGGGCAAAAGATCCCCGCCGGGTCGAGTTTCTGTTTGACGCGGGCGGACAACAGCGCCACCGCATCCGGCAGCGGCTCGAAAGCCTGTGTCCCCGCGCGCACCGCATCCGACGCCCGCAGCAGCGTCGCATGGCCGCCGCCGAGAGCACGGATATAGCGGCGTAGCAGTTCGGCTTCCGGGTCTGCCTCCATGCGCATCCAGACCAACCCGCCCTGCCAATCGTAATAAGCATCGACGCCGGCTTCGAGTCGGAGGGCGGCGACGAGCTGATGGCCTGCAGATGGCGCGATCGAGACGCGCCAGACGGGCTTCAAAGTTCCATCCGAATAGGGATAGACATCGCGGATCTGGCGCCAGAGCGTTTGGCTCTGCTCCAGGCCGAGCCGCGAGACCGGACCGAAGGCCTCCATGACGGCAGCGAGTTTTTCGGCACGCACGGAAACCGACGCGCCAAGGCCTTCAAGCCGCAGGACAGTCGCTTCGCCTTCCGGCAATCCACCGCCGAGGAAACGGAACCGGACGGTCTGAGGCAGGTGGGCGGCGCCCGATACTTCGACCGGCAGCGCCATCGCCGCCGCCATCGCCTTTGCGGCGGCCGCGTCGTCGAGGCCGGAGATGACGATGGTCTCCACCGTCTGCGGCACCGGCAACACCCGAAAAGTCACCTCGGTCAGAAAACCGAGCGTGCCGTGCGAGCCGGCGAGCAGTTTGACGAGATCGAGGCCGGTGACGTTCTTCATCACCCGTCCGCCGGCGCGGATCGCCTCGCCCCGGCCATTGATGAAGCGGATGCCGAGCAGGCTGTCGCGGGCAGCACCCGAGACGAAACGGCGCGGGCCGGAGACATTGGCGGCAAACACACCGCCGATCGTCGGTTCGCCGAGCGTGCCCATCACGCCGCGATGATCCATCGGCTCGAAGGCCATCATCTGCCGGTTGGCGGCAAGCGCCGTCTCTATCTCGGCGACCGGCGTACCGGCTTTGACCGTCATCACCATTTCCGCCGGCTCGTAGTCGACAATTCCGGAAAGGCCGGTCGAGTTCATCATTTCGGCAGGCTCGACGGAGTTGCCGAAACCGGCGCGGGTATTGCCGCCGCACAGCGCAAGCTTCTTGCCGTCGCCGGCGGCATTGCGGATGATATAGGCGGCGTCCGCCTCGGAATTGGGTATCAGCGTCATGCGGCCGGCCGTCCATCGAGCGGGAAGACCTTCGACGGATTGAGAATCCAGCCTTCGTCGAAGGCGTAACGCACCGCCATCTGCTGGTTGAGGTCAGCCTCCGAATACTGGTGGCGCATCAGGTCGCGTTTTTCGATGCCGACGCCGTGTTCGCCGGTCAGGCAACCGCCGGCATCGACGCAGAGCTTCAGGATCTCGTTGCCGGCCTCTTCGGCCCTGGCCGCATCCTCGGGGTCGTTGGCATTGAACAGGATCAGCGGATGCATGTTGCCGTCGCCGGCATGGAAAACGTTGGCGACCCTGAGCCCAAAGCGGTCGACGATTTCGGAGGTCTTGTTGAGCACATAGGAGAGCTTGCCGAGCGGCACCGTGCCGTCCATGCATATGTAATCGGCGATGCGGCCGGTGGCGCCGAAGGCAGACTTGCGGCCTTTCCAGATCAGCGCCGCCTCGGTTGCCGACTGGCTTTCGCGCACCGTCTTGACGCCGTGGCGTCCAGCGATCTCGACGATCGCCTTCAGCATCGCATCCATTTCGGCTTCCGAACCTTCGACTTCGACGATCAGCAGCGCTTCCACGTCGAGCGGATAACCGGCATGGGCGAAGGCTTCGCAGATCTCGATCGCCGGCTTGTCCATGAATTCGATGGCGACCGGAATGATGCCGGAACCGATGATATCGGCAACGCAGGCACCTGCGTGTTCGGACGTATCGAAGCCGAACAGGACCGGGCGGGCGCCTTCCGGCTTGGCGATCAGCCGAACCACGGCCTCGGTGACGATGCCGAGCTGGCCTTCCGAACCGCAGACGAGGCCAAGCAGGTCGTAACCCGCCGCATCCAGATGTTTGCCGCCGAGCTCGATCACCGTGCCGTCGACCAGCACCATCTTCACGCCGAGCAGGTTGTTTGTGGTGACGCCGTATTTCAGACAGTGGGCGCCGCCGGAATTCATGCCGATATTGCCGCCAATGGTGCAGGCGAGCTGCGAGCTCGGGTCCGGCGCATAGAAAAACCCGTCGATGCCGACCGCTTCGGAAATGTTGAGGTTGGTGACGCCGGCCTGCACGGTGGCGGTGCGGTTGGCGTAGTCGACTTCCAGGATGCGCGACATCTTGGACAGGCCGAGCACGACCGCATCCTCCTGCGGGATGGCGCCGCCGGAAAGCGAGGTGCCGGCCCCGCGCGGCACGATCGGAATGCCATAACGATGACAGTATTTCATCACCGCGGCTACCTGCGCCGTGGTCTTCGGCAGGGCGACGGCGAGCGGCAGGCGGCGATAGGAGACGAAGGCGTCCGTCTCGAAAGGCACCAGCTCGCGCGCCTCATGGACCAGGCATTCGGGCGGCAGAAGCTCGGTCAGGTCGGCAATGATCGCCGCCCGGCGCGACAGCACCGCCTCGCGAGGCTTTAGAAAACTGATCGTATCGGCCACCGGCTCCTCCTAAAGACATTCAACTGGTATACTTTTTTTACCAGTGATACAAGAAGCGCGGAACGCCCGGCTGTGGCACCCGATGGAGACGGCAAAGTTGACGCATGAGCTTTTCGCGCCGGTGCCGCATGGTCGAACTGCGGACGAGGTCATCCTGCAGATCGAGAGCCTGATTCTCAACGGCGTGCTGCGCGACGGCGACCGCCTGCCGGGCGAGCGCGAGCTGGCGCAGAGGTTCGACGTTTCCCGGCCGATCCTGCGGGAGGCGCTGAAAGAGCTTGAGGCACGCGGGCTGCTGGTGAGCCAGCATGGCGGCGGCACTTACGTGGCCGATATCGTCGGCCAGATCTTCTCGCCGCCGCTGGTCGCCCTGATCCGCCGGCATCAGCGGGCGGTTCACGACTATCTGGAATATCGTCGCCAGCTCGAAGGCATGACGGCGGAACTTGCCGCCGAACGTGCGACGGACACCGACAAGCAACTCATCGAGCGCATCCTGGAGACGATGCGCAGTGCGCATCGGGACGGGCGTTTCGAGGACGAGCTGACATCCGACGTCGAATTCCACAATGCCATCGGCGACGCAGCGCATAACATCATTCTCATGCACACCCTGCGCGCCTGCTACCGGCTGCTCAGCGATGGGATCTTTTACAACCGCCGCGTCATCTTCAATGTCGGTAGCGCCCATGATGCCGTGATGACGCAACACGAGGCGATCGGCCAGGCGATACTGGACGGCGATCCTGCAAAGGCCCGAAAGGCTGCGGAAGACCATATCGACTTCATCTCCAAGGTCACCAACGAGGCCGAACGCACGGGAGAATGGAGCCGAATCGCACAACTCAGGATGATTCAGACCACGATCTGAGGCCCCTCCTCCTGATGGCCGGACGTCATGCACAGCTACAATTGAACACCTGTGCAAATTTCTATTGACGTGAAACCAAGTGGCCTCACAATGGTTATCGCTTCCGTGGTGGTTATCCACCGTGATTCTTGTCAAAAGAAGCCGCTGAGGGTCGTTAATCCTCGCGCAAGCATTATATTAGTAAATTACCATTTGCTGGAGGACTAAACAGAAATTGGGCTTGATGGATCGGGTTACGAGCAATCTCAGGTTGATGCTGCAGCGGCCGCCGCGGCAGCAATATGCTGCGCTTTGCTACCGGATAAAAAAGAAGCCGGGACAACTCGAGGTTCTTGTTGCGACCAGCCGCGATACCGGCCGCTGGGTCGTGCCCAAGGGCTGGCCGATGACCGACAAGAAGGCTCACCAGGTGGCCGAACGCGAAGCGTTCGAAGAGGTTGGCGTCAAGGGCAAGGTGGAGAAGGAACCGCTCGGTTTCTATCACTACCGCAAGACCCTCGATAACGGCCTGAAGATCCCTGTGCGGGTGCAGGTCCATGCGCTCGAAGTGGACGAATGCCTGAAAAGCTATCCGGAAAAGGGCTCTCGAACACTGGAATGGGTTTCCTGCGAAGAGGCCGCGATGCGCGTCAATGAGCCGGAACTGAAGATTCTCTTCCTGCAGTTTGCCGAACGAATGCAGCCGCGCGTTCCGCAGCTTGCAATCAAGGCTGCAAGTTAGAGCGCTTCGAAGCACCTTCACAATTCCGCAATATTGCCTTCGCCTGCGCTCGCTATTAAGCGATAGGTATTGATTTCTTCCCCGAGGCGGAGACGGCAGGCAAGTTCCGTTCTCGCGCCTCACTTTTCACCCAAGGATGGAGATATGGGCCAAAGAAGGCCGCGCCTGGCGAAGCCGACGCTCGACAAGGATTTGGAGAAATTCTCCTCCGTGGAGGAAGCCGCCCGACAGATGTCGCGCGGGCTTGCCGCACCGGGAACGGCGCTGCTGTTCATCATCCTCGTCGCCATCTTTGCAGCCGCCTACGTGACGGGCAAACCCGGCGCCGTCGTCGTCATCGCCGCCTCCGGCCTTGCCGCCTACATGGCGATGAACATCGGCGCCAACGACGTCACCAACAATATCGGCGCGGCCGTCGGCGCCCGTGCCATGACCATGACCTTCGGTCTCGGGCTTGCGGCCGTCTTCGAAGTGGCAGGTGCCGTGATCGCCGGCCGGGGCGTCGCCAACACGATCGCCAACGGCATCATGCAGGGCGGCATGATCACCAGCCCCGACGTGCTGATATGGGCGATGATGGCGGCACTCCTCTCGGCCGCGGTGCTGATCAACGTCGCGACCTGGCTCGGCACACCGATATCCACCACCCATTCGATCGTCGGCGGGGTCATGGGCGCCGGGATCGCGGCCGCCGGACTTTCCGCAGTCAAGTGGGGAACGATTGCGGGCATCACCGCGAGTTGGGTCTTTTCGCCGATCCTCGGCGCCGTCATCGCCGCCGCCTTCCTGTTCTTCGTCAAGGAAACCATCATCTACCGCGAGGACAAGATCGCCGCGGCGAAAAAATGGGTGCCGGTGCTGATCGGCGTGATGACCGGCGCCTTTGCGGGCTACCTGGCGCTGCTCGGGCTGGGAGAACTGGTGGACGTCTCAACGCCGGTCGCGACGCTGATCGCCCTGTTGACGGGCCTCGCCGCCTGGCGCCTGCTGATCCCGGTGATCGCCCGGCAGGCCGAAGGGCTCGAAAACCGCAACCAGTCGCTTCGCACGCTCTTTCGCATTCCGCTCATCCTTTCTGCAGCGCTACTCTCGTTCGCGCATGGCGCCAACGACGTTTCGAACGCCATCGGTCCGCTTGCCGCAATCGTTTCGGCAGCGCAAAGAGGCATTTCGGCCGGGGTGCACATTCCGCTGTGGGAACTGATCATCGGCGGCCTCGGCATCTCGCTCGGCCTGTTGCTTTACGGCCCGAAGCTGGTCCGGCTGGTCGGCGCCGAAATCACCAAGCTCAATCCGATGCGCGCCTATTGCGTCTCGCTGTCGACGGCACTGACCGTGATCGTCGCATCCTGGATCGGGCTGCCGGTCTCCTCGACCCATATTGCCGTCGGTGCGGTGTTCGGCGTCGGCTTTTTCCGCGAATGGTATACCCGCCATTCCCGCCGCCGCTTCGAATACATGCGGGTGCGGGCCGGCAAGGACCTCGATACCACCGAGCCCTTCGAGCGCAATGACGATGAGCTGAAACGGCGTTACCTGGTGCGGCGCTCGCATTTCTTGAGCATCATCGCGGCCTGGATGATAACCCTTCCGGCGGCCGCAACCCTTGCGGCGCTGATCGCCACCGCTATGTTCGCGCTGTTCGTCTAGCTTCGAGGTTTCCATGCGCGCGAATTTCCGGATGCAGAGGCTGTTCATCGAGGCGCCCCTCGGCGGCGGTGCCCGCCATGAAGTGTCGTCGGAGCAGTTTAACTATCTCGCCAACGTGCTGAGGATGGAGGAAGGTTCGGCAATCCTGCTCTTCAACGGCCGCGACGGCGAATGGAAGGCGAGGATCACCTATCCGACCCGAAAGAAGATCGTGCTGGAGGCGATCGAGGAAACCCGGCCGCAGCCGCCGGCCTCCGATCTGCATTATCTTTTCGCGCCGCTGAAGGTCGGCCGCCTCGACTATCTGGTGCAGAAGGCGGTCGAGATGGGTGCAGGGTTCATCCAGCCGGTGATGACCCAGCATGTGCAGGGCAAGATCACCAGCATGGACCGGCTTCAGGCGAACGTGGTGGAGGCCGCCGAGCAGTGCGGCATTTTGTCGGTGCCGGAGGTCGCGCCGCCAAAGAAACTCGGCGACCTGCTCGACACCTGGCCCCACGATCGGCGCATCATCTTCTGCGACGAAGGCGACGAGGGCCAGAACCCGCTGCCGATCCTTACGGCAATCAAGGAGACAAAGCTGGCGCTGCTGGTCGGGCCGGAAGGCGGATTTTCGGACGAGGAAAGGGAAAGGCTGCGTTCGCTTTCCTTCGTCACCGCGATACCGCTCGGGCCCCGGATATTAAGGGCGGATACGGCCGCGGTGGCGGCGCTCGCAGTCATCCAGGCAGCGGTCGGCGACTGGCGGTGACCCGCTTGACATGACGGCCTTGAAATTCTGAATCTATCTTGAAAGAAATTCACTTGCAGCGCACATCAATCCGGTCCAATCAGCCGGCTATCCGTCTAGATCAGGCATTCCGAGCAAGGTAATTTTCATGGCCCGCGATACGACCGACCAGACACCGCTGACCTCGGTGTCCGAGCTTTCCGCCTACCTGGCGAAGGGAGCTCGGCCGAAGCAAGATTTCCGCATCGGCACGGAGCATGAAAAATTCGCCTTTTTCCGGGCGGACAACAGTCCGGTTCCCTATTTCGGCGACGCCAGCATTTCCGCGCTGCTGAAAGGCATGGAAAAGAAGCTCGGCTGGGAGCCGATCATGGACGGCGAGAACATCATCGGGCTCGGCGAGCAGTCCGGCATGGGGGCGATTTCCATCGAGCCCGGCGGCCAGTTCGAGCTTTCCGGCGCACCGGTCGAGAGCATCCACCAGACCTGTCGGGAATCCAACCAGCATCTCGCGGTTCTGCGCGAGATCGCCGAACCGATGGGCATTCGTTTTCTCGGCATCGGCGGCAGCCCGAAATGGACGCTCGCGGAAACCCCGCGCATGCCGAAATCCCGCTACGACATCATGACGCGCTACATGCCGAAGGTCGGTTCCAAGGGCCTCGACATGATGTACCGCACCTGCACGATCCAGGTGAACCTCGACTTCTCCTCGGAGGAGGACATGGCCGCCAAGATGCGCGTGTCGATGAAGCTGCAGTCGATCGCGACCGCGCTGTTTGCGTCCTCCCCGTTCACCGAAGGCAAGCCGAACGGGCTGGTCTCCTGGCGTGGCGACATCTGGCGGGACACCGACAACCAGCGCTCCGGTGTGCTGCCCTTCGTGTTCAGGCCAGATTTCGGCTTTGCCGACTATGTGGAATGGGCGCTGGACGTGCCGATGTATTTTATCGTCCGCGACGGCAAATACCACGACTGCACGCATGTCACCTTCCGCCAGTTCATGAACGGCGCCCTCAAGGGCGAGGTCAAGGACTGGGAACCCACCATGGGCGACTGGACCAACCACCTTTCCACCCTCTTCCCAGATGTCCGCCTGAAGCGCTTCCTCGAAATGCGCGGCGCCGACGGCGGCCCGTGGCGGCGGATCTGTGCTCTGCCGGCCTTCTGGGTCGGCCTGCTCTACGACGACACGGCGCTTGCCGACGCCGAAACACTGACGGCCGACTGGACGGTCGAGGACGTCATCGCCATGCGCGATGCCGTGCCGGCGAAGGGCCTGAAGGCTGAAATCAAGGGCAAGTCGGTGCTCGACGTCGCCCGCGAGGCGGTGGCGATCTCCAAGGCGGGTTTGAAGGCGCGGGCGCGGCTGAACGGCGAAGGCCAGGACGAAAGCATCTTCCTGCAACCGCTTGACGAAGTGCTTGCCAAGAAGACGACCATGGCAGACGACATGCTGTCTCTCTACCACGGCCGCTGGAACGGTTCGGTCGAGCCGGTGTTCGAGGAATACCAATACTGATGCGAGATTGAGATCGGTTCTAAAAACCGGTTTCCGTTCAGCACTTTCTGGATATAGTGGTGCATCACCCGAACCGGAAAGGATTCTCTCCATGCTGCCACTGTTCGACATGATGCTCAGAGCTCAGGACGGCGCAGGCATGGAGGCGATCGCCAAGCAGTTCAACCTGGCTCAGGAACAGGCTACCCAGGCCATGGCGGCGCTGATGCCCGCCTTTTCCTCGGGGTTCAAGCGCACCAGCGCCAATCCTTACGACCTCACCTCGCTGATGAGCAGCATGGTGTCCGGCGCCTATGCGAAATATTTCGAGGACCTGACCAAGGCCTTTACACCGCAGGGCACGATGGACGGCAATGCCGTACTCGAAAAGCTGTTCGGCTCCAAGGAAGTCTCCCGCGCGATCGCCGCACAGGCCGAACAGCTCACGGGGATCGGCCAGGAAGTCTTCAAGAAGATGATGCCGGCCATGGCCGACACGCTGATGGGCGGGCTGTTCAAGCAGATGAGCGGACAGTTGACCGGCGCCAACGAAGCGTTTGCCGCCTCCCCGATGGGGCAGATGCAGCAGCAATGGCTGGAAAGCATGGGCCTGCAGCCGAAGGCGAAACCGCAGCCAGCCGCCAATCCCTTCGACAATCCCTTTGCCCAGGCGATGCGTTCCATGTGGGGGCTCGACAAGCCGGAACAACCGCAGCCTTCGACCGGGAACCCCTTTGCCGACAATCCGTTTGCCAAGGCTTTCCAGGACATGATGGGCGGCGCCTTCGCGAGCCCGAGCAGCACGGCCGCACCTACACCGGAAAAGCCCAAGGACGCAACCGCGGCCGAGGCCAATCCCTATCGCGACGTGCTGAACAACATGTTCGACAGCGGGCTTGAAGTGCAGAAGAGCTACCAGAAGAACATGGAAGCGATCTTCGACACCTATCTGCGCAATGGCACAGGCGCCAATGCCGAGCCGGCGGCGGCGCCTGCCGCTCCAAAGCCATCCAAATAAAAAAAGCCCGGCACGGATCGACCGGCCGGGCAAGCAGCAGGGCTATTGGCTATCACCCTGCGGGGAAAAGGTCAGGCAAGATCAGCGATTGGCCGGTCTTGCAAAGCGATGCCGCGCACGCTCACGAGCGGAGCGGGACAGGAGCAGAGACGGATCGTCCAGCACGCCGGACCGATTGAGCGCCATCACCACATCATGCCGTGTGATGCCGATATCGTTGAGCTGGCGGTCGTCGAGATCATGGAGGCGATTGCTCGCCAAACGATTGCGAAAGGCACGCCATACGGATTTCGTTCGCAGCATCACGACAGCCAGACGGCCTTGCGTGCCGCGCTCCTCGTGAACCAGATCGAGTTCAGTTCCGCAGTCGGTCGTGCTCATTGGTCTATCCTTTCGCAGGCACGAGAAAGGCCGTCCCTTCCGTGGAGGTCCGACGGAAGGGCTGCCTGGGTAGGCGCTCAGGGAAGAAGCACCCTTCGATTTTGATTTGCGATCCCCTTATCGCGGAAAACCTATTGATCAGTCCAACGAATGTTTCTAATGATTAGCATCAACCTCTCTGATGGGTCACTCTCATGTCCGCTCCGCTTGATATCGACCAGCTGCATACCTTCATTTCGATCGTAGACACCGGCAGTTTCACCAAGGCCGCCGATCGGGTGTTCAAGACCCAGTCCGCCGTTTCGATGCAGATGCGTCGGCTCGAGGAACGGATCGGCAAACARCTGTTTGCCAAGGACGGCCGCGGCAACCGGTTGACGGCCGAGGGCGAGAAGCTCCTGAACTATGCGCGGCGCATCATTCGCCTCAACAACGAGGCGATCGCCGCCTTCGACGACAACCGTCTCGAGGGCACGCTCCGGATCGGCACGCCGGACGACTATGCCGATCGCTACATGCCCGAGATCATCGGCCGTTTTGCCAAGACGCATCCGAATGTCGAACTCTATATCGTCTGTGAGCCCTCGGTCAGCCTTGCCGAGAAGATGGCGCGTGGTGAACTCGACATTGCGCTGGTCACCCACAACCCGCGCCAGCGGATTTCCGACGTGGTCCGCACCGAGCCGCTCTGCTGGGTCGGTTCGGCAAATCATCCGCTGAAGGACGACGCCCCTGTGCCGCTCGCGGTCGGCCGCCGCGATTGCCTGTGGCGCCAACTCGCCTGTTCGGCGCTCGATGCGGACGGACGCGAATACCAGGTCCTGTTCACGAGCTGGTCTTCGACCGTCGTCGCAGCCGCGGTGCTTGCCGGCATGGCTGTCTCGGTGCTGCCGGAATCGGCGCTCAGGACCGGCATGAAGGTGCTGGCCGCAGCCGACGGCTTCCCGCCGCTTCCGCCGGTGCAGATCGGCATCATGAAACGGCCGGGGCTTTCGCCATCGCTGATGAATGCCATCACCGACCACATCACCGCCTGTCTCGACAACATCTCGCCGGCGGTCATTCCGGACGATCTCGACGGAGAGGCCAAAACGTTCCAGCGCATGCCGCGGGCCCGGGCCGTACAGGTGATGCCGGGGTGGTAAGGGTCACGAGTTCGGCCTTGCCTTCCCCTCACCGGTCGCGCTAAATCGCCCTGTTCTCAGGGCGGGGCGAAACTCCCCACCGGCGGTAGGCGGCGCGAGCCGTGAGCCCGCGAGCGCCTTCCGATGGAAGGGTCAGCAGATCAGGTGCGATGCCTGAGCCGACGGTCACAGTCCGGATGAAAGAGAACGGACGTGCAGCACCCGCATCCCGCGGGTTCTATGGACGTGCGTAATCGCCTTGGGTGCCGTGTCGTAACCTGAAGGAGATTCCATGACACACACCCGCTTCGCTTTCGTCAAAGCAAACTGGCATTCCGAGATTGTCGACAAGGCTCTCGAAGGCTTCCTCGAGCTCATGCCGAGCGAAAACGTCGATATCTTCGACGTGCCCGGCGCCTTCGAGCTACCGCTCATGTCGCGCGATCTGGCGGCGACCGGAAGATATGCCGCGGTCGTGGCCGCAGCGCTGGTCGTCGACGGCGGCATCTATCGGCACGATTTCGTGGCTTCGGCGGTGGTCGATGGATTGATGCGCGCCGGCCTCGATACGGGAGTACCGGTCCTGTCGGTGTCGCTGACGCCACATCATTTCCAGGAAACCGCGCACCACAAATCGATATTCAGCGCGCATTTCGTCGAGAAGGGACGCGAGGCCGCCCAGGCGGCCCAGATGATCGTCGATACGCGGCAACGCATCGCCGCCTGACGCATAGGCGCCAAAAACAAAAGCCGGGCTGGACCCCGGCTTCCCTGTTTATTGCAACGCCCAGGCGCGAGCACCGCCGGCTTGCGGACCTGCGGCCGGATCAGGCCAGGTTCTTCTTGAAGAACGCCACCGAGCGGCTCCAGGCAAGATCGGCGGCCGCCTTGTCGTAGCGGGCGGACGACGTATCGTTGTTGAAGGCGTGGTTGGCGCCGTCATAGACGAAGATCTCGAAGGTCTTGCCGTTCTTTTCGAGCGCTGCCCTGAAGGCCGGGATGCCGGCATTGATGCGCTCGTCGAGCCCGCCGTAATGCAGCATCAGCGGCGCCTTGATGGCAGGCACGTCCTCAGCCTTCGGTTGGGCACCGTAATAGGCGACGCCGGCGCTGAGGCTGGGTGACTTCACGGCCAGATTGTTGACCGCACCGCCGCCCCAGCAGAAGCCGATCGCACCGACCTTGCCGTTCGCACCGCTGATGCCGGCGAGATAGGCGCGGCTTGCCTCGCCGTTGGCCGAAACGTCGTCGGGCTTCAGCGAGGAGAACATCTGCCGGGCCTGCTCTTCGTCCGCCGGCGTGCCGCCCTGGGGCGCCAGGAAATCGACTGCGAGCGCATTGAAACCCTCCAACGCCATGCGGCGGGCGACGTCCTTGATATGGGCGTTGAGCCCGCGGTTCTCGTGGATGACGAGGACGCCGCCGCGCGTGCCGGAGGCATTCTTGGGTTTTACGAGATAACCCTTCATCGTCGCGCCGCCGGCGCCCGGATATTTAACGTCCTCCGTGGTCAGCCGGTCGTCATTGGCGGCAATGATATCGGCCTTGGCCGAACTGGCGCCGATCAGGGGCGCAATCGCCGCGGCAGCTGCACCGGAGCCCGCAAGCTGAGTCAGCTTCTCCATGAAGCGACGGCGGTCCAAAGTCAGGTGCGTGTATTCGTCATAGGCGTCGATCATCGCCTGGGTGATCTTCGGGGTCTCGTTGTCCATGACTATTCCTCCGTAGCGGACTGTATGACGAAGAAATCTACAACGAGGAGCTTTCACTTGCAGATGAAACACTGAGTGATCCAAGTGTTGGATGTTACACTTGTTCGTGAGCTCGTTTTGAGCGGACGAGCCAGCCGGGATTGTGACGGGCTCATCCGATGGCTCGGCAGATCGCAGCGGTGCGGCCGTTCATTCTCGCCTCGCCCGCCTATCTCGATAACATGGCGAACGCTGGCCAGGCTAAAGCGTCCTAGTTCAGAGCCAGCCAGACCGCGAGCCAGACCCACATCGCCATCACCGCAAAAAAGCCAGCCATGAAGAGCGGGCGGCGATAACGCAGCCGGTTGCTGGTGAGGTGAACGTAGGAATGCGCATATCGGGACAGGACGAAGATCCAGGCAAGAGCGACCGTGCCGCCATTGTCTGCGGTCGAGACGTACAGCACGAGGCAGGCGGCGTAGAACAGGACCGGCAGTTCGAACTGATTCTTGAGGTTGTTGTGGACAGCCAGGCTTTCGGGAGGCTCTTCCCGGCCTTCGCGGAAATGGCCTGCCTCGGCACTGCCTGCCCGGACGGCCAGATACCGCTTCCTCGACAGCAGCCAGTAGAGAAAGAAGACCAGCGCGGTATGCGCGATCATTGGCCAAAGCGTCGCATCAGTGGAAAGCATCGGTTCTCCTCATTTTCATCGGGGGAACCAGATAACGCGGGCTCTCCTGTACGCAAATGGCGCCGGTTGACCGGCGCCATGTAATCTCATCCATAGCTGCGGGTTATTGCGGGGTCAGGTTCTCGGTGCCGGAGCCGTCCTTGCCGGAAATGGTCCAGGCGCCTTCCAGCGATCCGTCGTCATTGACCTTGTAGACGACGAGGCCGACCGCCTTGCCGAGCACATAACCGGCAGCGAAGGAATCGCCATAAAGCATGCAGATCCCGCTGGACGTGGAGGAACCGGTCTTCCACTCGATCGAGCAGGTCGTTTCGCTGGTCAGCGCGATTTTTGCGGTTCCCTTGTAGGCGGAACCATCGAGGTTCGTGCCCTCGACCTTATACGTACCTGCGCGAACGGTTTGCGCCTGCGCAGGCGTCACGAATGCTGCGCCCAAGAGGAGCGCGCAAGCCAGAAACTTCTTCATGTTTACCCCCGAAAAATTCTCCCGTCGGCACAATCACCAACGTTCGTTATCTAGCAGGGAATCACGAAAGAAATAAGCGCCCGGGCCATCGCGACAGGGCATCGCGACCGGCATCCGGTTGACTTTCTTGAAACATGGGGGGAAGGGGCAATAACCCCTTTCCCCCGACGGATGTCAGCCCCCGGAGCCCGGATAGTTGGGGCTCTCGCGGGTGATCGTCACGTCATGCGCATGGCTTTCGCGCAGGCCCGCGCCGGAAATGCGCACGAAGGTGGCGCGCTCCTGGAATTCCTTGAGATTGGCGCCGCCGACATAACCCATGGCCGCCTTCAGGCCGCCGCCGAGCTGGTGCAGCACGCCCGAGACCGGCCCCTTGTAGGGGACTTGGCCTTCGATGCCTTCGGGAACGAGTTTCAGCGTGTCGCGCACTTCCGCCTGGAAGTAACGGTCGGCGGAACCGCGGGCCATGGCGCCCACCGAGCCCATGCCGCGATAGGCTTTGAACGAGCGGCCCTGGTAGAGATAGACTTCGCCCGGGCTTTCGTCGGTGCCGGCGAGCAGCGAGCCGATCATCACAGCGGATGCACCGGCAGCGATCGCCTTGGCGAGGTCGCCAGAGAACTTGATGCCGCCATCGGCGATAACCGGGATGTTCTGTGCCCGCGCCGCTTCGACGGCCGACATGATCGCCGCGAGCTGCGGAACGCCGACGCCGGCGACGATACGGGTGGTGCAGATCGAGCCCGGGCCGATGCCGACCTTGACCGCATCCGCGCCGGCATCGATCAGCGCCTTGGTGCCGTCGGAGGTAGCAACATTGCCGGCCATGACACGCACGTGGTTGGAGATGCGCTTGACGTTGGTAACGGCGTCAAGCACGCGCTGCGAATGGCCATGGGCCGTATCGACGACCAGAAGATCGACGCCAGCCTCGATGAGACGTTCGGCACGCTCGAAACCATCGTCGCCGACGCTGATCGCGGCGGCGGCGCGAAGGCGACCTTGCGCATCCTTGGAGGCGTTCGGGTTGAGCTGCGACTTCTCGATGTCCTTGACGGTGATCAGGCCGACGCAACGGCCTTCGCCATCCACCACCAGCAGCTTCTCGATGCGGTGCTTGTGCAGCAGGCGCTTGGCCTCGGTCTGGTCGACGCTGCTTTCCTTGACCGTGATCAGGTTCTCACGGGTCATCAGCTCGTAGATCTTCTGAGCCGGATCGGAGGCGAACCGCACGTCGCGGTTGGTGAGAATGCCGACCAGCCGGCCCGGAACGTGGCCGCCGCCGTTTTCGACCACCGGAATGCCGGAAATGCTGTAGGACTTCATCAGCGACAGCGCGTCGGCCAGCGTCGCGTCCGGGCCGATCGTCACCGGATTGACGACCATGCCGCTTTCGAACTTCTTGACCTGGCGGACCTGTTCGGCCTGTTCGATCGGGGTCAGATTGCGGTGGATGACGCCGATGCCGCCGGCCTGCGCCATGGCGATGGCCAGCCGGCTTTCCGTCACCGTATCCATGGCCGAGGAGATGATCGGCAGGTTGAGTTCGATGTCCTGGGCGATGGTGGTGGCGATATTGGTCTGGCCCGGCATGACTTCGGAATGGCCGGGCTGCAGGAGCACGTCGTCGAAGGTAAGCGCATCTGCGCCGGTTGCGGTTTCAATGATGCGTGCCATTGCCAAATTCCTTCGATCTAGAAAATGCGGGATGCGCTCAGGAACGACTCTATACGTCCCGACGCTCCGGCAACAATTGCTTGGAAGTTGGCGAGGGCTGGTAACACGTTCATGACAAGAAGGGAATAGCAAAAACCCGAGAGGTGTTTCTCCCGGGTTTTGATCGCTTTCCAGCACAATCAGATGTCGAACTGGTAACTCTTCGGCACGAAACGGTAGCCGGTCCCCTGCTTTTCGACGAAACCGACCGCCGGGAACGGCATGTGATAACCAAGGAAGGCGACCTTTTCCGTGGCGATCATGTCGAAGACTTTCTTGCGGGTGGCCGCTCCCTGCGCCTTGTCCATGTCGAAACGCACTTCCCATTCGGGCCGCTGCAGCGACAGGACGTAGTGGTTGGCCGTATCGGCGGTCAAAACCAGACGCTTGCCCTGCGACTCGATATTGAAGATCAGCATACCCGGCGTATGGCCCGGCGCGAGCATCGCGGTAATGCCGGACGTCACCTCTCCGCCGTCTTTCAGGAAGGCCATCCTTTCGGCAAGTGGCTTTACGTTGGCGAGCACGCTCTTCTGATTGCCCTCTGCCGGCGTGCCGGCGCGGGCGCTATCGGTCCAGAAGTCGTATTCCACCTGGCCTGCGACATAACGCGCCTTCGGGAAGGCAGGCCTGCCGTCTTCCATGATGCCGCCGATGTGGTCGCCATGCATGTGGGTGATGACGATGATCGAGATATCCTCCGGCATGTAGCCGGCGGCGGCAAGCCCCTCGACCAGGCGTCCAGCCCCCTGGGCATGAGCCGCCTTGCCGAGACCCGTATCGAACAGGATGACGTCGCTGCCGGTATCAATGAGCGTCGGGGAGAAGCTGTTGACGAACTGGTCCGTGGGCAGGAAATTCTGGCTCAGCAGCGTTGCAAGCGCTTCGGCTGGCTGATTGAGGCCGAAGGTTTCACCGGGAGCGCCGGAAGGACGAGCGCCGTCCTTCACCACCAGAACCTGAAATCCGCCGAGCTTGAATTTATGAATGTCCGGCGGGATGACGCGATCGATTGCCAACTGCTGCTTCTCCTGGGCAAAAACCTCAGCATTGATGATTGCCGGAGCGGCGAGGATGCCCAGACCGGCCGTGCCGATGAGGGTGCGCCGTCCGATACCTGAATTCGCCATGATTTAACTGCCTCCTGGAATTGCCGCCAGACCCTTGGGTCCGATACGCAGGGAACATAACCGCGGCTCAGGATGAGAAAATCCGATCTCACGCAGACGTGACCCAAAACGTGAAATGGTGAGATTCTCCAATTGGCAGACCGGATCAACAGGTCTATGGACTGCCCTTAATCCCCGCCCGTCGCAGGCCCCCTCATGAACCGCATCGTTCCCCTCATTCTCGCCGTCGCCCTTTTCATGGAGCAGATGGACTCCACCGTCATTGCAACGGCACTTCCGGCGATTGCCGCGGACCTGAATGTCGGTCCGATCACGCTCAAACTGGCTCTGACTTCCTACATGGTGGCGCTCGCCATGTTCATCCCGATCAGCGGCTGGATGGCGGACCGCTTCGGCGCCAAGCGGATCTTCCGCGTCGCGATCTTCGTCTTTGTTGTCGGCTCGATCTGCTGCGCGTTCTCGTCCGATCTCTTCCAGTTCGTGCTGTCGCGCTTCCTGCAGGGCATGGGCGGGGCGATGATGACGCCGGTTGCACGCCTGGTTCTCCTGCGCACCACGAAGCGCAGCGAGCTCGTCTCGGCCATGGCGCTGCTCACCATTCCGGCGCTGGTCGGGCCCCTCACCGGGCCGCCGATCGGCGGTTTCATCACCACCTATTTCACCTGGCACTGGATCTTTCTGATCAACGTGCCGGTCGGTGTGCTCGGCATCTATCTCTCGACGATCTTCCTGCCGGACATAGAGGCCACCAATCCGCCTTCGATCGACTGGCGAGGATTTTTCCTCACCTCGGTTACCGCCGCCGGCACGGTCTTCGGGCTTTCGGTCATCGGCCTTCCGGCATTGCCGCCGGCCATCGGCATCACCGCGACGGCGCTCGGGCTTGCGGCCGGCGTCGCCTATGTCGTCCATGCGCGCAGCCACCCCGCCCCGATCCTCAACCTCAGGCTCTTCAAGGACGACGCATTCCGGGCCGCGAGCAGCAGCGGTACGCTGTTCCGCATCTCGACAGGCGCCATTCCATTCCTGATGCCGCTGATGCTGCAGCTCGGTTTCGGCCTCAACCCGTTCCAGTCAGGCCTCATCACATTTGCGGGCGCGCTCGGCGCGCTGATCGTGAAGTTCGCAGCCCGCCGCGTCTTTGCAATGACCGGTTTCAAGATGACGCTGATCGTTTCGGGCCTACTCGGGGCGGCGACCACGGCGGCAAACGGCTTTTTCACGCCGGAGACGTCGCACGCGCTGATCATCGCCTTCCTGCTGATGTCGGGCGTCTGCCGTTCCTTCTTCTTCACTGGCTCGAACGCACTCAGCTATTCCGAGATCAGAGACGAGCAGGCGAGCCAGGCGACCTCGATTGCCTCCGTCCTGCAGCAGATCAGCATGGCGCTCGGCGTCGCCTTTGCGGCCTTCATCCTCGAAGCGTCGGCGGCGGTCACCGGCACGCATCTGCAGCTCTCGGACTTCCACCTGGCATTCTTCCTGGTGGCGGCTCTTTCGCTGCTCGCCGTCCTGCCCCTGCTGAGGCTGGACCCGGCGACGGGCTCCGCCGTCTCCGGCCACCGGGCCGGCAGGATCCAGCCGGAAGCCGGCGAGTAATCAGGCCCGATCGTCCAGGTCGGAGTCTTCCGCTTCGGCGTATTCCACGTCCGCATCCTCCATCCCGGTCTCCTCCACCTCGGTTCCCGGGGCAGTCTCGCCGGCCCTGCGGCCCTTGAAATGCTTGGCGAGCAGGAACATCTCGACCGATTCCTGGCGCGACGCACCCGGCTTCACGTGGATGACCTGCTTGAAATTCTGCTTCAGCATGTTGAGCAGGTCGCGTTCGGTGCCGCCCTGGAAGGTCTTGGCCAGGAAATGGCCGCCCTCGCCCAGCACTTCGACGGCAAAATGCGCCGCCACCTCGCACAGATGCATGGTGCGCAGGTGATCGGTCTTCTGGTGGCCGGTGGTCGGCGCCGCCATGTCCGAAATGACCAGGTCCGGTGTGCCGCCGATCGCTTCCATCAACAGGCGCGGCGCTTCCGGATCGAGAAAGTCGAGCTGCAGGATCTTGACGCCGGCGAGCGGCGCCATTTCCAGAAAATCGATCGCTGCGACGCGGATATCATCATCGGTCGAACCGGTGACATTGGCGGCGATCTGCGACCAGCTTCCCGGCGCAGCACCCAGATCGATAATCCGGCGGGCGCCTTTGAGGATCTGGTGCTTCTCGTCGATCTCCAGAAGCTTGAAGGCCGCGCGGGCGCGATATCCTTCGAGCTTGGCGCGCTGGACATAAGGGTCGTTGATATGACGCTCGAGCCAGCGCCGCGACGACGCCTTGAGCTTGCCCTTCTTGACCTTCTGGCCGAGCTTGCGGCCGGTGCGATTGCCGCTACCGGGGGATTTGGAGGGTGGTTTCGTCATCGCCTTGCTCCAGCCTCATCCTGTCCGCCGGCACCCGGATTGCCCGCCTGGTTACCCCCTGGGCGGCGCGGCCGCACTCGGCGCCACACGCCGTCATCAGCCATCATGTCCGTCAACAGGCCCTCGCGCAGGCCCCGGTCGGCCACCCGCATGCGCTGGCTCGGCCAGCGACGGCGGATCGCTTCCAGAATGGCGCAGCCGGCCAGCACCAGATCGGCCCGGTCAGGACCGATGCAGGGATTGGCGGCGCGGCCGGCAAAATCCCAGGAGAGCAGTTTTGCCTGCATGGCGGAGACTTCCGCATCCGACAGCCACAGGCCGTCGACCTTGCGGCGGTCGTAGCGCGGCAGGTCGAGATGCACGCCGGCAAGCGTGGTGACCGTGCCCGAGGTGCCGATCAGATGGAAATCCTCGGCACCCTGACGACGGAAGGCGGCAAGCGGCGGGCAATCGAAACCGGCCAGCATGCCTTCGACTTCCGTCACCATGGCGTCAAAAACTTCCGGCGTCACGTCGCGCCCGCCATGCCGCTCCGACAGCGTCACGACGCCGACCGGAAGCGAGGTCCAGTGGGTGATATGATTGGCAAGCCGGCTCGAACGGCTGTCATCGATGCGGATGACGGCTATTTCCGACGAACCCCCGCCGATATCGAAGAGAACGACGGAGCGCGCTTCGCGGCCGACCAGGGACGAGCAGCCCGAGACTGCAAGCCGTGCCTCGGTCTCCCGATCGATGATTTCGAGTTCCAGCCCGGTTTCCGAGATCACCCGCGCCAGGAACTCCTCGCCGTTTTCGGCGGCGCGGCAGGCTTCGGTGGCGATCAGCCGCATGCGGCGGATCGGCCGGTTGGCAAGCTTTGTGGCGCAGATGCGCAGGGCTTCGACGGCACGGTCCATGGCATCCTGCGACAGCCGGCGGCTGGTGCCGAGCCCTTCGCCCAGGCGAACGATCCGCGAAAACGCATCGACGACGCGGAACTGGCCCGGCCTTGTCGGCTGGGCGATCAGCAGGCGGCAATTGTTGGTGCCGAGGTCGAGCGCCGCATAGAGATCGTTGACATAGGAGAATTTTTCGCCGCGGGAATCCGTGCCTTGGCTTTCATTTCCGGCCCTGCCGCGGGCATCCTTGGAGGAGGCCTGACCCGAACCGGCGGGTACAGAGGTCTTGGCCACACCCGGCACCGCCTTGGCGGGCGTCAGCGGCCGGCCCTGAAGGCCGCGGCCGCCTCTGTTCTTCTTGCGCCGATTGCGCGGCGGCGATTTTGCCGAATGCGGCTGTTGCCCGCCCTCGACACGGACCTGACCCTGCTCTGTCACGGGCGCCGCACCCGTACCCTGTGCCGGCTGCTGAGCGCCGCCGGATTTCGCGCGCCGCCGCTTGCGCTTGCGCGCCTGTGGGTTGGGTTCCTGGTCATGGGGACGTCCGGCAGGTGCAGTCGTATCGACCGCATCCGAATGGCTTGCAGGCGCCGCGTCACGACGTTTGCCGTTCCGCTTCGCCTTCCGACGCCTTGAGGATTTACCCTCTCCGCGCGGTACCGCCGACGCCCCGCCTTCCGGCGGCTTTGCGCCGCTATCGGGGTCCATCACTTTTATGTCCATCTCGCCGCGCAAAGCCTCTTGAAGGTATGCCGCTGGCGTCTGATTGTTTCGTTGGCGCGAAGATAACAGGCAGCGACGTTTTCGCCAACGGCTTTTTGCCGCTCACGTCAGGGACGTGTCAGCGGGCAGCTTTCCAGCTTTTCCGCAGCGGCGGCGAGAAAGCTTCCACGGCATCGATTTTTTTCGAAATCGGTATTTGCAATCTGCCCGCTTTTGTTTATAAGCGCCGCACACCGGCCCGGGCATTCACCGGCGCGCCCTGCTGGGGAATAGTTCAACGGTAGAACGACGGACTCTGACTCCGTTAATCTTGGTTCGAATCCAGGTTCCCCAGCCAATTCTTTCTAAAATTCCCTTTCCGGATATCGTTTTGGCATCATTGGCGACCTGATGCCCAGAACTGGTGCCCACAGGTGATGTCCACGCGCGAAATCGCGCGGCGGCGTCGCTCCCGGCCGCCGGCTTCTACTCAGCCCTTATTGTTCGGACCATAAGAAGGCACAGATCACGCGGAGGAAGCGGATAAACGCGCTTATTCCGCCGCCGCCTTCGCGCCCTCCTTCTTGCTTTCCCATTCCTGCGGGGTCATCGTCTTGATGTCGAACTGGTCACGGGTCCGTGCATAGGTGTGCCCGCCCATGCGCCCCACCGCGTCCATGAGCTGCTGGTCGATATGCAGGTTCGACGGGTTGACCGCGTCGCTGCGGACATAGACGCCGAGCACCTCCCCTAAAATGATTTCCCGCGCCGGGCCGACCTGCAGGGTCGTGTGGCGGCGGCATTCGAGCGCTGCCGGTGCCGCGAGAATGCGCGGGCTGCGCACCATCTGGCCGGGGACGGTCGCAAGGCCTGCCTCCTCCATCTCGTCGACCTCGGGGCCGAACTTGATCGCGCAGACCTCCATCTGGTCGACCAGCGCGTTATCGCAGATGTGGACCGTGAACTCTCCGGTCTCGCGGATGTTGCGGGCGGTATCTTTGAAGCGCATGTCCGAATAGTTTTCGACGCCGATGGCGACGATGGCCGGATCATGGGTCAGCACATTGAAGAAGCTGAACGGACCCGCATTGGGCTGCCCTTGCCTGCTGACCGTCGTCACCAGGGCGATGGGGCGCGGGATCACGGTGCCGATCAGAAGCTTGTAGCGCTCGCGCTCGTTAAGCTTGGCGAAATCGAAATGAGTATGGTCGGTCATGTGTCAGGCCTCGGCAGCGATACGATGGGTTTCAAGCGGGGTGTGGCGGGAGAGGTTCTCGAACCCGTCTTTGGTGACGACATACATGTCGCCGACATTGCAGCCGGCGGAGAGCGGTTCCAGCCACTGTGTGTGCATCACGAACACCATGCCTTCTTCCATCCGGTCGTAGTTGTGGGAGGAGATGTTGAAACTGTTTTGGCTGCCAGCCATGCCGACGGAATGGCCGAGATTGGGGTTATGCGGGCCTTCCGTCGCCGGATAGACATGCATGAGCTTGCGGCCCTGGGCCTCCCAGTCGATGTTCTTGACGTACTGACGCGGGATAAGGCGCGCGCTGCCGTCATCCATCGGCGCCCAGTTATAGGGCATGGTGCGCGCCTCCGGGGAGGTCAACATGCCACGCTCAATCATCGGCTCGAAGGCGGCATTGTTGACATCGCGCATCAGCGCACCCGGCCGGATCAGTTTTTCGGCGTGCTTGACGCCTTCCGTGCAGACGGCGAGCACCTCCTCCTGCCGCTTGGTGATCTGGCCGACGGCGATCATGCGGGCGATCTGGGCCGTGTAGCCGCGGTAGGTGATGTTGGAGACATAGAGATTGATCAGGTCGCCCGGACGCACGACATGGCCATAGGGTTTGCCGCAATGGGTGCCGAACTCGTTGATACCGATCTGGTAGCCGTCGCCGGTCTCACCGCCGAAGGATAGCTGGGCCTGCGTGAAGGCGGCATAGATCTCGTGGTCGGTGACGCCAGGTCTGGCGACGTGATAGGCGGCCTGTGTCGCGATGCTGACCAGTTGCGCGGCGGCCCTAAACATCTCGATCTCGCGCGGTGAACGCACCTTCTGCATCCGGTCGAGAATGGCGTTGTCGGCGATGAACTTGCTCTTTGGCATGAATTCGTCGAGCGCCGCCCAGAATGTCAGCGAGGTACGGTCGCCGATCCGGCCGATCTGAGCCTTCGCCAAGCCCATGCCTACCAGCACTTCGGCGCATTTCTCGGCAGTCTTGACCACCGAGTCGCCCGGGCGGTCGGCGTATTCGCGGCCGATCGGGCCGATCTGCCAGATATCCTCGACCAATACCGGTTCACCCCCCGGCGGCAGGAGCACGGACTGGGTGAAGAAGGAGAGAAGGGTCAGCGGCTTGCCGGTGTCTGTCGGGATGACCAGAACGCCTTCGCGCATCCAGTCGCAGATATAGCGGAGATAGTGGTTCGACGTGTGAAACCAGCCGACACCGCCGGTGTGGACGATCAGCGCGTCATGCCCCGCTTCGACCGCCTGACGGCGGATGCGGCGCAGGCGATCCTCGAATTCCTCGACCGGCAGCGGCAAGGGTGCTGCAAAATCGAAGTCCGGCTGGAAATCGGCGAGCAGCGATCCGACACGATAAGAGCCCGCCTTGGTTGCACGCATGTTCATTGGGTATTCCTTCCAGAATTCTAAAAAATAGGTCAGGCCTGCTTCTGCGGTGCCAGCACCCGTCTTGCGACAAGCAGCACCACGAGCGTCAGAGCGATCAGAACTCCCGACATCGCGGCAACGCGGACGTCGAGCGACTCTTCGATGAGAGCGAACATTCTGAGCGGCAGCACCGTCGTTCGGGCATCGGCGAGGAAGAGCGAGACGGACACGTTGTCGAGCGACTGGATGAAGACGAGAAACGCACCGGCAAGAATGCCCGGCAACAGGAGCGGCAAGATTACCCGTCGCAGCGTCGTGAACCACCTCGCCCCCATCACCGTCGAAGCCTCCGCCAGCGATGGATTGATGCCCTGGGCAACGACGGATGCGGCTCTGTACATCAGTGGTCCGAAGACGACCACATGGCCGGTCACTGTCAGCCAGAGCGAAGGCTGGAAGCCGACGAAGTTGGCGACGATCAGTGCCGCGAGACCGTAGACCAGGCTCGGCAGGACGAGCGGCGCGAGCAGAAGAGGTTCGATGGAACTCACGGTGCTGCGTTTCATCCGCGCCATGCCGATGGTGGCGGGAACCGCAAACAGCAGGGACCCTAGAACCGCGAGAGCGGCAATCTTCAACGAGTTTCCGGCCGCAATGTGCTCGGTTCCTGAACGGATCGGGTCGAACAAGGCCTCGTACCAGCGGATCGAGAAGCCCTGCGGCGGGTATTTCAGGCTCTGTCCTGACGTAAACGACATGGTGATCGCGATGATGATCGGGGCGACCAGATAGATCAGGCTGAGGCCGCCGAAGCCGAAGACAAATGCCTTATAGAGGAAAGCGGGGATAGGATTTTCACGCTTGTTATGCATGGCCAACGAGCCTCCTGTGACGGGAAATCATGGTCATTGCGACCAGCAGAATTCCGGTCGAGAGCAGCAAGACGACAGCAATCGCCGATGCCATGGACCAGTCGAACAGCGTGCCGACCTCGCGATAGATCAATTGTGGGACATATACGTTGCGGGCGCCGCCGATGACTGCCTGCGTCACGAAGGAACTGCTGGTACTGGCAAAGACGAGTATCCACCCGGCCAGCAGGCCCGGCAGCATCATCGGCAGAAGTACGGTCACGAAAATTCGCCAGGGTCCGGCCCCGGAGACCTGCGCGGCCTCCGTGAATTGGACGGGTGTCCGCGACAGGATCGCGATCAGCGGCAGAATGATAAGGGGCAGATCGATCTGGCACATGGCCAGCACCAGCCCAAGTTCGGTGGACATCAGAGAGAACGGTTGTCCTGCAAGACCGAGAGCCACGAAGGTCTCGCTGATCGGCCCCTGCCGCCCGAGGATGACGATCCAAGCAAAGGTTCGCACCACGTTGCTGGTCAGCATGGGAATAAGCGTCAGAAAGATGATGACTTGACGCGCAGTCTTGCCGCTGTGCCAGTAAAGGAGCGCGATCGGAATGCCGAGAAGAGTCGTGCTCGCCACGGTTTGCAGACCGAGTTTTGCAGTATTCATCAGCACGCGATAATTGAACGCATCGCCTAGGAACCGTCCGTAATTGCTGAGTGTCAGTCCGTCTGGGCCGGTGAAACTGAACCCAATGAGAACGGCGAGCGGCGTCGCAAAGAACGCCACCGACAACAGGAGCATCGGGATAACGTATGGGAAGCCGCTCGCCTTCATCATGTCACCTCAACCAGCAACGAGGGCGTCGAACTTGCGTATCCATTCCGCACGGTTCTTGTTGATCGAAGCCCAGTCCGGATAGACCATGTTGGCAAGCTGGTCGCGCTTGACGAAGGCCTCAATGCCCGGCGTCAGGGAGACGCTCTTGTTGGTCGGGAACATCTCCTGCGGCGGCATCTTCAGCTTGTCCTGTGCCGCCTTGGAGATGGCTGCATCCATGTAGGCATAGGCGGCCTCGACGTTTTTCGAACCCTTGGTCAGGTGGATGTTGACCGGGGCTGCGGGAGAGCCGGTTTCCGGCTGGACGAACTCCGCCTTGAGGCCAAGGCTCTTCAGGCGGGCGACATTGCCGGTGGAGCACATGAAGACCGCGATCTCGCCCTGCTGGAAGAGCGTCATCTGGTGGTTGGTGCTGGCGACGACGCCCTTGATCTGCTCCGGATTGTCCTTGAACAGCTTGAAGACGGCATCCATGTCCGTGGTGCTGGTCCCGAAGATCTTGGCGATCTGGCTGTAGGCCATGACGCCGGTGTTCGAGCCGAAGCCGGTCCAGGATACTTTGCCCTTGTAGGCCGGGTTTTCGAACAGGTCGCGATAGCCCTTGGGGGCCGGCACGAGATCAGGATTGTAGGCGATGCCGTTGACTTCGATTGTCACGGTCGGGCCGTACTCGCCCTGGAAGGCCGGGTCGAGCATGCTCCAGTTCTTGAGCTTGCTCGGATCGATCTTCTGGATCAGGTCGTTGTCGATGGCGGTCGCCATCTGGCCGGGCGACATCAGCAGCGTGTCGTAAGGCGGGTTGCCGGGGCTCGCCATCACCTTGGCGAGTTGGTCCTGCGCCAGTGCCGGGGCGACCGTCAGATCGAAACCGGCTTGCCTGACGAGCGGCGTCAGGACCGTGCGGTAGCCATCTTCCCAGTTGCCGGGGAAGGTTGCGGCGACGACGCTGCCGCTGGCGGCGCGGGCGGAAAACGGCATGGTTGCGGCTGCGGCCGCACCGGCAGCGAGCAGGCCAAAATTACGGCGGGTCATATTGAAATTGGTCATGCGATCACCTCTATTGGTTGTTGATTGACGGCTTTCATTCACTGGCTTCATTCACTGGGAGACTTCCGGTTCGCCCGGAAAGACGTGGGCTCGTGCTGTGTCGATCTCGGCAAAAACCTGCGTCCCGGTTTCGGGAACGTAGGTCGAAGGGCCACGCACCTCGGACGCACGCAGATTTGTGCCGTCGTCGAGAACGAGGTCGTGGACCAGCGTCGGGCCGAGCGGCACGGATACGGTCACGCGTGCCGCAAGCGAATTTTCGCCTGGCTGGCTTGTCAGCCGAACCTCCTCCGGTCGGAAGGTGACGGTGACCTTCGATCCGGCGGTGAAATTCAGGCGGCGCGGCAACTGGAGGGTTTTGCCACTCGGCAAGCAGATCACCGTGGCTTCAGGATCCAGACGCGCAACCGTTCCATGGAGAATATTGGCCTGCCCGATGAAGGTGTTGACGAACAGCGTGTTGGGCCGGTCATAGACGGCCATCGGCGTATCGATCTGCTCGACATTACCCTTGCTCATCAGGACAAGACGGTTTGCCAAGCTCTGGGCTTCTTCCTGGTCGTGGGTGACGATCAGCGTTGTGATCCCGAGCGTTTTCTGAAGATGCAGAAGTTCGACCTGCAGGTCGAAGCGAAGCGCCCGGTCCAGTGCGCCGAACGGCTCGTCGAGCAGAAGCAGCGAAGGGCGTCCTGCTATGGCGCGGGCAACCGCGACACGCTGCTGCTGGCCGCCGGACAGTTCGCGTGGAAGCCGATTGCCGTAACCGTTGAGACGAACGAGGGACAACATTTCCTCGACGCGCGCCTTTCGCTCAGTGCGCGGAACCTGCTGGCAGGCGAGTGGATAGGCGATGTTCTCGGCCACGGTCAGATGCGGGAACAGCGCATAATTCTGGAAGACCATGCCGATGCCGCGAGCTCGGGCAGATATGTTGGCGAGGTCGGCCCCACCGAGCACCATTCGGCCAGACTTTGGGTGGATCAAGCCTGCAATAGCCCGGAGCACCGTAGATTTGCCGCAGCCGCTTGGCCCGAGGAGTGCGACGATTTCTCCAGCGTTGACCTCAAAGGACACATCGCTGACGGCATTCTGTCCGCCATAACTGTGCGTGAGGTCTTTGACACTGAGCTGCTTTCCTTCAATCGAGTTCGCAATATGAGGCATGCAAATTCCCCCATGATCTGCCGCAACGATGGGACGCGAGTAGCGACCGGGAGCTAAGCGGATATGTCGTTGGCTAAAAAATCTGGTCAGGGTCTGGTTCATGCCCATCGAATTGCAAGCACCGTGCCAGTTCCAAACTGTCACCTGAAGAATCGAAGCAAGGTAATGTTTTAAATACGTTATTTTTTACGCGATTAAATTCGCAAGTTTATTATCACAGATTTTTGCATCTGAATAAATCAGTACAGCTGCATATAATTTGGCCTCGATAGTTTAGTTCTTGAGCAGAGACCTGGTAGCCGGCGGGGAGAATTCACGCCACTTTTTATCGGAAACGCGCCCCATTGCAGGGATTTTGCCTTCAAAATTAGGAAAATATCCCTACAATTGGAGCTAAATTGGATTTGAGACGGCGTTTTCCCATGACAGCAACGTTGAGCCCGATGAAATTTTATGCACTTAGTTTCGTATCAACTCTCGAATCTATCTTCGAAAGAAGATGCGAATATCGATGAGAGAAATATCTGGCTTCATTCTCAATAACTTAGGAATCAGTCCGTCAACTTGGCACGGCGATTGCTTCAAAATCCCCGAGAATTCAAACACAGCAAAACAACGAAAGGGGATCCCATGAACAGCATCAACGGAATTCTGCGAAGCGGACTTGCCGGCACATTCGCAGCCTTGCTCTCCCTGTCGGCACAGGCAGCCGAAGGTCCGGCAGTCAAGATGGTGCCGGAAGCGGACGTGGCGAAGTTGCCGGGCGTGGCCTTCAACCAAAAACTGGCAGACGGCCTGCCGCCTGCCATCAAGGCGTCGAAGGTCCTCAAGGTCGCAACCGACCTCACCCCGCCGATCAGCTTCCGCGCAGAGGATGGAAAGCTGATCGGCATCGATGCCGATATCGCCGCGGCCCTCGGCGTTGTTCTCGGCATCGACGTGCAGATGACCGACGTTGGTGCCGGGGCCGCGATCGTTCCTGCTATCCTGTCGAAGCGTTTCGACATGACCGTCTCCGGCATCAACGATGATCCGGAACTGGAAAAGCAGGTCGATGTCATCGACTACATGTATGACGCGACCACGATCATGACCATCAAGGACAACCCGCTCGGCATCAAGAGCATGGCGGATCTCTGCGGCAAGAAGGTCGCCGTGCCGGTCGGCACTTTCCAGGGGCGCATGGTGGAGGCCGCGTCTGCCAAGTGCGCCACGCCGATCAACATCATGTCCATCCCGAAAATGCCCGACGTATTGCAGGCAGTGCGCACCGGCCGCGCCGATGCGACCGTCAACGGTTATGCCACGAGCGTCTACACCACGGTAAACCAGACCGGCAGAGGCGTCGGCCTGCAGGCTCTTCCGGATGTCCGCCTCGCGGTGGGATATCTCGGCATGCTGGTATCGAAGGACAACCCACAGCTTCGCAACACGGTCGTGGCAAGCCTTCAGCATATGGTCGATAGCGGCGCCTATGAAGCCATCATGAAAAAATGGAGCCTTGGTCCGCTCGCCGTGAAGACGGTCAAAGTCAACGACGCCGCCAGCATGCCGGTGGATTGAGCCCATGTCCCTTTTTGCTCAAGCCGTCAGCATCGCCATGGCACCTCCCGTCGGCAAGCCGATACGGTGGGGGCAAATCACAACCGGTACCAGCGCGATCCTCGCGCTGGCCCTCCTTATGATGATCATCGGCCGTAGCCAGAGCGTTCAATGGAGCGAAATCCCTCGCTTCATGATCGATCCGATGATCCTGGGCGGCGTCGTCCTGACGCTCCAACTGACGGCAGGAGCAATGGTGGCCGGGATTGCCGTCGGCTGCATCGTGGCCATCATGGCCACCAGCCAGAATATCGTGCTGAAAACGATGGCCGTCGGCTTCGTCTGGTGGTTTCGGGGCGTGCCGCTGATCGTCCAGATCTTCTTCTGGTTCAACATCGGACTTTTTATCCCCGAGGTTGGTCTTGGCGCCTATACGATATCGATCAACGATCTGGTCACTCCCGCGGTCGCCGGGTTCCTGGCGCTCGGTCTGCACGAGGCCGCCAATATGAGCGAGATCATTCGCGGCGGCCTGACGGCGGTGGATCGTGGACAGCGTGAAGCGGCATCGTCTCTGGGCTTGAGGCCACTGCAAACCTTGCGGACAGTCGTTCTGCCGCAGGCGGTCCGCCTCGTCGTTCCACCGACCGGCAACCAGGCCATCGGCATGCTGAAGGCCAGTGCCATCGTCTCCGTCATCGGCATGCAGGACCTGCTGACCCAGGCGCAGGCGATCTATGCGCGCAACTTTCTGGTCATCGAACTGCTGTGCGTTGCATCGCTCTGGTATCTCGCGATCACCACAGTCGCCTCGATCGGCCAGCATTTCCTGGAACAGCAACTCGTGCCCAAAGGCCCGTCTGGCGGCTCGCAAAAGGAGACCCGGCAACGGGCCTGACAGGTCGCCTGCATCGTTCAACCCAACCAAGCAAGGATCGCCAGCGCAGCGTATCCGATCAGGAAATCCCAAGGAGCAAACCATGAAACTCGGCATTGATGCACAGAAACTTCCCGAAGCTGTAAAGCGCGGGCCGCTTGCAAGCCTCGACCATGTCAGGGAACTCGGTCTCGGCGGTCTTTTCTTCACCACGGTTCTCGATATGAGCCCGACGCTGGACAAAGTCGAACTGCGCGACATCAGGGCGAAGGCCGATGAACTCGGCCTTTATCTCGAAAGCGGCGTCGGCAAGATCAATCCCTATTGCAGCGCCGAGGCTCCGGAGTTCCGGGCAATCGGCGACGGCGACATCATTCTCGGCTTCTCCCGGATGATCGAGGCAGGCGCTGCCATCGGCTGCCGTGAACTCTGGGTATCGCCCGGCAATTTCAAATCCGAATATCGCGGCAGGTTGGCGAATGACCGGTTCCGGACCGACGTCACCTGGGAAGAGCAGTTGCTCGCCATCGAAAAGGTTCTGCTGAAGCTAGCACCTGTGGCCCGCGCCAATGGCGTTCACCTCAACATGGAGACCCATGACGAGATCACCTCCTTCGAAATTCTTCGGCTGATCGAAAAGGTTGGCGAGGATTGCATGGGCGTGGTCTTCGACACGGCCAACGGTCTGCAGCGCGCCGAACATCCGGTCTTTGCCGCAAAACGCGTCGCACCCCATGTCCGCCAGACCCACATCAAGGACGCCTATGTCGGGCGGGCACCCGGTGGCTTCGATTTCCAGACCCGGCCCGTTGGCGGCGGCATCGTCGATTTCGGTTCGATCCTTCCCATCCTCTCGAAGGCGAACCCAGATCTGAATTTTTCGCTGGAAGTTGCCGCATCCGTCGAAGACAAGCCCCGAAAAGCCAATCCGCGCCAGTGCATCCAGATCGACGATCCGATCTGGCGCGCCGGCCACCCGGATCTCAACGCCGAAGAGCTGGATGCTTATATCGCCATGGTGGACGCCTATGAAAAGCGCGTCACCTCGGGGGAAATTCCGGATTGGGAAGCGTACGAAGCCAGCCAGTACGGCTACCCCACCTATGAGAGGCAGTCCTACGGCTACAAGGAATCTGTGATCTTCATCAAGGACTCGGCTCGCTATGTCGAAAGCATTTGCGCCGAAAACGGCATCTCCCTTTCTTCGCCGGCGACAAAGCGGCAGGCGGCCTGAACGACCGGTCCGTCAGCATCGGCGGCATGCGCTGCCGATGCCCTTTAAAATCATGGGAAAGTCTGGCTTTTTGTCGAGATCGGCATATACGCAGGAATATTCTCATGGAAATAATAATGCTGCCGTAAGGGCATTTGGAGCAGGAAATGAAAAGGACGCGCCGTCAAAGCGCCAAGGCAGTACCGAAAGCGCATAGCGCAGCGGAAACCACTGAGACCAACAACGACGATGTTTCAGAGCGCATCCGGACAACGCTTGGCACCGCAATCGGTGAAGGCGCGCTGAAGCCGGGAACCAAGATTCTGGAGGATGCAATCGCCGAACATTTCGGTGTCAGCAGGACGGTCGTCCGAGGAGCCCTCGGCGTGCTGGAGAGCGACCATCTTCTGGAGCGAAAGAAAAATCGCGGTACCTTCGTCGCAGAACCTGGGATCGAAGAAGCCAGGGCTCTTTTCGAATCACGCCGGAAACTGGAGCACGTCATCCTCGAACTGGTCATGAACCGCGCCGAAGCGGAGCAGCTGGACGCTCTCGAAAAGCTGGCGGACGAGGAAGAGCAGATCCATCATCACGGCGACGAGAAATCGAAGACTGTCCTATCCGGCAAATTTCACATCGTGCTCGCCGAACTCGGTGGCAACGCGGTCATGACCGAAATGCTGTCGAAGATCGTTGCCCGCCTCTCGCTCGTGATGGCCCTCTACGAGGAAGAGAAGCAGGACGACTGCGGCGCCGATCACCATCGTCTGATCGTGACCGCGCTGAAAGCCAAGGACCTAATGAAGGCGCAGCAGTTGATGGACCATCATCTTGCTGACATCGAAGGCCGTGTGCGGCTCACTGAGGGCCAGGGTGACCGGCATACGTTCATGRCTGTGCTGGAGAACTTTTCGTAAACTGGATCGGCGCCCAACGTCTGTCCGAGCGGAAATTATTGCCGCTCGACACGACCTGTTGGCTGATGCCCATAGCCAGGGCACAAAGGTGGCATCCACGGTCGCTCGCGACAGGAAAACAGAGGGAATTTCGCGGCTCTTCAACCGTTTGCCGTAAGATGCAGACCTAAATAATCCTGCCCCCGCCGACGGGTGGGAGGCAGGGCAAATCGTGTCCGGGTTTTACCGGGCAATCAGCACCGGCAGCTTGCTTTTCTCCAGGATCGAAGCGGTCACGCCGCCGAATACCCGCTCCCGCAGGCGGGAATGTCCGTAGGCGCCCATGACGATGAGGTCGGCGTTGATCTCCAGCGCGTGCCGTTCGAGCACGTCCTCCACCGGTCGGCCGCCGCTTGCCAGTTGTTCGACGACGACATTTATCCCGTGTCGGGCGAGATAGGAGGCGACGTCGGCGCCGGGCTCGCCGCCGCTGACCCAGTACGCGCTGTCAGGATCGACCAGCACGACATGCACCTCTTCGGCCCAGGTCATCATCTCCAGGGCCTCGCGTGCGGCCCGAGCCGCCTCGGCGCGGGAATTCCAGGCGAGCAAGACCCGCCGCGGCTTCAGGGTCGTCCTGAGGTTCTTCGGCGCCAGAAGAAGGGGGCGGCCCGCTTCGAACACGCCGCCGTCGACGATTTTCCGGGTGAGAACGCTATCGCCGCGCACGCCGTCTCCGATCACCAGCACATCGGCATAAAGCGCGCGGCGATGAATTTCCTCGCCAACAAAAACGCCTTCGGAGTAGATGACGTCGATGTCGAACGACAGACCATTCGTCGTGCAGGCGGCTGCCGCCTGTTTCCGGATGCCGTCGAGCAATCTCAAGTCCTCGTCCCGCTGGTCGAGCCACACCGTGCCGGCCGGAAAATCACCCATGGTTGCCGGAACCGCGAGGCCGATGACCACGACGGAAAGATGCGCTTCGAGTTCGATCGCGATCTCCATGGCACGGGCGAGATCAGCAGTTGGATCCGTATTGCCGATCATCGCGAGCACTGTCTTGAATGACATTGTCTGTCCCCTCTGCATAACGCCTTGATTGGCCTATGGAAGGAAAGCCTAGAACCGGCACCGGCCCGAGCCATGATCTTCGTCAATCGAAAGCGGAATTTCAGATTGCTGCGCACTATCTGAGGATCGGCTGGGATCATAAACCCCGCTTCTGCCTCCACGATGAAAGCACTCGCCATGCCGAAACGCAGCGCAGGTCTTTTGATATTCCGCCAGGCTGCCGGAGATCGGCAAGTGTTTCTGGTTCATCCCGGCGGACCGTTCTGGGCACGCAAGGACGAAGGAACCTGGTCCATTCCCAAGGGCCTTGTCGATGAAGGAGAAGACGAACTGGCGGCCGCGAAACGGGAGGTTTTCGAGGAGGTAGGAGCGAGTATTGACGGCGACTTCGAATGGCTCGGCGAATATCGCCAGCCGGGCGGCAAGCGGGTGATCGCCTGGTCGATCGAGGCCGATATCGACGTCGAAAAGATCGTCAGCAACACGTTCCGGATCGAGTGGCCGCCGAAATCGGGGCTGATGAAGGAGTTTCCGGAGGTCGACAGGGCCGGCTGGTTCAGCCTCGATGAGGCGAAGCGCAAGATATTGAAGGGGCAGCAGCCGATCCTCATCGATTTTGCAGCTCGACGGCCGTCATAATACGAGGAGCCCAAATCCAACTTTGCATGTCGAAGTGACGGCACGCCGGTAAAAGCCCTCCCCGCTTGATTTAGATCACCGTAAGGCCCTTGATGGACGGATACGAGAACTGCCTGACATCAGCGTTCATGGAGCCTCCCTTTGAACCGTATCGCAAAAGCCGCCATCATTGTCGCAGTCGTAGGTGCCGCCGGTTATTTCGGCTGGCGGTATCAGCAGGACCTTCGGGCCGAGCGAGCCATGCAGGGAATTGCCAGTGGAAACGGCCGCATCGAGGCGGTCGAAATCGATGTCGCGGCGAGAACCGCGGGACGCCTTTCCGATATTCTGGTGAAGGAAGGCAACTTCGTCAAAGCCGGCGCGATCGTCGCCCGCATGGATATCGAACAGCTCGGCGCCCAGAAGCGGGAAGCGGAGGCCCAGCTTGCAAGGGCGAAGATCGCCATCGAAACCGCGAAAAGCCTCGTCGTCCAGCGCCAGGCGGAAAAGGAAGCTGCGGCCGCAACGGTCTCCCAGAACGAGGTCCAGCTGCAATCGGCTCGCAAGCGGCTGGCCCGCAGCGAGCAGATGAGCCGCAGCGGATCGGTGTCCGAACAGTTGCTGGACGACGACCGCGCCAGGGTCGAGGGAGGAGTGGCGACCGTCGCGGTGGCCAAAGCCAACCTTGCGGCGACCGATGCGGCGATCGGCGCGGCGCAGTCTCAGGTCGTGGATGCGGAGGCATCGGTCGAGGCGGTGCAGGCGACTGTCGCGCGGATCGATGCCGATCTGCGCGATTCCGAGCTCAAGGCCCCGCGCGACGGACGGGTGCAATATCTCGTGGCGCAGCCGGGCGAAGTGGTCGCTGCCGGCGGCCGCGTGCTCAACATCCTCGATGTCGGCGATGTCTACATGACGTTCTTCCTACCGACCGGGGAAGCCGGGCGCACCCCGATCGGCGGCGAGGCCCGGATCGTTCTCGACGCAGCCCCCCAATATGTCATTCCGGCCCGGATATCCTTCGTGTCCGATGTCGCGCAATTCACGCCGAAGACGGTGGAGACCGAGGAGGAACGACAGAAACTGATGTTCCGCCTGCGGGCGCGCGTCTCTCCGGAACTGCTCCAGAAATATATCGCGCAGGTCAAGACCGGGTTGCCGGGCCGGACCTATGTGAAGCTCGATCCCGCCGCAGAGTGGCCGGCGGCGCTGTCACGGCCGATCACCCCATGAGCCCGGAGCAGCAAGCGAAGGGCGCTCCGGCGGAACCTGCCTATGTGGCGCGGCTGACGGATGTCGGCCATTCCTACGGCAAAACGCGCGCCATCGACGGCATAAGTCTCGACTTGCCATCCGGGCGTATGGTCGGCCTGATCGGCCCGGACGGGGTGGGCAAATCCTCGCTGCTTTCGCTGATCTCCGGCGCACGCCAGATCCAGACGGGCGAGGTCGAAGTGCTTGGCGGCGACATGCGCAGCGCCCGCCACCGCGATCGCACCTGCCCGGCCATCGCCTATATGCCGCAGGGGCTCGGCAAAAACCTCTATCCGACGTTATCGGTGTTCGAGAATGCCGATTTCTTTGCCCGCTTGTTCGGCCAGGGCCGCGAGGAGCGGGAATATCGCATCGCTAACCTTCTGAAACGCACCGGCCTTTCGGGCTTCGAGGACCGCCCCGCCGGCAAGCTTTCGGGCGGCATGAAACAGAAGCTCGGCCTTTGCTGCGCCCTCATTCACGATCCGGACCTTTTGATCCTCGACGAGCCGACGACCGGCGTCGACCCGCTGTCGCGCCGGCAGTTCTGGAGCCTCGTCGACGATATCCGGAGGGAGCGACCGGAGATGAGCGTGATCGTTGCAACCGCCTATATGGAGGAAGCGGCGCGCTTCGACTGGCTGGCGGCCATGGATGCCGGCAAGGTGCTGGCGACCGGCACACCGCGCGAAATCCTTACCCATACCGGCGCCGCCACGCTCGACGATGCCTTCATTACGCTGATGCCGGAGGAGAGGCGCGCCACGCACAAGGTCATTCCGCTTCATCCCCCGGCAGATTTCGACGAGGCCGAATTTGCCATCGAGGCGGAAGGCCTCACCATGCGCTTCGGCGATTTCACGGCGGTGGACAATGTCAGCTTCCGCATCCGCCGCGGCGAGATCTTTGGCTTCCTCGGCTCGAACGGCTGCGGCAAGTCCACGACGATGAAGATGCTGACCGGCCTGCTGCCGGCAAGCGAAGGCACGGCGAAGTTGTTCGGCAAGACGGTCGATCCGAAGGACATGGATGTCCGCAGGCGCGTCGGCTACATGAGCCAGGCTTTCTCGCTCTATACGGAACTGACGGTCCGGCAGAACCTCGACCTGCATGCGCGGCTGTTTCAGCTGCCGGCCGACACGATCTCGGCACGGATCGAAGAAATGGGCCGGCGTTTCGAGCTTACGGACGTCATGGACGCACTGCCAGACGGTTTGCCTCTCGGTGTCCGGCAGCGGCTTTCGCTAGCTGTGGCGCTGATCCATTCGCCGGAAGTGCTGATCCTCGACGAACCGACTTCGGGCGTAGACCCGATCGCCCGCGACCAGTTGTGGGCGGCGCTGATCGAGCTCTCCCGCAAAGACCATGTCACCATATTTATCTCCACCCATTTCATGAATGAAGCGGAGCGCTGCGACCGCATCTCGCTGATGCATGCCGGCAAGGTGCTGGTGAGCGATACGCCCGATGCGATCCGCAAAAGCCGCTATGCCACAACGCTGGAGGAGGCGTTTATCGCCTATCTCGAAGATGCGATCGGCGAGACGACTGCCTCATCCGCATCGGCACCCTCGACGGCAGACGACGGGCGCAAGTTCGCCGGAGCACGGCCGCACCGCTCCTTCGACCCGCTTCGCATCTGGAGCTATAGTCTTCGAGAGACCCTGGAGATCCGCCGCGACCCCATTCGGGCCACCCTGGCGCTGATCGGCAGCGTGATCCTGATGTTCGTGATCGGCTACGGCATCAACATGGACGTCAAGGACCTGACATTCGCGGTTCTCGACCGGGACGACACGGTCGCCAGCCGCGACTATATCGCCGACATCGCCGGTTCCCGCTATTTCGTCGAGCAGCCGCCGCTCGGCGATTATGCCGATCTCGACCGGCGCATGCGCGACGGCTCGCTGAAGCTGGCGATCGAGATTCCGGCCGGTTTTGCCGAACATGTCGCCCGCGGCCACGATGTTGAGATCGGGGCGTGGATCGACGGCGCCATGCCGCAGCGGGCGGAAACCACGCGCGGCTACGTGCAGGGCATGCACGCCCACTGGTTGGCGCAAAAGGCGCGCGAAATCTTCGGCGATGCCGCCAAGGGGCAGTTCTCGATCGAGACCCGCTTCCGCTACAATCCCGGCATCGAAAGCCTGGTGGCGATGGTCCCGGCCGTCATTCCGCTGCTGCTTCTGCTGATCCCGGCGATGCTCGCGGCGCTGTCAGTGGTGCGGGAAAAGGAACTCGGCTCGATCGTCAATTTCTACGTGACGCCGGTGACGCGGCTGGAATTCCTCATCGGCAAGCAGCTTCCCTACCTGGCGCTCGGCATGATGAACGCCGTGCTCCTGTGGCTGTTTGCGATCCTGGTGTTCCAGGTGCCATTCACCGGCAGCTTAGCTGCCTTCACCGCAGCGGCACTTCTCTATGTCGCTTTCGCGACCGCCTTCGGCCTGCTTGTTTCGACCTTCATGTCGAGCCAGATCGCCGCGATCTTCGGGACGACGTTGATGACGATCATACCGGCGGTGCAGTTTGCCGGCATGATCGATCCGGTCTCCTCGCTGCAGGGCATCGGGGCGGTCATCGGCCAGATTTATCCCACGACCTATTTCAACATCATCTCGCGCGGCACCTTCTCGAAGGGCCTCGGCTTCGAAAACCTCTTCGAAGCTTTCCTGCCGCTCATTGTTGCCGGGCCGCTGCTGATTGCGGCGAGCGCCGTCTTTCTCAAGAAACAGGCACGGTGACGGATGCGGCTCGCCAATATCTTCCACCTCGGGATCAAGGAATTGCGCGGGCTGATGCGCGATCCGATATTGCTCGGGCTGATCGTCTATTCCTTCACGATCGCCGTTTATACGGAAGCAAAAGCCGTTCCCGAAACATTGAACAATGCGCCGATCGCGATCGTCGACGAGGACAATTCGCCGCTCTCGCGCCAGATCGCCGACTCTTTCCTGCAGCCCTATTTCAAACCGCCGGCGATGATCACGGCGGGCGAGATGGATGCTCGCATGGATGCCGGCACCGACACGTTCGCACTCGATATTCCGCCGAACTTCCAGAGCGACCTGATCGCCGGCAAATCCCCGGTCGTCCAACTCAATGTCGATGCGACCCGCATGACCCAGGCATTTTCCGGATCCGGCTATGTGCAGAATATCGTCTCGACCGAAGTCGCCGGTTTTGCCGCCGCAGATATCGACGGTCGCGCGCCAACGGTGAACCTCGCATTGCGCGCGCGGTTCAATCCCGAACTCAACCAGATGTGGTTCGCCTCGGTGATGAACGTCATCAACAACGTCACCATGCTGGCGATCATCCTGACAGGCACCGCCCTCATCCGCGAGCGGGAACACGGCACGGTTGAGCATCTTCTGGTGATGCCGCTGACGCCGTTCGAAATCATGGCTGCAAAAGTGTGGTCGATGGGGCTGGTGGTGTTCGTCGCCACCCTGCTTTCGCTGATCTTCGTGGTGCAGGGATTGCTGAAGGTTCCGGTCGAGGGATCGATCATGCTGTTCATGGCCGGAGCGGCGCTCCATCTTCTCGCTGCAACCGCGATGGGGATCGCGCTCGCGACGCTTGCGGGCTCGATGCCGCAGTTCGGCCTGTTGCTGATGCTGGTGCTGCTGCCGCTGCAGATCCTCTCAGGCGCGACCACGCCCCGCGAGAGCATGCCGGAAGTGATCCAGACGATCATGCTCGCTGCGCCGAACACACATTTCATCCTGCTCGCCCAGGCGATCCTTTACCGCGGCGCCGGGTTCTCGGTGGTCTGGCCGCAATTTGCGTGGCTGCTCGTCATCGCGACGGTGTTGTTTGCCTTTTCGCTGCGCGGCTTCCGCAGGTCGTTGCGATAAAACCTACCTGAACATGCCGGTGCTTATTCCTGCTTCTGCCGGCGAAGAAACGGGAGTAGAATTACCGGGTCGATCAACGAGGAAGCTCGAAAATGGGAAAAGAGGCTCCTTCACCCGGAACGTCCGCCAAAGACATCGCCAAGGAGCAGGACGATTACCTGGAAGAGTCGCTCGTAGAGACTTTTCCGGCAAGCGATCCCATCGCACCGGGCCATCCCCGAAGGCCGGAGAAACAGCCGGTTGCTCCCAAGCGCAAGTAAAAACGGGCCGAAGTGCTCCTCGGCCCGCATTATCTGATGCTTAGTTCTTGCCGCCGGTCTTGCGGCCCTTGTCGGCCTTGCCCTTTGCGGAAGAGGTCTTGGCGTCATAGCCCTGGCCGTGGTTGGTGCCGCCGAGATGGCCGCCGCCGCTGGTATTGACGACCTGGCGCTGGGCTCGTTTTACCTGCTGTTCTGCATCTGTCTTTTTCATGGAAATTCTTTCGTTATTCGAAGAGAAAGGCCGAGAGGGGTCAGCCACCCGACCGCTTCAACGGTCCGTGCCTGTACATCCGTGGTCAAATACCGGAGTTGGTTTTGGGACCGGAGTTGGTTTTGGCTTTAGGCTATCTGCAGGTTTTCAGCTGCATTCTTGCCGGTGCGGTTGTCCCGCACGACATCGAAGCTCACCTTCTGGCCTTCAGCCAGATAGGTCATTCCCGAACGTTCGACGGCCGAGATGTGGACGAACACGTCCGTCGATCCGTCGGCGGGCTGGATAAAGCCGAAGCCCTTGGAGGTGTTGAAAAATTTTACGATTCCGCTGCTCATGAAGATGATCCTTCCGATCGAACACAGGTCGCCGTCCGGCAAAATGCCAGCGACAAAAGAGATCGATTTTGAAAGGAAAGATCAGCTCGAACGCAAAAGGCGTGAAAACGAAGCTCGACAACCAATTTCGATGGTAACCCCTATCGGTCAACTATGTCTTGAGCAAGGCATTTCTCGCAACCCCGCACATTGCCTTTGGCGCAAGTCCGGCGCATGATGAGGACTTCAGCAGCTATATAAAGGGCGCTGCTGCTTCAGGATTTTCACGCCCTGGCCCCAATGAAAGGAGGACGTCATGTCTTCCGAATTCTCTCAGACCACCTCCCGCAACCTGGTCCGCGTCAGCGGCCCCGGATACCGGGAAAATATCGAACTTCACCAATTCAGTGAGCGTACGCAGCCAAGCGGACTGCTTGTCGGCGGTCGGGCAGACACGACGGGAGCAGCCATGATGCTTGCCCGTTTTGGCGATCATCCCGAGAAGAGCTTTGGGGCCGCAATATCGGCTTCGTTGAGCAAACACAGAGATACCGTAACACCGCAGCTTTGATAGTTCGGCTGGCAAAGGCAGGATTTCGCAGATCCGTCATTTCACGCTTTGCATGCCTGTCTGCCGAACAACGGTTTCACTCTCCACTATCCATCGCCGCCCAAGGAGGACAAAATGGCTAAAGGCCAGGTACGAAGTAACCGCGAAACTCGCAAACCGAAAAAAGACAAGACTGCAGCCGTGACGGCCGCGCCCGCAGGCGCACAGGTCAAGCTCGCCGGCAGCGGTCTCACCTTGGGCAAAAAGCCGAAATAATGTTTCGGGCAGGAGGCGCCGCACCACGGCGCCTCCGACGCCGGCCCCCTTCGAAATTCGCAGGCTCAAGCAGGCGACAGGGATGATTGCCATCCGGTCGTTGCTGGATCGTTTGCGTTTCGCTTTCTTGGAAAATGTGTCCTTTGACCATCCGCTCCCATCGGGCGCGGAGATGTGATCCTATTTCCAATCCCTGCGTCGGCGGAAAGCTTTGCCGGCTAGCGCAATCCGGGAGGCTTCTTCGAAACGCGGGTGGCGCGGATGCCACCAAGCCAAATCTCCGAACCCGTCAGCGGCGGTCCCTGGATCGGCATACCCCGGAAGATGGCATGCAGGCTCGATGCGTCGGGGCAGCTTTCTGCGGATTGTTCAGCCTGCGGCTGGTTGTTCGTCAGCATTTTCTCGAAATAAAGCTGGAAATTCGGATGCGAGGATCGTGAGGACATCGTGCCCCTCCTTGGTCGTCGGGGCTAGGGCTCGCATCGGGTCCCTCAGGCGGCTGCGCCCTTGCCAGTTGCAGCCGACCAGCCACGATGGGCCTCATTCCCGCCCATGGCAAGCACCGCCTATCCGTTTTGAGACAAGACTTGAAACTGACGCATTATTTCGCCATATATGATTCACGTTTTCAGCCTTTTCGGCTACCTGATCCTCCCGGCTCCGCCGGTTGCTTGGCGACACCCTTGATTTTGCGAACGTCGAACTCCGCCCCGTCGGCTGGAGCATTCTTGCGTTGGCCGTTGTCGCGTCCCGCAGTCTATCCTTTAAGGTTACATCAATGATCGATACCGTCCGTAATGCCGCCCAGAATCTGTTTCGCAAACCCGATGCAGAAGAAGGCTCCAATGCAGCGAAGCTGCAGGAATTCCGCCAGAGACAGGCGCTGAGAAGCCGGGAACTCAAGCTCGCGCAAAAGCAGGAGCGCCTCCAGAGGCGCGCGTCGCAATTGCAGCCGGCCTGACACGGATTGTTCCGACGAAGTTATTCGTTCGGATCATCCCCTCGCACATCTCCTCGACCACAAGGACACCAGCATGGCCGCCTTCAACTACAATGCCGGCGCGGGCCTCTACCCGTGCAAGAACTGGAAGAGAACGAGCAGGCTTGGCTACAAGAGGTTCGAAACCGTGGCCGAGGCCTTGCGTTTTGCAATCGAGGTCATGCCTGCATCCCTGTTGCGCGGGTCGATCCTCGAGGTCGAAGAAGCCCGGTTCGACAGCACGCAGATACAGAAACTCTACGACGCCGGTGAATATCCGCTGCAGCGTCGGGACCAGTGAGGTTACCCTCTCGGGGTTCCTATGCGGTGTTCGGGATTATCGTAATTTACCGGGTGCGGCTGGTTTTTCCTATCGCCTTGACATGGCGGCTGTTATAGCGGTGATCAAGCAGGGTTCGATGAAAGCCCCCGCGCCAGCGCGTGCCGACCTTACTGCTCTTGGGGTGAATTGGATGACGATATTTTCCGTCCGGCATGTCACCTCCTATCGGTATACGAGGCCGGTGGAGTTCGGCGAACACAGGCTGATGTTCAGGCCGCGGGATAGTTTCGACCAGACTTTACTGAGTTCCCAGCTCAACGTTTATCCAAAACCGGACTATGTCCGGTGGATCCATGATGTCTTCGGCAATTGCGTCGCGCTGGTCGGAATATCGAAGGCGTCTTCCGAACTACGGTTCGAAACCAATATCCGCCTCGACCACACGCCGCAGGTGGCGATGGATTTCCAGATCGACGAAGAGGCACTCACCTATCCGTTCGTCTACGATCCGGAAGAAGCCTTCGATCTGGAGAGGACGATCCAGCGCCACTATCCCGATCCAGAGGACCGGGTTGGCAAATGGGCACGGCAATTCGTCAGGGTCGGCCATGCCACCGAAACGGGGCATCTGCTGATGACCATGTGCTTCGCGCTCCACGAGGGCTTCATCTACGCCAGGCGCTCCGAACACGGGACGCAACCGCCGCTCGAAACCCTGCAACTGCGCCGCGGCACCTGCCGCGATTTCGCACTGCTGATGATGGAAGCGGCGCGGTCGCTCGGCTTGGCGGCGCGTTTCGTGACCGGCTATATCTACGTGCCCGACCGCGACGGCTCGATAACGCTCGGCGGCGGATCGACCCACGCCTGGTGCCAAGTCTATCTTCCCGGCGCCGGGTGGGTGGAATTCGATCCCACCAACGGTATCGTCGGCAATCGCGACCTGATACGCGTGGGTGTCGCTCGCGATCCGCGACAGGCGATCCCGCTATCGGGAAGTTACGATGGCGACGATACCGATTTCGACAGCATGTCCGTGCAGGTTAACGTGACGACCGATGACCAAAGCGTGAAACTCCACGGGTAACCGGAACACCCGGATTATTCGAGCGTTGCCGCTGAACTGCCATTTCGGCCAGAGTTTCTCCATAGGGATACGATCATGAAGATACGCGCAGGGTTTCGCATAGGGTATGAATGCCAGCACGATACGGCGATGCTACTGGTTCTGAATATCCATCCCTCGCGTCGCGCGGACCTTTTGAGCGACCAAGTGCTGAGCTTCGATCGCCCGATCGAGGCCTGGAGCTATCTCGACAGTTTCGGAAACGCCTGCAGCCGGATCGTGGCACCGCCGGGGCTGACGACGATCTCGACCGAATTCGAGATCTACGACGACGGCATGCCTGACCCGGTGCCGCAAAATGCCTTCCAGCACGACATCAAGGATCTGCCGGACGACGTGCTGGTCTTCCTGCTCGGCAGCCGCTACTGCGACACCGACCGCCTGGCGGATTTCGCCTGGAAGACATTTTCCGCGACGCCTCTCGGCTGGCCGCGGGTGCAGGCGATCCTCGACTTTGCCCACAACCACATCACCTTCAACTACCAGAACGCGGATCCGCTGCGGACAGCTTTTGGAGGCTTTACCGATCGCACGGGCGTCTGCCGCGATTTCGCGCATCTCGCCATCACGCTTTGCCGCTGCATGAACATTCCGGCGCGTTACTGCACCGGCTATCTCGGCGATATCGGTGTGCCGGTGGATATCAACCCGATGGATTTCAGCGCCTGGTTCCAAGTCTATCTCGGCGGGCGCTGGAATACCGTCGATGCCCGCCATAACAAACCCCGCATCGGGCGCATCCTGATGGCGACCGGGCGGGATGCGACGGACGTGGCGCTTTCGACCGCCTTCGGCCCGGCGATCCTGGCTTCTTTCCAGGTGACGACCGAAGAAATACCGGCCTCCGCCTGAATCTTCAAACTGCCGGCCCTTTGGCGCTCAAGCCCGAAAGGGGGTACCGTTGATATTCTCCCGCCATCAACAGAAACCACTCACGGTTGCGCGTCTCATGATTTTCAAAACAAAAAGTTGACACTTCGGTCATGATGCATTAGGTAGGGGTCATCGATACTTTGTTTGCCGATATTTGTTTTTGCTGCGCATCGCGCTTCTTGACGAACTTTCCCTCTCAAAAGTCGAAACACCCGCCGTGCGTCGCCCGGCGGATTATCAATGTTGCTATGAAAGGGTTCGTTATGGCCACTGGCACAGTTAAATGGTTCAATGCCACCAAGGGCTTCGGCTTCATTCAGCCTGACGACGGCAGCGCCGACGTCTTCGTTCACATCTCGGCCGTCGAACGCGCTGGCATGAGCTCGATCGTTGAAGGTCAGAAGCTCGGCTTTGAACTTGAGCGTGACCGCAAGTCGGGCAAGATGTCCGCAGGCCAGCTTCAGGCTGCCTAAAACTTTAGCCTCCCATGACCACGGATGTACCGGCATGGCGGCAAAAGATATGTGAAGGCCAGGCATATGTCTGGCCTTTTTCCGTTGAGGCATTTGGCTGACGCGAACATCCGCATAACTTCCCGTTAAGCGCGATATTCGTTTTCAACCGCCACATTCAAGATCTGACAAGGAAGATACATTGAGACACCCGAGCGACAACAGCTTTGCCGAGCGCCGCAAGACAGCGGCGGATGCCAAGCGAGAGCTTTTGGCGAAGTTTGCGTCCGCCCCCAAACCGACCGATCCCGCTGTGCAGGAACGACGCGCCGAACGCGAGGCCCTTGCCGCCGCGAGAGAAGCCCGCCGTGCCGAGCGCGAAGCGCTGAAGGCGGCGGAGAACGAACGCCAGCTGCAGGAAGCTGCCGCATTGGCCGCAGCCGCGGAAGCCCATGAAAAGGCCGCAGCCGAGGCCCAGCAAGCGGAAACCAACGCCCGGGTTGCTCGGGTCGTTGCCGATGAAGCCGCCCGCAAGGCGGAGCGCGATCGTCGTTACGCCGCACGCAAGGCCCGTCAGGGCTGATATTCGAGGCATGTGCCTGAAACCATGCAGGCACATCCCGCTTCGGGCCCGCCGCATGCCGAGGCAAAAAAGGTGGATCGATTTCCATGAACGCCAGAGCCTATGCGCCAGCGCCCGATACCGAAGACGATATCGGCGCGTGGCTGAAGATTCTTTCTAAATATCGGCAGCCGCGTTTCGGACGCAGCAGCTTCGAACTGCTTGTCACGGTGCTGCCGTTCGCCGTCCTCTGGGCCGGCGCCTATATTTCCGTATTCCTAGGTTTCCCGATCGGGCTGATCCTCGTCCTTCCCGCCGCCGCTTTTCTGCTGCGGCTGTTCATGATCCAGCACGATTGCGGGCACGGCTCGTTCTTCGCACGTCGGCGCCTGGACAATTGGACCGGACGCGTGCTGGGAGTCCTGACCCTGACGCCTTATGACTACTGGCGCCGGGCACATGCCGCCCACCACGCCTCGGCCGGCAACCTCGACGAACGCGGCGTCGGCGATATCACCACGCTGACGATCGCCGAATATCAGGCTCTTCCCTGGTCGCGCCGGCTCGCTTATCGCCTTTACCGCCATCCGCTGGTAATGTTCGGCATCGGACCCGCCTGGCTTTTCCTCTTCAAGCAGCGCCTGCCCTTTGGAATGATGGGGTCCGGCGCCCTGCCATGGATTTCCACGATGGCGACCAATTTCGCGATCGCCGTTCTTGCGGCCTTGATGATATGGGCGATCGGGCTGGTACCCTTTCTGCTGGTCCACCTGCCGATCGTGCTGATCGCGGGGGCCGCCGGCGTCTGGCTTTTCTACGTTCAGCACCAGTTCGAGGAGACCCATTGGTCGAAGACCGAGGACTGGCAGTTTCCGGAGGCCGCCCTTCACGGCGCCTCCCATTACGACCTGCCGCTGGTGCTTCGCTGGCTGACCGGCAATATCGGCATTCACCACGTCCATCACCTGTCGAGCAGGATACCCTACTACCGGCTGCCCGAGGTGTTGCGCGATCACCCCGAACTGGCCGGCATCGGCCGCATAACGCTTTGGCAGAGCATCCAATGCGTCAAACTCGTGCTCTGGGACGAAAAGAGCCGAAAGCTCCTGTCGTTTCGCGATGCCGCCAAGGCGGCGAAGACTTCTTAACCGCTGCAATCGGCGAGGCTGAAACCACTGCCTGAGCACCGATGCACAAAGACTACCTCCCTACCGATCAAGGACTGTACATTGAACACGACCGAGAACACCAAAACGACCACCGCCCCGACGCCGGCGGCGCATGCGCTGACTGTCGAGCTGACGCCGACCCAGGTCAGGGGCCTCAAGCTGGCGAAGGATGGTGACCTGTTCCCGCAGGAAGCCAAGAAGTGGACGCATCTGAACGCGGTCGTGACTTACGCGCGGAACGACCGGTTCAAGGAACGGCCGCAGAAGATCAAGTTCCTGACGACGACGACGCTGAACGAACTGCGGGAACACGGCCTTCTGCGTGTCCTCAACGAGGACGTCTCGGTGGAAGAATCGGCGCATGGAATCACCATGGCCGGCAAGATATGGCTTCTGAAGAACAAATAACCGATATGCGGTTATACCGTGCGATATGCAGCAGCCGGATCATGTGAAATACGGCTGCAGGAGATCTCTCTTCTCTTGAGGAGCAGAGAGAAATACCCTTGTATTTGTCCGTTTTCGACCCATATTAGCCGCAGGTAGCAGATTCAGAACGGGCGCTGCGATCAAGGGCGCGAGCCCTGGCCCCAAGGAGGAGGACGGCATGTCTTCCATCAGGCGAATCCAACCTTCTTCCCAGACAGGCCCGCAATTACACCGGGCGGGCTATGCACACCTGTTCCGCATCGCGGTGCCGGCTGTTTGCATGGCATTCATTCTCTTCATCCTGCTTCGCGACCTATTCTGACCTGGCAATGCGCATCATCAGAAACCCGGAACGCCGCCCCCAGAGAACGCGTTCCATCTCGAATTGAAACCGTCATGACCCTGATATTTCCGAACAGAAGCCGCAGTTTCGACGAAGCGCGCAAGGTCGTTCGCTTTCTGGGCTATGACGGCATGTTCGAGGTCAGGTTTTTCGTGGAAGCCGAAGCACTCGCCAGCAGAACGGCGACAGGCATGTCGGAGAACGATTACCTCCAGGCCTTTGATGCGGCCAGATCCAGCATCCAGGATGCTGCAATGAGGGCATATCGCCCCAATCGCGGCACGACCTATACGCTGACGGCGGCCGATCTCGGCTAATTCGGATGGAAATCTGATCGCCTACCGAGAGGCGGCCCGCTGCCTTCGAGGCTCCGGGCGCTCAACGCGGTCAATGAACGGTGGCCCGGTCAGTGCCCATATCATAGACCAATCCATCGTCCCAAGGTCCCGCGTCCCTGAGTGTATCGAGGCTGCCCCAGTCTCTCGATGCGGAGGACCAGAAATGGACCTTCTCACACCCGTCCAGTTTTGCCCTTAGCTTGGCGAACTCGAAAAGATGTCTTGCAACGCGCTGGTCATCGAGAAGGCTGACGGATGCAAAGAGAGGGATCTCGAGCTGGCGCCCGTAGACCGGGTGCTCGCGGGCGAAGACGTGGCAAAGGCCGCGAACATACCCTTGCGCATCCGTCACCGCCAGCCAATCACGGCGCAATGAGGCCGAAGCGGTCAGCCGCTTCCATCGCTGCAGATCCAGCCCTGACATGACCAGTTGGACGACCGCGTAAGCGCGATAGACATCCGCAGCGTTGAGGACACCCACGTCGTAATCCATCTCCATATCCTCGCTCCAGGAAGGCCCATGCAGATCCGGGCCGGCTCTCCAAACTCTATTTCTGAGTGCTATCGGCGCCATGAACATTGACGCGCATCAACGGGCGCAGGGCTGAACCGTCGGCCCCGCGCTTGCGCTGGGTCAATGAAGCGGCCCGCGTCAGAGATAATCGTTGCGGCATTCATGCTTCCCACAACAAGGAGACGAACATGACGCGAACGATGAAAGCCGCTGTCGTGCACCAATTCGGCAAGCCACTTGCGATCGAATGCGTCCCGGTGCCCCTGCCGGGTCCAGGCGAAATCCTCGTCAAGGTCATGGCCTGCGGCGTCTGCCATACCGACCTTCACGCCGCCGATGGCGACTGGCCCGTCAAGCCCAGCCCGCCGTTCATTCCCGGACATGAGGCGGCCGGCATCGTCGTCGAGCTCGGCCCGGGTGTCACAGGATTGAAAGAAGGCGACGCCGTCGGCGTTGCCTGGCTGCACGACGCATGCCTTGCCTGTGAATATTGCGAGACCGGCTGGGAGACGCTTTGCGAGCACCAGCACAATACCGGCTATAGCTGCAATGGCGGATTTGCCGAATATGTCATCGCATCCGCCGCCTTCGCCGCAAGACTGCCGCAGAATGTTGACTTTGCGGCAATTTCGCCGATCCTCTGTGCCGGCGTGACCACCTACAAAGGCCTCAAGGAAACCGAAGCGAGGCCCGGCGAATGGGTGGCGATTTCCGGCATCGGCGGGCTCGGCCACGTCGCAATTCAATATGCCAAGGCGATGGGCTTCCATGTGGTGGCACTCGATGTCAGCCCGGAAAAGCTGGAGCTTGCCCGCAACCTCGGCGCCGATCTCGCCGTCGACGCTCGCTCGCTAACCGCCGTCGAGGACACGCTGAAGGCGACCGGCGGCGGCGCGCATGGCGTTCTGGTCACCGCCGTCTCGCCGCCGGCTTTCTCCCAGGCGATCCGGATGGTGAGACGCAAGGGAACTGTCAGCCTGGTCGGCCTACCGCCCGGCGAGTTCCCGACGCCGATCTTCGATGTCGTGCTGAAACGCATCACCGTTCGCGGCTCGATCGTCGGGACACGACGCGATCTCGACGAGGCGATCGCCTTTGCCACGGAAGGCAAGGTCAAGGCGGAGATCCACAAGGCGCCGCTCGAAGAGATCAACGACATCTTCGCGCGCCTGAAGGACGGCAAGATTGACGGGCGTATGGTGCTGGATTTTTCGTGAACACCCTTGTGATCATTCAGCGTCGGGCGACATACGCCCGGCGCTGAAATCATTCGTGCAGGATCGCGGCGGCAATGGCATCGGGCTCTTTCGACGCATCGAGATTCCGCCAGGTTATATCCGCGGGCTTGCGGGCCAATTGCCCGGACAGCACGTCCGCGGTGGCATCCGAGGGGCCTCCTGCCCGTTCTCGGACCCGCTGCCAGAGAAGTTCCGGATTTGCCTCGAGCCAGATACCCTGGAAGCTGGCATCGGTCTTTGCAGCCGCAGCCTCCATGAGGTGCCGATTGTCCGGATCGTCGAAGACTGCGTCGGCGACGACCGATCCTCCCTGAGCCAGGATCAGTTCCGCATGCCTCGCCATCTCGTGATAGACCTTCCTCGATACGTCGGGTTGATAGGCGGAGATGGGAAGTCTTGTCTCGGCCGAGACGCCATGCAGGGCTTTCCGGATACGATCGCTTTCGACGATCCTCGCTCCCGGCGGCGCGCCGACCTTGGCGGCCAAGCAATCCGCGACCGTCGTCTTGCCGGAACCGCTGAGGCCGCCGATCGCGATCAGGCGCGGCGACGTTTCCCTCAGAAGACCATGGGCGAGATCGAAATAGGACTTCGCTTCCTGTCCCAGTCTGGCGGCATCCTGGCCTGGCTCTTCGGCCTGGGTCGCCGTCACATGCGCGCGGACCGCGGCCCTGATCGCCATCAGGAACGGCAGGAGGCAGAACCCGTCCTCGTCGTCCGTTTCATCGAGATAGCGGTTCATCACCAGATTGGCGAGATCGGGGAAACCGCGGTGCCAGAGATCCATCAGCAGAAAGGCAAGGTCATAGAGGACATCGACGGTGGCGATCCCGAGATTGAATTCGATGCAGTCGAACAGGCAAGGCTTGCCGCCCAGCAGGCAGATGTTGCGCAAGTGAAGATCACCATGGCAACGGCGGACCTTGCCTGCCAGCGCCCGCTGGTCGAGAAGTTCGTTGTGTTGCACGAGCCGGGACCTGAAGATCTCGCTGAGTTTCGCCACCTCTCCCGCACCGAAGACATGGCTGGTCGCAAACCCGGCATCGTTGATGTCGAGGACAGCTTCGATATTGGCCGCCCCGCCTCCTTTCGAAACAGCCGGTGCACGGCGATGATAGAACGCTATCATCCGGGCGGTCTGCGTCATCAGCTCCTGCGTCAGATGGCCAGCGATCGCCATCCGGTCGAAGAGCTGGCCCTGTTCGAACCGGGTCATTTCGACGACGGCATCGACGAGCGGCCCGTCGCCGTCGAACTCCAAAGTGCCGGCGTCCGAGCGGGTGATCCGCCGCGCGCCGATATAGAGGCCGGGAGCAGTCTCGCTGTTCAGCGCGACTTCCTTGCGGCAGGCATCCTCACGGATCGCGGCAGTCGAGAAATCGAGATAGGGAAGTTTGAGCGCCTTCTTCAGCTTGTAGACCCGGTCGCCGACGAGGAAAATCAACGAGATATGCGTCTCCATCCGCTCGATGGGACCGGCGAACCCATAGGATGCCGGGTTGGCCAGAAAGGCTGCCGTCTTGCTCTGATCTTCTGTCATCATAGCTGCACCTTATGCTGAACGGCACCGGCTCGACAGTCCACGGATCGCGGCGTCGGCACATTGAGCTGTGTCAAGGAAATCGGCTCCGTTCCGGGCGACACAGGTCACTGTGGGCGCCCCTCATGCGCTCTCAGCGAGAGGAACAGGTCGATTCCCGTGGACATCATGCTCAGACATCACGGCCGTTACGAGGCCATCATCCGCCAAGCGATTTCGCTGCCGGCGATGCGGACGGCGGTTGTCCATCCATGTTCGACCGAGACCCTGCGCTCTGCCGTGGAACTCAAGGAACAGGGCCTTCTCGATCCGATCCTGGTCGGCCCGGAGCACAAGATCAGGGCGATAGCGGACGCCGCCGAACTTTCGCTTGCCGGCATCGACATCGAGCCTGTCGAGCATAGCCATGCGGCGGCCGACCGCAGCGTAGAACTTGCCTCGACGGCCAAGGTCGCTGCCCTGATGAAAGGCAGCCTCCACAGCGACGAACTGCTTTCGGCAGCGGTCGCTCCGGCCTCGAAACTAAAGACCGGGCGGCGCATGAGCCATGTCTACGTCATGGACATTCCGGCCTATGACAAGCTGCTGATCGTCACCGACGCGGCAATCAACATCCAGCCGGACCTCGATCAGAAGCGCGACATCTGCCAGAATGCTGTCGATCTCATGCACCTTCTCGGCGTCGCAAAGCCGCTTGTGGCGGTGCTGGCCGCCGTCGAGACCGTTAACAGCAAGATGCCCTCGACGCTTGATGCGGCGGCTTTGACCGTCATGGCGGCGCGCGGGCAGATCGAAGGGGCGGTCGTCGACGGCCCGCTCGCCTTCGACAATGCGATCAGCGTCGAGGCCGCTCAGGCGAAATGCATCGCCTCTCCGGTCGCCGGCCAGGCGGATATCCTGCTGGTTCCCGATCTCGAAGCCGGCAATATGCTCGCCAAACAGCTCATTTATTTCGCCGGTGCAGACGCCGCAGGACTGGTCCTCGGCGCCCGGGTTCCTATCATACTGACAAGCCGCGCAGACCCGGCCAAGGTTCGAACCGCGTCGGCCGCTCTTGCCAGGCTCACCGCTGCGAAACGACTTGAAGCGAGGATGCCTCTATGACGGACAACCTTCTCCTGACGTTCAACGCCGGCTCTTCGACGGCGAAGATCGGCATCTTCAAGGTGGACGGCGACAGGCCGGAACGGATCGGCAAGGCGGTCGTCGATTTCGGAACCTACCCGCTGACGCTGCATCTGAAGGAAGGCCCGGAGCAGTTCGATCTGCCGCTGGAGGGCGAAGCCGCCGACGATCTGGCCGAGTTGATGGACGAGGTGTTCCGGGAACTCGACAAGCATTTCGACCTCGACGCCGTCACGTCCGCCGGCCACCGGATCGTCCATGGCGGCGACGTCTTCGACGGCCCGGTGGAACTGACAGCCGAGACGATTGCCAGGGTCCAGTCGTTGACGGAACTGGCGCCGCTTCACCAGCCGCAGGCGCTACGGATGATCAGGGCCATCAGGCACCTGCGGCCCGCGCTTTTCCAGACCGGCTCCTTCGACACCACCTTCCATGCGACGCAGGCAGACCTCGTGCGGCGTCTCGCCATCCCCCGCGCCTATCACGACCAAGGCATCAAACGGTACGGCTTCCACGGACTTTCCTACCGGTATGTGGCTGGTGCACTCGTCCGGGAGGCCCCGGACATCGCGAACGGCAAAGTCGTCATCGCCCATCTCGGCAGCGGCGCCAGCCTCTGCGCCATCGAGAACGGAGAGAGCCGCGATTCCAGCATGGGATTTTCGACGCTCGACGGCATTCCGATGGCGACGAGGCCGGGCTGGCTCGATCCCGGCGTGGTGCTGCATTTCCTGGGTCCGCTCGGGAAATCGGTCGAGGAGGTGGAGGACATGCTCTACCACAAGTCCGGCCTCCTCGGCGTTTCTGGTCTCAGCGGCGATACCCGCGAACTGATCGCGGACGGCGGCAGCCAGGCCCGGGAGGCAATCGATCTCTTCGCGCTCAGGATCGCCGGCGAGGTCGGAAGGCTTACCTCGACGCTCGGCGGTCTCGATGCGCTGGTCTTTACCGCCGGCATCGGGGAGAACCAGCCGGAGGTCCGGAAGCGCATCGCCGAACGCCTGCTCTGGCTCGGCGTCGAACTGGATACGGCGGCAAACCGCAGCAACGCCCGGAAGATCAGCACGCTCGCGGCCCGCGTCGCGGTTTATGTCATCCCGACCGACGAGGAACGGATGATCGCCGAGGAATGCCTCGCCATCCTCAATTCGCAGCCTTGATCCATGTCATGAGCCCGGGTGGAAACCCGCGGTAGATGTCGTCGACCTATCGAAGGAGAATGAGATGCAACTCAAGACCATCGAGCCGGAAAATCATGAGACGACGGCGGAGGAACTGGCGCTCATCGACCGCTACTGGCGGGCGGCGAACTATCTCTCCGTCGGGCAGATCTATCTGCTTGACAACCCGCTCTTGAAGGAGCCGCTGAAGCCGGAGCATATCAAGCCGCGGTTGCTCGGCCACTGGGGCACCACGCCCGGCCTCAACTTCATCTATGCGCATCTCAACCGGATCATCCGCAACCGAAATCTCAGCATGATCTATGTCTGCGGTCCCGGCCATGGCGGGCCGGGCATGGTCGCCAGCACCTATCTCGAAGGCACCTATAGCGAGATCTATCCCGAGATCGGCGAGGATGCGGCCGGTATGCGAAAGCTGTTCCGGCAGTTCTCCTTCCCCGGCGGCATTCCGAGCCACGCGGCACCGGAAACGCCAGGCTCCATCCATGAAGGCGGCGAACTCGGCTACGCGCTGGTGCACGCCTTCGGCGCGGCCTTCGACAATCCGGACCTGGTGGTCGCCTGCGTCGTCGGCGACGGCGAGGCGGAGACAGGGCCGCTTGCCGCGAGCTGGCATTCGAACAAGTTCCTGAACCCTGCCCGCGACGGTGCCGTGCTGCCGATCCTGCATCTCAACGGCTACAAGATCGCCAACCCGACGCTGCTCGGCCGCATGGCTGACGAGGATATCGACCATCTTTTCCGCGGCTACGGCTACGAACCGTTCTTCGTGGAGGGCCACGAGCCGGAGAAGATGCACCGGCAGATGGCCGCCACCCTGGACAAGGTCTTCGACCGTATACGCGCAATCCAGAGCCAAGCCCGCGCCGGCAAGGCATCCGAAGCCTGCCCACGCTGGCCGATGATCGTGCTGCGCAGCCCGAAAGGCTGGACCGGCCCGAAGGAAGTCGACGGCAAGATGGTCGAAGGTTTCTGGCGCGCCCATCAGGTGCCGGTCTCGGGCTGCCGCGAGGATGACGGTCACCGCAAGATCCTCGAGGACTGGATGCGGAGCTACGACCCGGAAGACCTTTTCGACGGCAATGGGCGCCTGAAGGAGGAATTGCGCGCTCTCTCGCCCCGGGGAGAACGCCGCATGGGGGCTAACCCGCGTGCCAATGGCGGCCTCATTCGCAAGGAACTCGTCGTGCCCGACATCCGCGCCTATGCGGTACCTGTGAAGACGCGAGGTGCCGAGATGGTCCAGACGACGGAAATCCTCGGCAAATATCTGCGCGACGTGATGAAGCTCAACGACATTAATTCCAACTTCCGGATCTTCGGCCCTGACGAAACGGAATCGAACCGGCTCGGCAATGTCTTCGAGGCCACCTCCCGCGTCTGGATGGAACGGATCGAACCCTACGACGTGCACCTGTCGCGCGACGGCCGGGTGATGGAGGTGCTTTCCGAGCATCTCTGCCAGGGCTGGCTGGAAGGTTATCTGCTGACCGGCCGGCACGGTTTCTTCTCATGCTACGAGGCCTTCATCCACATCGTCGACTCGATGTTCAACCAGCATGCCAAGTGGCTGAAAGTGTCGCGCGAACTGCCGTGGCGGAAGCCCGTTTCCTCCCTCAACTATCTGCTGACCTCGCATGTCTGGCGGCAGGACCATAATGGCTTTTCCCACCAGGACCCCGGCTTCGTCGACCTCGTCGCCAACAAGAAGGCGGATATCGTGCGTATCTACCTGCCGCCGGATGCCAATACGCTTCTATGGATCGGCGACCACTGCCTGAAGACCTGGGACCGCGTCAACGTCATCGTCGCCGGCAAGCAGCCCGAGCCGCAATGGCTGACGATGGACGAGGCGATCCGGCATTGCGAAGCCGGCATCGGCATCTGGGACTGGGCAGGCAACGAGAGCGGCGCGGTCGAGCCCGACGTGGTGATGGCCTGCGCCGGCGACGTGCCGACGCTCGAGACGCTTGCGGCAGTCTCCCTGTTGCGCGAAGCGATCCCCGACTTGAGGATCCGCGTCGTCAACGTCGTCGACCTGCTCGCCCTGCAGTCTCAGGACCAGCATCCGCACGGACTGCCGGACGAGGAATTCGACCGGCTGTTCACCACCGACCGGCCGGTGATCTTCGCCTATCACGGCTATCCCTACCTCATCCACCGGCTGACCTACAAACGCACCAACCACCAGAACATCCATGTGCGCGGCTTCATCGAGGAAGGCACGACGACGACGCCCTTCGACATGACGGTGCTGAACGAACTCGACCGATTCCACCTCGCTATCGAGGCAATCGCGCGCGTTCCCGGACTGAAGGAAAAGGCGGCTGATGTGGTCGACATGCTGAAGAGCAAGCTTGGCGAGCACACGCGTTATGTCCGCGAACATGGTGAAGACATGCCGGAAATCCAGAACTGGAAATGGTCGGCGCGCTGATGCCGTATCCACGAAGGTCCTGGCTTTCGGTCGGGGCCTTCGCCCGGATCGGGAAACTCGACGTGAGATCACGTTTCGGTGTTTCCCGGCGATGTGTGTAACCAACCGAACGCCTCTTCCGTAATCATGCAGGAAAGCAGATTATGGACCGGGAGGTTCCGCCATGATGAACAGACGCATATTCCTGGCCGGCAGCGCGCTGACGCTGGCCGCAGTTCCTCTCGCCGCGAGCATCCGCTCGACGTTTGCGGCGGCCGGAAACAGTTTCCCCGTGACCCATACGGCGGACGAGTGGCGCAAGCTTTTGACGCCGGAGCAGTACAATATCCTGCGCGAGGAAGGCACCGAATATCCCGGCAGCAGCGCGCTCCTCAATGAGCATCGCAAGGGCACGTTCGCCTGCGTCGGCTGCGACCAGGCGCTTTTCTCGTCGGAGACGAAATTCGAAAGCGGCACCGGCTGGCCGAGCTTCTGGGCGCCTCTCAAGGACGCCGTCGGCACGGTGAGCGACACGACGCTCGGCATGGTCCGCGTCGCCGTTCATTGCGCCCGTTGCGGCGGCCATCTCGGCCACGTCTTCGACGACGGACCGAAGCCGACCGGCCTGCGCTACTGCATGAATGGCGCAGTCATGAAATTCCGTGCCGTATCGGCCTGATCCGCCGCCCTATCCTTCATTCACTTCGGTTGAGGAGACCGCCATGAAAAACAGAACGAAAACACCCTATACCCTCACCGCCTTTGCCGGCACTGCGCTGGTTTTGGCAGGCCTGACGTTTGGCGCGACCAGCAGCGCTACGGCCGAGGAAGGAATTGCCATCCCCGCTCCCGCGATCGACCAGGCGGCGAGCACGGCTGCGACCGAAACCGCCATCTTCGCCGGCGGCTGTTTCTGGGGTGTCCAGGGCGTGTTCCAGCATGTCGAAGGCGTCAAGAACGCCGTCTCCGGATATGCCGGCGGCGCCAAGGATACCGCCGCCTACGAGACGGTCGGTTACGGCAAGACGGGCCATGCGGAATCGGTCCGGGTCACCTTCGACCCGAAAAAGGTCACCTACGGGCACCTGCTGCAGATCTATTTCTCGGTCGCGCATGATCCGACCCAGCTCAACCGCCAGGGGCCGGATACCGGTACGCAGTATCGCTCGACGGTCTTCCCGACCAGCGAGGATCAGGCCCGCGTCGCCAAGGCCTATATCGACCAGCTCAACAAGGCGAAAATCTTCCATGCGGCGATTGCCACGACCATCGAACCGGGCAAGGCCTTCTATCCGGCGGAAGCCTACCATCAGGACTTCCTGACCCAGAACCCGACCTACCCCTATATCGTCTATAACGACCTGCCGAAGATCGAGAACCTGAAGAAGCTGTTCCCAAGCGACTACCGCGACAAACCGGTCCTGGTCGCGCAGGCCGGCATAGGGAACTGAGCCCGTAACATACGGCTCCCGTACTGCTTTTGGCCAAACGATATCGCCGCCCGTCCGGCGATATCGGCCGTCTCGAAGGCCTCAGCCTTCCTGCACCGCCTCGGTGCGCCGTGCAACACCCGGAACGCAGAGGCAGGCGACGATGATGAGCGCAGTGATCAGGAACATCGCGATGAAGGTCATGTGCAGCGCGTGCTGGAGCGCAGACCTGATGGGCGAACCGGCCGCAAGTCCGCCGCCGACGCCCTGCAGCAGATCGCGCAACTGATCGGACGTGATCGGCCCCGTAATGGAATTGGCAAGCCCGTAGGTCAGGACGGCGCCGAGAAGCGCTGCGCCGAGCGTGCTGCCGAGATTGCGGGAAAAGACGTTGGAGGCGGTCGCGCTGCCGCGTTCGGACCAGCCGACATTGTCCTGGATGATCACCAGGCCGGAGATATTGAGCAGGCCCATGCCGAAGCCCATCAGCAGCGAGCCGGCGCCTGCCTGGACGGGTGAACTTTCCGGCGTCAGCAACACCAGGAGAAACGCCCCGACCGGAACGAAGAGGCTGCCGGCGATCATCAGCGGCCGCAGTCCGAAGCGCGGGAACATCCGCGAGGCGAAGGTCCCGCCGCTCGGCCAGCCGACCAGCAGCATGGTCAGCGTGAACCCGGCCACCAGCGGCGAGCGGTTGAGCACCGTCTGCACGTACATTGGCAGGAAGGTCGTCAGCCCCATGATCGCCATGCTGGAGAGAAAGACCGCCGTATTGGCAAAAGCGATCGGCCGCTTCAGCCAGAGTTCCAACGAAACCATCGGAGCCGAGGCGCGCCGCTCCTGCCAGATGAACAGCAGGAAGCTGACGAGGAAGATCGCCAGCGAAACGAACAGATAGCCGGTGGCACCTTCGGTTTCGGTGAGCGCGATCATCAGCGCGGAGATGGCCACGGCGAAGAGGCCTGCCCCCAGAAAGTCAATTGATGCCGTCCGGGTCTGCTTTTCTTCGTGCAGGTACACGATGAAGCCAATCGCCGACATGATACCGATCGGCACGTTGATCCAGAACACCCAGGCCCAAGGCAGGCTGTGGACGATGATGCTGCCGAGCAGCGGCCCGACGACCGCAGAAAGCGCCCAGACGCTGGCCAGATATCCCTGGACCTTGCCACGTTCCGCCCCCGGATAAAGATCACCGACGACCGTCATGATGACCGGCTGGATCGCACCGGCACCGATGCCCTGCAACAGCCTAAAGGCGATCATCGACGGCATTGACCAGGCGAAACCTGCCAGAACCGAAGCGATCAGGAAAACCGCCGTACCGAACAGGATGATCGGCTTGCGACCGTAGATGTCGGAAAGCTTGCCGAACACCACGGTCATAGCGGTCTGTGCCAGCAGGAAGGAGGAGAAGACCCAGCTATAGAGGTTCAATTGACCGAGCTGGGCGGCGATCTGCGGCATGGCCGTCGAGACGATCGTCGCCTCGATTGCGATCATCGCCATACTTGCCATGACGGCCGCAATGACGAGCGCCCGGTTCGAGCTTGGATTGGTCATGGGTTCACCTGGGAACGCCGCGGGGCGAACACGATAGGGATGGATGTTCGGCGGTCAAACGGCCGTCGGTGGGGGATGTTTCTTAGTATTCCCCTCCGGGCCGACGTCAAGCGCGAAATCTGGCATTTATCAAGGATATAACGGGCCAATGAGCGTGGCAGGCGGTCAGACGGACTTGATTTCCGGCCGAACGGTGGTCCTGGCCACCTCATCCCCGCCGGCCGCGACCTGATTGCGACCGCTGTTTTTCGCCCGGTAGAGCGCATGGTCGGCGCGCTCGAACAGTTCCGCGGTCGTCAGCTTGACGCCTCCTGCGGGATAGAAGGTCGCGGTGCCTATGCTGATCGTCACGTGCCCCCAGGGAAGGTTCTTCTCGTGTGGCAATTGAAGGCCGGCGACGCGCTGGCGGATGTTTTCCGCTACCTTCAACGCACCGGCGCCATTCGTATCCGGCAACAGGACCGCAAGTTCCTCGCCGCCATAACGGGCGGCAAGATCCTTCGACCGACGGATCGAACCGCGCACGACAGTGGCAATCGCTCGCAGACAGTCGTCGCCGGAGGCGTGGCCATAGGTATCGTTGAACAGCTTGAAGTGGTCCGCGTCGATCATCAGAAGAGAGAGCGGCGCGTATTGCTGTGCCGCCTGCAACACCATGTCCTCGAAATGGATATTGAAGGAGCGGCGATTGGCGAGTTGGGTAAGTTCGTCGGTATTGGCGAGCGCATCCAGCTCTTCCTGGAGGCTCTTCTGACGCGTGACGTCGCGTGTGACGGCAACAATGCGAATATCGGTACCGCCGGTGCCGCCCGGCAGCCTGTTCAAAGTGGTCTCGAGCCAGATCTGCTTGCCGTCGGCCCGTTTGCGCCGGACGATCATATTTTCCCTGGTCGACCCTTCCCGCAGCCGGGCCATGACCTCGGTGACGGCACCGTGATCGTCCTCATGCAGGTTCTCGAGAATATGAGTGCCAAGCATCGCCTCGGCGTCGACACCGAGTATCTCCCTGACCGATGGCGAGAGATATTCCCTGATCCCATGGCCGTTGAAGCGTTGAATCAGGTCCCCTGAACCTTCCGCAAGCAGCCGGAATTCCGCTTCGCGCGCCACCAGCAGTGCTTCGCTCGCCCGCCGCAACATCACCTGGCGCCGCCAGCGCCAAACCAGGAAGCCGGTGATCGCCACTAGGATAAGGCACGCGACCCATCGTATCCGCGCGCCCTTCATCCAGGTCGCCAGCGCTTCGGACTGGGATACCGCAGCAAGTCCGACCAGGCCGCTGCGCTCGCTCTGATAAAAGCCGCCTATGCGTTGCAGGCCATCAATCGGGGAGACGTAGTGATAGGAGCCGGAATGCCGTTGGCGGAGATGGTCCGTGAACAGATCGTAGGACGAGATGCTCGATCCAAGCAGCGTCTGGAGGAATGGCGCACGCGCCAGCACGACGCCGTCGCGGCGAACCAAGAGGAACGAGCCCTCGCTGCCCAGGCTGAAGCCCTGAAAGAAGTTGGTCAATTCGGTGAGGATGAATGCCGCCAGCGCAACGCCGCCGAAACTTCCGTCCGGATTGCTGATCCTCTGCGTGACCGGCAATATCCACTGACCGTTCAACTTGTTCTTCAACGGCCTGCCCAATACGGGCTCGCGCGTGTCTGAGGATTGATGGAATACAAAATACTCCCTGTCCGAAAAATTCATGCCGCTGGCGTCGATCGAAGACGATGTCGCGACCATTCTGCCATCGGCCTCGAAGACGGCGAGGGCGTCGAGCCAAGGGGTGGTCTCGACCTGGCGTTTCATCACCTGGGTGATCTTTGCCGGCATGTCCACCACGTCGCGTTCCTGCTCGATGCGGGTGATCAGGGCCGCCAGCGGAAACCTCGCCATGTCGACCGTGTCGTCGGCATGCTGCACCAGCGCCTTGGCCGTCTGGGCCAAGCCCGCCTCGATGCCGGCGACCTGGGACCTCCAGCTGGAATATTCTCCCCAGGCGATCAGGCCGACGAAGCCGGAGACAGCAAATGCAACGGCAGCAAACGTCCTGGCGGGCAGGAATTTGATTGCACCTATCATCTCTCTCTCCCAAACCGACGCAACAGGGCGCCCCAGGAGTTGCGATCCGCCGGTCAAGGACATTAGGAAGAAGTCGTTTACGTTCGCCTAATCCAACTTACCCGCATTTTAATCATAGATTTGCTGGGCAAAGACGCGAATGAACGTCCTGGACGCCGGTAGCTCGCCGAATGGCTGCAGCCACCTCCTCCTCACGCACGCGCCGCGCGATGCAGGACAGAATATTCAAGTGGTCCGAACGGTTCTGCGGATTGAGAAGCAGGAATACGAGATCGACCGGCTCGTCGTCCACCGCCTCGAAATCGACCGGCTTCGCCAGCCGCGCGAAAAGGCAGAAATGCCGATCGAGGCCCTGCACGTTTGCATGCGGAATGGCAATGCCGGCACCGATCCCTGTCGAACCCAGGGCTTCGCGGTTGGTCAGCACCCGGACGATCTCGCCGGCATCGAGCGCCAGCCTTTCGGCGGCCAGCGCGGCGAGTTGCCGGATCAGGATCGCCTTCGACGGCGGAGCCAGATCCAGCACGATATTCTCCGGCGGGAGATAATCCCGAAGTTTCATGGGGGTCATGTCCATTGATGAAAATAGCAGCGCCTATTGGCCTTCCTGCAGCCGATAACCGACGCCGGTTTCGGTCAGGATATATTGCGGCTGATCGGGCGCTTTCTCGATCTTCTGGCGAAGCTGGCGCACATAGACGCGCAGGTATTGCACGTCGGTCAGGCCGTCCCAGACATGTTCGAGGAGGAACCGGTGGGTCAGGACCTTGCCCGCATGCTGCACCAGGATACGCAGGATGTCGTACTCCTTCGGCGACAGCTTGATCTCCTTGTCGGCAACCTTGACGATGCGCTTGACGAGGTCGACCGAAAGCTCACCGGTCTGGAAGACGGGTTTTTCGCCCTGTGTCTGCAGCCGATGGCGCAGTGCCACCCGGATGCGGGCGACGAGTTCGTTCATGCCGAAGGGTTTCGCCACATAGTCGTCGGCGCCGAGTTCGAGCGCCTTGACGATGCCGGCCTCGTCGGTGCGACTGGAGAGGATGACGATCGGCAAATCCAGCCCCTCGCCCCGCCATCTGGCCAGCAGATCGTGACCCGGCATATCCGGCAGGCCGAGATCGAGGATGATCAGGTCCGGCTTTTCTGATCTTACGAGATCGATCGCGACCGTGGCATTCATCGCCTCGCTGACGGCATAACCCTGGGTGGAGAGGCCCACGCGCAAGAGCTTGCGGATCGGCGGCTCGTCATCGACGATCAGGACGCGCACCGCGGTATTGGTCATTCCTGTTCTCCCATAATGGGCATTTCAGTCGGCACCGGCATCCGGATCGTGAAGATCGCACCCGGGCGATCGGACCGGTTGGACGCCCGGATTGTACCGCCCATGGCCTCGATGAAGCCGCGGCAGATGGAAAGGCCGAGCCCCGTGCCTGCCCGCACATGGTCACCCTTCCGCACCCTGTAGAAACTGTCGAAGATCCGCTCCAGATCGTCGGGCGGGATGCCAGGTCCCTCGTCCATCACCGAGATAAGGATTGAACCGCCATCCTGCCAGCCACGGATATCGATGACTGTGTCTTCCGGCGCGTACTTGGCGGCATTGTCGATGAGGTTGAACAGGACCTGCTCGAACAGGACCGGATCGACCTTCAGCATCGGCATGTCGGCGGGAATGCGGACATTGAGCTTGTGGGCGGAGACAATCTTCGCGGTCCGGCTCAAGGCCGTGCCAACGATATCGCCGGCGAAATGAAAGGCGTAGTTCGGCTCCATGGCACCGGAGCCGATGCGGGTCATATCGAGCAGGTTGGAGATGAAACGGTTCAGTCGCTCGGACTCGTCGACGACGCTGGTCAGCAGTTCGGCACGCGCCTCTTCCGGAATGTCGGCGCCAAAATCCTTGAGCGTGCCCGCCGACCCCATGATCGCGGCAAGCGGCGTCTTCAGGTCATGCGAGATCGAGGTGAGCAGCGCGGTGCGCAGGCGGTCGGTCTCGGCGGCGAGCTTGGCCTTGTCGACATCGGAGACAAGCTGGATGCGCTCGATCGCCAGCGCTGCCTGATCTGTCAGCGCATCGAACAGCCGCTGCTGTTCAGGGGTGAGCAATGGTCCCTGCTTATCGTTGTCGAGACCGATGACGCCGACCGCTTCGCGGCCGGTGCGCATCGGCAGGTAAAGACGTTTGGCCCCCGGCAACGTGTCGGCGGCGCGGCCGGCCGGGCGATTATGCTCCCAGGCCCATTTGGCGGCGGCGATATCCGCATCCACCAGCGTGTCGTCCGGCGGGTAACCGGCCTTGACGGCGATCGAGCCATTCTCCGGCAGCAGGATGACGACGCGGACTTTCAGCATCGAGGCTATCTGGAAGGCGGTCGCCCAGAGCACATCGTCCAGCGTGCCGGTACCGGCGAGTTTCTTCGAGAAGAGATAGAGGTCTTCGGTGGTGCGCGCCCGCTGGCGGGCCGCCGCCGCCTGGCGCTGCACGGCCGCCGTCAGGTTTGAAGCAACGACCGCGACGCCAAGATAGAAGAACAGCGCCACCAGGCTTTCCGGATCCCGGACCGTAAACGTGTAGCGCGGTTCGAGAAAAAAGAAGTTGAAGGAGAGCGCCCCGGCCACCGAAGCGAACAAGCCCGGCCCCAGCCCGCCGCGCACCGCGGCCGCCAACACCGCCATGAGGAAAACGAGGGCAAGGTTGCGGACGTCGAGCGTCTGGTCGAGCGCAGCACCGGCGATGATCGCGAGAGCCACGAAAATCGTACTTTTGACATAGGGCTTGAAGCGGAAGGCCTTGGGCAGCTGCGCCGCCTTCAGGCCTCGTTTCGGTTCGCCTTCCTTGGTGTCGCCGGAGATGACATGGACGCTGATATCGCCCGCGTAGCGGATCAGGTCATAGGTAACCGACCCCTGCAAGATCTGCCGCCAGCGCGGTCTGGCCGGGCGTCCGACGACGATATGGGTGAAGTTGTTGGCATTCGCATAAGCAATGATCTCGCGCGACGGCTGCAGCGCCGGTAGCGTCACGGTCTCGCCGCCGAGCTGTTCGGCCAGCCGCATGTTGGCCGCCAGCCGGTCCTTGTCCTGTTCGGGCAGATTGACCGACTGCGGCGTTTCCAGATGCAGCGCCGCCCAGGGCGCGCGCAGGCGATCGGCCTGGCGGCGGGCGTACCGCACCAGGCTCGCGCCGTTCCTGCCGTGGTCGAGGCAGACGAGCACCCGATCGCCGGCCGCCCAGGGGCCGGAAATCGCATGCGCCTGCATATGGTTCAAAAGCTGCTCGTCAACCCGTTGGGCGGTGCGGCGGAGCGCCAGTTCGCGCAGCGCCGTCAGGTTTCCAGGTGAAAAGTAGTTCTCGATCGCGCGCCGCGCCGTCTGCGGCACATAGACCTTGCCGTCGTTCAGCCGCTTGATGAGGTCGTCGGGGGTAATATCGATGATCTCGACGTCGTCGGCCCGGTCGATGATGCTGTCCGGCACCGTCTCACGCACCCGGACACGGGTGATCTGTGCCACCACGTCGTTCAGGCTCTCGACATGCTGGATGTTGAGCGTCGAATAGACGTCGATACCTTGGCTGAGGATTTCCTGCACATCCATGTAGCGCTTCGGATGGCGGCTGCCGGCGGCGTTGGTATGAGCAAGTTCGTCGACCAGAACGAGCGCCGGACGGCGCGCGAGAATAGCGTCGAGGTCCATTTCATCGAGCTGCTGGCCGCGATAATCGATCGCCTTGCGGGGCACGATCTCGAAGCCCTCGACCAGCGCCTCGGTCTCCTGGCGGCCATGGGTTTCGACCACGCCGATCACCACGTCGAGACCGTCCGCCCTGCGGGCGCGGCCGGACATCAGCATCTCGTAGGTCTTGCCGACGCCGGGCGCAGCGCCCAGGAAAATCTTCAACCGCCCGCGCGCCTCACGCTCGGCATGCTCCAGAAGCGCATCCGGCGAAGGCCTGTTCTCACTCTCGCGACTGTCGTCGGGCATGCGGTTTGGTCTTTCGTGTCGGTGGGTGACACCCCCTCACCCGGCCTCCGCTACGCTCGGCCACCCTCTCCCCGAGGGGAGAGGACGACCGGAAACGCCGCGGCATAACTTTCTTCTCCCCGGCGGGGAGAAGGTGGCCCGAAGGGTCGGATGAGGGGGCGACGCAACTTGCTACTTCATCGAGTCATAGGAGCATCAATCGCCATATTCAACGCAAGCACATTGACCACAGGTTCGCCTAGAAAACCGAGTTCGCGGCTTTCGACATGAGCTTCGACGAGCGCGCGGACGGCTGCCTCATCCATGTTGCGGGCCTTGGCGACGCGCGGCACCTGGAAGAGCGCGGCTTCCGGCGAGATATGTGGGTCGAGGCCGCTGCCAGAGGCCGTGACGAGGTCGATCGGCACCTCCGCGTTCGGGTTGGTCGCCCTGGCGGCTTCGTAGTCCGTCTTCACCCGGTCGATCAGCTTGGCGCTGGTCGGGCCGAGGTTGGAACCGGAGGACGAGGCGGCGTTGTAACCGTCGCCGGCAGCAGACGGACGACCGTGGAAGTACTGGTCGCCGGTGAATGCCTGGCCGATCAGCGCCGAGCCGACAACGGTTCCGTCCTTCTCGACCAGGCTGCCGTTTGCCTGGACCGGGAAAACGGCCTGGGCGATGCCAGTCATGGCGAAGGGGTAGATCAGGCCTGTAATGGCCGTGGTAGCGACGATCATGACGATCGCAGGGCGAAGTTGCTTGAACATTGTCATTTCTCCGAAAAGCGTTTTCAAGCGAAGTGGATGCCGGTTCGCGTGAAGAAACCGCGTAAAATTTAAGCGAGACCGATCGCGGTGATGATCATGTCGATCGCTTTGATGCCGATGAAGGGAACGAGGATGCCGCCGAGACCATAGACGAGCAGATTGCGAGAAAGCAGCGCGCCGGCGCCGATAGCCCGGTATTTGACGCCCTTCAGCGACAGCGGGATCAACGCGATGATGATCAGTGCGTTGAAGATGATCGCCGACAGGATGGCGCTTTGCGGCGTGGCCAGCCCCATGATGTTCAGCACGCCGAGCTGCGGGTAGAAGGTCAGGAACATCGCCGGGATGATGGCGAAATACTTGGCGATATCGTTGGCGATCGAAAAAGTGGTCAGCGCGCCACGGGTCATCAGGAGCTGCTTGCCGATCTCGACGATCTCGATGAGTTTCGTCGGGTCCGAGTCGAGGTCGACCATGTTGCCGGCCTCGCGGGCGGCCACCGTGCCGGTGTTCATGGCGACGCCGACATCGGCCTGGGCGAGTGCAGGCGCATCGTTGGTACCGTCGCCGCACATGGCGACGAGCTTACCCTTGGCCTGTTCCTCGCGGATCAGCGTCAGCTTGTTCTCAGGTGTCGCCTGGGCAAGGAAGTCGTCGACGCCGGCTTCGGCGGCAATCGCCGCCGCGGTCATCGGGTTGTCGCCAGTGATCATCACGGTGCGGATGCCCATGCGGCGCAGTTCCGCAAAACGTTCGCGGATACCGCCCTTGACGATGTCCTTCAACTGGACGACGCCGAGCAGCTTGCCGTCACGGGCAACGGCAAGCGGGGTGCCGCCGGCCTTGGCGATTTCGTCGGCGATCGCCTGCAGCTCGCGCACGATATCGGATTGCGGGCTGGCGGCGATCGCCGCATTGCCGGAGACCGGAAGCGAACCGGCACGGACATAGGCGAGTACCGCATCGACCGCACCCTTGCGGATTTGCGAACCGTCGAGATCGACGCCGCTCATGCGGGTCTGGGCGGTAAAGGGGACGAAACTCGCCTTCAGGTTCGCCATGTCGCGGCCGCGGATAGCGTACTTTTCCTTGGCAAGCACGACGATCGAGCGGCCTTCCGGCGTTTCGTCGGCAAGCGAGGCGAGCTGGGCGGCATCGGCGAGATCCTGTTCGGAGACGCCTCGGACCGGGCGGAACGAGGTGGCCTGGCGGTTGCCGAGCGTGATCGTGCCGGTCTTGTCGAGGAGCAGCGTATCGACGTCGCCGGCGGCTTCCACCGCGCGGCCGGACATGGCGAGCACGTTGAAGCGGACGAGGCGGTCCATGCCAGCGATGCCGATCGCCGAGAGCAGTGCGCCGATCGTGGTCGGGATCAGCGTCACGAACAGCGCGACGAGGATGATGATCGGGATCGAGCCGCCGGCATAGATCGCGAAGCTCGGGATCGTTGCGGTCGCGAGCACGAAGATCAGCGTCATGCCGGCGAGCAGGATGTTGAGCGCGATCTCGTTCGGCGTCTTCTGGCGCTCGGCGCCCTCGACGAGCGAGATCATCCGGTCAAGGAAGGTCGAGCCGGCAGCGGCCGTGATACGGACGCGGATCCAGTCCGACAGGACTTGCGTCCCGCCTGTCACGGCCGAGCGGTCGCCGCCGGATTCGCGGATGACGGGCGCGGATTCACCGGTGATCGCCGCTTCGTTCACAGAGGCGACACCCTCGATGACTTCGCCATCCGACGGAATGATGTCGCCCGGTTCGACGAGCACGACGTCACCGACCTTAAGGCTCGTACCGGCGACCATCTTGTAGTGGGTGCGGTCGCTGCCCGAGAGCAGCTTGGCCTGGGTTTCGGTGCGGGCCTTGCGCAGCGAATCCGCCTGCGCCTTGCCGCGGCCTTCGGCGACCGCTTCGGCGAAATTGGCGAACAGCACGGTGAACCAGAGCCAGATGTTGATCTGGAAGGAGAAACCGAGATTGCCGTTGCCGGCCGCGAGGTCGCGGAGGAAAAGCACGGTGGTGAGGACCGAGACCGTGGCCACGACGAACATGACGGGGTTCCGGGCAAGGGTCCGCGGGTTGAGCTTCTTGAAAGCATCACCTGCGGCCGGAATGAGGATGCGAGTATCGATGATGCTCGCGGATTTTGCCTGGCTCATAAGAGACTCCAGCTTTGAAAATGAGTTGGCTTGTCAATCGAGGCGACGAAGGGTCGATCAGCCGCGCAAGACTTCGATCACGAGGACAACGGCAAGAATGACCGCCGTCATGATAAAAATTGCATAGGATCCGTAGGGGCTCTGTCCACTCTTGCCTCGCTTTTGCGAGGCAAGAGTGGACTGTCCGCGGAGAGCTTTGCGGATGCTCATGGCATTGCTCCCCTTGGTCCCTCAGAAGGTCTGGCCGGCGATCATGACCAGGTGTTCGACGACCGGGCCGAGCGCCAGGGCGGGCATGAAGGTGAGGCCGCCGACGATCAGGATCGTGCCGACCAGCAGGCCGACGAAGAGCGGGCCGTCCGTCGGGAAGGTGCCCGCGGACGCCGGAACCGTCTTCTTGGCGACCAGCGAGCCTGCGATGGCGAGCGCCGGAATGATGACTAGGAAGCGGCCCATCAGCATGCCGAGCCCAAGCGTCACGTTGTACCATGGCGTGTTGCCCGTCAGTCCGCCGAAAGCCGAGCCGTTATTGGCCGCAGCCGAGGTATAGGCGTAGAGGATTTCGGAGAAGCCGTGCGGGCCGGCGGTGCCGATCGAGGCGACGGCGGACGGCAACACCGTGGCGATCGCCGTAAAGACCAGCATGGCGAGTGGCAGGCAGAGAATGGCGAGCACGGCCATCTTCATCTCCTTCGCCTCGATCTTTTTGCCGAGATATTCCGGCGTGCGGCCGACCATAAGCCCGGCCACGAAGACTGCGACGATGATGAAGAGGATGATGCCGTAGAAACCCGCGCCGACGCCGCCGACGATGACTTCGCCGAGCTGCATGTTGATGAGCGGGATCAGGCCGCCGAGTGCCGTGAACGAGCCGTGCATGGCATTGACCGCGCCGCAGGAGGCCGCCGTGGTGATGACCGCAAACAGCGACGACAGGGTGACGCCGAAGCGGACTTCCTTGCCTTCCATGTTGCCACCGGCAAGGCCGAACTGGTGCATCAGCGGATTGCCGGCCGCTTCCGCCCAGTAGGTGATGCCGACGCCGACGATGAACAGGATGCCCATCGATGCAAGGATCGCCCAGCCCTGGCGCTGGTTGCCGACCATACGGCCGAAAACGTTGGTCAGGGCGGCACCGATCGCAAAGATCGACACCATCTGGATGAGATTGGATATCGCATCCGGATTTTCGAACGGATGTGCCGAGTTGGCGTTGAAGAAACCGCCGCCATTGGTGCCGAGCATCTTGATGGCAAGCTGCGAGGCGACCGGGCCGAGCGCGATGGTCTGCTTGGCGCCTTCCAGCGTCGTCGCTTCGACATAAGGTCCGAGCGTCTGCGGCACGCCGAGCCAGACATAGACCAGCGTCAGCACGATGCAGATCGGCAGCAGGATATAGAGCGTGGCGCGGGTCATATCGACCCAGAAATTGCCGATCGCCTTGCCGGAAGCGCGCGAAAAGGCGCGAATCAGGCCGACGGCGATTGCCATGCCGGTCGCGGCGGAGGCGAAATTCTGCACGTTGAGACCCATCATCTGGGTCAGATAGGACATGGCGCTTTCGCCGCCGTAGTTCTGCCAGTTGGTGTTGCTGACGAAACTGACGGCGGTGTTGAAGGAAAGCTCGGGCGGCACCGCAGCCATGCCGGCCGGATTATAGGGCAGGCCGGCCTGCAGCCGCATCATCGCATAGAGCACGACGACGCCGAACAGGTTGAACATCAGCAGCGAGAAGGCATAGGAGGTCCAATGCTGGTCTTCGCGTTCGCTGGTGCCGGCCACGGCATAAAGTCCCCGTTCGATCGGAACGAGGACAGGTGACAGAAGAGTGCGCTCGCCTGAGAAGACACGCGTCATGTAACCGCCGAGCGGTTTGACGAGCGCGATGATGATCCCGCAATAAAGCAGGATCTGGAGCCATCCGTTGAGGGTCATTTGGGCTTAACTTTCAATACCCGGCAGCTGACGAACGGCGCCGGTTCTCTTTAAAAGCGTTCTTTTCAGAAGCGTTCTGGGCGAATGAGAGCGTAGGTGAGGTAGACGGTGAGGAACACGGTCACGCCGCCGCTCAAGACATAATCGAGGATCATCGGAGCTTCTCCCTTCAAAGCCTGTCGCAAGCGCGGGTATAGGCAAGGCAGAGACCGAAGAAGACGACTGCGGTGCCGAGTAGAATGACGTCAAACATCGATCTGGACTCCTGTTGTTAAGGCGAGGCCGGACAAGGCAAGGGATGCCGTCCCCGAAAGACGGCACTTTGATGCTTTGCGGCTTTGGAGATGATCTTTAGCGATCTCTCGGACCCTAATATGCGGCGCGACCGCATAGGGGTTCGAGACGGGGCTCAGGGGAAAGAAATAAAAATCCTATAGGAATTTCGTTCTTTCCGGCGGCGGCTGCCCTCAGGAAGCGGCCGTAAAGGTTATGGCATAGGCGAAAACGAGCGCCATCAGCATCACCGCGAGCATGCCGAGAATGATGCTCGATGCACGCAGATGGTCCGGATTCCCGAAATTACGGGAGCGCGGATATACGTGTTGGCGCATGTGGTGAACGGCCCTGGACATCAGCATTCTCCTCATCCCCGTCCGACGATCTTCATGCGGGAATCGATCGCCTCGGGGGCCTTCACCGGGGTCTCGAAAATCGGCCCCAAGCTCAAGGTGACGCCTTCCGGGAGGCAGCAGACGGCACCCGGCGTGCGATCACTTTCGAACATGGCGAAATGCACCGCCGACGCCCGATTGGTGAACAATCCGCCGACGAGCCCATCGCGGTCGGAGACGACCCAACGGCCGCCGACATCGCGGCCCACCATGAAACGCACGCCTCGCGAGGGAGGCTCGACTTTCGGCATTGCCTTACCCATGACGATCCCCTCACGCAGCCATCATGGAAACAAGGCCCGCGGCGCAAAGGCCGAGGCCGATGACGCCGAGGAGCCTCAGGAAAACGCCGAGGTTCGCGTCGACCGGGCGATTTGGCTTCGACAGCCGGCGCTGCCGGGCTTTGGCTTCAGCAAGATGCAGGAAGTAGACGCTCCCCAAACGACCAAACATTTCAGTCACTCCTTGTTGGGATCGGCCCGCGGCATTGTTCGCGCGGAGCCCGCATCGAAACCGATGCACGACGATCCGAAAGGTAGCGACGGCCGCATAGGCTTTCGATTGGATGCGGCAGACGAAGAAATAGGGAATCCATATAAGCAACCGTGATTTTTCGTTTGCGCCGCAGCATTCCGGGCGGCATGTTGAAATCCTCGAACGATAAAAGACTTGGGAAATGGAATTCAGATCATGACAGCAGATGCGATCGTGCTGGGAGCCGGCATTGTCGGCGTTTCGACGGCATTGCAGCTCGCCCGGCGCGGCAAATCGGTGGTGCTCGTCGACCGGAAAGAACCCGGCATGGAGACATCCTACGGCAATGCCGGCCTGATCCAGCGCGAGGGTGTTGTGCCCTACGGCTTTCCCCAGCAGTTCGGCCTGATCCTGCGTTATGCGCTCAACAACCGGATCGATGCGCATTACCACTGGAAGGCCATTCCCTCGGTCACCTCGTTCCTAGCGAAATACTGGTGGCATTCGAACCTGACCCGCCACCAGCTGATCGCCCGCGCTTATGCGCCGCTGATCGAGCATTCGATCGCAACCCATAACGAGTTGATCGAGGAGGCCGGAGCCCAGAATCTGATCGCCAAGAACGGCTGGACGGAGGTGTTCCGCACCCGCGGCAAGCATGACGGCGAGATCGGCGAGGCCGAGCGGCTTCGCAAGGAGTATGGCGTCGCCTTCAAGGAACTTTCGCCGGCCGATATCGCCGAGCAGGAACCCAATCTTTCCAACGATTTCGTCGGCGGTCTGCGCTGGGAAGACCCATGGTCGGTCAAGGATCCGCTGGCGCTGACGCGCGCCTATGTAAAACTGTTCGAAAGCCTCGGCGGCCGGGTGCTGAAGGGCGATGCCAAGAGCCTGTCGCAGACCAAGACCGGCTGGCGGATCGTCGCCGGCGAAGGCACGGTGGAAGCCAAGGACGTGGTGGTGGCGCTCGGGCCCTGGTCCGATACCGTTACGAAACCGCTCGGCTACAATTTCCTGGTCGGCGTCAAGCGCGGCTACCACATGCACTATTCGGCCAAGGGCAATGCCAAGCTCAACGGCTGGACCATGGATGCGGAGCGCGGTTATTTCCTGGCCCCGATGAACCAGGGCATCCGCCTGACGACGGGCGCGGAATTTGCCCGCCGCGACGCGCCGAAGACACCTGTTCAGCTGGAACGCGCCGAAGCCGTGGCGCGCAGCATCTTCCCGCTCGCGGAGCGGCTCGACCAAGAGCCGTGGATGGGCGCCCGCCCCTGCACGCCGGACATGATGCCCGTCATCGGCAAGGCGCCCCGGCACGACGGCCTGTGGTTCGCCTTCGGTCATGCGCATCACGGCCTGACGCTGGGTCCGGTGACCGGTCAGGCGATTGCCGAGGCGATCACGGGGCAGAAGACATTGATCGACATCTCGGCTTATAGGCCAGAGCGCTTCAACGCCTAGCTCTGTTCGATTGGTCTTGAAGGGGCACGGACTGTCGGAGCCTGCCCTGTGCGGGATCGATGTCGAATGCGGCGCCTATATTCGGACGGTGTAACATGGCCTTTAGACCCGCAGACAATCCCCGCCACACGAATTCCTGGTACGCGGCTTCGGCAAAGGACAAGCGTGTCCGCCCTGCCCTTGACGGAGAGATAGAGACGGATGTCTGCGTCGTCGGCGCGGGCTTCACGGGTATTTCCGCGGCGCTGGAACTTGCAGAGCGCGGATATTCCGTCGTGGTGCTGGAGGCAGAGCGCATCGGCTTCGGCGCGTCCGGCCGCAATGGCGGCCAGATCGTCAACGGCTACAGCCGCGACCTCGATACCATCGCCGGACGGTATGGCCGCGACAAGGCGGTGCAGCTCGGGGCGATGTCGCTCGAAGGCGGCGAGATCATCCGCAGCCGCGTCGCGAAATACGGGATCGATTGTGACCTGGTGGATGGCGGCTTCTTCGCGGCCTTCACGGACAAGCAGATCCGCGAGATGGCGCATCACAAAGCCGATTGGGAAAGATACGGCCATGGCGGGCTGGAAATGGTTTCGAAAGCCGAGGTCGGACGGTATGTAAAGACCGACAGGTATGCCGGCGGCATGATCGACAGGCTCGGCGGCCACATCCATCCGCTCAATCTCGTGATCGGCGAGGCGGCAGCGTTCGAAAGCCTTGGTGGACGCGTCTTCGAAGGTTCGCGCGTGACCGGCTTAGATGCTGGCGAAAAACCGGTGACGCGAACCGCGAGGGGGTCGGTAAAGGCCTCGTATGTGCTTGTCTGCGGCAATGCCTATCTCTCCCCGCAGTTTCCAGAGATCAGCGGCCGGATGATGCCGGTTTCCAGTCAGGTGATGGCGACGGAACCGCTCGACGCGAGCCTGATCGAAAGCCTGCTGCCGGCGAATTACTGCGTCGAAGACGCCAATTACATTCTCGACTATTACCGGCGGACTGCCGACAACCGGCTGCTCTATGGCGGCGGCATTGGTTACGGCGGAAACGACCCGAGCGATCTCACGGGCGTCATCCGCCCCAATATGCTGAAGACGTTTCCGCAGTTGAAGGGCGTCAAGATCGACTATGCCTGGAGCGGCAATTTTGCGCTTACCCTGACGCGTATCCCGCATATGGGAAAACTGTCGGACAAGGTCTATTTCTCGCACGGCGACAGCGGCCACGGGGTGACCACCACGCATCTGCTCGGCAAGATCCTCGGCGAGGCGGTCGCCGGCCATGCGGAACGCTTCGACATCTGGTCGTCGCTGCCCAACCTTCCCTTTCCGGGCGGGCAGACGTTCCGGGTGCCGCTCACGGTGCTCGGTGCCTGGTGGTATGGGTTGCGCGACCGATTGGGCCTCTGATCAAGGGATCAGAGAGAAACCGGGAAACTGCCGGTGAAATAATAGGTCGCCTGGGCGCGAATGATCGACTTGAACTGCGCCACGGTCGCAGCGGCTTCGTCTTCCGGAACCATGAGGGCAAGCCGCATGGTAGCGCCCGACAGGTGAAACATCACCAGAAGCGCCTGAGCATAGTTTTCGCGAAGCGGTTCTTCCACGAAGGGCTCGGTGGCCTTGTAGAATACATCAGCCTGAAAGCGGGTCTCGGCAATATCCAGATCAGCAAGCGCTTTGTCCGCCTGGATGGCATTCAGGAGATCCTGGAGCGATGGCCTTTCCCGCATGTTATAGTAGTATAAATCGAAAAGTGCGGCCGGGGCCTGCAAAGCATCTTCGGCCGTGGCGATCTTTCCGATCTGCTCTGCGACAAAAGAGCGAACCTCTTCGACGTAACGCTCGTAGAGCGTTGCGATGATGGCGGACTTGTTCGGGAAATACTGATAGACCGATGCGATAGGCCCCCCGGAAAGGGCAGCTATCTCCTTCATGGTCACTGCGTCTATGCCCTTCTGGCCGATCAGCTGCATCGACACTTTCAGGATCTCATCGATACGCTCGCGGCTCCGCTCCTGTTTCGGCACCCGGCGAAGGGAACCCCGCCCGGATCCTTTCGTCGAATCTGGCATCCGCAAACCGTCTCCTCAAACACCTGTCAACTGCTCCCTGCCGTCGCCGGGAAAATTCCCGGCAAGTCAGGCGGAATTGCTTGAACGCAAAACTGTTACTTATACGGCGCCCGAAGAGCATCGGATCACAATGACTGGTAATTTTTAGAATACTTTCCACGGCGATGCACAAGACAGAACATCGGAGAAAACGAGAGGCTAAATCCTATTATCTATCCTCAAATGAACCTGGTAATACCATCGAAAGCCTTGCTGACGATGGTATCGACACTTGCGTCGACGTCGACCGTTATCACCCCGGCCTCATGCTCGGGGCTTTCAAGGGTTGCGAGCTGGCTCTGAAGCAATGATGTCGGCATGAAATGGCCGGTACGCGCGCCCATCCGTTGTTCAAGAACCTTGGGGTCGCCCGTGAGAAAGACGAAATAGAGCGTGCCGCCGGCCTCCCGCCGCAAACGATCTCGATAGGTTTGTTTGAGCGCCGAACACGAGACGACCACGCTTTCGCCGCGTCCCCTTGCCGTCGCCAGTTCGTTGCCGACAAGATCGAGCCAGGGCCAGCGGTCGTCGTCGGTCAGCGGAATGCCCTTCGCCATCTTGGCGACATTCGCCTCCGGATGCAGGCGATCACCTTCCACGAATGCGCAGCCGAGACGCGCGGCGAGATGTTCGCCCACCGATGTCTTCCCCGATCCGCTGACACCCATGACGACGATTGCGAGAGGAAACGAGGGTTCGATCGAGGGCATGATTAACTTCCATTGGGACCATGTTCAGGGGCGGGAAAACCGAAATACAGGAGCCGAGGTTAACTTCAGGTTTTCCAATTCTCTTACGGGAACCTTAGAGGGGCTGCGATAAAAGGGCTGACCTTGAAGCGCATTCTGCACTCACCGAGCTCAACCGGGAACCCACGATCATGCGGCGACTCATCGACAATATTGCGTTACGCCTTTATCATATCCTACGCGATACAGGCGGCAATTTTGCGATAGCCACTGCCCTGGCGATGCCGCTCCTCGTCACGACCGCCGGTGGCGCGATCGATTTTGCCCAGGCCTCGTTCGAACGCGGCCGCCTGCAGGGTGCCCTCGATGCGGCCTTGCTCAGCGCCGTTGCCAAACCCGATATTGCAAGTCAGCGCCGGGAAGCGCTGCGCTTTCTGACCGATACGGTACCGGAAGACACCGACCTCGACACCGCGCTCATCGTTGCCGGAAATGCGGATGGCAGCCTGACGGGTACCTATGCCCAAGGCGTGCCGACGAATTTCCTCGGTCTGCTCGGCATCCACACCATCGACGTCAAAGTCCAATCCACCGCGATCGCGAACAGGAACCCGAAGCCTTCAGGCGCATGCATCTACGTGCTCGGCAACACGGCGCAGGCCGTCCTGATCAATTCGGGCGCCAACGTGCATTCGGAGAAATGCGGCGTGGAGGTCAGTTCTACCCAGAACCCGGCCTTCATCATGAACAGCGGTGCGACGATCGATACGCCCAGCTTCTGCGTTGCCGGCACCCAGTATATCAAGAACGGCGGGACGCTCAGCAACCTGAAGCCCGGCTGTAAGGTGTCTGGCGATCCCTATGCCGTCGGCATCGCCGAGCCGACCGTCTCCTCGACCTGCACCACCAGCGGCACAAGGGACGGAGCAGTGCAGGACATGGCCCCAGGCGTCCATTGCGGCACCACCTTCAACGGGTCACCGAAGATCACGTTCAAACCCGGCCTCCATATCATCAAGGGCCGGATGATCATCAACTCCGGTTCGACGGTCGTCGCGGACGGGGTGACCTTCTATTTCCCCGATACCGACAGCGAAATCCGCGCCAATGGCGCCCTGAGCTTCACCGCATCGGCGCCGACCAGCGGCACCTACAAGGGCATCCTGATGTTCGAAAAGACCAGCGATGTCGCCAACAACGGCCGCAAGCAACAGTACATCTTCAACGGCTCCAATGGCGAGACGCTTAAGGGGGTCATCCATCTTCCGAACCGTGACGTCGTCTACAACTCGACCACCAATCAGTCGAACCTGATTACGCTGGTGGTCAATACGATGATCATGAACTCCGCCAACTGGCAGATCGAACCTTATACGGGGGCTGACAGCGGGACAGGCTCTGAAATTACATCGGTGCGCCTCGTCAACTGACGCTCAACGCTGCCGGGCTTCCTTGCCGAGCACGACGGGCATCAGCACCGACAGGAACATCAGCCGAAGCACGTGATGAGCGCCGACATAGGTGGGGTCGGCATGCAGCATCACCGCCATCGCCGACATGGTTTCGAGCCCGCCCGGCGCAAAGGCGATCAGCGCCGCATCGAGCGGTACGCCGGTCAGGCAGGAAACGCCGCCGGCAATCGCCGCTGCCAGCACGATGACGACCACGGTCACCACGCCGCCGGCCACGAAGGCGGTGCGCAATTCGCGGATCGATACGCCGCAGAAGCGCGTGCCGATGACCGAACCGAGGATGACATAGGTCGGAACCAGCAGCCAGTTCGGAACTCCACCGTTGATGAACCCGGTCACATGCGTGGCGATCGATACCACGACGCCGCCAAGCAGCAGCGCTGCCGGAAAATTCCAGCGCATGAACAGTAAGCCGAACAGCGCCGAGACGATAAGCATGGCGATGAGAACAGGCGCGCTCATCACCAAAGGCACCAGGACCGGGTCGGTGCCGACGAGATCGAAGATTTCCACGATCAGCGGGACCGTAATCGTCAGCGCCAGCACGCGCACGCTCTGGCCGACGCTGACGGCGCGCAGGTCGCAGCGGGTTTCGGCGGCGAGGCTCAGCACATAGCTCAGGTGCCCGGGGGAGGAGGCGAGCAGCGCGGTGATCCGGTCATAGTGGAAGAACCGCTGCAGCACCCACGAACTCACATAGAGCAGGATGACGACCGCCACGAGCACCATGACGAAACTCAGAGGCCAGGTGCGCGCCGCGACGATCACCTCCGGCGTAACAGTCGCCCCCATCKACACGCCGACGACGATGAAACAGACGTTGCGGACCTGCGCCGGCACCGCCAGGTTCAGCCCGGCAAGCCCGGCAATGGTGATCGCGATTGCCGGACCGATGAGGTAAGGAGCTGGAAAAGCAATGAGAATTGCGACCAGCGCACCGGCAGTGCCGATCAGCGCAGTCAGCGCGAATACGCGCAATTCCGAAAGGGGCATGGCTTGATCCTGAAGGCGCCACAGGAAGGAAAACTGACAAAAGCCAGCAAAACGCCTCGTCCCCTTCTATTGCAAATGCGCGCGAGGTCAACCTCTTCTGCAGCATACGGGGGATAGCAAAAGGCGCCAACCTCAACGGCGGCGCCTTCAAGAAACGTCAACGGGCAAGATCAGGCGGCCGGCGCGACGACCTTCGGGATGGCCTTCGGCAGATGCAGCATATCGATGCCCAGCAGGAAATTGATCTGCGGGCGCGCCTTGACGAGGTCGTCGATCGTGTATTCGGCGAGCACATCGAAGAAAGCGTTGAGCGCCTTGCGAAGCGCAGCGTTCAGGCCGCAGCTGTCAACAAGCGGGCATTCCGCAACTCCCTCTTCGAAGCATTCCGCCATGGCGAAACTATCTTCTGTCACCTTGATGACGTCGAACAGGGTGATGCGCTCAGCAGCACGGCCAAGCCTGACGCCGCCATTGCGACCACGCACGGTCTCCACCAGACCGGCCTTCGTGAGCGGCTGGAGGATCTTGAAGAGGAACAGTTCGGAAACGCCGTATGCCCTTGCAATCTCGGGGATGCGGCTGAGATGGCCTTCGTTGGCGGCACAATACATCAGCATCCGTACTGCGTAATTCGTCTGTTTGGTCAAGCGCATGCTGGTCTCCCGAGACTGGTACCCGCCTTATATAATGGCTTCCCTAGTTTTGAACAATTCCAAAATAAGAAAATCGTCATCAAGTTTCCGACGTAAGACGGCGTGCCTCCGTCGGAGCGGAATTCAAGCGATGAATTGCTCGTCCACACAGACGACGACCAGGAAGGCTGGGGCAAGCCGGAGCGGCGGCCCGGGCAGACCGGCGCGGGCTCTCCTAGGCAGAACCTTTGGCGCGCTGCCGGAGGACGACGTCTGGCCGCACCGAACAGGCCGCGCAGGGATTGCCAACGATATCCCGCGACCTGCATGAAGTTTTGACGGTCCTGCGCGAAGCCGGTTCAGGACCGGTTGCGGCTCGTCGGAAGAGTTCCGGCCGGCGTCAACCGGTCATCGAGATCGCCACCCAGGTGGGGACAGCGACCACCACCATTGCTGCCAGCAGGCTAAGGCCGATCCTCGCCAGATACGCGCGGCGGGCACGCTTCGCATCCCACTCGTACACCATGGACATACTTCCCCACTCCTACTCCGCAAGCTAAATTAGGATAGTCTGCGGATACGTCAATGGTGGCTATGGATCACGGCTACCTTGCCTGAGGCCGACCTTCCAGCTCGGCGGCATAATTGCGGATCTCCTGCTGACGTTGCGGGGTGCCCGGATGGCTCGACAGAATGCTCGCGTCGCCATGGTCTCCGAGCTTTTCTTCGAGGACCACGAAGAAGCGGGCGAGTGCGGCGGGATCGTAACCGGCAGCCCGCATCAGCTCGACCGAACGGCGATCCGCCTCCGCTTCCGCGGCCCGGGAATAGGACAATGCCAGCAGCGCGCCGCCCTGGGTGAGGATATCCTCGACGCCCGAGCCGACATCGCCGGCAATCAGCATGACCAGCGCGGCAACGCCGGCTGCGCGATAGAGCTGCCGCAGGCTGTGCTTGCCCTCGACATGGGCAATCTCGTGGCCGAGCACGCCGAGGATCATTTCCCGGTCGCTGTTGGCGAGCTTCACCAGATCGTCGGTGAGGATCAGGCTGCCGTCGGGGAGTGCGAAGGCATTCGGGCCAATCACGCCGCCATCCCGGAAATAAAGCCGATAGGCCTTCTGCCCGCCCTTCGAATGTTCGGCGAGTTTCGAGAAGCCTTCGGAGATCGCCTGCCGTTCGCCTTCCGGCAATTCGGAGGGTTTCAGGACGGTCCGATCGAGCGAGGCGAGCGTGCCGGAGCCGATCAGTTCCGGCACGAACGGCGGCGTTACCAGGACGGCAACTTCCACCAGCACGGGTACCGCATACCGATAGATCGATGCCGCAAGCAGGATGACTGCGATCGTCATGACGATCAGCCGCGGATGGAACCGCTCCAGCCGATGGATCAGGCCGCTGCGAGCGCCTCTCTTGGCGCGGAGATAGGTGTCGATGCCCTCGTTGTCGCGGGTTTCGAACACGGAACCGTCCGGGAAACTCACCCGCCGCGGGATCGAGCCGACCCGCGGACTGATCTCGGTCCGCTCCGGTACTGCAGAGGCGAGAACCCGCCCCTCTTCCGCTGCGACGAGGAGAGTGCCGTCCTCGCGCAGGACGGCCCCGATTGCGAGGCTGGAATTGGCCGGATGCCATTCGCCTTTAGCGATGACCGCTCCGTCAGAAGCCAAAGTCGAACCCTTCCATATCCATGTATTCGGCACTGATTGCAGCACCGGTCGCCTCGATCGAGGAGAGGATTTCGCCCGGATCGCCGTTGATGCGGATGCCGGAATGCTCGTTCACATACCGCGCCATCCGGACCGCCGCCCAGGGGCGCATCAGTCCGAGCGTCAGCACGGTGACGATCACGTTGCTGATTGCGATCCAGGCATAACGCAGCCGGGAGATATCGCTGACCAGCTGATGGCGACCGTCAAGTTCCGCCGCCGACCACGCGACGTTGCGCACACCCGCCCGATAGAAGAGACCAGCAACACCATAAAGGATGAAATAGATGAAGACCCCGGCATAGAGACCGGCGATGCTCAGCACGGTCATCTGCGTGCTCGTCAATTCGGCGCTCTCGCGCATGACGGTCGCAGCACCGATGATCACGACGAAGGCAATGAAACCGAAGACGATGCTGCCCAGGAACACGATCAATGCCGGCAGGATCCAGACGCCATAAAGCCGGCCGAGCCGCGGATCGCTCGAAAACGGCCGGTCCCCGTAACGCAGGTTGTTGAAGATGTATCGCCAGGTCCAGCGGCTCGCGAGTGGCGCCAGGATGCCGAAGGAAATGAAGGCGACAAAACTGCCGAGCAGAATCGCAACGAAAGCGCCGCCCGCGGTGCCGACGAAATCGAAACGCACGTTGCGGTAGCTCGTCACCCGGGCGTTGAAGCGCAGGCTGCGCTTGATGAGCCACGGCAGAGCGACCAGGATCACGATCGGAGTAAGGATGCCGATCGGCGGAAAGATCGCCGTGCCGATGTTGATGACGATCAGGAACGCAATGACGATCAGCCGGCCGATGAAGATCTGCTTGCCGGTCGCGTGATATTCGAAGGCGCGGTCGAGAATGACCGTGTTGCCGTAGAAGTATCGCATGCGCCGCACCTTGGCCCAGGCCGAATAGATGCCGAGGGTGACGATCGTCAGCAGAACGTTGACGATCCAGATACCGAAATATTCGCTGGCGCTGCCGGTGAAGGATGCGCGCTCAAAATACTGCCCCGCCGCCGCCCGAGGCGTCGTCTCTGCCATTGCCATGATGTCATATCCCCTTGCCGAATACCGTCGAGACGGCTGCCTGCCCGATTCCCCGCATGATTGTAGGGCCTGGATATGTCATTTCAATTGTTCGCGCGACACGTAATCAGATTCTGGGTCGTCAAAACAAAAACGGGCCTCCTGCGAGACCCGTTTTGTTCATTTCTCGATTGGGCCCTCAGGCGTGTGCCGGCGTCCCGGCAGGGAGATCGGCGCCGAGCGCTTGGGCCGCAGCAGCGTTGTTCTCCGGCGTGTCGGCGAACCGATAACCTTTTTCGATCAGCCGGTGCGTATACTGCTTGTTGTAGAGAAAGGAGAAAATGAGCTGCGAGATGCCCGCGGTGAACACCGAGATCACCAGATGCAGGGCACCGATGGAGATTTCACCGCGTACAACCGGAACCAGCCAGCCGAAGAAAAGGTAGGTCCACGAAAAACCGTAGAACCCTTTCTTGGTCAGACCGATGCTGTCGTTCTTCATCATTACCTTTTTGGCCATGCCCGTCCCCTTTTTGTTACTTCACCGTCACTCGTATAAACGAGAACCACTGACGATTTGGTCAGTATTCACGGATAAAGCGGGATTAAATTGCTTGGTAAACCGGATATGACGCCAACAAAAAACGGGCCCCCGAAGAGGCCCGCCTGATAATTTCGACCGAGTTCCCGCTTACTTCATCGTCGGCATGACGAATTCGGCACCATCCTTGATGCCGGACGGCCAGCGGGCGGTGATCGTCTTGGTCTTGGTCCAGAACTTGATCGAATCCGTGCCGTGCTGGTTGAGATCGCCGAAGCTCGAAGCCTTCCAGCCGCCGAAGGAATGATAGGCAAGCGGAACCGGGATCGGTACGTTGATGCCGATCATGCCGATATTGATGCGGCTGGCAAAATCGCGGGCGGCATCGCCGTCGCGGGTGTAGATCGCAACGCCGTTGCCGTATTCGTGCTTCATCGGCAGATCGAGCGCTTCCTCATAGTTGTGGGCGCGGACGACCGAGAGGACCGGACCGAAGATTTCCTGCTTGTAGATGTCCATCTCGGGCGTGACGTGGTCGAACAGCGTGCCACCGACGAAATAGCCGTTCTCGTAACCCTGCAGCTTGAAGCCGCGACCGTCGACGAGAAGCTTGGCGCCTTCCTCGACGCCGCGGTTGATCAACCCGTTGATGCGGGCGTGTGCTTCCTTGGTGACGACCGGGCCCATGTCGGCCTTGTCGTCCGTATAGGGACCGATACGCAGGGACTCGATCTTCGGGATCAGCTTTTCGACGAGGCGGTTGGCGGTTTCCTCGCCGACCGGGACCGCGACCGAAACCGCCATGCAGCGCTCGCCGGCGGAACCGTAGCCGGCCCCCATCAGCGCGTTGACGGCCTGGTCGAGATCCGCGTCCGGCATGATGATCATGTGGTTCTTGGCGCCGCCGAAGCACTGCGCCCGCTTGCCGTTCATGGCGGCCGTACCATAGACGTAACGGGCGATCGGGGTCGAGCCGACGAAGGAGATGGCGCCGATATCCGGATCGGTGAGGATCGCATCGACGGCCGCCTTGTCGCCGTTGACGACGTTCAGGATGCCGGCAGGCAGGCCCGCTTCGATCATCAGCTCGGCGAGGCGGATCGGCAGGGACGGGTCACGCTCCGACGGCTTCAGGATAAAGGCATTGCCGCAAGCAATCGCGGGGGCGAACATCCACATCGGGATCATGCCCGGGAAATTGAACGGGGTGATGCCGGCGCCGATGCCGACCGGCTGGCGCATCGAATACATGTCGATCTGCGGGCCGGCGCCTTCGGTAAACTCGCCCTTCGACAGATGCGGGATACCGATCACGAATTCGCAGACTTCCAGGCCGCGAATGACGTCGCCCTTGGAATCCTCGACCGTCTTGCCGTGTTCCTTCGACAGCATCTCGGCGAGTTCATCCATGTTCTGGTTGAGCAGGTCGACGAACTTCATGAAGACACGGGCGCGGCGCTGTGGATTGGTGGCAGCCCATTTCGGCTGGGCCTGCTTGGCGCTTTCGACGGCAGCGCGGATTTCTGAAACGCTGGCAAGCGAAACCTTCGCCTGGACTTCGCCAGTTGCCGGATTGAAGACGTCAGCCGTGCGGCCGCTGGTGCCGGCGACATGCTTGCCGCCGATGAAATGCCCGATCTCACGCATGGTATGCTCCTCCATTTTTGGTACGTGGTGGGAGTCTACACTTCGATTTGCACAAAGCAATGGAGTGGAATAAGCATCCGTTGTGCAGAAATCGAAACAAGACCGAGGCTATGATGTCGGGCAAGATCGTCAGGATTGCGGAACTGGAAATCGATCCCGCACAAATCGACCCCTATCGAGCCCTCCTTGCCGAGGAAATCGAGGCATCGGTGAACAATGAGCCGGGCGTGCTGATGTTGCATGCCGTCGCTGAAAAGGAACGGCCTGAGCAAATCCGCATCCTGGAGGTCTATGCGGACCAGAGCGCTTACGAGGCGCATCTCCGGACGCCGCATTTCCTGAAGTATAAAGAACATACGGCGGACATGGTGAAGTCTCTCAGGCTGATCGACGTCGATCCGGTGATGATGCGGGCAAAATAAGCAGCAGGCATTGAAAGACAACCAACGATGAACTGGGACGATGTCCGCATGTTTCTGGCGGTAGCCCGCGCCGGCCAGATCCTGGCTGCTTCGCGGCGGCTCGGCGTCAACCATGCGACGCTCGGGCGGAGGGTGACGGCGCTGGAAGAGGATTTGCGTACTCGCCTCCTCATCCGCCGGACCAATGGCTGCGAACTGACCGCCGAGGGCGAGGTGTTCTTTCGGGCGGCCGAGCGGATGGAAACGGAGATGCTGGCGGCGCAGGCGAGCACCGGGCGGATCGACGCGGCGATCGCCGGTACGGTCAGGATCGGGGCGCCCGACGGTTTTGGCGTTTCCTTTCTTGCCTCACGGCTCGGGCGGCTGACGCGCCGCCATCCGGAACTCAAGCTGCAGCTGGTGCCCGTGCCGCGATCCTTCTCGCTGTCCCAGCGGGAGGCGGATATCGCCATCACCATCGAACGCCCGGAACAGGGCCGACTGGTCTCTTCGAAACTGACCGATTATACGCTCGGCCTCTACGCCTCGAAGACCTATCTCGATCAGGCAGGAACGCCGCAGACGGTGGAGGCGCTGAAGAGCCATCCGCGCATCGGTTATGTGGAGGACCTGATTTTTTCGCCGTCCTTGAATTTCACCGGCGAGGTGATGCGGGACTGGGATGCCAGCTTCGAGATTTCAAGCGCGATCGGCCAGACCGAGGCGGTCCGTTCCGGCGCCGGCATCGGCATCCTTCACGACTATGTCGCGCGACAATATCCGGAACTGGTGCGGGTGCTGCCCGGGACCGTTATTCGGCGGTCCTACTGGACCACCTACCACGAAACGACCCGCGACCTGATGCGGCTGAGGACGGTGGTGGAGTTTCTGAAGGAACTGGTCGATGGGGAAAGCCACATTTTTGTGTGACGGATAGGACGGTCTTCATGGGGAAAAGAAGAAGACCCAAACAGGGTCCGGCCGCCGAAGCGGCCGGAAAACCTTGTATCAAGAAGGCAGGAAGGTCGTAACCGGAACCTTGAGTGCCGCGGCAATGCGCTTCAGCTTGGCCGGGTCGGCATCGGTGCCGTTTTCAATGCGAACGATCTCATCGTTGACGAGGCCGGTCGTGATGGCAAGCTCTTCAATGCTGTAGCCGACAGAACGACGCGTTTCGGCGACGGCTGAGGCAATGTGCTGCGGAGAAAGCTTCGCTCCATTGGCGGATGCGAAATTATTGATCGAAATTGTCATTGTATGCTCCTTCTAGAATGGCCTGCCGAAAACCGGTCAGGTGAAGGGGGACGAATGCCCGAGACGCAGGAGTCTAAAAAATTAGGCACCGGCTGCCGCAAACATAGGCATGCTGACGACCGAGACAAGGGCGATTACTGCAGTGCACAAAAATGTGTTCGCTTTCGGGTCGAAAGAAGGCGGCATGCGTTTATCCCACTCGCTTAAAATGGTCGGAATCGGGCATTTTTTGCCTTAAATCGAGCTGAAAAAGCAGAAATGGCACCGCGTTTGCGGTGCCACATTAAATTTTCTTAACCTTTGGAAAATGCTATCAGGCCGACTGAATCGACTTGATCCTGTCGATGCCGCCGACGATCGCGGCGAAATCCTGCCAGACGCCTTGTGCACCTTTCTGCCACTCCTCGAAGGCTTCCGGCTTCAGCAATTTGCCGCCGTTCTTCAGCGACACGGCAACGGATGCCGCCTCGTCATCGACGATCAGCTGATTGAAATAGGCAGCCGCTTGCCTCGAGGCGTCCTGGAAGACTGTCTTTTGCTCGGGGTTCAACTGGTTCCAGAAGCTGGCGGAATAATAGATGACGCCGGACGCCCAGATATGGCCTGTTTCGGTCATGTAGGGCACGACTTCATAGAGCTTGAAGCCGGCATAAGCGGATTTGGTGAGGTCCATGGCGTCGGCAACGCCGGTCGCCAGCGCATTGTAGGTCTCGGTGATCGGAATGCCGACCGGGGCGGTGCCGAAGGCGGCCCACAGCTTGGTGTGCAGCGGGCTCTGGATCACACGGATCTTCTTGCCCTTCAGCTGTTCCGGACGGGTGACCGGCTCCTTCGTGAGCAGATGGCGGGCGCCGTAATTGATGAAATCGCCGATCACGAAATTCTGGGTAGCGAGCTTCTGCTTGAGGTCGGCGCCGACGCTGCCGTCAACCGTCTTACGGACATGTGCTGCGTCACGGAAGAGGAACGGCAAATCGAGGACCTGCAGTTCCGGCACCCAGCCGGACAGTGACGAGACGGTCGAAAGGCTTGCCTGCACGGAACCGAGGCGGGCGCCTTCTGCCACTTCCTTCTCGCCACCGAGTGCGCCGTTCTTGACGACGTTGAACTTGAACTGGCCCGGCAGCTTGGCTTCCACCAGCTCGCCGATCTTCACCCAGATCTTCGATTCCGGCTTGTCGTCGCCCAGCAGCGAGGCGGTGGTGATCGTCGTGGTGCGGGCGGCGGCGCTGCGCACGAAGACGGGCGCGGCAAGCGCCACGCCGGTTGCTGCGGCAGTCTTCAGAAGGGTTCGGCGGTTGATATTGTCCATGTCTCAAGGTCCCTAGAGATGTGAAGCGGTTAAAAGATGATCGCCCAGGCGCAAAGGATCGCCAGGGAAACCAGAAGTGCAAGCAGATACGGCACGACCGCCTTGAACAGTGCGGCCGCGGGAATGCGGGTGACGCCGCTGACGACGAAGATCAGCATGCCGAGCGGCGGGGTCAGGCCGTGGATCATCAGGTTGACGACGATGATGACGCCGAAATGGATCGGATCGATGCCCGCGGCGACGGCGGCCGGCAGCAGGATCGGGCCGAACAGCAGGATCGCCGCGCCGATATCGAGCACCAGTCCGACGACCAGAAGGATGACGTTGGAGAGGACGATGACCGCCAGCGCGCTGCCGCCAAGCATCGTCACGAACTCCGAGACGAGGCCGGAGACATTGTCGACCGCAAGCAGGAAGGCGAAGGGTCCGGCCGTGCCGATCAAGAGGCCGATCGCCGCGGATTCCGTCGCCGCCTGTCGGAACGAGGCGAGCAGCGAACCGGCTCCGACCTTGCCCCAGACGGCGAGGATAATCGTATAGAGTGCCGCAAGAGCCGCCGCCTCGGTGGTGGTGACGATACCGATGCGGATGCCGACCACGACGATGATGCCAAGGCCGAAGGCGGGGATGGCGGAGATCGCCGCCCGCCGGCGTTCGCGACCCGAGGCCCGCGGCAGGGCGACCTGCTCGCGGACGGACAGATGGATTGCCACCGCGAGGCAGATCGCCATCAGGCCGCCGGCGAAGAAACCGCCGACCAGCAGCGAACCGACCGACAGATTGGTGGCAGTCGCCAGGATCAGGAAGGCGATCGACGGCGGAATGACGTTGTCGAGTACCGATGTCGCGGCAATGATCGCACCCGCCTGGGCCGGCGGATAACCGTGCTTCACCAGCTCCGGCTGGAAGGTCGAAGCCCCGAAGGCGGCATTGGCAACGGAAGAGCCTGATGCTCCGGAAAACAACACGCTTGTCAGCAGCGTCGTCTGCGCCAGCCCCGCCCGGCGATGGCCGACCATCGAGGCGGCGAATCGGACAAGCTGATTGGCGACACCCGAAGAAGTCAGCAGCCCGCCGGCGAGCAGGAAGAAGGGAATGGCGAGCAGCAGAAATTTCGACATGCCGGTCACCGTCGACGAGACGATCGCCGGTTCCGGCAGGCTGCTGCCGAAGGCAATCGCCACATAGGCGGCGGTCAGGAACGCATGCGCCAGCGGTGCCGCCAGCACCAAGCCAAGTGCTGCGACCAATGCAAGGAAAAGGCTCGGCGGAAGGTCGCTGTCGATGAAGATTTCTGGGATGCCGAAATAGAGCGCTGCGCCGAGGCTAAGCGATATCAGTACCGGCAGCGCCCTGCCCTCGGCAAGTCTTTGCAGGAGGAGCACAACGAGGATCAGCACGCCGCCCGCGCCGAGAAAACCGAAGCGGATCCACTCCGGAACGCCAAGCGTCGGAGAAATACCGCCGAGCATGGCCATGATTTCGGAACCGCCAAACAGCAGGATCAGCGCCGCAAGCACCGTGAACACGTCCGCCAGCACCTGGGTTACCGGCAGCAGCCGGGCGGGAGCCAAACGCACGAAAACGTCGAGCCGCATCGCCAGCGCGCTGTTGAGGCTGAGCGGCGCGCCGATCGAGATCAGCGCCACATGCAGCCAGATGCCGAGATCCTCGGCGCCGATGAAACCAGTGTTGAAGAAATAGCGCAGGCAGACGCTGACAAGCACCACCGTCAGCAAAACGGCGAGGATCAGTGCCGCGACAGCGCCGAGGACAGTCTCGACGCCCTTCAGCACCCTCGCCGCGATACCGTCGCCGGGGATTGCCGTCTGCTCGAGAAAATCGGATGGGCTGGCTGCCACGGGTTCTTACCTTCGCAGGAGGATCAGGCGGTCTTGACCGTGGAGAGATCACGATCGAAGAGCGTCGATCCGGTGAAATGACGCGATGCCGAGACCTCGCGGGCAACATCGAGACGCGGCAATACCTTTTCGCCGAAGCGACAGGCTTCCTCAAGCAGCCGCATGGCAGAAAGGATAAAAGTTTCGATGCCGGCCTTTCGCCCAGCCGCAGGTCAAGCGAAGCTTGAGAGATCCCGCCTTTTACGGCGACCATTCCCACCCCGCAACGGGCCTCGATCCGCAGTTGAGACCAAAATCTCGCCCCACGCTCATTTTTTGCGAGACATGCTAGGTTTTTGGATGAATTAATGGATTCGCGGAAATGCAAGGGTCCTGCTCTTGCGCGACAATCGGGGGATGTGTCCGTGGGCGATATCGAACAAGAAACGCAATCTCAGGATCTCTTCGAATTTCACCCGGAGCCCGCCGCCGGGACGGCGGCCTCGCCCGACCAATTCGAGGCGGAGATGCGTGATTTCACCATCTTGAGCGTCGATGACGACGCGATGTTCCAGAACTCCCTCAAGCTCTCGCTTTCGGGCTACACCTATCGCGGCGTCGCCCCGCGTATACTGACTGCCAGTTCTGCCAACGAGGCGGCCAAGCTTCTGCTCGAAACGCCTTCGATCGCGGTCCTGCTGCTCGATGTGGTGATGGAGACGGACGATGCGGGGCTCCGACTGGTCCGCACGATTCGCGAAGTTCTCGGCAACTCGCAGCTGCGTATCGTGCTTCTCACGGGACAGCCGGGTATCGCGCCGATGCAATCGTCGCTCGAGACCTACGATATCGCCGATTATTGGCTGAAGACCGACCTGACCAACGAGCGGCTTCACAGCATTCTTACCGCGAACCTCAGGACCTTCGAGCAGATCGATGTGCTGAACCGTGCCCGCCGAGGCCTTCAGAGCATTGTCGAGGCGAGCAACAGCCTGGCGAAATCCTCGGGATTTGAGGATTTCTCCCGCCGGATGATCCACGAACTGGCAGCACTTCTCGGCGTCAGCGAGGACGGCATCGTCTGCGTCCGCGGGAGTGACCACGAACATCCGCCGAGGATCATCGGCTCGGCGGGGCGGTTCGCTTCGGCCATCAACCAGACCCTCGACACCATCAACGACCAATCGATTCGGGAATTGATCCAACGCTCGCTGGACGAACAGGCGAACATCGAGACGGAGAAGGCGCAGGTTCTGTTTTTTCCGGGCCAGGCGGTCGCGCCTGCTGCGGCAGCCTACATAGCGACAAACAGGCGAATCGACGATACCGAGCGGGAATTGCTGCGGGTCTTCGCGACCAATATCGGCACCGGCCTGATCAATGTCGCGCTGACGAGCCAGCTCGACCGCACCGCCTACGAAGACAGCCTGCTCGAGATCGCGAACGGCAACGCGCTGAGGCGTGGCATTCAGGCGGCACTCGAGATACCTCCACCCCGCAGGCGGAAGGTCCTGTTCATCGAACTCAACCAATATGCGAGAAGCTGCGTCTCCCTCGGCGTCGAACAGGGCGATCATCTGCTGCGCGCCTTCGTGAAGCGCCTGGCGGCGGCCTTTCCGCCGCCCTGCATGATCGCCCGTTTGCATGAAGACGTATTTGCCGTGCTCGGCCCGGAATATCTGGTGCGAATCGACTATGTAAACCGCCTCGAAGCGGGAGCCCAAACCCCGGAAGCGCTGTTTTTCGGCGCGGAGGCGGCGTCTCTGGATCTCAATCACTTCACGTCGGCTCAAACCGTCATCGCGACAGGACTTCTGCTCTTGAAGAAGGCCGGACTGAAGGGGACGAGCGGCCAACTCATCGAATACGATCCGAATGTCGAAGAGGAAACGCGCCGCCGGTTCGCTCTTTCGCAGCAGCTTTACAAGGCTGTGCTAAACCGGGAAATCACTGTCGTTTTCCAGCCGCAGATCGACCTGACCGACAAGCGGATTGTTGGCGCGGAGATCCTGGCGCGCTGGACGCGCCCGGATGGATCGACGATCTTTCCGGCGGATTTCATTCCGCTCGCGGAGGCGAACGGGCTGATCGTGCCCCTGGGTCAGCAGATCCTGGAACAGGCCTGCAGCGCGCTCCGCTCCATCGACGAAGCGGGATTTCCAGGGATCACCCTTGGCGTCAATGTCTCGCCGGTGCAGCTTGGACGAAAGGAGTTCATCGACGAACTGATCGCGACCATCCGCCGCCATGGCTTGTCGCCGGATCGGCTGGAATTGGAGATTACCGAGACCGTCGCAATGGAAGAGCAGCAACATGCTGACGACGTCCTTTCCATTCTCAGATGCAAAGGATTTGCCATCGCCATCGATGATTTCGGCACGGGCTATTCTTCCTTGGCAAAGCTCCGCTCCCTGGAGGCTGCCACACTCAAGATCGACCGGTCCTTCATTGCCGGTCTCGGCGGTGCCGGCCAGAACGAGACGATCGTTGAGATGATCATTCGGCTTGGCGAGCGCATGAACATGCGTGTCCTCGCCGAGGGTGTCGAAACAGAGCAGCAGGCGGAATGGCTGCAGTCGAGGCGATGCATCCTGGCGCAGGGCTTTCTCTACGCCCGTCCTGAGCCGTTCGAGCAGTTCCTGGCCAGGCTGCGGAATTCGCCCGTCAAGACTGTGTAAATGCCTATGATCCGCTCGTCCGCAACTCGCATATTTCCGTCGCTCCGGGCCGTTTATCGCCATCGCAGGCGGCTCGCTATCTTCGTGGTACCCTGGGTCGTGGGACTTGGTATCGGCGTTCCGTTGCTCTGGCATCAGATCGGCGCGAACGCGAGGGAACCTCAGACCCGCAACAGGGAGGAGACCCTGTCGCAAGGCTATGACATTCTCGGTCGGGCCCTGGACCGGCTGGGCCGCGACGCTTTGTTTCTGGCCGACCTGCAATCGCGCTTCGGCGAAACGACCACTCGGCTTGCTCCGCTAAGCGCTGAAATCTTCCAGAGTTTCGCCGCCAGCTCGCCGGATTACGATCAGGTACGGTGGCTGGATAATGACGGCAATGAGCGGCTGCGAGTCAACCGCCGCAGCGGCGCGGAACCGGTCGTCGTGAGCAGCGAGCAGCTGCAGAACAAGGCGGACCGGCCCTATTTCCGCGATACGATTCAGTTGCCGCTGAACGGCCTCTATTTCTCTGCCCTCGATCTGAATATCGAAAACGGCGTGGTCGAGGTCCCCCATCTGCCGACATTGCGCGTTGCAAGTCCTGTCTTCCGCAACGGGATCAAGCAGGGCATCATCGTCATCAACTACCGCGCCACGCGGTTGCTCGAACGCCTGAAGCGCCTCGACAGGAGCGTCGAGCTCTATCTGATGAACCAGGCCGGATACTGGCTCCAAGGTCCAAATGCAGATGCGAACTGGGGCTGGCAGCTTGGGGCCTCAACGCCCGGCCCGGCTGAGGCGGAGATGTTGCGGGCGATCGGCAACGGGGACAGAGGGCTTTTCGGCAGCAGGGGCGGCGTTTGGAACTACCGTCGCTTCCAGCCCGTTGCGAGCTTGCTGGCAACAGGCGAAGTCGCGGAAAGACGTGCCGCGGGTGCCGACCTCTATCTGCTCGCCCGTGACTCGGCGGCCGCGATCAACGACCAGGAAACGAGGGGGAAACTCATTCTCGGCGCGGTCGCGGCAATCCTCGCCATGGTGGCGCTTGCGGTAACCGGCCGCCTGGCCAACGGCATGGAGGCCGAGGCGGAATGGGCGCGGCAAATGGAGGACACGAACAAGACGCTGCGCGACACCAATGAAAAACTGAACGTGACCCAGCGGGAACTTGCGCGAGCCGAACGGCTGTCGTCGCTGGGCCTGATGGTTGCCGGCGTCGCCCACGAAATGAACACGCCGCTTGGAAGTGCGGCACTCGTGCTCAGCAAGGCCGCCAAGGATCTCAGGCTTTTCAAGGAACGGATTGCAGCGGGGCTGCGCCGCTCGGATCTCGACCTCTATGTCGCAGACAGCGATACCAGCCTCGATCTGGTCCGCGACGCCATCCACCGCTGCACAGCGCTGGTTCAACGTTTCAAACAGGTTGCAGTCGACCGGGCGACGCTGGAGCGACGGGATATCGATCTCGCCGCATTCATTCCCGATGCCGATCCGCGCCTGCGCAAATGGGACGCCAGCGCCGGCATCAGCCTGACGGTGAACGTGCCTGATGATCTGGCGATCACCACCTATCCGGGACCGTTGGCCCAGGTCCTGTCGAACCTCCTCAACAACTCGCTGCTGCATGCCTTCGACGCGGGCAAACCCGGCATGATCATCATCGATGTTCGGAGAATGGGGGAGCAGGTCCTCATCGAGTTTACTGACAACGGCCGCGGGATCAACGAGACGGACATCCAGAAGATATTCGAACCGTTCTTTTCCACGGCCCGTCACAGCGGCGGCACGGGCCTCGGGCTGCATATCGTCCACCAGATCGTCACCGAAGTACTCGGCGGATCGATCACCGTCGAGAGCCCGCCGACCGGCGGGGCCCGCGGCACCCGGTTCATCATCCGGCTTCCGAGGGTTGCTCCGGCACGGGCGGAAACCTGAGCACCTCCTCAGATCCCGGCATACCATTCGTAACCGCGATCCTCCCAGAAACCGCCGCTGCCGCCATAAAGACGGCCGAGATCGGCAACCGCTTCGATGCGTGTCAGATATTTCGCCTGTTTATAGCCAAGCTGGCGCTCGACACGCAGCCGCAGCGGCGCGCCATGGGCAACTTCAAGGTCGCGGCCGTTCATCGTGTGGGCAAGGATGGTCTGCGGATGGAAGGCATCCACCAGATCGATGCTCTCGTAATACCAGCCGGTGCCATCGAGCGTCTTTTCGTATTCGTCGGCACAATGGAAGACGATGTAGCGAGCTTCCGGCTTCAGGCCGACCGTCTTGAGCAGCGCACCCAGCGGCACGCCGGTCCATTTGCCGATCGCGCTCCAGCCTTCGACACAGTCGTGCCGGGTGATCTGGGTGCGGGCCGGCAGGGCCTTGAGTTCAGCCAGCGACAGTTGCATCGGTTTGTCGACCAGACCGCCAACATCCAGCCTCCAGGTCGAGAACTGCCGGTTCATCCAGTCGAGATATTGCGGATTGTCCGGCATGCTGGTGCCGTTGGCGCGAAACACCGGCGAGAGATCCGCCTCAGTGAACTCGCGCGCCAGCGCATCGTCGCCGAGCAGGAAACGCTGGGTCTTCATCGAAAAACCCTCGGCGATCTTGAGGACGGATTTCGTCCGGTCGCTTTCGACAATCGCGTCGCAACCGCTCAGGCCGAGCGCCGAAGCCGTCATGGTCGCGCCGATCAGGAAGCGGCGGCGGGTGATGATGCGGCTCATAGCTTGTCTCCCTTTATGTCCCCATGGTCGATGGCGTAATAGCCGGTGATCATCGAAAGCAGATTGTTGAAGACGCCCGACAGGATCACCATCGCGACGTGGACGACCACGAAGGCGGTGAGGGAAAAGGCCGTCAGGAAGTGGATCGTGCGGGCTGACTGCCTGCCGCCGAATATATCGAGCAGCCAGGGTGCCACAGCGTTGAAGCCGGGCGACATGGTGAGCCCCGTGAGGATCATCAACGGCAGGAGCAGGAAGATAACCGCAACATAGGTTAGCTTCTGCAGCGTGTTGTAATGCCGCGCCTCCGGCCCTTTCGGAAACCGCAGCCGGGCGTGATTGACGATTTCATGGCCGATGTGGGCGGGCGTCAGTTCATTTCCCGCGGGTAAGAGATCGCGGCGGAAATGCCGGCTCAGCAGCCCGTAGGCAAGATAGATGAAACCGTTGATCACGAACAGCCACGCAAAGAAGAAATGCCAGCGCCGGCCGGTCGCGAGGTCCTGATAGCTCGGGATCGTCAGCCATTCGGGGAAACCGCGCGCGGTCGCCTCGCCGTCGACCTGCGAGAGGCCGAGAACCCCCGTCGTGTTGAAGGTCAGTGAACCGACGCGCGTCACGCCCATGGCTTTGTCGCCATCCTCGACCGCTTCCATGGAAATGAAGGACGGATCGTTGTCGGCACCGTACTGGCCCCAATAGAGCGCCGGATGCGCATTGAATATCTGCAGGCCGCTGAACAGCAGCACGGTCATGCAGAGCACATTCACCCAGTGCGAGAGGCGCACTAGCAGGCTGTGGCGGTAAATGATCGTCCGCCCGGTCGCAACGCCGGCATCGATCGTGGCCATGGTATTTCCTCCGAATGCGGGAAGTGGGCTCCAGCAGATAGACGCGGCCGCCGGACAAAAAGTTTCAGCGGCCGCGGTCAGATCATTTCACGGCATTATTTCATTGCGTCGCAGGCCTTCATCATCTCGGACTTCTTCATCGTGTTCTTTTCCATGCCGGCCTTGTGCATGCAGTCGGTCTTGGTGCCGGTCGCCATGGAATCCTTCTTCATCGAATTCTGCTTCATGGTGTCGGTTTTCATGGTGTCCTTCTTCATCGTGTCGGTGCTCGTGCTGCTCTGGGCGTTCGCCGCGCCGGCAAGCGAAAGGCCGACGACGAAGGTGCAGGCTGCAAGGCTGGAAAGAAGCTTGGTCATGGGATGTCCTCCTGGATCAATCGATGTGTCCGCCGGCTGCCTGCCGAGGGCTCACAACCATCAATTCGACCCACGCAGAAAGTCGTTACAGCTTCACGGTTATGTGATAGGCCGAAAGCATTCGAAATATTTTCCATTCCACCTGTAACCGTTTACGTGCTTTTCCGAATGATCATTGAAACAGCATGACGAGCGCCCATTCGGAAGAAGCCCTGAAGGCTATGATGCTTCTGTCCCTCGATGGGGACGAGGCAGCCTATCGGCGTTTGCTCAACGCGGTGCGTGTCCTGCTAGTCGGATATTACAGCCGCCGGATGGCTGCTGCAACGAAAGCGGACATGGAAGATCTTGTCCAGGAGACATTGCTGGCATTGCATTCGCGCCGGGAGACCTACGATCGCGAGCGACCGTTCACGGCATGGTTCTTCTCGATCGCCCGCTACAAGCTGATCGACCACCATCGCGGCCGCGGCGGCCGGATGATGGCGGAAACGGAGCTCGGCGAGGATTTCGAGAGCGACGACCATGAGGAAGCGATCTCCGCGCGGATGGATGTCGAGCGGCTTCTGGAAAGCCTGCCGGCGAAACAGCGGGAATTGATCCGTCAGGTGAAGCTCGAAGGCCAGTCGGTGGCCGACACGGCGAGCCGGACCGGTCAGTCGGAATCGGCGGTCAAGGTCGGCATTCACCGAGGGCTCAAGGCACTGGCGGAGAAATTGCGAGGCGGAAAGTGAGAAAGACGGACGACATCATCGACAGCCTAGTAGGCGACCTGAAGCCGGTGCCGCGGCATGCGCTGGCACGCCGCTTCGTGCTCGGCGTCCTGCCGGCGCTCGTCGTGTCGCTGGTACTGATGCTGGCGATCCTCGGCCTGCGCATCGACATGGCGGAAGCGCTGATGCTGCCGGTGTTCTGGATCAAATCCGCCTACAATGCGCTGCTGGCGATCGCCGCTTTCCTCGCCGCCTATCATCTGGCACGGCCTGACGGTTCCAGGGGACGGTTCTTCCAGACCGCGGCGGCGATCGTTGCGATCATGGCTGTGGTCGCCGTAATCCAGCTGGTGATGTCGCCGGCCGAAAACTATTCCAAAATGATCATCGGATCGTCGGCGCTGCATTGCCCGCTGCTGATCTTCCTGTTCGCGCTTCCGGTATTTGCCGGCAACGTCTGGGTGCTACGCCATGGCGCACCAACTGATCTGAAGCTGACCGGCTTCATCGCCGGCATCGCGGCGGGTGCTGCCGGCGCCTGGGTCTATTCCTGGTTCTGCACCGAGAACGGCATGCCCTTCGTGCTCATCTGGTACTCGCTGGGTATCCTGCTGACCGGCATTGCCGGCTCGCTTCTGGGACCGCGCCTGCTGCGCTGGTGAGCGGGCGGGAACGCCTCACATCCGATATTTTCATCGGCCCGCCGTTTTGTTCCGCCACAATTCAAATACGGGAATCCAGCCGCAAATCTGCTCGGCTGGATATCAAAAAAAATTGGGATTTTGGAAAAATGGTACGGTTGGGGGGTCTCGAACCTCCGACCTCAGGTGCCACAAACCTGCGCTCTAACCAACTGAGCTACAACCGCACAAGCGCCCTTGGGCGCCGTTGGGGGGTCACATACGGCGATCGGACTTTTTTTGCAAGTCCTATCCCGCAAATAGAAAGTCCTTTCCCGCAAATAGAAGAGGCCGGAGCATGCTCCGGCCTTCTCCTTCAAATCAGGCTCTAAAAATTAGGCAGCCTTGAAGGTCGTCATGACCTTTTCAGCGGCTTCCTTGCCGGGCTTCGTCACGTCTTCGACGATCTTGCGGGCGGTGTCCTGCATGGACTTGGCCTGCTCAACCGTGATTTCTGCCTGCTTGCGGATGAAACCAGTCTGCAGTTCGATCAGTTCGGCAAAGGACTTCACGCCGAGCAAGGATTCCATATGGGTCAGCGAGTTTTCAGCATTGGTACGCAGCGCGTCGATCGCCTTGAGGCCGAGTTCGACAGAGCCAGCCTGTGCCGACTGCATTGTGGATTCCACCGTCTTGGTGGCTTCCTCGGCAGCGGATTTCATCTTAGCATAAGCTTCGCGAGACTGGGTGGCACCCTTTTCAGCGAAGTCGCGGAAGCCTTCGGTCATCTTGGACGGATCGAAAGCGGAGAAGGAAAAGATATCGTCGGTCTTGTATGCCATCGTTTCAGGTCCTCGTTGGCGATTTCTTCGGCAGAACCGAAGATGTCATGCCTCTTATATAGACCATCTCGTTGTGCATTGCAATATCATTGTGCGGTGCACAATAAAATGAATCCCGGAATTAACCCTGTCGGAGGTTTGGATGGCGCCGCTCTCGACCCGAAGGCAGGGGAAGGTTATTAACAATCCGTTAAACTACGTAGAAATCCGGTCACAAACGTCCTGTAGGTTTTGCCTATGTCCGCAGTCCAATACCCGTTCATCGATATTGCCGTGCACGAGCGCGTCCGCGATCGTTTTGCGGCGGGCGAAGCGATCGTGCTGTTTTCTCCGGACATGCAAAGCCCCCTCTGGGCGAACGGGCGCGGCGCCGATCTTTTCGGCTTCGGCTCCATCTACGATTTTCTCGACCAGGGTCCGAACCGCGTCGATATAGCCTTCCGCCAGATCGAAGCGGCTGCGCGCCAGCTCGGCGAAGTCGGCGACATCCGCAACCTGACGATCCGCGTCGCTTCCGGTTTCCAGCGCATTCCCGTGCAGGCGGTCTGCGAACTTGTTCAGGTTCAGGGCGAAGCGGCGGTACTGTTCAGCGCGCCGGTGGAACGAGGCAGGCTCTCACCCTCGGCCTCTGCGGCCCGGATGATCGAAGGCTTCGACGATCCCGATACGCATATGGCGGTGATCGACGAAAACGGCGAGGTGCTCGCCGCCTCGGCCGAGTTCGCGGGGCTCGGCGTTTCCACCCACACCGCCAAGATGATGACGACCATGGCGGGCGCCGATCCGAGCCGCCTCGTCAAGCGCCCCATCCCCACCTCCAAGGGCTACCTGCCGGCTGCGATCGGCAAGCTTTCCAACGAACCGGCCCTGCATCTCCTATTCACGGTCGAGACCGAACAGGGCCGGGCCACCGCCGCGAACGGCTACGAGCCGCGCGATGATGCGCCGGCGAATGCCGAAGCCGTCGAAGAAGCCGTGGCCGAACTTGCCGCAAGTGATGACACCGCAGACTTCGCGGCCGAGCCCGCGCCTGCCGACGGTTTTGCCGATGTGATTGCCGCCGTGTCGGAGATCGTCGACACGGAAGAGCCGGAAGAAGAAATTTTGCTGGAGCCCAGCGAAAATTTTGCTCCCGTCCACGCTGTTGCTTTCGAGGAACCGATTGAACAGGTCGCGCCTGAAGAGGCCGCGCCGAACGCGGAAATCGATGCCCTTTCCTCGGCAGCAACGATCGGGGCGGCGGAAGAGGTCGTTTCCGAAACCGCCAGCGAGGAAACCGTGGCTGGCGAGGCTGAGATGGTGGAGGCAGCGCCTGCAGCCGAACCCGCAGCCACCGAAATTGCCGCGCCGGAACCGGACGGTTTCGTTTTCCGCCGCGACGGGCGCGCGACCCGTTTCGTCTGGAAGATCGATGCCGAGGGCCGGTTCAGGGAAGTTTCGAGCGAATTTGCCGACGCTGTCGGCCCGCATGCCGCCGATATCAACGGCATGGCCTTTACCGATCTGGCCGCCCTCTTCTATCTTGACCCCGAGGGCAAGATCACCGAACTGCTCAACAAGCGCGATACCTGGTCCGGCAAGACGATCTGGTGGCCGGTCGAGGGCACGTCTTTGATGGTGCCGGTCGATCTCGCCGCGCTGCCGACCTATACCCGCACCCGCGAGTTCGACGGTTTTCGCGGGTTCGGCATCGTGCGCATCGGCGATGCAGCCGAGGATCCGAACGCCGTTGGCCTGACGCTGACCCGCACCGTGCCGGAGGATGTGGCAGAACCGGAAGCTGAGGCTGTTTCCGAAGCCTATGAGATGCCCGCCGATGCAGCGGACTTGACGGCAGAAGACGGTCTGGCCGTTGGGCAGGACGAAGCCATCGATGCGCCAGCTGGGATAGGCTCGGCCGAAGACGCAAACGCTGAAAGCTCCGCGAGCGAAGAACCGGCTGCAGAGACTTCCGCGGCCGAGGAACACGCCGCGTTCGAAGAGCCGGAACTCGCGGAAGATGCCGAGCAGCCTGCGGTCGCCGAAGACATATCAGCCGATGCGACACCATCCGAAGACTTGCTTGCGAAAGACCTGCCGTTGGAGCCTGCCCCGGAGGACAGGCCGCAGCCGTCCATGTCCGGCCGGCAGATCCCTTCGCTGCTCGACTGGCCGGCAGGCGAACGCCCGGCGCTCCGGATCGTCGAAAACGCCGGCCGCCGCCAATCCGACAAGGTCATCCAGCTCGAGGAGCGTCGTTCCAACCGCCGCGACGGGCTGACCCCCGTCGAACAGGCTGCTTTCCGCGAGATCGCCCGCCAGCTCGACAATTTCGTCGGTCGCCGTAACGAGGAAAAGAAGCCGGGGACCCCGGTCGAGGCGGACGTATCCGTTGTCGAACAGAACGAGCCGACCGCGATAGAGCCCACCCAGCTCGAACAGGAGACTGTGCGCGAGGAACCTGTCGCCCCCGTTTCAGAAGAGATTTCCGAGGAAGAGGCGGTCGCATTCGCCGAAGGAGCGAACGAGGCTTTTGCCGACGCGCCGATCGAGCCCACTGAAGAGGCGGAAGATGCCGCAGAGGCGCCTGCCGACCCGCATCCGGAACTGTCCGACCGTGAACTGTTGAGCCAGATGATCCCGGTCCGCGAGCGGATCGGTCTTTCCGCGGAAATCGTCGACCAGATGCCGGTGGCGCTTCTCGTGCATAGCGGCGACCTTTTGATCCACGGAAATCCTGAATTCCTGCGGCTGACCGGTTATGCTTCGATCGACGAACTGGCGGAAGTCGGCGGTCTCGATGCGCTGCTGCAGCGCCAGGATCTCGAAGGCAAGACGGCTGAGGCCGGCGGCATGGTCGTGGTGCGCGCCGACGATGAACTGGTGCCGGTGACGGCACGCCTTCAATCCGTCCGCTGGGACAATTCGACTGTCCTCATGCTGGCGCTGATGCCGGTCGTGGCCGAGGTACAGGGCTCCACCGAGGACGGCCAAGCGGCAGAAGTCATTCCGTTGCGCGCACCGCGCGCCGCCGACCAGCTGGCAAAGCTGCAGGTCGAGGTAACGGAACTGCGCGCGATCCTGGAAACGGCCACCGACGGCGTGGTCATCATCGGTGCGGAAGGCGACATACGTTCGCTGAACCGGGCGGCGAGCGCGCTCTTCAACTACGATAATGAAGAGATCAGCGGCAAACCCTTCGTCACGCTGTTTGCGCACGAGAGCCAGCGGGCGATTCTCGATTATCTCGCAGGCCTTGCCGGCCACGGCGTCGCCAGCGTCCTCAACGACGGCCGCGAAGTGATCGGCCGCGAAGCTTCCGGCGGATTCCTGCCGCTGTTCATGACGATCGGCAAGCTGACCTCCTCGAACGGGTATTGCGCCGTCATCCGCGACATCACCCAGTGGAAGCGCACCGAAGACGAGTTGCGTACCGCCAAGCGCGCCGCCGAGACCGCAAATGCCCATAAGAGCGAATTCCTCGCCCATGTGAGCCATGAAATCCGCACGCCGCTCAACGCGATCATCGGCTTTGCCGACATGATGGCGAGCGAGCGCTTCGGCCAGATCGGCCATGCGCGTTATGTCGAATATGCCAACGACATCAGCCGCTCCGGCCGACACGTGCTCGATATCGTCAACGACCTCCTCGACATTTCCAAGATCGAGGCGGGCGAGATGGAGCTTGATTTCGTGGCCGTCGGCCTCAACGAAGCCGTTTCGGAAGCCGTCTCGCTGGTGCAGCCGCAGGCAAACGGCCAGCGCGTCATCATCCGCACGGCCCTCTCGCATGCCGTGCCGCAGGTGGTCGCCGATCCGCGCTCGATCAAGCAAATCGTCCTGAACATCCTGTCGAACGCCATCCGCTTCACGCCCTCGGGCGGCCAGATCGTCGTCTCCACCGCCTACGAGACCAATGGAAACGTGGTACTTCGCGTCCGCGACACCGGCATCGGCATGACCCGCTCGGAACTGGAGCTTGCCATGAAGCCGTTCCGCCAGGTGTCGAGCGCCTCGCACAAGCGCGGCGACGGTACCGGTCTTGGCCTGCCGCTGACAAAGGCGATGGTCGACGCAAATCGCGCCGCCTTCGCGATCACTTCGGCGCCGAACGAGGGCACGCTGGTGGAGATTACCTTCCCTTCGCCGCGGGTGCTTGCGAATTGATCAGGAGATTGTAACCGGATTTGGCATGCCGCAGGTAATACCCTGTTTCTCGCCAACGGGACACGGTTGCGATCTGGAATATCAGCATCTCAGAGTTGAGAATAACGTGAAAAGAAAGGCAGCCGAAGCTGCCTTTGAAGTTTAATGCTGTCCAACGAGGGTCGGTGGAGACGTCATGTCTATGAAAGCTCGCGGCTAGGCGTATTTCATACACGAGACGAAACCATGTTGCTCCACTTTTGATCAAAGCGGCTTAATAGCGCGTTAACGGCGCTCCATTTCTGGAATTTATGCTGGAGATGTACCGTATCGATACATCTCGCCTCGTCGGGGATACCCGGCCATTCAGCTTTTCAACTCGGCAAGGCCGTCGAACAGATCAAGCGCTTCCGGGTTGGCGAGCGTCTCCTTGTTCCTGACCGCCCGGCCGTGCACGACGTCGCGGACTGCGAGTTCGACAATCTTGCCGGACTTGGTGCGGGGGATATCGGCGACCTGAATGACCTTGGCCGGCACGTGGCGCGGCGATGCGCCGGTGCGGATGCGGGCCTTGATCGCCTTGCCGAGATCGTCACTCAGCGTCAGGCCGTTCGCGAGGCGGACGAAGAGGATGACGCGGACGTCGTCGTCCCAGTCCTGGCCGATGCAGATGGCTTCCGCGACCTCCTCCATCTGCTCCACCTGATTATAGATCTCGGCGGTGCCGATCCGCACGCCGCCCGGATTGAGCGTCGCGTCCGAACGGCCGTGGATGACGATGCCGTCATGTTCGGTCCATTCGGCGAAATCGCCGTGGCACCAGACATTCTCGAAGCGCTCGAAATAGGCGGCGCGATATTTCTGGCCTCCGGGATCGTTCCAGAACATGAGCGGCATGCACGGGAAGGCCTTGGTGCAGACGAGCTCGCCCTTTTCCCGGCGCACCGACTTGCCGTCGTCGTTCCAGACGTCGACGGCGAGCCCCAGGCCCGGCCCCTGGATCTCGCCGCGCCAGACCGGCTTCAGCGGATTGCCGAGCACGAAGGTGGAAACGATGTCGGTACCGCCCGAAATCGAGGCCAGATGCACGTCGGATTTGATGCCTTCGTAGACAAAGGAAAAACCTTCCGGCGATAGCGGCGAACCGGTGGAGATGACGAGCCTGAGCGCGGCCAGATCGTGGCTCTGCTTCGGTGCGATGCCGCCCTTGCGGACCGCGTCGATGTATTTTGCCGAGGTGCCGAACACCGCGAACTTTTCAGCTTCGGCATAGTCGAACAGGGCATTGCCATCCGGCGCAAACGGCGAACCGTCGAACAGGCAGAGCGTGGCGCCGACTGCAAGGCCTGACACCAGCCAATTCCACATCATCCAGCCGCAGGTGGTGAAATAAAACAGCTTTTCGCGGGGCTTGAGGCCGCAATGGAAGCGATGTTCCTTGAGATGCTGTAGCAGCGTGCCGCCGGCCGAATGGACGATGCATTTCGGCACCCCGGTCGTACCGGACGAGAAGAGAATGTAGAGCGGATGGGAGAATGGCAACGGCGCGAACTCGATCGCCCGCGCCTCGTAAGGGGCCGTGAAATCCGTAAGCGTGCGGGCATCGGCAAGCGATGCAGCGAGCGTGGAGGCGTCGCCGGCATAAGGCACCACCAGAACCGGTGTCTTCAGGACCGAGGAAACCGCCCTCACCTTGGCGGCGACGTCCTGAAGCTTGCCGTTGTACCAGTAGCCGTCGCAGGTGATGAACAGCTTTGGGTCAATCTGGCTGAAACGGTCGAGCACGCCCTGTTCACCAAAATCAGGTGAACAGGAAGACCAGATGGCACCGATCGAGGCGGCGGCCAGCATGCAGGCAATGGTTTCCGGCATATTCGGCATCATCGCAGCAATCCGGTCGCCCTTCTCGATACCGAGCACCCTGAAGGCCTGCTGCAGACGAGAGACTTCGGCGCGAAGCCTATCCCAGGACCAGCGATAGCTCACCTTGTCCTCGCCGCGGAAGATCAGCGCGTCTCCGGCGCCTGTTCCGGAGAGCAGATTTTCGGCGAAATTCAGCGTGGCATCAGGGAAAAAGCGAGCGTCAAGCATGTCTTCGCCGTTGATCAGCACTCGGTCGCCACGCTCGCCCTTGACGCCGCAGAACTCCCAGACCGCGGACCAGAAATCGGCGCGCTCGCCGATCGACCACGCGTAGAACGCATCATAGTCGGGAAAACTTTTGCCAAAGCGCTCGGCGCACCAGCTGATGAAATGATAAAGCGGGGTTTTCTGCTGTGCTTCCGCCGAGGGGCTCCAGAGCGGCTGTTCATTGCCCATTCCCATTCCTCCACCCTCGGAGAACCCCACCCCGACATCGGAACCAGGGTTCTGCCCCATCTCCCTCCACGCCAGATCCTGCAAGGTCGCAGCGTATCGGTTTTTATAGCATGTTGCACCGCATTATAAAGGAGACCGCCAGGGAAGTTTCACGGATTTGCGCGAACCCGGCATTTCCTATAATGCGCGTGTGATCATGCTCACCAATCCGTTCGGACATCTGCGGAAGAACCTGAGCCGCCCGCTGGGCCGGCGGTCGCGCCGCGTTCTGATCGGCGCCATCGTCGCAGTGTGCCTCTTTTCGCTTTTCCAGCTCATCGCGCCGTTCCTGGTTTCATCGACCGTGGTGCGCGAAAGCATGGAGCGGGCGGTCGCCGAATGGACCGGCCACGATGTGACGATTGAGGGGACGCCGGATATCCGCTTCTGGCCGGAGCCCAGGATCACGCTCAGGGAGATCACCATCCGCAAGCAGGCAGAGGGTGGTGAGCGGGTGCTCGGCCGGGTCTCGCGGCTTTCGGCCTCCTTCGATCTTCTTCAGGCTCTGCTCGGACAGCCGGAGTTCAAGGATTTTCGCCTGACGAACCCGGAGATCTATGTCCTCAGGGAGGCCGACGGCAGGCTCGACTGGGCGAATGACGGGCTGCTCAGCCGCGCCGTGCGCGATGCGCGGCCGGACGGCAGCAGTCAGGCACTGGCGACGGATGACGATGCGCGGATGGGCGATGTCCGCATCAGCAACGGGACATTCGAGATCTCCGACGTCGCCAGCGGCCGGATCACGCGGTTCCAGTCGATAAACGGCACGCTCGACTGGCCCTGGCTGTCCCGGGGCCTGGAACTGAAGGCGGATGCCAATCTCAACGGCCAGGCGCTGACGCTGGATATGAGTTCGACGCAGCCGCTGCTGCTGCTCTCGGGCAAAAGCGGCAATATCTCCGGCACGATGGCATCCGCTCTCTTTCATGGCCAGTTCCGCGGCGTCGCCAATCTGGCGGCGCATGCGTTTCTTTCCGGCGATGCCGAACTGACAGTTCCCGACCTTTCGACGGCGATGCGCTGGGCCGGGCTGAACTTTGCCGGTGTCGAGCGCCTGAAGAGCTTCTCGTTGAATACCCGCCTCGTCACCAACGAAGACATCCTGCGCTTGGACAACCTGTCCCTCGGCCTGAACGACGCCAAGGCGACCGGCATACTCGATCTCGTGCTGCCGCCTGACCGGCCGGCGAGGCTCACCGGTACGCTCGCCTTCGACCGGATGGACCTTTCCGCAGCGCTTGCCGCCATCGCGCCGCGCGCCATGGGTGACACCAGTCGGGGCAATAGCCATCTCGCCGGCCTGGAACTCGACCTGAGGCTTTCCGCCCGGCAGGCGACGCTCGGGCCTTTCCAGCTTTCGGAAGCCGCCGTAAGCATCATGAACGTCGGCGAGCAATCGCGCATCGACATCGCCGACAGCGATTTCGAGACCGGCCGACTGACCGGCCGGATCGCTACGGTGAAGGGCGGTACGGCCGGAGCCGTGGCGCTGCGCCTTGCCATCCAGGACGCGGATTTCGGCAATATCGTCAGGGAACTTGGCCTCGCCGGCCCGCTTCCGGCGGCGCGCGGGTCGCTGGATCTGGCGCTCGACGTCGATCGGCCGCTGGAACCGGAAGCCTGGCGCAATGCGAAAGGCACGCTCCGCTTTCGGACGGACCGCGGCTCGCTTTCCGGCGTCAATCTTGCCGGTGTCCGGCAGCTTGCAGCCCAAAAACCCTATTTTCCATTAAGCGATGCCGGTAGCGGCAGCCTGGAATTCGACCATATCGACATCTCCGCCAATCTCGCGGATGGTTCGGCGGATATCCGCGAAGGAAAGATCACCGGCCCTTCCGAGAACCTGACGCTTTCCGGCGTTGTTCCCTATATCAACAGCAGCCTCGCGCTCTCCGCAACCATCGAGCCGATTGCGCAGGGCACCAAGGCGGCACCGCTGATAGTCTTCATCGGCGGCTCCTGGCCGAACCCCGTCATCTGGCCCGTTTCGCAAACTCCGGCGAAGCCCCTACAATGAACCGAACCAACCGGATGGGGGTTATCTGGTGTCGAGATTCCTGATCAATCTATGCAAGGCGCTGCTCGCCTGCCTCATCATGGGCGCAGTGCTCAGCTTCTTCGGCATCACCATGCCGACGCTACTGGCGCTCCTGCATCTGACGCCGGACGATATCAGGGTCGGGCTCGAAAACGCCTATATCTGGTCGGTGCCGCGCATCGTGCTCGGCGCCGTCATCGTGCTGCCGGCGTGGCTGCTCATCTATATCTTCCTACCGCCGCGGGGCGAATGATCGTCAGGTCGTGCCGCGAGCGGCGACATGCTCGTCGCGGATGCGGCGCATTTCCGTCTGCTTGGTGCTGATCGAGGCGATGATGACGCCGATCGTCACCAGCCCGATCAGGATGGTGCAGATCGCATTGATCTCCGGTGTGACGCCCAGGCGCACCTGGCTGTAGATCTTGATCGGCAGCGTCGTGGCACCCGGACCGGTCGTGAAGCTCGCGATGACGAGGTCGTCCAGCGACAGGGTGAAAGCCAGCATCCAGCCGGCGATGACGGCGGGGAAGATCAGCGGCAGGGTGATCTTGAAGAAGGTCTTGACTGGAGGACAGCCGAGATCGAGCGCCGCCTCCTCGAGGCTGAGGTCGAAGGTCAGCAGCCGCGACTGCACGACGATCGCCACGTAGCACATGGTGAACGTCGTATGCGCGATAACGACCGTCCAGAAACCGCGATCGATACCGACGGCGACGAACAGCAACAGCAGCGACAGGCCGGTAATCACTTCCGGCATGACGAGCGGCGCATAGATCATCCCGGAAAACAGCATCCGGCCGCGAAAGCGCGTGAACCGCACCAGGGCAAGCGCCGCAAGCGTGCCCAGCACGGTGCCGATCGTGGCGCTGATGACGCCAACGCGTGCGGTCACCCAGGCGGCATCCATGAGGCCCTGGTTCGACCACATGGTGCGATACCATTGCAGCGAAAACCCGCCCCAGACCGTGACGAGCTTGGAAGCATTGAAGGAATAGACCACCAGGATGATGATCGGGATGTAGAGGAAGGCAAAACCGAGGGTAAGGACGGTGGCGTCGAAGCGGGATGATTTCATCTCAAGCCACCTTCTTCTGCTGGTTCTGGAAAATCATGATTGGCACGACCAGCATGATCAGCAGGATGACCGCCACGGCCGATGCCAGCGGCCAGTCGCGATTGCCGAAGAACTCCGTCCACAGCGTCTTGCCGATCATCAGCGTGTCGGCGCCGCCCAGCAGGTCCGGGATGACAAATTCGCCGGTGATCGGAATGAAGCAGATCATCGAACCGGCAATAACGCCAGGCAGCGACAGCGGGAAGGTGATCTTCCAGAACGCCTTCCAGGGCGGGCAGCCGAGATCGCTTGCGGCCTCCAAGAGCGTATTGTCCATCTTCTCCAGTGCCGAATAGAGCGGCAGGACCATGAAGGGCAGGTAGGAATAAACGATTCCGATGAAGACGGCATAATCGGTGCGCAGGATCTGCACCTGATCGTCTACGCCGAGCAGGCCGACCGACCGGAACAGCAGCGTCAGCAGTCCATCGGGTTTCAGGATGCCGATCCAGGCATAGACGCGGATCAGGAACGACGTCCAGAACGGCAGGATGACCAGCATGACCAACGTCGGCCGCAGCATCGTCGGCGCGCGGGCCATGGCGAGCGCCATCGGATAACCGATCAGCAGCAGCAGGAAGGTTGAGATCACGGCGATGCGCAGCGAAGACAGGTAGGCTTCGATGTAAAGAGGGTCGCCGGTCAGGAAGAGGTAGTTGTCGAAGTCGAGTTCCGAGACGAAGTCGCCGAATGCGCCAAACCCTTCAAAGAGCGGCGTATAGGGCGGCATGGCGATCGTCGTCTCCGACAACGATATCTTGAAGATGATCAGGAAAGGCGCTGCGAAAAACAGCAGCAGCCAGAGATAGGGAACCGCGACCACCAGCCAGCGGGCGGGATTGGGTTTGTTGGCGGGGTGGGTTTCGGAAACGCTTGCCATCTCCCTGTCCCCCGCTCAACGCGTCAACACGAGGCCGGCATCGAGCGGCCAGGTGAGCCACACCATGTCGCCGAATGTGATCGGCCGGTCGACGAGGCGGGAGACGTTGGCCTGCGCCGCACGCACCACTCGGCCATCCGCGAGCCTGACGAGAAAAACCGAGAAGTCGCCGAGATAACCGATGTCCCAGACTTCGCCGTAAACCGCATTGGCCGAGATATCGGCCGGCTGATCGGCCGAGATACGCACCTTTTCCGGCCGCACCGCGAAAGCGACCTTGTCGCCCTTCACCGCCTGGCATTCCTGCTCGACGGAGACGGCGATCCCGTCGCAGTCGATCCTGACCGAGCCGGGCATGCCGAGGGCGCTGTCCGTCGAGGTGACCGTGCCTTCGAGGATATTGATGTCGCCGATGAAATCCGCAACGTAGCGGCTGTTCGGCGCTTCGTAGATCTCGGCCGGCGTTGCCACCTGCATGATCAGGCCCTTGTCCATGACCGCGATACGATCGGACACGGTCATCGCCTCTTCCTGGTCGTGGGTGACGATCAGGAAGGTGAGGCCGAGCTTGGTCTGCAGGTCCATCAGCTCGAACTGCGTCTCTTCGCGCAGCTTCTTGTCGAGCGCACCGAGCGGTTCGTCGAGCAGCAGCACCTTGGGGCGCTTGGCGAGAGACCGGGCGAGCGCGACGCGCTGGCGCTGACCGCCGGAAAGCTGGTTCGGCTTGCGTTTGGCGAACTGCTCCAGCTTGACGAGCTTCAGCATCTCCTCGACACGGGCGGCGACCTCACCCTTCGGAAGATTGTCCTGCTCCAGGCCGAAGGCGACATTCTTTTCGACCGTCATATGCGGGAAGAGCGCGTAGGACTGGAACATCATGTTGGTGGGCCGGCGATAGGGTGGCACGCCGGAAATATCCTTGCCCTGCAGCAGGATTCGGCCTTCGGTCGGCTCCTCGAAGCCGGCGAGCATGCGCATCAGCGTCGTCTTGCCGCAACCGGACGGCCCGAGCAGCGAGAAGAACTCCCGCTCGTAGATATCGAGCGTCAGGTTATCCACGGCGGTGAAGGTGCCGAACCGCTTGGTGATGTTTTCGAAACGGATGAACGGAACCGCTGAAGGATCAGCCCAGGGAGAAAATTTGCGTTTAACCGGCCCAAGAGATTTCGCCATGCCTTACCCCATTTCGCCCCGATGGCCGCCCGAAAGTAATCGGGGCAGACGTTTCCGCCTGCCCCGCCCTTGATCAGCTACCGGTCTTGATCTGCGTCCAGACCCGGTTCAGGACCCGCTGCTCGCGCGGCCCGTATGGCGAAATGGTGAAGAGCTTCTTGACGACGTCTTCCGGTGGATAGGCGGAGGGATTTTCCAAGACTTCCTTGTCGATGAACTTCTGCGAAGCCAGGTTGCCATTGGCGTATTGAACGAAGTTGGAAGCCTTGGCGATGACTTCCGGCTTCATCAGGTAGTTGATGAAGGCATGCGCCTCATCGACATGCTTCGCGTCCGCGGGGATCGCGAGGTTGTCGAACCACATATACGTGCCTTCCTTGGGAATGACGAACCGGATCTTGACGCCGTTCTTGGCTTCCTCGGCGCGGGTCTTGGCCTGCAACACGTCGCCCGACCAGCCGATGGTGATGCAGCTGTCGCCATTGGCGAGTTCATCGATATAGGCCGACGAATTGAAGGTCTTCACCGACTTGCGAATTTTCGAGTAGACGGCGCCGCCGGCTTCGAGGTCCTTGGTGTCCTTGCTGTCGGGGTTCTTGCCGAGATAGTTCAGCGCGATCGCAAAAGTCTCGTCGGATGCATCGAGGATGTTGATGCCGCAGGACTTCAGTTTTGCGGCGTTTTCCGGCTTGAAGAGAACATTCCAGCTGTCGATCGGCACGTCGCCGAGTGCGGCCTTCACCTTGTCGACGTTATAGCCGATGCCGGTGGTGCCCCACATGTAGTTGACGGCATACAGATTGCCGGGATCGTATTTCGCCAGCCGCTCGGTAACCACCGGCCACATGTTGGAAAGATTAGGCAGTTTCGACTTGTCGAGCTTCTGGAACACCTTGGCCTGGATCTGACGGGCCAGGAACGGGCCGGTCGGCACGACGACATCGTAACCGGAGCCGCCAGCCAGAAGCTTGGTCTCCAGCATCTCGTTGTTGTCGAACACGTCGTAGATGACCTTGATGCCGGTCTCCTTGGTGAAATCCCCCAGGATCGATTCATCGATATAGTCCGACCAGTTGTAGACGCGGACTTCACGCTCCTGGGCCAGAGCAGCCGTCGCGGCGAAAGCCGCCGCGGCAACTGCGGCGGCAAGGCTGAGCAAATGACTTTTCATGATCTCTCCTGTTCCAGTTTTGTCTGCGCAATCGTCAAATCGCGCCTAATTCCCTTATATTTTTTCGCGAGAGTAAAAAGTAATTTTACACCCCACAAGGGGGAATGTGCGCCGCCGCAAAACTCATTGAAAATCGAAGGCACTGAGACCGGTCACCATCTCATCCAGACCGAGCGGTCTCGTGACCGGAGGCTCGGCGCGGGAGAGGCAACCCTGCCTTTCGCAGAGCCGGCAGGCGGTGCCGGCAAGCACCGTTCCGACGGCCCCCGGCAGTGCCTCGCCATAGACGGTGTCGCCGCCGCTCGACAGATCGCAGCCGAGAAGAATTGCCGTACGGCGGATACGCTCGCCGAATCCCGCCTGCGGGCCTTCGAGCGTGCGCGACACCGTTAGGAATGCGGCGCCATCCGGCATCTCGACCCGATCGACGAGAACCTGCCCCGGCTGAAGGAAGGCGGCATGAAGGCCGAGCTTCGGACAGAGCCCGCCGAAACGTGCTTGCGGGAACCCCTGCGCACCGGCACGGCGGATGGCGTTACCGGCGTGATCGACTTCCATCAGGAAAAACGGAATGCCCGGCGTGCCGGTCCGGGCAAGCGACGTGAGCCGGTTGGCGGCCTGCTCGAACGACACGTCGAAACGGGAGCGCAATACGTCGAGGTCGTATCGGGCACGCTGGGCCGCCGTGAAAAAAGCCCCATAAGGCATCATCAGCGCATGGGCGGCATAACGGGCGAGCTCGAAGCGGCCGATGCGACGCGCCTCGTTGGTGGAAAGTTTTAGATCATCGAGTTCGGCGGCGATCTCCTGGCCCAATGCAAGCAGCGCCACTTCCATGGCAAGCTCGCGCGTCCGGTCGAAGGGCGAGAGCCGTTCTGACAGAAACAGCCGCATGGAATGGCGGTCGTACCGCCGGCGCAGGTTCGGCATGGCATGAACCGGCAGCGTACGCACCACGATGCCGTGCTCGTTCTTCGCCCAGGCCTTCAAGGCGCCAGGCAGTTCGTCGCCGGTCCCGAGCCTAGCCATGAAAGTTTCGGCCGCATCCTCGACACGCGCGAAAAAGTTGGGGCGACGCTGCAGCGTCTCGCGCACCTCGTCGATCGGCAGGCGCGTGCCGGCGATCGAGGTCTCGTGACCCTCGCGGGCCAGCAGATCGGAAAGATCCGAAAGCCGGGCCGCTTGCTCGCGATAAGCGCGATAGAGCTTCATCAGCCCCAGCGCCGCGTTGGGGGCAGCTTCCGCCACCTCGATGATTTCCTGATCCCCCGGGATCTCGCCCGCCAGCAGCGGATCGGCGAACACCTCGCGCAGCCGCCCCGCAAGGCCGCCACCTTCCCCCTGCAGCGTATCGAGATCGACCTTGTAGACCGAGGCAAGCTTCAAGAGGAGCTGGACCGTGAGCGGCCGCTGGTTGCGCTCGATGAGGTTGAGATAGGAGGGCGAAATGCCTAGCGCTTCGGCCATGGCCGTCTGGGTGAGCCCAAGCCCCAATCGCACCCGCCGTACCCGCGGGCCGGCAAAAATCTTTCGCTCCGTCACTTTTGTCACCGCTTTTACAAAATCGGCCAGCCCGCCGCATTTACCATTGTGACATCTTCACAGAACCCTTTGTGAAAGACAAGACAACCTAACCCCTTTCATACCCGCATTTTTGTATCTTTTCTGGCAGTGCAGCATTCTTTTCTGTAAATTCAGTCACATCAAAAGCGCCATATCTTGGCTCGCCGATTTACATAGGAGGAAAGCAATGACAGATTTTTACACGCTGGTTCCAGGCGCTCAAAAAGGGCGTTTCGAGGGTGTCGAACGCCCTTACTCCGCCGAGGACGTGAAGCGGCTGCGCGGTTCGGCCGAGATCCGTTATTCGCTTGCCGAGATGGGCGCCAACCGGCTGTGGTCGCTGCTGCACCGCGAAGACTTCGTCAACGCGCTCGGCGCGATGACCGGCAACCAGGCCATGCAGCAGGTCCGCGCCGGGCTGAAGGCAATCTACCTCTCCGGGTGGCAGGTCGCGGCCGATGCCAATACCGCATCCGCCATGTATCCGGACCAGTCGCTCTATCCGGCCAATGCGGCACCGGAACTGGCGCGGCGCATCAACCGCACCCTGCAACGTGCCGACCAGATTGAGACCGCCGAAGGCAAGGGTCTTTCGGTCGAGACCTGGTTCGCGCCGATCGTTGCGGATGCGGAAGCTGGGTTCGGCGGGCCGCTCAACGCCTTCGAGATCATGAAGGCATTCATCGAGGCGGGCGCCGCCGGCGTCCATTACGAAGACCAGCTCGCATCGGAAAAGAAGTGCGGCCATCTCGGCGGCAAGGTGCTGATCCCGACCGCCGCACATATTCGCAACCTGACGGCCGCGCGGCTTGCCGCCGACGTCATGGGCACGCCGACGCTGGTCATCGCCCGCACCGATGCAGAAGCGGCCAAGCTGCTCACCTCGGATATCGACGAGCGCGACCAGCCCTTCGTCGACTACGATGCCGGCCGGACAGTGGAGGGCTTCTACCAGGTCACGAACGGGCTCGAACCCTGCATCGCCCGCGCCGTCGCCTATGCGCCCTATTGCGATCTCATCTGGTGCGAAACCTCGAAGCCGGATCTCGAACAGGCCCGTCGGTTTGCGGAAGGGGTCCACAAGGCGCATCCCGGCAAGATGCTCGCCTATAACTGCTCGCCGTCGTTCAACTGGAAAAAGAACCTCGACGACGCGACGATCGCCAAGTTCCAGCGGGAACTGGGTGCGATGGGCTACAAGTTCCAGTTCATCACGCTCGCCGGTTTCCACCAGCTGAATTTTGGCATGTTCGAGCTCGCCCGTGGCTACAAGGACCGCCAGATGGCCGCCTATTCGGAGCTGCAGGAGGCGGAATTCGCCGCCGAGATCAACGGTTATACCGCCACCAAACATCAGCGCGAGGTCGGCACCGGCTATTTCGACGCCGTCTCCGTCGCCATCACCGGCGGACTTTCGTCCACCACCGCAATGAAGGAATCCACGGAACACGACCAATTCCGGCCGGCTGCGGAATAAGCCTGAACCCCATCACAAGGAGGAGAACCGACATGAACATCCAGACCCACGTCAAGGAACGCGCAGAAGAGCAGTCGACGGCGATGACGCCCGACCAGCAGGCAGCAATCCGCACGCTTGCCAACGATCTGCACCGCCTCAACCATGCAATCATGAAGGCGGTCGAGGCCGGGGTTTCGGTGGAGCTCGTCCGTTCCGCCCGGCACCATGGCGGCGGCGGTCATTGGGGCGACCTGATGATCCCGGTCGTCGTCACCAACCGGATGCAGTGATCGAAAGACAGGTTTAAGGCTGGCGGCCTGCGAAAAGCGGGCCGTGGCCGCGGACGAACTTCACCATCCGATCGACCACCGCGCGGATATCCCGGCGGTGGCGATCGTCGTTGTTCATGACGATCCACTGATTGTGGCGCAGGCTTTCGATCTCTCCTCCGACGCGCTCCAGCCGCATGTCCTGATCGCCGACGAAACAGGGCAGGACCGCGGTCCCGGCGCCGCCAAGTGCCAGATCACGCAGAGAACGCGGGCGGTTGACGGTGACGACCACCTGACCTCCCCGTTCCTGATGCGGCCAGCGCAAATAGGCGGAAATCGCGTCCTCCTCCGAGACCGCAAGCCAGCGTTCGGCAGCCGAGGGATGGGCGTTGCGGGCCCGATAGGCCGCATAGGCGACTTCCCCGAGCCTGGTCGCCGCGAGGTTCGGCTCGTCCGGTTCGAACGCGCGGATGCCGATATCGCTTTCCCGATGCACAAGGCTCGCTCGTCGCTCGGCGACATAGAAATCGAGGCGGAAGTCATCGCGCTCAGTGCGGATAAGCGAGAGATTGCGGGTGAACATCCAGGCAAGCCAGGTGCCGCAGGCGACCCGCACCAGTGTCGAACCGGCGCCTTCCCGTTTCCAGCTCTCGATGCGGCGGGCGGCGCCTTCCATCTCCAGAATCTGGGCAAGCAACGCAGACCCGTCGGCGGTCAGCTGATAGCCGGTACGGCTGCGTAAAAACAACGGCCGCCCGACTGCCTCTTCCAGATCGAGCATCCTCCGGCCGATCGTCGCGGGGCTCAATCCGGTGATGCCGGCAGCACCGGACAGGCCGCCAAGCCGGGCGACCTGCATGAAAAGCTCGTAGGCATCCCAGTTGATGTTTTTCATGAGTGAAAGACATAGCGGGAAATCGGCGGTACAAGAAGCAGTTTTTGAGGTTTAATAGAGGAGACGATTTCCACAAACGGAGCAATTCCGATGCATGAGAACATCGTCGCAGCCGCCTTTTCCTATCCCTTCGGAACAAAGTCCATCCGTCGTGACGTAGCCGCGGAAAACGATTTTTATGAACGTTACGCCCAGCCCTATCCGAGCTGGTTCGCCAGCCTGCTGCGGTTCAGGAGCAGACGTAAAGGCGGCGTCACCCCTACTTTGACATCCGCAAATATTACGCAGCGCGAGAGTAACGGGAACGACTGCTCGTATCGATGCGGAACTGCTCTACCAGTTCAAGCAGGGCATCCGCTTCGCTTGCAAGGCGTCGGCTCGCTTCCGTGGTTTCGCCGACCATCGCGCCGTTCTGCTGGGTCATCTGGTCCATGCGGTTGACGGAGTTGTTGATGTCCTGCAATGCGGCCGACTGATCCTGGCTGGCGGTCGCGATCATTTCCACGTGCTGGCTGACGCCGGTGATCTGCTGGCTGATCGCCGCCAGCACTTCGCCCGCCTCCTGCACCAGGCCGGCACCGGAGCCGACCTCCCGGCTCGACTGGGTGATCAGGTCCTTGATTTCCTTGGCGGCACTGGCGGAACGTTGCGCCAGTTCGCGAACTTCCTGCGCCACGACGGCAAAACCCTTGCCGGCCTCGCCGGCACGGGCCGCCTCGATGCCGGCATTGAGCGCCAGCAGGTTGGTCTGGAAAGCGATGTCGTCGATCACCTCGATGATCAACTCGATCTTTCCCGAAGCCTCCTCGATGCGTCCCATGGCGCCGACCGCATTGCTCACCACCGTGCCGGAACTGTCGGCACTTTTCTTGGTGAGCGAAACGGCGCGGTTGGCCTCGTGGGCGCGTTCGGCCGAAGAACGGACCGTTGCGGTGATCTCATCAACGGCGGCGGCCGTCTCTTCGAGGGAAGCTGCCTGGGTTTCGGTGCGTCGCGAAAGCTCTTCCGAGGAATGGCTGAGATCGGCACTGCTCTTCTGGATGGAGAGCGTGCTTTGGCGGATGTGAGAAAGCGTATCGCGCAGCCGGATGATAGAGCCATTGAAGTCGGTGCGAAGTTGTTCCAGCCGACCGGAGAACTGCGTCTCGATCGTGCTCGACAGATCGCCATCAGCCAGGCGGGCCAAAGCCGCACCCAATTCGCTGACTGCCGTGTCGATTTGACGGTCGACACGTTGTTTTTCGGCATCGTTGCGGCGGCGTTCGGCCTCCGCTTCGGCGCGATCCTCGGCACTGCGGCTTTCCATCTGTCGCTTCTCACGCGCCGCTTCCCGGAAGACTTCCAAGGCGCGGGCGATATTGCCGAATTCGTTGCGGCGTTCAGCATAGGGTATTTCGGTGGCGTCATTGCCTTGGGCAAGCGCATGCACGGTGCCAGTCAGCACGCCGAGCGGCCGGAGCAGCATGCGAAGGGCGAACAGGCTTGCAATGCCGACGACGAGGAGAGCGGCGAGCGACGTGCCGATGACGACATAGCCCGCGGTAGCGATATGGGCGAAATAGACTTCCATCGGAATGCCGATGAAAAGCAGACCGGTGACGCCGTTCGAAGCATTGGTGATCGGGAAATAACCCGTCATGAAATCCTTGCCGAACAACACTGCGGGACCGAAATAGGCCTCTCCGCGCACCAGAAACGGCTGCGCCGGGTGCTCTGCGGCAAGCTTGGTCCCGACCGCCCGCTCGCCCTTTTCCGTCTTCACATTGGTCGATATCCGGACATAGTCGGTGCCCTTCTTTTCAAACAGGGTCGCGACGCCGCCGATGGCTGTTGCCGTGCGATCGACCATGTCATGATCTTTCACCGTCCCCTCGCCTTGGCTGACACGGATGACCGCGCCGTCGCGGATCTCGCTTTTGGCGCCATCCAGCTCAAGATCGTAAAGCAGGCTCATGGTGCGTATCGCCTTGCGCGCATCTCCCCTCGCCGTATCCATGATATCGCCGCGCAGGTAGGCATAGGTGAGACCGCCAACGGCCATCACCGCGAGGAAGATCATCAAGAGGCAGAGAAGAACGATCCGCGATACCACGGATGACGGCAGGATTTTGATCATAAAAGGCCAGCTTCCCCACAAAACTATGAACTGACCGAATATCGCTGGCGGAAGTGAAAAATTACTAAATTTGAATGTATTGAATTAAAGAGGCCGCCGAGGTGCGGAGCTGACGCAAACCGTAGGTCGGAAATGCGCAAAACAAGACGCCAGCGCTCGCGAGCGTGGCTTAAGACCGCCGCCATTCAGGCGCGCGATAAGATCGAAGAGCGGAAGCTCTTAGAAGAAAAGCGTCGGAAGCGCGAGGAGCGCGGCCGTTGCACCGATGGCGATCGCGAGAAAACGCAGGCGAATGAGCTTCTGGTTATCCTGAACCTTAGCGATTGCGATTGCGCGGGCACGGCTGGGTCTCTGCATGGAAACGGCACTCCAAGGCAAGTTGCTCTGGCGCTCCAGCCGCCACCGGCAGGAAGCGCATGCCTGCCTTAAACCACAGGAATTGGCTGGCATTAAGGCAGGATGGGGCGCTCACATTAACAACTGCTGAATCAACTTATACTACAATGCGTCCCCACAAACATGGCCCGAAGCCCAGGCCCATTGGAAATTGTAACCGCCGAGCCAGCCGGTCACATCCACGCATTCGCCGATGAAATAAAGGCCGGATACCGCCTTTGCCTGCATCGTCTTCGAGTCCAGTTCGGACGTATCGATGCCACCGAGCGTCACCTCGGCCGTCCGGTAACCTTCCGAGCCGGCGGGTCGGATGGGCCAGGTCTGGATCGAGGCGGCCAGGCCCTCGATCGCCTTGTCGGGCAGATCGGCGAGGTGGGCTGTCAGGCCGCGCGCCTCGACGAAGAACTGCGCCAGCCGTTTCGGCAGCACCTCCGCCAGCACCGTCTGCGCCGCCTGGCGACCGTTGGCCTTGCGGGCTGTCTTGAGCATCGCTGCGATATCAAGATCGGGCTCGATGATCAGCGTCACATCATCCCCTTCGCGCCAATAGGACGAGATCTGCAGGATGGACGGACCGCTCAAACCCCGGTGGGTGAAGAGCAGTGCCTCGCGAAACGCTGTCCTGCCGTGACGGACCTCGGCCGGCACCGAGATGCCGGAAAGCGGCGAGAGCTTTTCGAGCAGGTTCGGGTCGAGCGTCAGGGGCACGAGCGCCGGCCGCGTCTCGACGATCTTCAGGCCAAACTGCCGGGCGATATCGTAGGCAAAACCGGTGGCGCCCATCTTGGGGATCGACTTGCCGCCGGTCGCAACCACCAGGGATGCCGCCTCCACCGGTCCATCGGAGGTGCCGATGCGGAAACCTTCTGGCGTCTTCTCGATCGACGTGACCTGCTTCTGCAGTTCAAGCACCACATTCGCCGCCTTCATCTCGGACAGCAGCATGCGGATAATGTCCTTGGCGCTGTCGTCGCAGAAGAGCTGGCCGAGCGTCTTTTCGTGCCAAGGAATGCCGTGGCGTTCGACCATGTCCAGAAAATCGCGCGGCGTGTAACGCGCCAGCGCCGACTTGGCGAAATGCGGATTGGCGGAGAGATAGTTTTTCGCGCTTGCATGGATATTGGTGAAGTTGCAGCGTCCGCCGCCGGAAATGCGGATCTTTTCGCCCGGCGCCTTGGCGTGGTCTAGCACGAGCACCGAACGGCCGCGCCCGCCTGCGCGGACGGCGCACATCATGCCAGCCCCGCCGGCGCCCAAAACCACCACATCGAATTTCCGCGTCACCGCATGCTCCCTGTTTCGATATCTGCTGTTTTCGATCGGCAACTCAAAGTCAATGGCGTCTCCCCCTCGCCATTCGTCAATCCGTGGTTATGATGGAACATCCGATCAACCTCACCCCGATGTGTCATGCCGCGCAAAAAAAACGCTCCCGCCCTCGCAACCGGCACCGTGGCGAAAGCCGCGACCGCCCAGCCGACGCTCACTTCGCTCAGAGGGGTCGGGGACTGGCGGGAGGCCGCCGCGTGGCTTCGGGCACGGGGGATAGAGGATATCGAGTGCATCACGCCCGATCTCGCCGGCGTGCCGCGCGGCAAGATGATGCCGTCCTCGAAGTTCACCTCGAATACCTCGCTCGCGCTGCCGTCGGCCCTCTACCGGCACACCATTTCCGGCGAATACCCGGAAGAGACCGGCACCTTCCGCTACGAGCCGCGCGACAGCGATTTGAAGCTGGTGCCGGATCTTTCGACGCTTTCGGTTGTACCCTGGGAAACCGACCCGACCGCACAGGTGATCTGCGACATCGTCGATACCGAAGGCAAGGCGGTTCCCTATACGCCGCGCAACGTGCTGAAGAACATCCTCAAACTCTATGAGGAGCGGGGCTGGAAACCGGTCGTGGCGCCGGAAATCGAATTTTATCTCGTCGCCAAGAACGACGACCCGGACTATCCGCTGCATCCGCCGAAAGGCCGGTCCGGCCGTTCCATCCTCGGCGGCCAGGGTTATTCGATCGCCGGCATCAACGAATTCGACGAGCTGATCGACGACATCTACCATTTCTCGGAAAAGCAGGGCCTCGAGATCGATACGCTGATCCACGAGGAAGGCCCGGCGCAGCTCGAAATCAACCTGCGCCATGGCGATCCTATCGAACTCGCCGACCAGGTGTTCATGTTCAAGCGCACCATCCGCGAGGCGGCCATGAAACACGGCATCTACGCCACGTTCATGGCCAAGCCGATGCAGGGCCAGGCGGGTTCGGCAATGCACATCCACCAGTCGGTGGTCGACATCAAGACCGGCAAGAACGTCTTCTCGAACCCGGATGGCTCCGCTTCGAAGGAATTTTTCCACTTCATCGGCGGCATGCAGACCTATGTGCCGAAGACGCTCGCCATGATGGCGCCCTATGTGAACTCCTACCGCCGCCTGACGCCCGACATGTCGGCGCCGGTCAACAATGCCTGGGGTTACGACAACCGGACCACGGCCTTCCGCGTGCCGGTCTCGGATGCGAATGCCCGCCGCGTGGAAAACCGCCTGCCAAGCTCGGACGCCAATCCCTATCTGGCGCTTGCGGCCTCACTCGGCTGCGGCCTGCTCGGCATCATGAACGCGATCGAGCCGGGACCGCCGACCGAGGATACAGCCAACGAGGGGTCGATCGAACTGCCGCGCGGCCTGCTCGAAGCCGTGTCGCTGCTCGAATCCGATCCGGCGCTTGCCAGCGTCTTCAGCTCGGAATTCATCGGCCTCTATGCGGGCGTCAAGCGCGGCGAATTCGAGACCTTCATGCAGGTTATCAGCCCCTGGGAGCGGGAATTCCTGCTTCTCAACGTGTGAGGGCTGCTCCTTGGATGCATGGCAGAGCCCGATCGCACCGGGGATTTCCTGGTATCAGGCAACAGTCCGCGAGCGGCCGACCTATCCGGCGCTCGACGGATCGAAGACGGTCGATGTGGCGGTCATCGGCGGCGGCTATACCGGCCTGCAGGCAGCCTATAATCTGGCAGAAGCCGGCATCTCCGTCGCACTGATCGAGGCCAGCCGGTTCGGCGACGGCGCCTCCGGCCGCAATGGCGGGCAGATGGGAACCGGACAGCGCTGGTGGCCGGAGGATCTTGAAAAGGAGATCGGCTACGAGCGCTCCAGGGCGCTGTTCGACATGGCCGAAAACGCCAAGCGGCATCTCCTCGACTTTGCCGATATCCACGGCATCGACATGGAGTACATGCCGGGACAGATGAACGTTTCCCACAAACGGGGCCACGAGAAGGACTATCGGGCGACCGCCGAGATCGCAGCGGAGCGTTACGGGTATCCGCACATCTCCTTCATGGATGGCCAGGGGACCGCCGAGCGGCTCGGCACGAAAGATTATTATTGCGGGGTGCGCGACACCGGCACCGGCCATATCCATCCGTTGAAGCTGCTGGTCGGGCTCGCCCGCGTTGCACAGGCGGCCGGTGCACAGATTTTCGAGATGACCCGCGCGACGGGCATCGAGAAAACGAGAAACGGACCGGGCGGCAAGATCCTGGTCCGGACGGCCAAGGGCACGCTGACTGCCGACCGGGTGCTGATCGCCACCAATGCCTATATCGGCGATCTCGAACCGGTTACATCAGCGCATATCATGCCGATCGGCTCCTTCATCGCCGCGACCGCGCCGCTCGACGCTTTTCCGGGCGTCCTCCCCGGTGGCGAGGCCGTTGCTGATTCGCGGTTCGTGGTGCGCTATTTCCGCAAGAGCCGGGACAACCGGCTGCTATTCGGCGGTCGCGAGGTCTATACCTCAAGCAATCCGGCGGACACTGCGACCGCCATCCGCAGGCAGATCGTCGACACCTACCCGGCGCTGAAGGACGTTGAAATCACCCATGCCTGGGGCGGAAATGTCGGCATCACCATGCCGCGCCAGCCTTTCGTGCGCGAAGTCATGCCCGGCGTCACCTCGATCGGCGGTTATTCCGGCCATGGTGTGATGCTGTCAAACTATTGTGGCAAACTTTATGCTGATATGGTCGGCGGCAAGGCGACGGATCTCGACCACCTCGCCGCACTCAAAATTCCCGCCTTCCCAGGCGGGCGTCACATGCGGACCCCACTGCTTTTCCTCGCCCTCACGTGGTTTGCGCTGCGCGACAGGCTCTGACAAGAGGGGTCCGCAACACACTTCGGAAGCCAATTCGGGCTAGCGTTTTTAAATCGATTAGAATAAGTATGCACCCAACCATGCAGGACGAAAGAACAGCGATGAGCAGCCAGATCATCCCAGTTGAACCCTTTGATTGTATCGTGTTCGGCGGTACCGGCGACCTTGCGGAACGCAAGCTCCTTCCGGCCCTCTACCACCGGCAGATCGAGGGGCAGTTCACCGAGCCAACCCGCATCATCGGCGCCTCGCGCAGTGCGCTTTCGCACGAGGATTACCGCAAGTTCGCCCAGGATGCCCTGAAAGAGCATCTCAAGCAGGGCGAATACGACGAAGCGGAAGTCCAGAAATTCCTCCAGCGGATCTATTACATCTCGGTCGATGCAAAGGCCGAAGGAGGCTGGGCGGAACTGAAGAAACTGCTCGACGATGGCAAGGAGCGTATCCGCGTCTTCTATCTGGCCGTGGCGCCGGGTATTTTCGGCCCGATTTCCGAAAAGATCCGTGACCACAAGCTGATCACCAGGTCGACCCGCATCGTCGTCGAAAAGCCGATCGGCCGCGACCTCGCATCGGCGCTGCAGCTCAACGACATGATCGGCAAGGCCTTCCACGAAGACCAGATTTTCCGCATCGACCACTATCTCGGCAAGGAGACGGTGCAGAACCTGATGGCGCTGCGCTTCGCCAACGCGCTTTATGAGCCGCTGTGGAACGCCGACCATATCGACCACGTGCAGATCACGGTCGCCGAAGCCGTCGGCCTCGAAGGCCGCGCCGGTTATTACGACACGGCGGGTGCGCTGCGTGACATGGTGCAGAACCATATCCTGCAGCTCCTCTGCCTTGTCGCCATGGAAGTGCCCTCCTCGATGAATTCGGAATCGGTGCGTGACGAAAAGCTCAAGGTGCTGCGCGCCCTGAAGCCGATCACCGAGGCCAATGTCGAGCAGATGACGGTGCGAGGCCAGTACCGCGCCGGCGCATCCGCGGGCGGTCCGGTCAAGGGTTATCTCGATGAACTCGAAGGCGGCGTTTCCAACACCGAGACCTTCGTCGCCATCAAGGCCGAGATCGGCAACTGGCGGTGGGCCGGCGTTCCCTTCTACATCCGCACCGGCAAGCGGCTTGCAGCGCGCATGTCCGAGATCGTCATCACCTTCAAGCCGATCCCGCACAATATCTTCGACGCGGCTGCCGGTCGCATTTCGGCCAACCAGCTGATCATCCGCCTGCAGCCGGACGAAGGCGTCAAGCAGTCGCTGATGATTAAGGATCCGGGCCCGGGCGGCATGCGGCTGCGCAATGTGTCGCTCGACATGAGCTTTGCGGAAGCCTTCTCGGTGCGCAATCCGGACGCCTACGAGCGGCTGCTCACCGACACGATCCGCTCCAACCAGACGCTGTTCATGCGCCGCGACGAGGTGGAAGCCGCATGGCGCTGGGTGGATCCGATCCTCAAAGGCTGGGAAGCGGCCGGCCAGCAGGTGCAGGGTTACACCGCCGGCACCTGGGGTCCGAGCCAGGCCATCGCCCTCATCGAGCGCGACGGCCGGACATGGCATGAGGGTTGAGGGTCATGACCGCGAAGATGCATGAATTTGCGGATGCCGCAGCCCTCGCCGCCAGCCTGGCGGACGAGGTAACGGCACAGCTTGAAACCGCTTTCCGCGACCGGGGCACCGCCTCGATCGCGGTTTCGGGCGGTTCGACGCCGAAGAAGTTCTTCGAGGCACTGGCGACCCGTGATATCGACTGGGGCAAGGTTTCGGTGACGCTGGTCGACGAACGGTTCGTGCCCGCCGACAGCCCGCGTTCCAACCACCTCCTGGTGTCGACGCATCTTCTGAAGGACAAGGCGGCGGCGGCGCATTTCATCCCGCTCTACTACGAGGCGCCGTCGATCGATGAAGCGGCCGTGATCGCGACCGAAAAGACGGCCGGCATCGGCCATCCTTTCGACGTGGCGATCCTCGGCATGGGCGGTGATGGCCATACGGCATCCTTCTTCCCGCATGGGAATAATCTTGCCCGAGCACTCGATCTTTCCGGGCCGCGCGGCGTTCTGACGATGCAGGCGGAAGGTGCCGGCGAGGAGCGACTGACCTTCTCGTTCGCCAGCCTTTCGGATGCCCGTTTCCTGGCGCTGCATATCGAAGGCCAGGGCAAGAAGGACGTGCTCGAAGCGGCAAAGGCCGGCTCCGACGAAACGGACATGCCGATCCGCGCCGTGCTCAACCGCGCCGCATCGCCGCTGCAGATTTTCTGGGCGCCTTAAAGCGCCGACTTTTCAACGCGAGCAATCCCGGTGGCTTAGGGCCCTCCCGAAGGTCCTGTCCCTCCCAAGCCGGGGTTGAGCACAAGAGGACAAGACCATGGCCGCTCATTCCAGCATCGAGGCAATCACCGCCCGTATCGTCGAACGCTCGAAACCCCATCGTGAAGCCTATCTCGGCCGCGTGCGGCGGGCGGCTACGCAGGGGCCACACAGATCGACGCTCTCCTGCGGCAATCTCGCCCATGGCTTTGCGGTCTGTTCCCCCGCCGAGAAGGACGCGCTTGCAGGAGACGTCATCCCGAACCTCGGCATCATAACCGCCTATAACGACATGCTCTCGGCGCACCAGCCCTACGAGGCCTTCCCGCCGATCATTCGCGAGGCGGCACGGGAAGCCGGCGGCATAGCGCAGGTCGCCGGTGGCGTGCCGGCCATGTGCGACGGCGTCACCCAAGGGCAGCCGGGCATGGAACTGTCGCTGTTCTCGCGCGATGCGATCGCCATGGCGGCTGGCATCGGCCTGTCGCACAACATGTTCGACGCAGCCGTCTTCCTCGGCATCTGCGACAAGATCGTGCCGGGCCTGGTCATCGCGGCGCTTAGCTTCGGGCACCTGCCCTCGGTCTTCATTCCGGCCGGCCCGATGACCACCGGGCTTCCGAACGACGAGAAGTCGCGCATCCGCCAGCTTTATGCGGAGGGCAAGGTCGGCCGCGCCGAACTGCTCGAGGCGGAATCCAAATCCTATCACGGCCCCGGCACCTGCACCTTCTACGGCACCGCCAATTCCAACCAGATGCTGATGGAGATCATGGGCTTCCACATGCCCGGCGCCTCCTTCGTCAATCCGGGCACGCCGCTGCGCGAAGCGCTGACCCGCGAGGCCGCCAAGCGGGCCCTGGCGATCACCGCCCTCGGCAATGAATTCACCCCGGCCGGCGAGATGATCGACGAGCGCTCCGTGGTCAACGGCGTCGTCGGCCTGCATGCGACCGGCGGTTCGACCAACCACACGCTCCACCTCGTCGCCATGGCCCGCGCAGCGGGCATCCTGCTCACCTGGCAGGATATTTCCGAGCTCTCCGATGTCGTGCCGCTGCTTGCCCGCGTCTATCCGAACGGGCTTGCCGACGTGAACCATTTCCATGCCGCCGGCGGAATGGGGTTCCTGATCAAACAGCTCCTGAAGACCGGCATGGTGCATGACGACGTACGCACGGTCTTCGGCCATGGGCTGGAAGCCTATACGGTCGAGGCGAAGTTGGACGCCAACGGTCAGGTCACCCGCGAAGCGATCCCGGATCAGAGCGGCGATCTGAAAGTCCTGGCGCCGATCGAGACCCCCTTCCAGTCAAATGGTGGCCTCAAGATGCTGAAGGGCAACCTCGGCAAGGCGGTCATCAAGATTTCCGCCGTCAAGCCGGAACGCCACATCATCCAAGCGCCGGCGATCGTCTTCCACGACCAACATGGGCTGCAGGAAGCGTTCAAGCGCGGCGAGCTCAACAAGGATTTCATCGCCGTCGTCCGCTTCCAGGGACCGAAGGCGAACGGCATGCCGGAACTGCACCGCCTCACCCCGCCGCTCGGCGTGCTGCAGGACCGCGGTTTCAAGGTGGCGCTGGTGACCGACGGGCGCATGTCCGGCGCCTCCGGCAAGGTGCCGGCGGCAATCCACATCACCCCGGAAGCCTGCGATGGCGGCCCGATCGCCAAGATCAAGGACGGCGACATGATCCGCCTCGACGCTGTCGCAGGCACACTGGAAGTGCTGGTGGACGCCGCGGAGTTTGAGGCTCGCACACCGGTCGTCGTCGACCTTTCCGACAATGAGTTCGGCATGGGCCGCGAACTCTTCGCCCCCTTCCGCCGCCATGTCGGCACCGCGGACATGGGTGCCAGCGTGTTTGTGTAAACGGCCGATTTCCGGTAGAAACGAAAACGGCGGCCCTGGAGCCGCCGCTTCCATGTCAAGCCACGAGCCGCGTTACCAGGAGCGGATATCCATCGTCCGGTCGCGATGGTTCGGATGCGTCGAGAATATGAAGATGCGATCAAGCTCCTTCTTGGTGAGAAGAGACAGGAAACGAACCTCGATCGTGTTGTTGGCATTGGTGCGCATCAGCAGGCAACCGACCTTGGAAATGCGCGCGTCGGGAATGTCGAGATAAAACTGCTTCGGCAGATTATATTGGGTCAGGATGCCGAGAACGGCGCCGCTCATCGAGATCCGGATGACGTCGCAGCGACGCTGCGCCATGTTCATCACGCCATTTTCGGTATATTCGATCCGCGCCGCATTCATCGTGTCTTCCATTTTGAACCGGGCTTCCCGGTCGTACATGAAAGACTCTTCCTTGTTCAAAAAGTGATTTTTGTTACTTGGAGCCGCGCTCACGACATCCCTCCATTGCTTTACAGGAGAAGCCTAGCCGGCGAAATTTAACAGAGAGTTTTGAAGTCCCAAATCAGAACAACTCCAATTGCATATCGCAAGATCACGGTAAACGGATGGTTACTCCTAGATGCGGTAGGCCTTACCTTCTGCATCGAAAAGGTGCAGTTTCTTGAGGTCTGCTGAGAAGCGCATCGTCTCGCCCTTCTTCACCTGCAGAATGCCGGGGATCTTGGCGATGATCGGCTCCTGATCAGCCAATCCTTCGATGTAAAGCAGCGTAACCTCGCCGAGCGCCTCGATAATCCCAATCTGGCCTTCGAAGAGGTAGTCCTCGCCCGAGGCAATCGACAAATCTTCCGGCCGTACCCCGAAACTGGCGGTCTTGCCCTTTTCCGAAGCCGCTGTCGGCACCGGCATGCGCACCGATTTTCCACCCTTCAGCGCAACCGTGGTCATCTCGCCGGTTTCCGTCACCGTAGCCGGGATGATGTTCATCGCCGGCGAGCCGATGAAGCGGGCGACGAAGAGGTTCTGCGGCCGCTCGTAGAGTTCGAGCGGCGCGCCGACCTGTTCGATACGACCGGCCGAAAGCACGACGATGCGGTCGGCGAGCGTCATCGCCTCGACCTGGTCGTGCGTCACGTAAACCATCGTCGTATCCGGCATTGAATCCTTCAGCTTGGCGATCTCGATGCGGGTGGCGACGCGCAGTGCGGCGTCGAGATTGGAAAGCGGTTCGTCGAACAGAAACACCTTCGGATCGCGGCAGATGGCGCGACCGATGGCGACGCGCTGGCGCTGCCCGCCGGACAGCGCCTTCGGAAGGCGGTCGAGATAAGGCGTGAGCTGGAGGATATCGGCCGCCGCGCGCACCCGGCGGTCGATCTCGTCACGGCTTTCCTTGGCGATCCGCATGCCGAAGGCCATGTTGTCATAGACCGTCATATGCGGATAAAGCGCGTAGGATTGGAAGACCATGGCGATGCCGCGCCTCGACGGCGGCACGTCATTGACGACCTGGCCGTCGATGAACATCTCGCCGCTGGTGATGCTTTCGAGGCCGGAGATCATCCGCAGCAGCGTGGACTTGCCACAGCCGGACGGGCCGACGAAGACCACGAACTCGCCCTGGGTGATCTCCAGGTCGATGCCATGCAGCACCTTCACCTGGCCATAGGCCTTGCGGATATCCTTCAGAACGACACCAGCCATTTTTTCCTCCCCTTTGTTCTCGTTACGCGTGATGGGCGAAGAACGCCCCCCAGGCCGGTAGCTCCACTCGCCTGCCTTCCAGCCCACTGTCGAAGCCGTGGCCGGTCAGCACTTCCCAATCGCCGGTCGGCAGCTCGGTTGCCGTTTCCGCCGCGCTCATGTTGAACAGGCAAAGCACCGTCTCGTTTCCGTATTGGCGCTTGTAGCCGAGAACGGCGCCGTCCTCGGCCAGGAATTCGATCTCGCCCTTGGCAAAAGCCGGGTGCTGCTTGCGGAAGGCGAGGAACCGTCGGTACTGTTCCAGAACAGATGCTGGATCGCCGTACTGAGCGCCGACGGCCCGAAGCTGATGCTCGACCGGGATAGGCAGCCAGGTTTTCTCCGCCGTCGAGAAGCCCGCCTGCAGTGCCTGACTGTCCCACACCATCGGGGTGCGGCAACCGTCGCGGCCCTTGAACTCCGGCCAGAACTGGATGCCGTAGGGGTCCTGAAGATCGGCATAGGCAATGTCGGCCTCGGTCAATCCGAGTTCCTCTCCCTGATAGATGCAGACCGAGCCGCGCTGGGACATCAGGATGGCGGACGCCATCTTGGCGTAACTGTCGCGATCGAGAACGTCATGGCCCCAGCGGCTGACATGGCGGACCACATCGTGGTTGGAAAACGCCCAGCAGGCCCAGCCGTCCGGTGCGGCGATCGAAAATGCTTTCTGCACCTCGGAGACCCGCGCCGGCGTCAGCGGATCGGGCGCCAGGAATTCGAATGCGTAGCACATCTGCATCTTGTCGTTGCCGGACGTGTATTCCCCAACGATCTCCAGGCCCCGTTGGCTGTCACCGACTTCGCCGACGGCGGCGATTGCCGGGAATTCGTCGAGCACGGCGCGGAAACGTCTCAGGAATTCCAGGTTCTCCGGCCGGTTCTTGTCGTAGAGATGCTCCTGGAAATTATAGGGGTTCACGGCTGGCGCGGTGGAGGCGTTGCGGCGCGAGGGATCGAGCGCCGGGTTATCGCGCAGGTCCTTGTCGTGGAAATAGAAGTTGATCGTGTCGAGCCGGAACCCGTCTACGCCGCGCTTCAGCCAGAAGCGGGTCATGTCGAGCAGCGCATCCTGGACTTCGGCATTGTGGAGGTTGAGGTCCGGCTGCGAGGTCAGGAAGTTGTGCATGTAATATTGCATGCGCGTCGGGTCCCAATGCCAGGCCGACCCGCCGAAGATCGATAGCCAGTTGTTGGGTGGCGTGCCGTCCGGCTTGGCGTCGGCCCAAACATACCAGTCCGACTTGGGATTGACGCGGCTCGACCGGCTCTCGATGAACCAGTGGTGCTGGTCCGAGCTGTGCGACATCACGAGATCGATCATCACCTTGATGCCGAGCCGGTGCGCTTCGGAAATCAGACCGTCGAAATCCGACAGCGAGCCGAACATCGGATCGACATCCGTGTAGTTCGAGACGTCGTAGCCGAAATCCCGCATCGGCGACGGAAAGAAGGGCGAGATCCAGATGGCGTCGGCGCCAAGCGCTGCCACATGTGGCAGGCGGGCGGTAATGCCCTTTAGATCGCCGATGCCGTCACCGTTCGAGTCCTGATAGGAGCGCGGATAAATCTGATAAATAACGGCCCCACGCCACCAGTCCTTGTCCGGTGCTGCGGGGGCTTCTGCGGAAACGCTCATTCAATATCCTGTTGTCGTTCGATGTTGATCAGCCGCCCTTGACGGAGCCGGCAAGCAGTCCGCGGACGAGATATCTCTGAAGGGCGAAAAAGACGATAATCGGCACGACGATCGTTATGAAGGCCGAAGCCGTCAGGATTTCCCACTTTCCACCCATTGAGCCCAGAAGTGCGTTCAGAGCGCCGGTGAGGACCAGTTGATCCTTGCCGGTGCCGAGGAAGACCATGGCGACGAGGAGGTCGTTCCATGTCCACAGGAACTGAAAGATGGAGAAGGATGCGAGCGCCGGAAATGACAGCGGCAGGATGATCTTGACGAAGATCTCGAAATCGCTGGCGCCGTCGACGCGGGCGGATTCGATGATTTCCCGCGGCAGCCCGGAAATGTAGTTGCGCAGAAGATAGATCGCGAGCGGCATGCCGAAGGCGGAGTGCGCAAGCCAGATGCCCGCATAACTGCGAGACGGCACGCCGAAGAAATTGCCGATCTCGTTGTACATTTTCAGAAGCGGAATGAGCGACATCTGCAGGGGCACGACGATCAGCCCGACCACCAGGGCGATGATGAGGGCGCGCCCGGGAAATTCCATCCAGGACAGAGCGTAGGCCGCAAAGGCTGCGATCAGGATGGGAATGATCGTTGCGGGAACCGCGACCGTCAGCGAGTTGACGAAGGACTGGCCGATCCCTTGAGAGGTCAGCACCGTGCGGTAATTTTCGGTGGTGAAGGATGGCGGAGTGGCAACGGAGAGATAGACGCGTTTGCCACGCCCGCTCTCGAACGGCGCATTCTTGGAATAGGTATAACTGCCGTCTTCGTTGATGGTCAGCGTCTCGCCGTCGCCGATATCGGCGGGCTTTCCTGCTGCAAACTCGGTTGGAGCGGCGACGCGGGTGCCGAAGGCGCGCACGGTGCCCCCCTTCCCGCCTTCGAAAACCGAGCCCGAAATGACGTAAGTCGCGCCATTCTGCTTGGCTGTCGAAGGCTCGCCGAGGCGTGCGGCGCTCGTCTCGGCGGCGCCTGTGAAGGCCGTCCACCAGCCCGATGCGGTGATCTGGCCCGCTTCGCGGAAGGAGGTGACGAGGATGCCGAGCGTCGGGATCAGCCAGATAAAGCAGATGACCAGGACGGAGGCGTGGACGATGAGGCGTGGAAGGCCGATACGGCGAAGGCTCACAACTGCGCTCATCTCAATGGCCCCCCATTTCCTTGTTCGCCTGGCGGATGTTCCAGATCATGATCGGCGTGACGGCGGCCATGATGACCAGCGCTATGACCGCGCTGCGGCCACTGTCGCCCCCGCCGCGGAACATCCAGTCGAACATCAGGTTTGCGAGAACCATGGTGTTCCACTGGCCGTTGGTCATGGTCAGCACGATATCGAAGACCTTGAGCACCAGAATGGTGATCGTCGTCCAGACAACGGCGATCGTGCCCCAGATCTGCGGCACCATGATCTTCCAGAAGATCTGCCAGCCGCTGGCGCCGTCGATCACTGCCGCCTCGATCGTCTCCTCGGGGATGCCACGAAGTGCGGCCGACAGGATGACCATGGCAAAGCCCGTCTGGATCCAGATGAGGATCGCCATCAGGAAAAAGTTGTTCCAGAAGGGCAGCGAGATCCACACCTGCGGAGAGCCGCCAATGGCCTGCACGATGGCATTGAGGAGGCCGATCTGCGTTTCGCTGCCGCCGCGATATTCGTAGATGAACTTCCAGATGACCGAAGCGCCGACGAAGGAAATCGCCATCGGCATGAAGATCAGGCTTTTGGCGAGATTGCCCCACCAGATGCGGTCGGTCAGCACGGCGATGACGAGGCCGAAGAAGGTGCAGGCAGCGGGCACAACGGCCAGCCAGAGGAGGTTGTTGAAGATGGACTGGCGGAACTGCGCGTCCTGGATCGCCCAGCGATAGTTCGCAAGACCGACGAAATTGCCGCCCGACCGATCGTAGAAAGAAAGGATGAAGGTCGCGACGACCGGATAAACGAGATAGACGACCAGCAGGATCAGCGCCGGGCCGAGAAACAGCCATGGACGCACCATGGCGCGGCGGTTGAGATTGACGGAGGCGGCGCGGACATTGTCCACCGGAACGGGAAAGACGATCTGCAGGATCTTATCGGAGAGCCAGTAATATAAGGCACAGACGAAAACGCCGGCGATCACGACGCCGACGGCTGAAACGATCTGCGATATCATGGCTCTCCCCTTTTCACCGTTTTATGCGTAGCTTTTGACTGTACCGCGCCGGCGTCCGGCGCGGTCGTATTTGAGAGCCTACTGGGGGAGGCTTATTTCAGACCGTCCCATGCCTTCTGGATGTCGGTCGCCACGGTCTTTGCGTCCTTGCCGCCGACATAGTCGACCATGCCGGTCCAGAACGCGCCGGCGCCGATCTTGCCGGGCATCTGGTCGGAGGCGTCGAAGCGGAAGGTCGTGGCGGTGGTCAGAAGTTCGCCCTGCTTCTTCAGGACATCATTGGCATAGGCATTCGGATTGGCGCCCTTGAACGGCGTCAGGAACGATGACTGCGCCATCCAGACCTCGTGGGCAATCGGCGTTTTCAGGAATTCGATGAACGCCTTGGCGGCAGGCGAATCCTTGGTGATGGCAAACATCGTGCCGGCGCCGAGGACCGGCGTTCCGAGCTCCGGCTTCGAAGCATAGGTCGGCAGGTAGAAGAAGTCGGCATCGGTGCCGAGCTTGGTATCCGGCGGGAAGAAGGACGGCACGAAGGATGCCTGGTGATGCAGGTAGCATTTCGGCGGAATGCCGAAGAGGCCCTTCGGGCTGTCGCGGAAGTCGGTGGAGGCAACGGCCGCGACGCCGCCGCTCACATATTTGGGATTCTTGGCGAACTTGCCGAATTCCTCGATCGCACCCACGACGGCCGGATCATTGAACTTGACTTCATTGCTCACCCACTTGTCGTAGACTTCCGGCTTCTGGGTCCGCAACATCATGTCTTCGACCCAGTCGGTCGCCGGCCAGCCCGTCGCGCCGCCGGAGCCGAGACCGATGCACCACGGAACCCCGCCGTCCTTGACGATCTGGTCGCTGAGCTTGATCAGGTCTTCCATGGTCTTCGGAACTTCGTAGCCGGCCTCCTCGAAGTTTTCGGGCACATACCAGACCATGGACTTGAAATCGGCCTTGAAGGGGAAACCGAAATACGCCTCCTTGCCGTCCTTGCCCTTGTAGGTGCCGTAACGGATCCAGTCCCCGCCCGAACCATAGTTGGTCTTGACCCAGTCGGAGTTTTCCTGGCCGAGCGAGGTCAGGAACCCCTTGGCGGCAAGATCGGCCAGAAGGCCGGGCTGCGGAATGATGGCGATGTTCGGCGGAGAACCGGCCTGCGTGTCGATAACGATCTGCTGCTCGTAGTTTTCCGAGGAGGAATAGCGTCCGTTGATGCCGGTCGCAGCGTTGAAATAGGCCAGAACGCTGTTGAACAGCACTTCGTCCTCGCCGCGCCAGGGGCCGAAAAGCGTCAGGCTCTGCCCTTTGAGATTGGCGTGGGCAGCCTTGAAATCCTCATAGCTCTTCCAGGTAAATTTAGAATCCTGGCCAGGCGCGAATTTCAGCTCCTGGGCGACTGCGCCGCCGGCCACGAGCGCTGCCAGCGCCGTGCCGATCCAAAATGATGCCTTCATGAAATAATCCTCCCGTTGTCCCGACTTTTGCTACCTTGCCGGGAGTTTACAACATGGGAGAGATTTAACGCTCTCGCTGAGGAGTCAACCCCTGCGCAGGCGGCGTGGAACAAATGAAAAAATCCGTCCCCGCAGGATCAGAATCTGGGTGCGGTTTTGCCGGCCGTACGATAGGCGGCGATGACCGTGTTGGCCATCAGCATGGCAATGGTCATCGGGCCGACGCCGCCGGGGACCGGGGTGATGGCGCCAGCGACTTCAGCGGCTTCAGCATAGGCCACGTCGCCGACCAGCCGGGACTTGCTCTCGCCCTTGTCGGGGGCGGCAACGCGGTTGATGCCGACGTCGATGACGGTTGCCCCGGGCTTCACCCAGTCGGCCTTGACCATCTGCGGGCGGCCGACAGCGGCGACCAGGATATCGGCATTGCGGCAGACGCCCGCGAGATCCTTCGTTTTCGAATGCGCCATGGTAACGGTCGCATTGGCTGCAAGGAGCAGCAGGCCCATCGGCTTGCCGAACAGGTTGGAACGACCGATGACGACGGCGTTGAGGCCCGACAGATCACGGCCATGTATACGGTTGACCAGCAGCATGGCGCCGGCAGGGGTGCAGGAGATCAAGCCGGTCTCCAGGTCGCCTGTGGCGATCTTTCCGGCGTTGACGACGTGCAGGCCATCGACGTCCTTTTCCGGCGAGATCGACAAGATGACAGGCTCTGCGTTCAGGTGTTTCGGCAGCGGCAGTTGGACGAGGATGCCGTTGATGGCCGGATCGGCGTTGAGCTCAGCCACCAGCTTTTCCAGCGTCTCCTGGGTGGTGTCTTCAGGCAGGCTGTGCTGGATCGAGTTGAACCCACACTGCTTGGCCATCTTGCTCTTGGAATTGACATAGGCATGGCTTGCCGGATCGTCACCGACGATGACGACTGCAAGGCCCGGCTTGACGCCAGTTTCGTGTTCGAGAGAGCCCGACGCCTGGGTCACGGCAGCGATAACGGATGCTGCCGCTTCTTTACCATCGATCACCACAGCCATGCGTACCTCCCGCTTGAAACCGCCACCAATGTATACATGGAGCATGTTCTGAATTTGCCCGCCAACGCCCTATGCTGGTCGCAGACAGCAAATGCAAGCGGATTCGATGTCGCAGGTCTTATCCCCGGGAGGTATTCCGGCGCGCAGAATAGACCTGCACTCGTTCACGCAATTCCGCCATGTCGCGGCGAAGCTCGCGAAGTTCTTCGGCCTTGCGGACCTCTTCCGGCGAGGGAACCGGACGATGGGCTGCGCCATAGGACGGGGCGCCGGCAAGGCGGCCAGCCATGACGGCCGCGACCAGCGGCGGAAGCTCAGCCTCCGCAGCGGGGCGACGACTGGCCATCAGCATCTCACGGATGTGATCGGCAAGCGGGCTGTCATTGGCCGGCGCCGGATGGCGCGGGCGCCAGGGCCGCTGCGGCTCATAAGCTGGCCAATCGTAGCCAGGCTGATCGTTGACCGGGTCGTCTTCTTCGGAAAAAAAGTCCTGCTCGTCCAGATGCTCCGCCAGCAGGTGCCGATCGATCATCAGCACGGGCTTGTCGGTGAGATCCAGTTCCTCCGTCGAGATTGCCGAAGGCGTGGGGAAGCGCCTGCCCCGGGTCATGAAGGCGAGCCCGATGCCGAGGGAGAAACCGATCAGCGCACCGATGCCCGAAACCTCAGCCAATGAGGGGCCAAGGGCTGCCGCCGCTGCTGCCTCGGCCGGAACAAGTACGGTCACCTTGGCCGTCGATGCCTTCGTCTCGGTGCCGTGAAGCGCATCGAGATAGTTCCGCCGAGCCTCGTCGACCGCAGTATCGAGCGCCGTCAGCCGCGCCGCGGATTCGGTAATTTCCTTGTCGTCAGGCTTCTTTACCTGCTTCGCCTTTAGATCGGCCAAATGTCTGGCGGCTGCCGCCTCCTGCTGGCGAAGCGAGGCGCCAAGCTGTTTCAGCGCGTCCTGAATGTCGTTTTTGACATCCGCCAGAGCTGCCTGAGCCGCGGCAAGCCGCGGGTGGCGCGGGCCGAGATCACTCGAAAGCTGGTCGACGGCAAGCTTTGCCTCGACATGCCGCTGTCGCTGATAATCGAGGCCGGTATATTCGAGACTGTCCGGCAGAGGCTTGTTCAGCACGTCCGAGAGCTTCATGGCGGAGGCCTGTGCCGCCTTTTGTCTCAGGTCGCCCAGCTGAGCCGTCGCCTCGTTTATCTCTGCGACAAGCTGCTGCCCGTTGTCCTCGGTCCGGCGCAGTTCGGCAAGCTTCTGCGCATCCGTTTCGGCGATGAAACCGGCAAGGGCTGCTTCTGCATGCTCGAGCGTCTGGCGCAGCTTCTCCGCCACCGGCGCGGACGACGCTGTGCCGGAGAAGGCGATCTCGTCGTGGAAAGTGTTGCCGAGCATGTTCGCGATGCGCGCCGCCTCGCCCGGCTCTTCCGCCGTAACGGAAATCACAAGCCGCCCGGTGCGGCGGTCGTAGCTCGTGGCAATCGCCTGGGAAAGTCGCGCGCGTAACCTGTTTTCAGCCTCCGATACCGTCATCGTGTCGCCGGAGACGATATCGGACACGATCCTGACGACACTCGGACGGTCGGCAGAGAATTCACTGTCGCGGCCAAGGTTCAGGGCACGGATGACATTGTCGAGGCTGGCCTTCGAGCGCAATGCGGCGGCAGCTGTATTGACCGCCGCCTCGCTCGCCGTTTCGATCTTCAGCCTGGTTTCAACGTTGAATTTATGCGGAAACGTATCAATGAACAGCAGCGGCAAGAAGGCGCCAACCAGCGTGAGGGCGCCGACCTTGAGGACGGCGGATCGCAATCCGGTCGACACGGAACCGGCGCCGGCGAGCGATGCTGCCGGTTTGGGGTTTCGGTCGTCTTCGATTTTCGCCGACTGATACATGGGATGACCGCGCTGATCTGGTGCTGCCGACATCCCGCAGGCAGCCCTCTGATTAAGGCAGTCTAAAATTTCATGGCAAAGAAAGGGTTAACTTGTCAGGCGAAAGACGGTTGCGGCGAAGGAACATCCGCCTTTGGCACCACACGCACAGGTTTGCCTTCGATGAAGGTGGACAGTCCGGCCCCGGCCATGACCACCAATCCGGTGCGGACCAAAGCGAGCCGGCGCTCGATGCGCCGTTCCTGTGCAAGGCTTGCCGCATCGACGAGGACGAGATCGAAGCGCTGCGAGATCTCCTGGTCCAGCGCGACCACCGCCACGTCATGCCAGGGCGCATGGCGGGCGAAATGCTCGCGGAGCGCTTCGACACGTCCCGTATCCTCGCCGGCCATGCCGATGCAGTGGCTCTTTTCCATGAAGCTCAGCAGGGCTGGCACGAAGGTCCTGGCCGAAAAACGCACCGGTGCGGGTTTCTCATGCCGCGCCTTGGTGAGGAGGCTGAAAGCACGGCCGCCGCCCGGCAGAAGCACCCTGCGGCCCAGCTGACTGCGGTAGGCGGGATCGACCATCTGGCGGAGAGTAGTCCGTTCATCCAGGAAGCCGAGGGTGGAGCGGTTGCCGCGCAAGGCGATCAGGCTTTCCACGAGGCCGAGCGTGGCGTTCCATCCGAGATCGCAGACACGCAAACCGAACAGGGTCCGGGGTGACGCGGATGCCAGGAAGTCTCCGGATGCGTTCATCGATGCGCTCCCCATGGGGTAAGACCAATTCTCCCCCAAGGTCTAACAGCGCGCTCTGAAATCGCCTTTAAATCGATCGGTAAAATGCAAGCGATGCCCGTATTTTCGGGGCTTCACAACAAAAAGGCCGACCATCGCGGCCGGCCGTTATGCTCTATCGTGACCGCCGCCGCGATGCCTCGGTGCGCGTCAGTGACCCGCGGGCGCGGCTTTCGGATCGTCGATCTTCACACCCTCGACAATCTTCTTGCCCGGGTTCGGATTCTTGTTGCCGCGCGAGGCATTGTTGCGGATGTCTTCCTTCGAGAGATAGTCGAGCTGCTCGACCAGGACCTCTGCCACCAGCCCGTCGCCGAGCTTCTTGTTGAAGTCATCCTTGATGCTCGTGCGAAACTTCTCAAGGTTGAAGGCGCCGGGCTTGCTGAGATCAACCATCTGGTTGCCGATCAGCAGCGTGAAAAGCTCGTCAGTCGTCAATTCGGTGATCGGAAGCTTGGTGTTCTTGATCTTTTCCTTGTCCATCATGAACGAGACGCGGCTCAGGAAATAACCGGTGATCGCGCCGTCCGCGATCATCGGAATGGTAATGGATTCCCCGCGCACCAGCGTCTGAAGCTCCTTGCGCCTGGCCGCTTCGTCGACCGGCGCCGGCGCTGCGGACATCTGCACGGAGAAGTACACCGCCGCAAGCGTGACGATGCAGACCCATAGACCGGTGAGAAGGAGCTTGACCATCAAGCCTCGCTGTAGGTGAACTGTTCTTGGGTGTAGGTACCGTCGTCGTCCGCGTCACGGGCAGCGTTCTTCAGAAGATCCGCGACGGCGCGGACGGCGTGGAGATGCGCCTCGACCCGGCGGGCATTAAGGGCCAGCTTGCTCTTCAATCCGTGCATCTGGTCGATATGGCCGGTGGCGAGCTGCTTCGGGTCGGTGCCGCGGAACAGCATGGTCAATTCGTAGAGGCAGCGGCTTTTGTGCGCGTTCGACACTTTCAGGTCGAATTCCGGATCGCGGCCGATCCGCTGATTTTCGTTGTCGATTATCAGCTCCAACCGGCCAAGCACGGTCTTGATGCGATAGTCATTCGAAACGACTTCCATATTTTCTGCCCCAGTCTGATGCATATCAGGCCTCACTCTTCTTGCCGACGCCGAGAACCTGCCGCTCGAAATCGGTGATCATGCTTATTGCGCGGCTACGATCAGTTTCATTGGTGGTCGGATTGACCGTGGCCTGACGTTCCGCACGGGCGACCGCCTGCGAATACATCTGTTCGGCAATACCGACGCCGCCCTTTTTCGACATCTCGTCGGCAATCTTCTCAGCCATCATGCTCTTCCAGAATTCCCCGGCAGAGCCCTTGCCGTAAACGTCCTCGGTCTCCTTCGGGAGCATGGAATTCACGAAGGTCGAAAGCACCGAGGCTTCGAACTTTCGATATTCCTCCGGCATTTCGGCAACCTTGTTCGGCGCCTCCGGATTGCCGAGACCCGCCGTCGTGCCGGGTGTGTCGATGAATTTCATGGCAGCACCAAAACCCTTGCCGACTTCGGCAAGGCTGGTCGCGGCAAAGGCCGCCTTATTCGCCTTCAGCTTGGCCTGCGCTTCCTGAACGGCAGTCGGGTCCGCAGCGCGGACGACGTCCATGACCAGATCGCTCGGAGGTGAAATCGCCACGTCAGCTCCCTTCATGACTGCCGCGGGCCGCATCCCTAAAGGTGCCCGAGCGCAGCAACAGTTTGAAATGGCACGTGATCCCGCCGATCTCGATTCGAGCCGGCAATCAGTGCAATGACGAGACTATGACGTTCGAAGCTTGCTGGAGGCTGGCCAGTCTATTTGACCCGATCGAGGGCAAGCGTGATATCGATGAGCTCATAGATCGAGTCGTCCGCGGCTTCGCGATCTTCATGATCACGAGCGTCCTTCATGTTCTCTTCCAGGCGGTCTGCCTTGGTGCGCTCCTTGAGAACCTTCATTTCCTGGATCTGCTGAACGCCGGCAAGCTGGCGTTCCTTCGTCGTCAAGCGACCGAACCGTTCGGAATAATGCTGCGAGAACTGTCGATGGACCGGGTTCATCGAGCCGATCGCATCTATGACTTCCTCCATCGACTGATTGACCTCCGCGCGATAGCGGGTGGTGGCCGCAAGCTCGTGTTCGGCCATCGTCTCGAGATGCCGCTGGACCGCAACGAGACGCTTGAGCTTGTCCGACCGCTTGACTGGGCCTGCCATTGCCGCCTCCTAGAAGGACCTGAAGATCGGCGCGAACCCATCCGCATACTGGCGAATGAAGGCGGCGATCGACAGATAGAGAAGGAAAAGCCCGCCCATCAATATGAAGGGCGTCGAGATGAAGAAGATCGGGATCTGCGGCGCCATCTTGTTGATGAGGCCGATCGCCACGTTGAACATCAGGCCAAAGATCAGGAATGGGCTTGCAAGCCGCAGCATGATGACGGTCGACGCTCTCAGGGTATCCGTCAGGGTGATCAGTATCTTCTGCGGATCGATCACCGCACCGACCGGCGTTGCCGTGTAAGAATCGACCAGCGCGCGGAACACGATGTGATGGAAATCCATCATGAACAGGAGCAGCAGCCCGCTCAGCGTCAGCAGGATAGTCAGCGAGTTTTCCTGCGAGTCTTCGAAAACGTCGTGGCCGCCAGGCGCCGTGAAACCGATCGAGAGGGTCAGGACCGTGCCGGCAAACTGCATGCCGAGTGTATAAAGCCGGGCGATCAATCCATAAACGGTGCCGATCGCGGCTTCGGTGAAGATCAGGCCAAGATAGGTGGCCGTCGGTTCCGACGCTTTCGGGTAGATCTGATCCCAGAGAACCGGCAGCACGGCCATCGACAGGGCGACGGCCACAAACAACCGCACCTGCACCGGAACGCGACCGCTTCCCAGCCCCGGGAGAACCATCACGCACGTCCCCATACGGCAGAACGCAAGGAAAAGTGCGAGAATGGTCCCCTGCGGGTCGGTAATCATGCGAGAATCGTCCTTTGCGGACAGCCTATCACGAAATGGCGCCGAGTATTTTGATTTCGAGACCCTTGGCGAGTTCTACATGGGAAAGAACGGGCAGGGTCGCGAACAGCCGCTCGATGATCATGCGGACGTAGGAGCGCGTTTCCGGCGAGGTGACGAGCACGAAAGGCAGGCCGCGGTCCATGAATTCACGGATGACCTTGGTCGCCTGTTCGCTGAATTCTTCGAGCGTGCGCGGATCGATGTCGAATTCGACCACTTCGCCCTTGCCGTCCCGCTTCAGCGCCTGGTGGAACAGCATGTCCCATTTGTTGCCGAGACGGAGCACACGCAGCACGCCGTTGTCGGCCAGGTCGCCGCAGAGCTGCTGCGACATGCGCACGCGCACATGTTCGACGATCTGCTCCGTCTTGCGGACATGCGGAGCAAGCTCGGCTACCGCTTCCAGGATGAGATGCAGGTTGCGGATCGACACGCGCTCGGCAAGCAGGAGCTTCAGCACCGCCTGCAGGCCGGAATAGGACATATGCGACGAGCAGATTTCGTCGGCGAGCTTCTTGTACTCCGGATCGAGACGCTCGATCAGGATCTTGACGTCCTTATAGGACAGAAGCTGCGGAAGGTTGTTGCGGATGACTTCCGACAGGTGGGTCAGCACGACCGAGACGTTGTCGATCGGATGGAAACCCTCACGCTTCAAGTCTTCGGCAAAGGTTTCGAGGATCGACACCGCCGGCATGCCGAAGGCGGGTTCACGGATCTCGTCGCCCGGGATGCTCGGCTTGCGGCCGGAACCGGTCACCACGAGGACGTCGCCGACCCGCAGAGCGTTCGAAGCGATCGTCGTGCCATGGATGCGGATCTGGTAGGACTTTTCCTGGATCGAGATGTCGTCGGTAACCTTGATTTCCGGGACCACGAAACCGTATTGCGTCGCGAACTTCTTGCGCATCTTGCCGACACGGAAGGCAAGTTCCTGATGGGCACCAAGCAACCGGGTGGAGACCTGCTTGCCGAGAGCGAGCTCGATTTCGGAGGTCTTGAGGACCGACTTGACCGAGTCCTTTTCCGCTTCCTTGGTCTGGACGACCTTCTGCTCTTCGTCTTCGCGACGCGCCTTGTTCTCCGCCTCGATACGGCGCGGAACGAGCCAGGCGCCGAAACCCATCAGGCCGCCGAGTGTCATAAAGGGCAGGAACGGCAGCCCGGGGATGATCGCCAGAAGAGCCATCAGACCGGCCGACATCGAAAGCGCGCGCGGATAGCCGCTCAGCTGGTCGATGACGGCCTTGTCGGTGGAGCCGGCGGTGCCGCCGCGGGTGACCAGGAGGCCGGCGGCGAGCGAAACGATGAGAGCCGGGATCTGCGTGACGATACCGTCACCGACGGACAGCTTCACGAAGACATCGGCGGCTTCGCCGATCTGCATGCCGTGGCGGAAGTAACCGATGATGATGCCGCCGAAGATGTTGATGGCGGTGATGATGAGACCGGCGATCGCGTCGCCGCGGACGAATTTCGACGCACCGTCCATGGCTCCGAAGAATGAGCTTTCTTCTTCGAGCTCGGAGCGGCGGCGTTGTGCTTCCTTCTCGTCGATGATGCCGGCCGAGAGGTCCGCATCGATCGACATCTGTTTGCCGGGGATGGCATCGAGAGTGAAGCGGGCGCCGACTTCCGCGATACGGGTGGCACCCTTGGTGATGACGATGAAGTTCACCGTGACGAGGATCATGAAGACGATCACACCGATCACGAAGTCGCCGGACATGACGAGGCCCGCAAAGCCCTGGATCACGTTGCCGGCCGCACCATGGCCCTCGTTGCCGTGCGACAGGATCACGCGCGTCGTCGCGATGTTGAGCGACAACCGTATCATGGTGGCAATCAGCAGGATGGTCGGGAAGGACGAGAAGTCCAGCGGCCTCTGGATCCACAGCGCCACCATCAGGATCAACACCGAGAACGCGATCGAGAAGGCAAGGCCAAGGTCGATCAGAAACGGCGGGATCGGCAGGAAGAGGATACAGAGGATGGCGACGATGCCGCCCGCAAATCCGAGATCGCGACCGCTCGGGGCTACTTTCGGAATGGATAGTGAAGGTGGTTGCGCCATGACTTTCCCGTCTCTTCATGAGATGGCGGCAGGAAGTACTCCTGCCAGTTCATGTCCTGCCTAAAGGGCGAAGCTTGCGCGAAGGTGGGTAAGCGAAAAAGATCAGGCGGGCCACAACCGGGTCAGAACCCCGATTGCACCCGCGAAAATACCAGATGAGCAAAAAGATTGATCTGGCCGCCGATAAAAGGCGCAGTAATGCCGATCGTGATCATGATGGCGACGATTTTAGGCACGAACGTCAGCGTCATCTCCTGGATCTGCGTCAGAGCCTGGAGAAATGCAATAACGACACCCACGACCATCGCCACAAGGACCGCGGGACCGGAGGCGATCAGGATCGTCCAGATCGCCGCCTGCATGATATCAAGGGCATCGGCTTCATTCATTGCGCCGGCTCCGTCTGCTTTAAAGTTTCGGCGTCATGCCGAGGTATTCCCGATCTCAGCTACTCGCTGCGGGCTGATTCGAAAGAACGATCCCCGGCTGGATGAGAACCTTATCACCCTTCTCGGTGATCGCCACCAGACCGTCGGAATAGATTTCCACCTGTTTGATGACACCGGTGGTCTTGTCGTCGGCGCTGGTGATCGTCTTGCCGATCATGTCGGCAGCCTGCGAGAACGAGGACGCCTGGATCAGCGACTGCAGGTTCGAGTTCATCTTCACTGACTGCTCGACCTGCGAGAAGGTTGCGAGCTGGGAAATCTGCTGGCTCGCATCCATCGGATCGGTCGGATCCTGATACTTCATCTGCGCGATAAGCAGCTTCAGGAAGTTGTCGTAGTTCAGGCCCGCGGCCGACTTGTCGGACGATGCCGCCTTGCCGTCGCCGGCGGCGTAGGGGTTCTTGGTATTGATCGAGTCTACCGCCACGGTGCGATCTCCTTGCGAATCCGCTCGACTGTCGCCGGCGCGATTTCCCGATTGTTGAGGATACGGTCTTCGATGGAATAGAGCGCGCGGATCGCCTTCAGAGCGTCGAAGGCGCGACCCGATGCAACCATACCATCGATGCGCTTCAGTTCGGCCAGCATCTCATCATCGGTAAAGCAGGTCAGCAGCATGGCGACCGACTTGCGGAACAGCGCGTTCGACTGTTCCTTGCCATCCGGATTGATGAGCATCATCTGGGCGATGAAATAGAGCTGCCGAAGCGGCGTTGTCGCATCTTCCGGCTGAAGAACGTGGTTCTCCAGCAGGAACGTGACGTCGTTGAGAAATTCCAGCGCGACCTTGCGATCAACGCGCAGAACCGCGCCGTTGATGAATATCCGCTCGCCGGATTTCAAAGAGATGCGAAGCGTACTTTTCATTTAAGTCCATCCCTGATGATGGTGGTCACTTCAATAATGCCCTGGAAGTTGGTCGATTCACGGTTTCGGATCTTCTCGCATTCCTTCAGTATCCAGATTGCGATCGAGATCAGATCCGCTCGAAGTTCGTTGGCTAACTCGTTGTCCGGATGTTTCAGATCCTCGACGAAACGGATCCAGACACGCCGGGTATAGAACAACGCCTCAACCGTGGTGCGCGTATAGGCTTTCTCATCGCGCGCGGCGATCAGAAGCTCGATAGAGCGATCCAGGGCCTGCCGCTCGCGATCCTTGGCGTTGGCAACGCCGTCCTCCATGATCTCGGCATATGAAAATTGGTACATTCATGTATCCTTCGTCACGAGCCTTCCTTTATTCATCAAAGGAAGTTGGCCAGGCTCAGCTGCTGTATCTTTGCCGTTACTGTATAAGCGGTTTCGAGAAGCGTCTTCATCGTATTAAGACGGGTCGCGGCCTCCTCCGGATCGACGTTCTCCATCGATCCGAGACTGGTCGTCAGAATATCTTTCTGCGCCTGCAACCTTTCCTCAGCCTTGGAGACGCGTTCGGTATAGATACCGATCGACGTCCGCTGCTGGTTGATGCTGCCGTCGCTGTTCATCGCCTTGTTGATGAGGCTTGTGGTGCGAGTGGCGACCGCCGCGCGGGCATCCTTGTCCATCCCGGTCTGCAGGTATTCCATCGAGATGATCGACGCGAACGCAAAGTTGCGCATGCCCTGACTGTTGGCATTGGTCGAGCTTTCAACCACTTCGGTCGGGCTGATGCGGCTCTTCATATTTTCGTCGCTGGCATCCGAGAAGAAAGTCTTCCAGAAGTCCTGGCCGGCGACGGCCGCCGGATGGGGCGGGCTTGTCAACGGCGCGGAGCCGTCGAACTTGGCTTGCAGATTATCCAGAAAGCCGTCCATCTGGGCCTTCGTCATCTGCTCCTTGCTCGGAATCGCATTGGCGGAGAGATATTGCGTGAGCTCGGCGTCAACGGCGGCCTTGGCCGGCGATCCGGGCGCGAAATAGTCCTCCATCGGCTTCACGTCGGAATTGATGCCGGAGAAGATATACTCGCCCTGGACTGCGGTATTGGCGAAGTTCGTGAATGCATCGAGCGCGTCGGACATCGCCATGCGCGCCGTCGCAAGGCTCGTTTCGTCGGCCGAGCTTCCAAGCGTCAGGATCGCGCTCTGAATCTTCAAGCCCTGTTCGTTCATGCTCTTGAGCGAAAGCTCAGCGGTTTGGAGACGCTGCGTCGCGAGTGCTGCGGTCGTCAGGAGCGAGTCGGTGCGGCTGATGTCGCGGGAAAGATCGAGAGCGCGCGACGTATTGGCTCCGAGGGCGACGCCGAGATCGGCGTGTTTCTGGCTCACCGCCTCCTGGTTTGCCTTTACCATCTCGCGCTGAACGTTCGAGATGGAGTTTCGCATCGTGGTCTGGATCGACAATGTGGAAATGAAAGAGGTCTTCATGATCAGCTCGCAATATCCAAGAGGGCTTTCATCATATCGTCGACCGTCGACATGAGCTTGGCTCCCGCCTTGTAGGACTGCTCGATATCGAGAAGCAGCGACAGTTCTTCGTCGAGGCTGACGCCCGTATTGCTGGAAAATGCTTCAAGACTGCGCGACAGCATGGCCGTCTTCGTCTCGTCTGCGGCGGTCGCCGTGCTGCGAAGCTGCTCGAGCCAGCCCATGGAATCGGCCGCAAAAGAGAGGACGTCCGGCGCATCGGCGATTTCCGTGTCCGTATCGAAGGCCATCGGGCTGGTCAGGTTTTGGTTGTACTTGTCGAGGAGGTCCCCGTAACTGCTGCCACCCGTGTTTACGATATAGGTCGCGCCGTTGATGCCACCGTCGCGCACCTTGTCGGGCGTGCCTGCCGGGGGGACGACCACCGGATTGACGAAGATCTTGGAGGCGAGGCCCGGAACGATCGTGCCGGCAGCGGGAATGGCCGTCTGCTGGACGCCGGCGCCATCCTTGTATGTGAAGAGACCCGTCATCGGCGTCAAAGCGCCGGTCGGCCCGGTTTCCGCAAACGAGGTGATCAGACCGCGGGCGATTTCGTCGAGCTGGCTCTGGAAGGTCGGTGCGATCTTGTCGCGGATCTGCATATGGGCCTGAATGGAGCCCTTGGCGGTGGTGTTGCCCGAATCTCCGGGCTTGAGCGCCACGCCGTCGATATAAACACCGTTGCCGGAGGTCGATGCGTCGAAAGCGGCTGTCTGCTGGAATGTCACCTTGCGCGGTACCGCCTCGAACAGCGTCGTGCCGTCCGTGGTGTAGAGCACCATGTCGTTGCCGCCGCGCGTATAAGACGTGACGCCGACGATTTCCGAGATCTTCTTGACGAGGCCATCGCGCTCGTCGAGAGAGTCGTTCGGGTCGGCGCCGCTGGAGACCGCGTTCTTGACCTGGTTGTTGACGGTCTCGAATTTCGCAAGCAGCGCGTTCAGATCGATGACGTTCTGCTTGATCTGATCGTCCGCGTCCTTGCGGATCTGCTGAAGCTTGTCGGAAGCGATATTGAGGCCGGCCGCCACGTCCCGCGCGCTCGAAATGAAGGAGATGCCGATGCCGGTATCGTTCGCCTTTCCGGCGAAGGCATCGAGGTTGTTGCGGAATGCCGCGATGAGCTTGGCGGGGGAGAGCTCGTTGTCGTTCCCCCCCATCAGGTTCTTGATCTCCTGGAGGCCGTCCAGCACCGTCCGCTGGCCGCTTGCGATCGACGAGCTTGCGATCGTCTGGCGCAGGAGCGGCTCGTTCTGGGACCGTGTAATGTCGCCGATCATGGCCCCGTTGCCGCCGGTCACGACCATCGCGGATCGGCGGCTGTAATCGGGGTTTTGTGCATTAGCGATGTTCTTCGCCGATACCGCCGACTGAGTGCCGGAGTTGGTGAAGATCGATTGTGCCGTAGACAATGCTGATGCGAGCGACATTTTTTACTAACCTCTTGAGACTTATTCTCTCGATCGTCGGTCCGATTATCTCTTCAGATTGATCAGGACGTCCATCAGGTCCGAACCGGTCTGGAAGACCTTTGAATTCGCGGTGTAGACACGCTGCGATTCGATCATTTCAGTGAGCTCGCTGGCGATATCGACGTTGGAGCTTTCAAGCGCGCCGGAATAGACCTGGCCGAAGGCGCCGGATTGCGGGAAGCCGATGGTGACGACGCCCGAGTCATTGGTCGGCAGGAAGACGTTGCCGTTCTGCGGAAGTAGCTTGTCGATGCTCGGAACTGTTGCGAGCGCGACCTGGTAGATAGGGCGACGGCCACCATCCTGGTAGACCGCCGTGACCAGACCGTCGCCGCCGATTTCGACATCGGTGATCGGGCTCGGCGCATTGCCGTCAATGATACCCTTGCCCGGCGTGAAGGCGGCTGCGAACTGCGTCATTTCCGAAAGGTCGATCTTGATCGCCTGCGAGGGAGTTGCGCCGTCGGTCGGGTCGACGAAGGTGATGGACTTGTCGGAACCTGTCGGCGGAGGACCAGCGGAATAAGCGGCCGTCTGCAGCTTGTTCGTGTTCGGGTCGAACACGAGATTTGCCGTCTGCTTGACGAGGTTTGCAGCCGGAACCGCCACGTAGGGGAAACCGCCGTTGGTCGACTGATCCTGGCGATAGACCGACACTTCCCATGTATCGGGACCGGTACCGGTCTTGGTGTAGTAGAAGTCGTAGAGCACTTTGCTACCGGCATGGTCGTAGGCCGTCAGCGAGCTCTTGTTGGTGATGACACTGCCTGCGACGTTGTCGCTCGGACGAGTGCCGGCAGGCACAACGGCCGCTCCCTTGTCCAGGTTGGCAGGGAAGCTGCCCGTGCTGGACGGCGAAGAGACCATCCCGAAGTCGTTGATGTTGATTTCTTCGAGACCGTTGAAGCCGTTGACGACGGCTGCCGGCGGGTTCGAGCCGTAGGGATAACCCATCAGGTTGAAGCCGGCAGTGTTCTTGAGGAAGCCCGTCGCATCCTTCACGAAGGCACCGGCGCGGGTCAGGTAAGGAGTACCGTTCGGATCGCTGACGATGAAGAAGCCTTCGCCCTGGATGGCAAGATCGGTCGAGGAGGTGGTGTACTGGATGCCACCCTGGTCTGCGATGCTGTAGCGAACGTTGGTTTCGACACCGCCGGAAGAATACGAACCCTGAGTCGAGGGCAGGACCAGCGTTGAGAACGCCGTGGAAGAACGCTTGTAACCGACGGTGCTCGAATTCGCGATGTTATCGCCAACAGTACCGAGACGGTTTGCCTGAGCGTTCATGCCCGAGACGGCCGTTTTCATCGTGCCGAAAATACTCATAGGAAATCTCCTTTTTGTCTGATGGAGAGAGTAAGTGGCGGGCCTTGCGTGAAGCTGTCTGCTTACGGTTCCCGCCGAAAATATGCGGCAAGGCCCTTTTGGAAAATCAGCTCCAGTCGATGCAATAACCAAGGAAACGCTTGGAATCGACCGGATCGAAGCCGAGCTTCTTGCGCAGCTTCTTGCGCAGCTTGCTGATGTGGCTTTCGACGACGTTCTCTTCGACTTCTTCGTCGAAGATGCCGTAGATGGCGTTGAAGATCTGAGTCTTGGAAACGCGACGACCGCGGTTGGAGACCAGGTATTCGAGGATGCGGCGCTCGCGGCGCGGCAGGGCGAAGACATCGCCGTCAATTTCCGGATCGCGACCGTCGGAAAACACCCGGATCGAACCGATGTCGGTGAAATTCGAGATTGCCTTCAGCCGACGACGTATCGCCGCGGCACGCGCCAGGATCTCGCGAGGATGGATGGGCTTGCGCACCACGTCGTCCACGCCGCTGTCGAAGAAGGCAAGGGTCGCCTCCAGGGAGGGCTGATCGCTGACTGCGATCACCGGTGCCATGGACCGGTCCCGGATAGCCCGCGGCAGTTCGAGCGTCCGCTCGCCCTGACCGATCAGGAAGGCTTCGACCGCGGCGATGTCCGAATCAGCCGCCGTGCTTACCCATTCGCCGAATTCTTTTGGATCGAACCCCTGGGACGGAATTCCTTCGCGTCCAAAAAGAGATGTGTATCCGTCTTTCACGAGCTCACGCTCATCAACCACTACGATCATTCGTCCGCCTCCGAATCACTTGTGGTGCTCCAATATGTCTATGGGTACGAATCGGCGGAATCCGAGACAAGCTGTGTGAAGTTAACCAAACAAATTAATAGTTGATTAATAACTGCACCGCGATTTGCACTAGATGTAGTGGGTGTATCGATTTTGAACACAAGTTTCCGGTGGAAAAATTAACGCATCGTAAAAGAAGGCTTGCATGGCCATTTTTGCCATAAATGCAAACCGCTGCAATTTTGCGATTCTTTATTTTAACGATTCAACTACAGATTGCTTAGCTGGCGCAGAACCGGGAAGCGTTGGAGGTCCACTCTCCGTAGCCTGTGGCGACGAGATTGCTGATCACCCGGCAGACATATTGCTTCTGAGCGGGATTGTTATTCGGTCCGGCGTGGTATCGCGCCACCGCCATCGTCCAAGTTTCGTGTTTGTCGTGCAGGTTCCGGAGGAACTTTGCCGCGTATTCAACATTGCGTTTCGGGTCGAACATCTCTTCCGGGGACGAAAAATTTTCGCCGTGGAAGTAGTGGTTGATCTGCATGCAGCCGATGTCGATGAGCTTCATGCCCTGCCGCTTGGCGTCGTAAAAGGTCGTCATCGCCGCCTGCTGCGAGGGTGGAAAAAAGGCCTTTCCCTCGACATTCATGGCATAGGCGCTGAGGCTGCCCTTGCGGCCGGTCTCGGTTAGACCGACCGAATAGAGAATACCTTCCGGTACGCCGTATTTTGCCGCAGCTGCCTGTATTTCCCGTTCGCAGACGCCGGAATTGACGGGCGAACCTGTGGCCGGCGCGCTGCTAGCCGGCGTTCTGACGGGCGCGCGGCGCGTGATGGCAGCTCGGCTCGGAGGTGGCGCGGGCGCAGCTGCGCCCTGCTGCGTTCCCCAACCTCCAGAACTGAAGAGCGACCCGGCGTCGACGTCAAAGGTAGAGCTGACCAGGACGAGCGCCGCCAGGAGCGGTCCCCGCCACATTGTCCGATGCCGCGTCATTTGCATTCCTCGTCCCCTGATCGGCGGCCTGGCGCTCCCCATTCTGCTGCTGGCCACGACCGGCAGCCTGGCCTTGGCGCCCACCTTCGGCCATGGCCTGCTGGCCCGTCTGGCCGGGTTGCCCCTGCTGGCTGCTGGCACCGTCGGAATCTGCCGTCGGCGCGATGCTGATGGTCACCTGATCGACGGCAAAGCCCTGCGCACGCAGCGCATCGAGAATACCGCCGCTGTCCTCGCTGAGCTGTCTGTAGGCCGCCCGCGTCTCGACGGTGAGATGAACATTCAGCTCCTCGCCGTGAAGCCGCAGCATGGCCGTCACCGCGCCGAGATCGTGCGGGTTCATCTGCAGCTTCAGCGTGTTGACGACAGTACCGGTGCTGCTTTGCGCAGCGGCATTCGAAAGAGCCGAACTCGGGCTCATGGCGCCGGCCCATTCCGGGTCACCCGACAACATCGCCGTGAGATTGGCGCCGTTCGAATTCGCTGCGAGCCCGAGGAACCGGCGCGCGTCGAGCACGGTAACGTTTTCCGCGACCCCGTTCGACGGCACTCTGGGCTCCATGGCGCCGCGTTCGCCTCGACCACCGACAGTCATATCGACATGCTGGTCGCCACGTGCATTGCTGAAACGGAAGACACGGGTGCCGGGAGCGCTCGTGTCGGTATCCACCGGTGTCGAAAGCGGATCACCGTCCGCCTCACTCCGCACGCCGGCGTGCTTGGGATCCTTGACGGCAAGAGCATCGCCTTCGTGCCCGCTGCCGTCCTGACCTTTTGCTCGCTTGTTCGGCTGCTGCCCGGACGCATTCTTCGATATCATCGCGCTGATCTCGCCGACGCTCGTTTCGCCGCTCGTCAAAAGCGAGAGCATGTCGGTGATCTTGGCATCGTCTGCGACCAGCATGGAGAGGTCGAGATCTTCGCTGCCGTCCGTCTCCGTCGCCGCAGCCTTTTCGGATCTGGCGGCGCGCTTGCCCTGAACCTCGTCCGACTTCCGCGCGACGGCTTTCGCGGCCTCCAGGGCCTCGCGAAGCTTTTTCTCGGCAGGGGTCACCTGCTTTTCCTTGTGCTCGTTCGCCGCGGCCTGCTTCAGAGCGCCTGCGGTTTCTTCCGTCTCCTCGATCGGGCGACGGAGTGATTCCGGTTTGATGTCGATGATCGGCTTTGGCTTGCCATGCTTCACATCGCCGGCCATGTGCTCTTCCGCAGAAGACGCGCGAGCGCCCTCCTCCGGTACGTCCTTATTGTTCGGAGATGCATCGCGGTCAAAACCGGAAAGAGCGTCGGAGAACCCAGAGGAACCATCGGCGCCTTTGCGACCGGCAACACCCTGCTTCGTGGACGAAGCCGCATCGGCCGCGCCAGTCTTACCACCACCAAGAATGTCTGTAATCATTTGGAAGCGTTCTCCTCCTTCAGCATTGCGTCGATAGCACTCAATTTCGAACGACCGCTATCGACGAATGTCTGGAAGGCCGGATCGAATTTGGCAGCGGTGCCGGCCATCGGACGTTCCGTGGCGGAGGCAGGCCCAGCGATCTCATTCCTGGGCAACGCGACTGGAGATTTCGCGTCTTCTGTATTAGTCAGTTTGATAGCTTTATCTTGTGCGAGGCTGTCGGCGACGGGCCGGCTAACGACCTGCTCTGCCACTGTTTTTGCCGCCTGCCTCAATGCGCGGTCACGCGGCGAAAGAGTTTCCTCGGGAACGTCGGCTATCGCCTGGATGGCCTGCCCGATGTCCTTGGTAGGAATATTGGCAAATCCGCCGTAAAGCTTCGCGAGCGCCTCGGGCGTCGGACTTTTGGCGAGTGTTTCGGCCTTTGCGGAGGCGAGGCGCGCAAGATCGTTCTTGCCGGCGATTGCCGCCGAGCGAGCGATGCGCAGGAAAATCTCGCGCCGCCGGTCGGCGTCCATGAATTCCACCGCTCCGTCGATATCGTCCTGCGTGATCTCACCGAAGTGGCCGACGACCAGCTGCACGAAGAAATCGGCGAATTGGCTGGCATAGGGCGAATGGATGAAACGCCGCGCGTATTTGCGTGAATAGGAGAGCGCCTGGGCCACCATGTTGGCATCGACGGTGATCGCGACCGATCGGCGCAAAGCGGCTTCCTCGATGATCGTGCCCGGCGCGGTCAAGCGCGCCCAGTCATAAAAGACCAAAGCGCCCTTCGGATCCTTGGCGACCATCACGTTTCCGCTGACGAGCGAAAGGTAGGGGCCGATCTTCTCGTCGCGATATTCCTTGGCCATTTCGCTCAGACTTTTTTCGATCAGCGTCCCGCGGCCGCCGAGATACTTTCTCAGCCCATCGGCGACACGATTGTCGAAATTGCCTGCAACGTCGCGCGAGGCGAGATATTCGAGCGTCGCGGGATTGCCGCCGCTCATGGCATAGACCAACGCAGCGTCGACATTGCGCGGATCCTCGAAGACCGACGGGTCGGCAGTCCGCAGGCGCTGATCGATCGTTTCCAGCATGAAGCGTTGCATTTCGGCGGCCGAATGGTCGCCGAGCACAACGGAATCCTGCACGAACTGCAGGGACCTGAGCATTGCATAGGGCGCAAGGTCCGCACGATCCTGAGCCGATGCCGCAGGCGCGAGCGCAACCCCGAGCACGAGGCCAGCCGCAACTAAGGACTTTATGCCCACAGCCATCACTATCCCTCGTCCGACCCGATCAGGATTTCGATACGCCGATTGCCAGCGGCGAGCGGATCCGCCGGGACCTGCAGGCGCCTGTCGGCGAAGCCGGAAACCTGCTTGATACGATCCTCCGCCAGGCCGCCATGTACCAGCATGTAATAGGCGCTGTGAGCGCGGGACATGGAAAGACGCCAGTTGTCGTTCTCGGTGCCCTTGAACTGACGGCCGTCGGTGTGTCCGCGCAGGACGATACTGCCCTTGCGGTCCTTGAGGATCTGGCCGATCTTCTCCATTGCCAGCACCATTTCGCGACGCGGTACGGCCGAACCGATATTAAACATCGGATCGTCGGTCTGGTCCGAAATCGAGACGAGCAGACCGCCTTCCGCAGGCGTTACGACGAGACCTTCCGCCAGCTTGCCGGCAATGCCGGAAATCTGCTGCTGGATTTCCTTCTTCAGCTCGTCGGCAGCCTTCAGCTCGGCCACTTGTTCCGCCTTCGCGCCATCCTCCGGCTTCTGGCCCTTGAGATTGGCCGGTTTCACGGCCTCGGCACCCGACGGCGTCTGGGGCTTGTCCAGCTGGGTCGGATCCGGGCGCGGAGTCGGGATGGCGACAGCCATCTGGGTCTGTTGCAGCTGTGTCTTGGCTTCCGTGGACTGCGGGGCCTGCTGATATTGCGGAGCCTGCCCCATCTGGGCCAACGGATCGTCGCTCGCCGTGGTCTTGACGGCTTTTTCAGGTCCGTCGGCGCGGGTCACCTGCATTTGTTTGGTCCAAAAGTCCGGATCGAACGGATCGCGATAGGCCTGACCGCCGTCGGCACCGGTCGCGGGGCCCGAGTCACTGGCGCCGCCCTCGCCCTTGGCGCTGACATTGGCCTGCTGGCCAACCTGCTGGGCAATTTCGGCAAGAACGGAATAGGGATTTTCGAAGAAATCCGCTTCGGAATAATTGGGTTCGTCGCCGGACGTCGAGGTCATGTCCTCGCCGGTCGCTGCCGCGGAGCCCTGAACGTCACCCTCCGCCTTGACCTTCGACTTCTCGCCCTTCTCCTGACCCTCGGCCGCATCGACCGGCTTTTCCAATCCCTTCGAGGCCGGGGTCTCGTCGGAAAGCTTGATCGGGTTGAAATAGCTCGCCATCGAGGCCTTCGTCTCCTCGTTGGCGGCGTTGACCAGCCACATGACGAGGAAAAACGCCATCATCGCAGTCATGAAGTCGGCATAGGCGATCTTCCAGGCGCCACCATGGACGCCTTCGTCGTGTGCGCCGCCATGTCGCTTGACGATGACGACCTCGTTCTTGCCGTGGTGATGGTTTTCGCCTTCGCTCATCCCAATACCTTCTTCAGACCCGCCAACCACGCAGACATGCGGGTCACAAGGGCGGTTTCGCCGATGTCGACCGCAATATCGAGGTCAGGCGCTTCGATATGGCGCAGGAGTTGGGTGGGCGCTCCAAGCGCAGTTTTCAGTTTTTCGAACAGATGCACCGGACCGCGAACCGTCAATGTGCCGACGTCGCCCTCGAGCATGGCGCCGCGGATGATGTCGGCCATGTCGGAGATCGCCTTGGCGACCAGCGCTTCGTCGAGGAGGGGCGACAGGATCCGTGCCGTCTGGTCGCTGACGGCCTGCGCCGTCAGCCCGGCAATGTCCTGAAGGCCCATCGAGATCGTCGCAGCCACTTCGGTCTCATATTTTTCGTGCAGCGCTGCGATTTCCTGCGCATGTGCGGCCAAAAGCCCTTGCCGCTCTTCGTCAAAACGCTGCTGAAGTTCCTCCGACGCTGCCTCGTGACCCTTCGCATAAGCCTCGGTGCGCTCGGCTTCAATATCGATTGGTTCTTCGACCATGGCGGGAAATGCCAGATCGTCTTCAAGACCATCGCCGAAACCATCGGCCGACAGGGATAAAGGCAGGGTCTGCGGCTCGCTGAAATCCTTCAGATAGCGGGCGATCGAAGCACTCATCGTGAGCCCCCCCGCCCTGCCGTCGCCTTTCGTGCGGGGCTCGTCATGAGCCTCCCGAAAGCGCAAATCGTCACCGCTGCAATCATCGTATCATCCCGACAAGGTTGCCATTCATCTGTCCTCGGCGACACAAGACACTTCGCCGGACTTTAACGGAACGGTAGGAAGTTAAACTTGCGCGAGGATGAAGATGCCGTATCGCCTCGAACCTCGCGGACAGGTCCGGCCGAGTATTATCGGGCGACGGAGTGACCGGCGCCGCTCAATCTTACCCCTGCCGGAACAACTGCAGGATGTTTTCGGCGTTGCTGTTGGCGATCTGAAGCGACTGAATGCCGAGTTGCTGCTGGGTCTGGAGCGCCTTCAGACGAGTCGACTCTTCGTTCATGTCCGCATCGACCAATCGGCCGACACCCTTGTCGATCACGTCCGTCAGCGAGGCCACAAAGCTCTCCTGCAGATCGATGCGCTTCTGGATCGAACCAAGGCTCGAAGCAGCACTGGTCATGGCCAAAAGCTGTTTGTCGAGGAAACGCTCCATCATATCGAGCACGGCATCCGTGTTCGGCGCCGAGCCAGGGACCATCGTGTTCATCTTCACCACGAGATCATTCAGCTTGTTGATGTCGAGATTGGTGACGGACATCCCAAGTTTTCGATTGTTGAGATTGTTCGCGGCAGTGACGACGAAGTAATATTTTGTGGTGCCGTCATCATGCGCCGGCGTCGTTACCGCGGGCGCCGTCGCCGGATCGGTCGTCGTCACCTGCGCCCATTTGCCTTCGGCGACCTTCAGATAGAAATTACCGCCGACGGCATAGATGCTCGTATCGATTGTATTCGTGTCGGCACCGAGTGCCGTCAGCTGGCTTTCCGTCAGGAACGAGACGGCGTAGGATGCGTTGGTCGCGCCCATCGTGCCGTTGCTTGTGGCAATATCGACGGGCGTCTCGCTCTCGGCAACGAACTTGACGGACGAATCGAGAATCCCAAGATTGCCTCCGTTGAGGTCGAAAAGAACGGTCTTGGAATCGAGCGTATAATCGACGGTCTTGACCGCGACATCGCCGGAAGCGGTGCGGGTGAACGACGCGACGACCTGTTTGATGACCGGCCGTTCCTGGGCGTTGGTACCGCCGTCGCTGATATAATCCTGAAGCCAGTTCTCGCCGGAGAAGGTCGCTGAGTCCGAGATGCTCTTCAGCTGTTCCTGGAGCTGGGCGATTTCTTCCTGGATCTTGCCGCGATTGGCGCCGACGCCATAGGCAGCAACGATCTTGGACTTGATTTCGACGACGGTGTCGATCGCACTTTCCATCGCCGTGTAGGCCGTATCGACCTTGGCGGCCCCGAGACCAAGCGCGTCCTGGATCGTCGAAAGCGCGTGATTGTCCGACCGCATCGTCGTTGCGATCGACCAATAGGCGGCATTGTCGGCTGCCGTCTGGACACGCATGCCCGAGGAAACCCGCGCCTGGGTCACTTCCATACTGCGGTCGATCGAGCGCAGCGTCTGCAGGGCAGCCATAGCGGCGGGATTGGTCAGGATACTGGTCATAGGCCGTGCCTCGGTCAAATATTCTGGAAATCCGGGGTATTTTCACCGGAAACGACGAGAGGCATCATGCGTACCGCCACTCAGCATCACAGAATGCGGGCGGTCTGTCGTTCTTAACAAATCGTTAAGTCGACAGTTAGCAAAGGCAATTGTGGATTGGCAAGATGTTAATGAAGTCTTAACGGCGGTATCCGACAACCGTGCAGGTTTCGCGCAAGCCACGCGCCAAAATGCGGAAAAACCGCGTCCCTTTCGAGACGCGGTCTTCTTTTCCGGAATATTTGCTGCCACGTCAGAGCGGGACGAACCGCTCCTAGCCTAGAGCGCCGCTTACTGACGGAACAGCGACAGAATATTCTCGGAACTGGAGTTGGCGATCGAAAGCGACTGGATCGCCAGCTGCTGCTGGGTCTGCAGTGCCTTGAGCTTGGTCGACTCTTCGCTCATGTCCGCATCCACCAATCGGCCGATACCCTTGTCGATGGAGTCGGTCAGCTTGGAGACGAAGTCGGACTGCATATCAATACGCTTGGAGATCGACCCGAGTTTTGCGGTAGCGCTGATAAGCGCTTCGAGCTGGCCGTCGACGAAGGAGTTGAGGGCCCCCATGAGGTCCGCGTCGGTGGCCTTGGTCCCCATGCCGAGGTAACTGACACCGTTGGAATTGCGGTAATCGTCCAGCTTGGTGATATTCAGTTCGGAGATCGAAACGTTGGCGGCGTATTTGATACCGCCCGTTGCGGTCGCACCGGCCGAGTAGTCGTAGCCCTTGGTGGTGTAGATGGCATCGATATAGGCGCCACCGATCTTGATGAGGTAGGTGCCGCTGGAACCCGAGGTATAGACGCCGTTGGTATCGCCCTTCATGTAGACGCCGCCGCCAACATCCTTCCAGATCGCGTCCGTTGCGTATATCGCGGCTGTATTGATCTTGCCGAAGTATTCCTTGTGATTGGTCGTGCCGTCGTCGTAGTTGATCGAGCGGAAGCCGCTGTAGGAATTGCCGTCGAGCAGACCGGCATGGCCGCCGCTCAAGTCGAACAGAACATTCGTTTCGTTCAGGACGACATCCACCGATTTGACCGCAACATTGCCGTCCGGATCACGGATGAACGAGCTGACAACCTGCTTGACGACCGGGTTGGCCGCATAAATGAGGCCTGTAGTGGCGTTCGTGGCGCCACCGACTTCTGCCTGCAGCCAGTTTTCACCGGAGAACGAGGCGGAGGATGTGATGCTTTTCAGCTGATCCTGGAGCTGCGAGATTTCTGCCTGGATCTTCGACTTGTCGACGCCTGCTTCAGAGGCGGTAACGAGCTTGTTCTTGATTTCCTTGACGACGTCGACAACGCTTTCCATTGCGGAATAGGCTGTATCGACCTTGGCTGCGCCGAGACCGAGTGCATCCTGCACAGCGGAAAGCGCACCGTTGTCGGAACGCATGGTGGTCGCGATCGACCAGTAGGCAGCGTTGTCGGACGCGGTACCGACGCGCAGGCCGGAGGAAACCCGGCTCTGGGTGGTCTGCATCTGACCATCGAGATTGCGCAGAGTCTGGAGTGCAGCCATGGCTGCGACATTGGTAAGAATGCTGGTCATTTGATTGCCCCTTGATTGGCTAGATGGAAGGGACATTTCCGGGATCACACCGGTGAACGTTGGCTTGGCCTGATGCCTGTTAACCTCTTCTTCGTCTTGGTTAACCCATCGTTTCGATGAGCTCAGTTAAGGTGGAAATGGTTAACAAAGGTTAAACGGTATTTACGAAAGTTAACAAAAACTACCGGGGCATAAAAAAAGCCGCGCCTGGGAAGGGCGCGGCTCCTTGATGCGATATCTGCGCGTCTTACTGACGGAAGAGCGACAGGATGTTCTGCGAGTCGGAGTTGGCGATCGAAAGCGACTGGATCGCCAGCTGCTGCTGGGTCTGCAGTGCCTTGAGCCTGGTCGACTCTTCGTTCATGTCGGCATCCACCAGTCGCCCGACGCCCTTGTCGATCGAGTCCGTCAGCTTCGAGACGAAGTCCGTCTGCATCTCGAGGCGTTTCGATACCGCACCGAGCTTGGCCGCCGCACTCGCCATGGATTCCAGCTGACCATCGACGAACGAGGTCAGTGCGGCCATGAGGTCTTCATCACTGGCCTTTGTGCCGAGACCGAGGTAGCTCGCCCCGTTGGAGTCGCGATAGTCCTTGAGCTTGGTGATGTCGAGGTCGGAAACCGAGACGTCAGAAGAGTACTTGATGCCGGCTGTTGCAGTCGCACCGGCCGAGAAGTCGTAACCCTTGGTGGTGTAGACGGCATCGATGTAAGCGCCGCCGACCTTCATCAGGTAAGTACCGTTGGAACCCGACGAATAGACGCCGTTGGTATCTACCATGTCTCTAATACACATCT